>NZ_JBIBEN010000029.1:0-109497 GCF_042955065.1 Streptomyces sp. NPDC012510
GCGGGCGGCCTTGGCGTACTCGGCGGTCTTGCGGTCGCTGCCCTTGGGCGCGCGGGCTGCCCGGCGTTGGCGCTTGCGGATCTGTGCACGCTCGCAGCCCCTGCTGGCCCAGGCTGCTCGTCTCCCGTGGCGCCTGGAACCGTCCGCCCAGCCGCTTCAGCAGCGGCATGCGCACCTTGTCCCCGGAGGAGTCCTCCTGCAGCGTGCCGCGGGTGAGTGTGCCGGACGCCCGCTGCGAGGTTTGGCTTCGTGCCCGGGGACTTGAGGGCGGCCCTTGTGGTGCGGCTCCCGGGTGGTGTGGCCGGAGCACCTCCGACGTGTCGGGTCCGCCCGCATCATGTCGGGTCCGCTCGCCGTCCGGCCTTCGGACAGGCGTGCCGTCGCGGCCGGTGGTGGCTGGGCGACCATGTGGAGGAGGTGCTTCGGGGTCCCCCGCACCTCGTGCACCGGCCCGGTGGCGGTCAGAGTTGTAGTCGGCGCACGGACCGTCGGTACGGCATCAAAGGGGGAGTACTCATGGGCGTGTCAGGACAGGATGCGCGTTCTGGGCCTCGTCGGCGGCTCGCCGCCGGCGGTCTCGTGGACGTGCGGGAGGAGCTGACCCGGGAGCTGGCCGACGTGCTGTTCGCCTCGTTCGTCAGGCGGGACCAGCGGCAGAAGGGCGAGCAGTACCTGCGCGGCCTGCTGAGAGCCAGGGGACGCAAGTCCATCCGCAACGTCGCCGCCCATGTCGGCGGTCCGGCCGCCGAGCAGAGCCTGCACCATTTCATCAGCAGCTCCACCTGGGACTGGATGCCGGTACGGGAGGCGCTCGCCGCTCATCTGGAGCAGGTCAGCGCCCCTCAGGCCTGGGTGGTGCGGTCCATGCCGATCCTCAAGGCCGGCCACCAGTCCGTCGGTGTCGATCGAGTGTTCGATCCCTGTCTGGGGCAGGCGTTCCGGGGTCAGCACGCCTTCGGTGTCTGGTACGCCTCCGAGACCTTCAGCGCACCCGTGCACTGGCGGCTGCACCTTCCTGAGACCTGGGTGCAGGACGACAACCGGCGGCGACGGGCCGAGATCCCTGAGGCGGTTTCCGAGGAGACGGAGGAGGAGTGTGCCTCCGCCGCCGTCCTGACGGCGATGACGTCCTGGCGGGTGCCGGTGCGGCCGGTGGTGCTCAACGCCCACGTCGCCCGTATCGCGGCCACCGTCGGCCGGTTCACCCGCGCGGGTGTGCCGGTCATCGTGCGGGCCGGCGGTGCGTCGCCGCTCACGGTGGGCGACCCCGCGCTGCCCGGCTACGGCGCGGGGCCACTCGGTGCCCAGCAGATCCTGGCGGCGGTGCGGGGGCTGGGCCGCCGGGTCGAGTGGGCCGACCCGGCCGGACCCCCCCACGCCCGGCGCGCCTCGGTGGCCGTCGCGGTGCGCGTGGGTGCGGCGAGCACGTTCGCGCGCCCGGGCCGCACCGGTGCCGGAGCCGGGGAACTCGTCCTGCTGGGCGAGTGGGAGGACGGCGGCCATTCGCCCACGGCCATGTGGGTCACCAACATGGCCTCCGTACCGGCGGGCGCGCTGCTGCGGATGACCAAGCTGGCCGCGCGGGCCCGCCGGGACCTGGCGGAGGTGGGCGAGCAGGTCGGCGTCAAGGACTTCGAGGGGCGGTCGTTCCGGGGCTGGCACCGGCACATCACGCTGGCCTCCGCGGCCCACGCGGTCGTGGCACTGGCGGGTGACGGCAGGTTCGGCGGCCTGGCCGACTGCGCGCCACGCTCCGCGTGACGGCCCTGGCCCGGCACGGCGTCCGTACCGGCACGGCGTCCGTACCGGCACGGCGTCCGTACCGGGTGGCCCGGCTGCGGCGGCTGTCGGTCACCTGTCCGGCTTCCGTCGGCCCTACCGCGCGCCGTGGTGCCGGTCGCCCATCGCTCCCGGGACCTCCGCCCGCGTCCGGTCGGTCCGGCCGTCGTCAAGCGCGGCGGTGCGCCCGTACACCGCGTCCCGGGCCCGCAGCAGGCGCAGGGCCAACTGGATCTCCAGCGCGTTCACGGGCTTCTGCCAGTCGGGGCCCAGGAGTTCGGTGATCCGCTCCAGGCGGCGCGAGACGGTGTTGGTATGCACATGAAGGTGACCGGCCGCGCGTGTCGGGCTGCTGCCCGAGGTGAAGTACGCGTCCAGGGTGCGGACGAGTTCGGTGGAGCGCTTCCGGTCGTAATCCAGCACCGGCCCCATGGCCGATCCGATGAACGCGTCGACGTCGTGGTCGTCGGAGAGCAGCAGCCCGAGGAACCCGAGGTCCCGCGCGGCCGCCGCACCACCCGCGACACCCAGCGCCACCAGGGTGTCCAGGCAGCGGTGCGCCTCCTGGTACACCTCGGCGACCGGGGCCAGGCCGACGGCCGGGCCGGCGGCCCCCACCGTGACGGGATGTCCCAGGAAGCGGGAGAGCTCGTCTCCCACTGCCCGCGCCGCCGCCGAAGCGTCTGTGTCGGGCAGCAGCAGGACCAGGCAGTCGCCGCGGACGGTCTTGAGTCCGCGATGCCGGTACGAGTAGGACGAGGCCCACACGGCGGCCTCGCCCTGTTTGGAGCCCTCCGGGCGGACGACGAGGACGACGTGCTGTCCGCCCGGGTCGAGGCCGAGCCGCCGCACCCGCTCGGTCATGCCTCGCGGCGGCTGGGGTGCGGCGGTGAGGAGGTCGTCCAGGCACTCGTCGCGCGCGGGCCCGGACGCCGCCCCGGCGCTGTACCCGAGTAACTGCACCAGCGCGGCCGTCCGGCCCGCGGCGTACAGCAGCCGCCCGTCCTCGTCGGTGAGCGGGGTGCTCCTCCGTAACAGCAGGACACCCGGGGCCTCGACGCCGGTGGTGACGTGAGTGGCCCACACGGTGTCCGCGACGGCGACCGGGGCACCCGCGGCATGGGAGTTCACGAGCGCCTTGACCAACTGGTCCGCGTCCAGCGAGGGAAGGTCACCGGTGGCTGCCAGAGTCTGTCCGTCGGCGTCCCGCAGCACGAGTACGCCCTTCAGCGCCTCCCCGGCCACCTCGACGACGTCACGCAGGGCACCGCCCCCGAGCACCAGCCCGGCCAGCCGGTTCTGGACCCCGGTCAGATGCTGCAGCCGGTCCACGTGCGCGGCGAGGCGGGCGTTCTCGCTCTCCGCTTCGGCCGTCGCGGCCTGGATCCGGTCCACCCGCCGGGTCTCCGCTATGGCGGACGCCGACAGGACCGCCAGGGAACGCAGCAGACTGACCTCGTCGGGGGTGAAGTGGCGAATCTCCCGTGATGCCCCGTACAAAGCGCCGATGGGTTCTCCGTCGTGCGCCATCGGCACGGCGAGGATCGCGTGCAGCCCCTCGGAGCTGACCACCTCGTCGATCGCCGGCGAGTGCGGGAACCGGTCGTCGCCGAGGTAGTCGGAGGTCCAGAAGGGCGCCTGCCGGGTCTGCGCCCACTCGCCCAGGCCGAAGCCGTCCTCTATCTCCAGGCCCACGCTGTTGGCGGTGGTCTCGCCGTCGGAGTTGCGTACGTACGAGCCGCCGTCCGGCAGCCGCAGACTGACGTACGCCATGTCGAAGTTGAGCAGCCGGCGGGTGTGGTTGGTGATGATGTCCAACAGGTCGTCGAGGTCGTCGCGCGACGCCATGTCCTGCGTGGTGTCGATCAGGGCGGCGAGTCCCGCTTCGCGTCTGCGTCGCTGCTCCACCGATGTGTGGACGTCCAGCGCCAGCCGCACCGCCTGCTCCAGCTCCACCAACCGCTCCTGCGGCATGCCCCGTTGCCGAGCGATCCGCAGCAGCTCCTCCAGCCGTGCGGGAGGTGCCTCCCGGGCGAGGAGCCCCAGGACTGCCAGTGCCGGAGAATCCGTCCATGCGTCCTCTGGCGTCAACCGATGCCCCCCACACAGAGACCAGATCAGGCTCGAAGAGCGTAAGGAGGCTTGTTTGCGCTGGTCAAGCGGAATCGGGTTCCCTGATTGCCTGAGGTGTGGTCCGGACACCTGTGAGACGGCCGTGCGGTGTCACCGGAGCACCTTCCTGAAGATCCGCCGCTCGGAAACGATGGCTGGGGGAAGCTGGGACGAGGCACCCCTCGGTCTGCAAGGGGCGGAAATGACAGAACTGAAGAGTTATGTGCGGTCGCTGGAGCGGAGCAGACGCGCACTGACCCGAGAGGACCGGCCGAAGACCTTTGCGATGGCGGGCCGGGAATGGGATCTGCTCGACGGCGTGTTCGCGCCGCCGTTCTCGGCCACCACGGGTGTGGCCCTGGAGATCCTCGGACTTGTCGGAGGCGGGGAGCCGCGGTTCCGTAGTCAAGGATCGTTCCTCGACGTCGGTTCCGGGACCGGTGTCATCGCGGTGTCCGCCGCACTGGCCGGCTGCACCCGCGTGGTCGCCACCGACATCAGCTTGAGTGCCGTGAAGAACACGCAGATGAACGCCGCACGGCACGAGGTCACCGATCGTGTACGGGTCGTGCACAGCGACCTGTTCTCCGCGCTGGACGCCGACGATCGGTTCGACACCGTCTACTGGCACTCCAACTTCGTCCTGGCACCGGCCGAGTACCGCTACGAAACGGAACACGAGGCCGCGTACATCGATCCGGGGTACCAGGCGCACCGGCGCTATCTGGCCGAGGCGCCGCTGCTGCTGACCGAGGGCGGCAGGGCACTGCTGCAGTTCAGCGACCGAGGCGATCTCGACAGGCTCCACGAACTGGCCGCCGACTGCGGCCGGGAGCTGAACGTGCTGTGCCGGCACGCCTTTCCCGAGGGCACCGAGACGATCGAGCACATCCTCCTCGAGATCACGGTCACTTCCTGACGACCGTACGAAGCGTCCCCCGACCGGCACGAAGTCACGGAACTCGCGGAAGGTCGTGCGCGTGCTGTTGACAGGCGAAGGTGAGCGGCGCCGAGCCGGTGGTCATCCGCGTCGACGAACCCGCCTGGTCGCAGACTCCTCACGGCTCACTGACCAGCAACGGTCGGGTCTCGGTCACCGGGGCCTGGCCCTGGCGCGCGGGGCGACCGTCTCCCGGGCGCCGCAACCGTGGCGGGGCCGCGTGCGCGCCGCCTTGCCGCCGGGTTCCGTGACCGGGGCGTCCGACCTGGGGGTGATCCGGGTCGTGCTGGTCAGCCGGGCGCAGGTGACAGGCCGTGCGGCGGGGCTGCGACATCCCGCCGCACGGCTGGCGATTCAGGGTGCCCGGACGATCCGCCGGTTTCCGGCAGAGCCCGGGCCGCCACACCGGAACCGATCACCGACAACCGGTCCCGGGCGCGCTCGCCGCCTCGAGCCGATACCGCGGTCGACGGGGGATGGCAACCGCGGGCTTCGGCGTCGGCGTGCTGCCCGTCTCACCCGGCTGACTCTGCCCGCGCCGGCCCCGGCCGCACAACAACCTGTCGCGAACTCTGTCAGGTCCGCGGCGACGGCCCGCCGATCCGCGGGCGAACCTGACAGACATCGCCCACGGCTCGTTCACGAGCCAGTGGGATCGGCGATCCTGGGCGAGCCGTCACCAACTCCGTCCACCAGGAGAGATCATGACCCACAGCGGTGCACTCGTCCTCCGACTGCTGTCCGCGGTGCCCGCCGGCGGTACGCCTGTCGATGGCATCACCGGCCTGTGCCGCGATGCCGAACACAAGGCCCGGTACTGGTTCTTCGGCGGCGGCACCGCCCTCCTGTACGACATGGCGGACGACGCCGTCGTACGGCCGGCCGCCCCGCTCGACCGGTACTGGCCCCACCTCGCGGGCACGCTGTTCGCCCGGGGAGCCGACACCTGCTACACGACGTATCACACGCCTCACGGGTACCACTGGTTCTTCGCGGGCGACCAAGTGGTCCAGTACGACAGCGTCGCGGGCGTCGTCCTGCAGGGGCCGTGCGCCGTGGGCGACCTCTTCCGGTTCTCCGGCGCGGCGGCGGAGTTCGCGCGGGGCGTCGACGCGGTCTGCCCGCCCGGCCCCCAGGACGGCCTCTTCTGGTTCTTCCGGAAGGGCCGGGCGTTGCAGTACGACACGCGCGCCGGTCGCGTCACCTTGCCCGTCCAGCCCCTCGCCGCGTACTGGCCGGGGCTGTCCGGGACTGTCTTCGCGGACGGCGTCGACGCCTGCCACACCACCGCCCACGCACCCGGCGGCCGTCACTGGCTCTTCGCCCACGGGCAGACAGCCCTGTACGACAGCGGGGAGCACAGGGTTCTGCACGGGCCCGCCCCCTTCGCCGACCTGTTCCCGATCCTGCGTGAGGACCTTCTCCGGCCCCCGCCGACCAGGCATTTCCCGGCTGAACCCGCAGGTCGGAGCTCGACTTGACGCACTCCGGCGCACTTGACGGAGTATGGCGTGCGTCCTTGGCGCGTCTCAGCGCGTAACGCACGATCATCGGCGCGCAGCATATGGAGCGGAGTTTCGTCAGCCAAGGGGGAAGCGCTCTCGTGAACGTCGCCAACGGACCGGCCGCCCGAATACCCACCGCCGTCGCAGCACCTCCCCAGTCGGTGCCCATGGCGGCACTGAAGCCGTCCGACTCGCCGCGCGCCCAGCGGCAGGACGAGAGTCACGTCCGCAAACTCGCCGCATGCGAGCAGGACTTCGAGCCGATCCTGGTGCATCGGCCGACCATGCGGGTCATCGACGGTATGCACCGGCTCGCGGCCGCCCGCCTGCGTGGACACCGGGAGATAGCGGTCCGGTTCTTCGACGGTGGCGAGGCCGACGCATACGTCCTGTCCGTGCAGTTGAACCTCTGCCACGGCCTCCCGCTGACCCGGGCCGAGCGCCGGCTTGCCGCCGCCCGCATCCTGGTTTCCCACCCTCACTGGTCCGACCGGGCCATCGCGGAGCGCACCGGACTGAGCGACAAGACGGTGGGCAAGCTCCGCAGGTGTGCGAGTGCGGAAATTCCGCACTCGCACACCCGGGTCGGCAGGGACGGCAGCGTGCGGCCGCTCAACAGTGCCGAGGGCCGTCGGCTCGTCGCCGCTCTGCTGGCCGCCGACCCCGGGGCCTCCCTGCGGGAACTGGCCCGGAAGTCCGGGCTGTCCACGGGAACCGTCAGGGACGTACGGGACCGGCTGAGCCGGGGGCAGGACCCGGTACCCGAGCGACAGCACGAGGTTGTCAAGCTCGCGGCCACCCTCCCGCGAGCCCTCCGGCGGCAGCGTCCGAACGGTCGGCGGCAGCACGACGATCCGCTGTGCACACCGGGCGGCGCGGCGCTGCGGAAGCTGGCCAACGACCCCTCGCTGAAGGCTACGGAACCCGGCCGACTGCTGCTGCGGGCTCTGTTCACCACGGATTTCACGCCTGGCCAGTGGGAGCAGATCGTGGCGGCGCTTCCCGAGCGCTGGACCCCGCACATACGCGTCCTGGCGGCACGGCGCGCTGAGGAGTGGAACGCCCTGGCGGACGCGCTCGCACGCTCCTCGAGGGGCGCGGCGTGAGCAGGGTGCGCCGGCTGACCGAGGGGAGTCCCACGGCCCCGCACTCGTCGCGACGCCGGAGGGCATTCCCACCGGTGTGCCGATCACCACGGACAGGGTGGCGGACCAGCCGGCGAGGCGGCGTCTTGGCCATGGTTGTGGCGCGCGGATGAAGTCCGAGCGCGACGAGGTCGCCTCACCGGGCGGGGTGCGGCACGGGCTGACCCCGGGCTCCCCGGTGGCGGTCACGGTGGGGAACACCGAGTGGCCGAAGTGGGAGAAGGTGATGGCGGCCGACCCGGTGGACCCGGAGATTTTCGACGCCCCGACCATCCGATGAGCGCTGTGCCCGCGGTCGTCCTGGTCGGGCCGCCCGGCGCGGGCAGGTCCACCGTCGGTGCGCTGTGCGCGGCCGTCGCCGGGCATCCGGGTGTGCTCGTTCTCGGCGGCGGCGCGGTCCTCGACCCCGGCACCCGAGCGCCGCAGGCCGAGTCGCCCGTCGTCCACCTCGCCCCCGGCCGCCGACGCGGTACGACGGCTGTGTGACGAGGACGGGCACGGGCGCCCGCTGCCCGCCGGTGAGGTGAGCCGACGCCCGCGTCGCCGCCGCGCCCCGATGGAGCGCCGCCGGCCGCTGTACGCAGAGGTGGCCCGGGTGGCGGTCGACGTCCGGGAGCGCACACCGGCCGAGACGGTCGACTCGGTCCTGACCGTACCGGGGCTCGGCCTTGCCTGATCCCGGCCCTGACCCGGTCCTGATCTCAGCCCCCACAACCCCGCAACGGCCCTGCGCCCGGCTCGTGCCGAGGCCCTCGTTTCCCCACGGGAAAGCCCGCCCATATCCAGGACGGGATTTCGCCGTACGCACGGACGTCTTCGCTTCTTCCGGCTGTGCAAATGCGTGCGAATATTTCTTCCCGCACAGCCGGTGGCTGGCTAGGATTTACGGAGTCCGCATCGCGGTACTTCCCCGATCCGTCCGACCGGATGTCCGCCGCCATTCACACAGAAGGAGAACCCAGTCATGCCCGAATTTGTTCTGCCTGCGGAATTCGCCGACGAGGTGGAGTTGCGCCGTCACAACCGGGCGATCGTCGAAAAGTACATGAACACCAAGGGTGAGGACCGGCTGGGGCGCCATCTGCTGTTCACCGAGGACGGCAGCGGCGGCCTGTGGACCAACGACACCGGGAAGCCGATCATGACGCACGGCCGGGAGCGGCTCGGCGAGCACGCGGTGTGGTCGTTGAAGTGCTTCCCGGACTGGGAGTGGAAGAACGTCCGAATCTTCGAGACGCAGGACCCGAATTTCTTCTGGGTGGAGTGTGACGGTGAAGGAAAAATCGTCTTCCCCGGTTACCCCGAGGGCTACTACAAGAACCACTTCCTCCATTCCTTCGAGTTCGAGGACGGCAAGATAAAGCGGCAGCGTGAGTTCATGAACCCCAATGAGCAGCTGCGCGCCCTCGGAATCCCCGTGCCCGCCGTACGGCGTGAAGGCATACCCACCTGACCGAGTTCTCGTGATGGGAGAGCAAACAATGGAGGAAGTCCTGCGCGGAATGGAGACCCGCGCGGCTCTGCAACAGCCCGAGTGGGGCGACGCATCGCAGGTCCGGCGCGTGCGCGAGACCCTGGAGGCGCGCCCCCCGCTCGTCAGGGCCGAGAACATCCGCACCCTGCGCTCCCACCTGGCCCGGGCCGCCGCAGGTGAGGCCCTGGTCGTGCAGGCCGGCGACTGCGCGGAGGATGTGAACGAGTGCACCCCCGGCTATGTCGCCCGCAAGACCGCGGTGCTGGACCTGCTGGCCGGGGCTCTGCGCCTGACCACGCACAAGCCCGTCATACGGATCGGGCGCATCGCCGGGCAGTTCGCCAAGCCGCGATCCCGACCGACCGAGCTGTGCGGCGGCGTCGAAGTCCCCTCCTACCGCGGGGACATGGTCAACGGTTCGGAGCCCGACCCGGAGAGCCGACGGCCGGATCCGCTGCGCATCCTGGCCGGCTACATGGCCGCGAACGACATCGTGGAGCACCTCGGCTGGAAGGGCCCCACGGTGGGCACCGGCATCGAGGCACCGGTGTGGACCAGCCACGAAGCGCTGCTCCTCGACTACGAAGTGCCCATGCTGCGCCTCGACGATGCCGGCCTGCCCTACCTCAGCTCCACCCACCTGCCGTGGATCGGCGAGCGGACCCGCCAGGTCGAGGGCGCCCATGTCGCCCTGCTCTCCCAGGTGTTCAACCCGGTCGCCTGCAAGGTCGGCCCGGGTACGACCCCCCAGGAGCTGGTCGCCCTGTGCGAACGGCTCGACCCGGCCCGTGACCCGGGACGGCTCACCCTCATCGCCCGGATGGGCGCCGACACCGTGGCCGAGCGGCTGCCTTCGCTCGTCGAGGCCGTACGGGCCGCGGGCCACCCGGTCAACTGGCTCACCGACCCGATGCACGGCAACACCGTCCAGGCCCCGTGCGGCACCAAGACCCGCATGGTCGACGCGATCGTGCGCGAGGTGCGCGACTTCCAGCTGGCCGTCGCCGCGTCGGGCGGCGTCGCCGCGGGAGTGCACCTGGAGACCACTCCGGACGACGTCACCGAGTGCGCCTCCGACGAGGCCGGCCTGCTGCGCGTCGGCGACAAGTACACGAGCCTCTGCGACCCGCGGCTCAACCCTGGCCAGGCACTGCACGCCGTCTCGGCCTGGACCGGCTGACCGCCGTCGGCCGCGCACCCCTGCCCCCCACGAGAGATCCAGCGACCCCCAGGAACTGGAGCCCAGGGCCATGACCGGCATACCACCCATCGACCCCTACCCGCTTCCGACCGCGGGCGACCTGCCCCCCAACACCGCACGGTGGACCATCAGCCCCGACCGCGCGGTCCTGCTCGTCCACGACATGCAGCGCTACTTCCTCAGACCCTTCCCGGACGCCGTACGCACCGAACTCGTGCGCAACGCCGCGCAGGTGCGCCGGTGGTGCGCCGAGCACGACGTGCCGGTCGCCTACACCGCCCAGCCCGGTGGCATGAGCGAAGAGGACCGCGGCCTGCTCAGGGACTTCTGGGGGTCGGGCATGCGGACCGAGCCCGCCGACCGTGAGGTCGTCGACGAACTCGCGCCCGTCGCCGGGGACTGGCGGTTCACCAAGTGGCGCTACAGCGCCTTCTTCCGCTCCGACCTGCTGCGGCGCATGCGGTCCACGGGCCGTGACCAGCTGATCGTGTGCGGGGTGTACGCCCACGTGGGCGTCCTGATGTCCACCGTCGACGCGTACACCAACGACATCCAGCCCTTCCTCGTCGCCGACGCCGTCGCGGACTTCTCCGAGGAGTACCACCGGCTGGCCCTGCGGTACGCGGCCGAACGCTGCGCCATGGTCGTCACCACCAAGGAGGTCATCGGATGAGCGGCCCCGTCACCCCCGCACCGTACGACCTGCTGGACCGCGTCCTGGACGAGCGGCCGGGTCCGTACGCCCTGCTCCACCGTCCCGAGACCACCGGGCCCGACCTGCTGGAGGTGCTCGTCGGCGAGTTGTCGCAGGCCGCCTCGCTCGCCGAGCTCGAACTGCCCGACCCCGTGGCGGGTCCGGCCGGGGCACGGCACGACGTGCTGGCAGTCGTGCCCTACCGGCAGGTCGCCGAGCGTGGTTTCGCCGCCGCGGACGACGGCGCGCCGCTGATCGCGATGACCGTCACCGGCCAGGAGACCGTCCGGCTCGCCGACGCGCTGGCCCGTATCCCGGACGTGCCGACCCCCCTCACCGACGGCCACTTCGACGTGGACGACGACGCGTACGCCGACACCGTACGCCGGATCGTCAAGGAGTCCATCGGCGAGGGCGAAGGTGCCAACTTCGTCGTCAAGCGCTCCTTCGTCGCCGACATCGGGGACTACGGCCCGCACAGCGCCCTCGCGTTCTTCCGTCGGCTCCTGCGGCGGGAGACCGGGGCGTACTGGACGTTCCTCATCCACACCGGGACCCGCACGTTGGTCGGGGCCTCGCCCGAGCGGCACATCAGCCTGCGCGACGGCGTCGCGGTCATGAACCCCATCAGCGGTACCTACCGTTATCCGCCGACGGGCCCCAGCCTGCCCGAGGTCATGGACTTCCTCGCCGACCGCAAGGAGACCGACGAGCTGTACATGGTCGTCGACGAGGAACTGAAGATGATGGCCCGGATCTGCCCGGAGGGCGGCCGCGTCACCGGTCCGTACCTCAAGGAGATGGCCCGCGTCGCGCACACCGAGTACTTCATCGAGGGCCGCACCGACCGCGATGTGCGGGACATCCTGCGGGAGACGCTGTTCGCGCCGACCGTCACCGGCAGCCCTCTGGAGAGCGCCTGCAGGGTCATCGCCCGCCACGAGCCGCAGGGCCGCGGCTACTACAGCGGCATCGCCGCCCTCATCGGCAGCGACGCCGACGGCGCACGCGCCCTGGACTCCGCCATCCTCATCCGCACCGCCGACATCGACGGTGGGGGGCGGGTGCGGATCGGGGTCGGCGCCACCCTCGTACGCCACTCGGACCCGGTCGCCGAGGCGGCCGAGACCCGGGCCAAGGCCGCTGGTCTGATCGCGGCCCTCGAGGACGGCACCGGCACCCGCTTCGCCTCCCACCCCGGCGTACGCGCCGCCCTGGCGAGCCGCAACGACGGCATCGCGGACTTCTGGCTGCGCGAGGCCGGCGAACGCAGCCGGCCACACTCCGACCTGGCGGGGCGAGAGGTCCTGGTGGTCGACGCCGAGGACACGTTCACCTCGATGATCGCTCACCAACTGCGCTCCCTGGGGCTTGCGGTGACCGTGCGCCGCTTCGACGAGGAGTACTCCTTCGACGGGTACGACGTGGTGGTCATGGGACCGGGGCCCGGCGACCCTGGCGAGACCGGCAACCCCAAGATCACCCATCTGCGGGACGCGGTGCGCACCCTGCTGGCGAGGCGGCAGCCCTTCCTCGCCGTGTGCCTCAGCCACCAGGTGCTCAGCCGCCTGCTCGGCTTCGAGCTGCGCCGCAGGGACGTGCCCAACCAGGGGGTGCAGAAGGAGATCGACCTTTTCGGCGCCCGCGAACGGGTCGGGTTCTACAACACGTTCGCGGCCCTCGCCCACGAGGACAAGGCCGAGGTGGACGGCGTCGGCGTGGTCGAGGTCAGCCGGGACGAGCGCACCGGCGAGGTGCACGCGCTGCGCGGCCCGCACTTCGCGTCCATGCAGTTCCACGCCGAGTCGGTGCTCACCCAGGGCGGTCCCCGGATCGTCGCCACGGCGATATGGGACGTGCTGCGCCCGCGACCGTGACGTGCCGCGCGAGCGACACCGCCACCTGCCCTCGGCTTCGCGGACCGGCCCCGCACCCGCCCACCACCGGTTGGAGAGACACATGCACAGGTACGTCGTCGTGGACGCCTTCGCCACCGAACCCCTGCGGGGCAACCCCGTGGCGGTCTTCTTCGACGCCGACGACATCCCCGCCTCGCGCATGCAGGCGATCGCCCGGGAGATGAACCTCTCCGAGACCACCTTCGTCCTCACCCCGCGGGGCGACTCGGACGCGCGCATCCGCATCTTCACCCCGGTCAACGAACTGCCCTTCGCCGGGCACCCGTTGCTCGGCACCGCCATCGCCCTGGGCGACGAAACCGGGCGGTCCGAGCTTCGGCTGGAGACCCGGATGGGGACCATCCCGTTCGACGTGGACCACGTGGAGGGCCACGCGGTGGCCACGCGGATGCGCCAGCCGGTGCCCACCTGGGAGCCGTTCGAGTACGCCGACGAACTCCTCGACGCACTCGGTGTGAAGGCGTCCACGCTGCCTGTGGAGATCTACCGCAACGGCCCTCGGCACGTCTTCGTCGGCCTGGAGAGCGTCGAGGCGCTGTCCGCGATCGACCCGGACCACCGCGCGCTGGCCCGGTTCCCCGACATGGCGACCAACTGCTTCGCGGGCTCGGGCGTCCACTGGCGCAGCCGCATGTTCTCGCCCGCGTACGGCGTCGTCGAGGACGCGGCGACCGGCTCCGCGGCCGGACCGCTCGCCGTCCACCTGGCCCGGCACGGCCTGGTCGAGTACGGGCGGCGCATCGAGATCCTCCAGGGCGTGGAGATCGCCCGCCCCTCCCTGATGCTCGCCCGCGCCGAAGGCAGCGGCGACCGGGTCACCGAGGTCGAGGTAGGCGGCAGCGGCGCCGTCTTCGCCCACGGCACGGCACAGGTCTGAACAGGCGGCCCACAGCCCGGGTTCGCATCGAGACACCACATCAACGATCACCGACAAACGGAGGCAGCCGCCCATGAGTACGACCAGGTCGGAGACCCTCACGGGAACCGTCGACATCACCTTCCCGGAGTTCCGCCGACCGCCTGCCGACCCGGTGCCGCTCGTCCGGGCCTGGTTCGAGGAGGCCGTGGGCCTTGGCGTGCGGGAGCCGCGGGCACTGGCGCTGGCCACCGCGGACACCCGTGGACGTCCCTCGACCCGGATGGTCGCGCTGAACCGGATCGAGGACGAGGGGTTCGTCTTCGCCACCCACGCCGACAGCCGCAAGGGCCGCGAGATGACGGCCAACCCCTGGGCGTCAGGGGTGCTCTACTGGCGCGAGACCAGCCAGCAGATCATCGTCACCGGCGCGGTGGAACGGCTCTCCGACGCCGTGGCCGACGAACTGTGGTTCTCCCGCCCGCCGTTCACGCACCCCATGTCGGTGGCGTCCCGGCAGAGCGAGGTGCTCCACGACCTCGACGCGCTGCGCGCCGAGGTCGGGCGGCTCGCGGAGAACGGTGGCGGCCCGCTGCCCCGGCCCACGGGCTACGCGGGCTTCCTGCTGCGCTTCGACTCCGTGGAGCTCTGGGCCAACGGCGAGGACCGGCTGCACGAGCGCCTGTGCTACGACCGCACCGGCGACGGCTGGACGTCCTACCGCCTGCAGCCGTGAGCCGACCTGACATAGTTCCCCGCCGCTCGTGGCGGGCCCCCGCGCGGGGCGCGCACACTCACCCGTGTGACGCCCGGAAAACCGCGTCCTCAAGGAAATGACGAAGCCCCTCGGGCATGGATTCCCCGTGAATTCATCGCGGATTCAGCGGATTCAGCCGAGTAGGTAGCCGAATACGCAACCGAATACGCAACCCAAGGGCTGTCGCCGAATGCCAAGGAGATGCAGTGGCTGACGATGCCGCACAAGTGGCCGCCGCCTATTTCAGGGCGTGGCGCGCGAAGGACTTCACCACCCTTCGCGCGCTGCTGGCCGACGAGGACTTCTCGTACACGGGTCCGCTCGCGCGGCTCGACGACGCCGACGCCTGCCGGGACTCCCTGGCACGGCTGGCCCCCGTCACCACCGACCTCGTGATCCGCAGGACCTTCGCCGCCGGTGACGATGTCACGACCTGGCTCGACCTGCACACCACGATCGCCGAACCCACCGAGGTGGCGAACTGGATGCACGTGGAGAACGGCCGCATCACCGGTATCCGCACGGTGTACGACCCCCGGGCGCTGCTGTCGCTCGCGGGGCCGTCGACCGACGCGTGAGGCGGGGAGAGACGCATCCAAGTCACGTCGACCAGAGATGAGGAGACACTCCATGACGACCGCACGTGAATGTGCCAAGACCCCTGAGGATCTGGCCCGTATCTGGGTCGAACTGGCGAATGCCGGGGACGCCGAAGGCCTCGCGGAACTCTACGAACCCGACGCCGTCATGGCCTTTCCGATCGGCAACACGATCGTCGGGCGTGAGGCGATACGCGAGGCATTCGAGCAGATGCTCCGGATGCAGTCCCATTACGAGATGGAGGAGTCGCTGCCGACCCTGCGCCACGGCGACCTGGCGCTCACCTCGACGGTCCCGGCCGACCACAGCACCGGCCGCTACCAGGTGGCCCGGCTCCAGCCCGACGGAACCTGGCTGCGCATCCTCCACTCGTCCGGCTACTTCGCCTGACCGGTCGTGACCACGGACCGGCCACGACCAGAAGGGCGTACCACGTGATGAGCGAGAACACCCTGACCGCCGAGGCCTACACCACGGGCCTGCTGAACAAGGACCTGCCCACCGAGGCGACCCGGCTGCGCCTGCTGGAGCAGACCTACGACCCGCGCACCGTCGAGATCCTGGAGCGGCTGGACATCGCGCCGACCTGGCGCTGTCTGGAGCTGGGCGCCGGCGCCGGTTCCATCGCCTACTGGCTCGCCGACCGGGTGCCGCGGGGCCGCGTGGTCGCCGCCGACATCGACCCCCGGTTCATCGACGCCGACCGTTCCCCGCAGCTGTCCGTGCGGCGCATGGACATCAACGAGGAGGACTTCGCGCCCGGCTCGTTCGACCTGGTGCACGCCCGCGCGGTGTTCATGCACCTGCCGCGGCGCGAGGAGGTCCTGCGGCAGGCCGTGCGCTGGCTCGCCCCCGGCGGCTGGCTCGTCCTGGAGGACGTCTACTTCCTGCCGGCCGAGGACTCCCCGTATCCGGAGTGGCAGCAGGCGCAGCGGGCCTGGCTGACGGCCCTCGCGGCGCAGGGCATCGACCTTGCGTGGGCGCGTCGCACCCCGGCGCTCCTCGCGGCGGCCGGCTGTACCTCCGTCGGGGTGTCGGTGACGCCGGGCGGGCTCGGGATCGATGCCGTCCAGGACGAGTTGCTGCGCATCCGGCTGCTCCAGAGCGGCCGGAGTCTTGTCGACGCCGGCCTCGTCACCGAGGAGCAGATCGCCCGGGCGGGCGCGCTGGTGGAGAGCGGCCCGGCCCCCGACGTATCGACCTTCGTCTATTCCAGCTGGGGCCGGCGTTCCGCGGCCGACTGAGCCTTGAGGCCCCAGAGACTCAAGTGATGTGAAAGGAAAGCCGTGACACAGGCACAGAGCACGACACAGGGTCGTGCCCCCGCGTCCAGCGCGGTCATCGCGTGGTTGGCGTTCGCGACCATGTTCGTCATCGGAACCGACACGTTCCTGGTCGCCCCGATGCTGCCCACGCTGGCCGAGGAATTCGACGTGTCCACCAGCGTCTCCGGGTGGATGGTCAGCGCGTACGCCCTGGGGTTCGCGCTCTTCGCCCTGGTGGCCGGCCCGCTGTCGGACGGCCGTGACCGGCGGGGCGTTCTCCTGCTCGGTTTCGCGGGGTTCGCGGTGGCCACGGCGCTCTGCGGTGTGGCGCAGGGCCTGTGGACGATGCTCCTCTTCCGCTTCCTGGCCGGTATGTTCGCGGCGCTCGTCACCCCGCAGATCTGGGCGTCCATCCCCGTCCTGGTGGCACCTGAGTCGATCATGAAGACGATGGGCATCGCGGGCGCGGGCATGTCCATCTCGCAGGTCGTCGGCGTCCCGTTGGGCGGCTGGCTGGCGGCCTTCTCCTGGCACACCCCGTTCTTCGTGGTCGCCGGGCTCTCCGGCGTCGCCTGGCTGCTGTTGTGGCGGGTGTTCCCGTCCGTGCCGTCCGTCCGGGCGCAGGGCGCGGCCACCGGGATCCTCGGCACCTATGCCGAGCTGTTCCGGTCGACGACCTTCACCTGGTACCTGCTGGCCTACCTCGTCTACCAGACCGGTGTGTTCGAGACCATCTCGTTCATCGGCTCCTGGCTGGACAAGGACTTCGGCCTGGGCGTCAGCGCCGTGGGCGCCGCGATGATGGCCCTGGGCGTGGGCATGGCGATCACCTCCATCTTCGGCAGCCGCCTCATCCGCAGGATCGGTGAACATCGCACGCTCGCGGTGGTGTTCACGGGACTGATCGTCATCTACGCCGCGGTGCCGTTCGCGCCCAACCTGGGCCTGGCCATCGCCGGCCTCGCGGCCGGGTCCGCCGTGCTCGGCCTCGGCTACCCGATCTTCATGGCCATGCTGCTGGCCCGGACGACGGCCGCCCGCGGCACGGTGTCGTCCCTGTCGACCACCGCGCTGTACGTCGGAACCACGATCGGTGGCCTGGTCGGCGGTGTGCTGCTGACGGAGTTCGACGGCTTCAAGGGTGTCGCCGGGTTCACCGTGCTGGCCTTGATCGTCTCCGCGGTGATCTTCGGGGCGGCCGGTGCCTTCAAGGCGCCGAAGCCGGTGCCGGAGGCCGAGGACGCCTCGGTCGAGGCGGAGACCACGGCGGCGTGATCCGGCCGCCGCACCACCGGGCCGGTCCGTGACCGTGCGTGCTCTCCTCCGTCGCGTACGCGGGTTCCGCTCCGTACGCGTAGGGAGGGGAGCACGCACGGCCGTGCCGTTCCCGCGCCACCAGACCACGTCCCGCGAACATCTCGGAGTGACCAAGGGGGGGCCATGTCCGGCCACGAGGAGTTGCTCACCGACCTGGGAACCACGCTCTTCGCCTCGCTGCCGCGCAGTGACCAGCGCAGTATGGCCCTGACCTACGTACGGGGCCTGTTGACAACCCCGGGCCGCAAGTCGTTCCGGAACATGGCGGTTTCCCTCGGGGGCCCCAGGCTCGAACAGCGGCTGCACCACTTCATCAGCTGCTCCACCTGGGACTGGACACCCGTGTCCCGCGCGTCGGCCGACGCGCTGATGCCGGTGGCGCCGCCGCGAGGGTGGGTGCTGCGGACCCTGGTCACACGGAGGGAGGGGGAGAGCACCGTCGGAGTGCACAAACGCTTCTTCGCCGGGCGTGGCCAGATGCTCAACGCCCAGTACGCCGTGGGCCTGTGGGCCGCCTCCACCACGGTGTGCTACCCGCTCACCTGGCGCCTGCTGCTGCCGCCCGAGTGGCTCCAGGACGAGGCACGGCGGGCCCGGGCATCGATCCCCGTCGCCCGCACGCCCGAGACCCCGGTGGAGTGCGCCGTCGCGGCCTACCTCGACCTGCCGGCCGACCTGCGAGGGCGGTTGCCGGTGGTGATGGACGTGTGCGGCATCGACACCGTCACGGCAGTCCACCGGCTGTGCTCGGTCAAGGTGCCGTTCCTGGTCCGGGCTTATCGCGGTCTGCCCCTCACGGTTGTCGACCCCGCCCTGCCCGGCCACGGCACGAGCCCTCTGTCCACACACCGGATCCTGGCGGCGGCGGAGGGACCGCACGGGCCGGTGGATGCCGGGCCGGTGGATGCCGGGGGTCCTGGCGGGGGCTACCGGCACGCCTGGCCGGAAGAGCGGGAGCGGGCGTCGGGAACGGTGCCCGGTGGCGAGGAGCCGACGCGCAGCCTGGTCGCGGCCGTCCGGGTCCGCTCGCCGTACGACTCCGACCGGGCCGACGGGCCGGACGGCCGGCACGACCTGCTGCTGCTCCGCACGCGGACGGACACCGGGCAGCGCCCCGACGAGGTGTGGCTCACCAACATGCTCGACGCCGACCCCGGCACCCTGCTGTCCCTGACCGCCCTCCCGCGCCGCGTCGACGACTCCACCGAGCGCATCACCGCACGTCTCGGCATACGTGACTTCACAGGTCGTTCCTACGACGGCTGGAACCGTCACGCCACGCTGGCGTCGGTGGCGCACGCGGTCGCCCTGCTCTCCGACGAACCGGCGGACCTACCGTTCGGCCGTGCACCCGTGGCGGAGACCGAGCCGTCGCCCGTGGGACCGCCGCCCGACTCCCGTGCCACGACCGGTGTGTGAGGTTCCGCCGCACGCCCGGGCGTCCCTCCCGCGCCCCGCACCCCGCGCCCCGCGCATCGCGCACATCGGCGGACCTGGCCGCACGGCCCGAGTCGCCCCTTTCACCCCAGCTGTCGAAGGAGTGTCATGTCCCGTCGCCTGTTCACCTCGGAGTCCGTGACCGAGGGCCACCCCGACAAGATCGCTGACCAGATCAGCGATGCCATCCTCGACGCACTCCTGCGCGAGGACCCGACCTCCCGTGTCGCAGTGGAGACGCTGATCACGACCGGCCTGGTGCATGTGGCCGGAGAGGTCACGACCAAGGCGTACGCGCCGATTGCCCAGTTGGTGCGCGACACCATCCTGGACATCGGCTACGACTCGTCGAAGAAGGGCTTCGACGGCGCCTCCTGCGGTGTGTCGGTGTCGATCGGCGCCCAGTCCCCGGACATCGCGCAGGGCGTGGACGCGGCCTACGAGTCCCGGGTCGAGGGTGCTGCAGCGGGTGGAGAGGCGGACGAGCTGGACCGGCAGGGCGCCGGCGACCAGGGTCTGATGTTCGGTTACGCGTCGGACGAGACGCCGACGCTGATGCCGCTGCCGATCTTCCTGGCGCACCGCCTGTCGAAGCGCCTGTCCGAGGTCCGCAAGAACGGCACCGTCCCCTACCTGCGTCCCGACGGCAAGACCCAGGTCACCATCGAGTACGACGGTGACAAGGCGGTCCGCCTGGACACGGTCGTCGTCTCCTCGCAGCACGCGAGCGACATCGACCTGGAGTCGCTCCTGGCGCCCGACATCCGCGAGTTCGTGGTGGAGCCGGAGCTGAAGGCCCTCCTTGACGACGGCATCAAGCTGGACACCGAGGGCTACCGTCTGCTGGTCAACCCGACCGGCCGCTTCGAGATCGGCGGCCCGATGGGCGACGCCGGCCTCACCGGCCGCAAGATCATCATCGACACGTACGGCGGTATGGCCCGGCACGGCGGCGGTGCCTTCTCCGGCAAGGACCCGTCCAAGGTCGACCGCTCCGCGGCGTACGCGATGCGCTGGGTCGCCAAGAACGTCGTCGCCGCGGGCCTGGCCGCCCGTTGCGAGGTCCAGGTGGCGTACGCGATCGGCAAGGCCGAGCCCGTCGGCCTGTTCGTCGAGACCTTCGGCACCGCCCCGTACTCCCAGGAGGCGATTCAGAAGGCCATCACCGAGGTCTTCGACCTCCGCCCGGCCGCCATCATCCGCGACCTCGACCTGCTCCGCCCGATCTACGGCCAGACCGCCGCGTACGGCCACTTCGGCCGTGAACTCCCCGACTTCACCTGGGAGCGCACCGACCGCGCGGACGCGCTGCGCCGGCACGTGACCGGCTGACGGAACAGGGCGGCCATGACCACGAAGACGAGCCGGCGGCCGGTGATCCCCGGGACGGATCCGTCCTTCTCCTTCGAGTTCTTTCCCCCGAAGACCGACACCGGCGACCGTGCCCTGTGGCACACGATCCGCCGCGTGGAGTCCCTGTCGCCCGCCTTCGTCTCCGTGACGTACGGCGCCGGGGGTTCCTCGCGAGAGCGCACCATCGAGGTGACCGGGCGGATCGCGGCCGAGACCACCCTGCGGCCGGTCGCGCACCTGACCGCGGTGGGGCACTCGGTGGCCGAGCTGCGGCACATCATCGGCAGCTACGCGGACGCGGGGGTGCGCGATGTACTGGTGTTGCGCGGCGACCCGCCCGGCGGTCCGAACGCGCCCTGGACCCCGCACCCGTCGGGCTTCCGCCACGCCCACGAACTGGTCTCCCTGGTCAAGGAGTCCGGTGTGTTCGGCATCGGGGTCGCGGCCTTCCCGGAGAAGCACCCCCGGTCGCCCGACTGGGACAGCGACATCCGCCACTTCGTCGCCAAGTGCCGGGCGGGCGCGGACTACGCGATCACCCAGATGTTCTTCGACGTGGAGCACTATCTGCGGCTGCGCGACCGGGTGTGGGCCGCGGGCTGCGACATCCCGGTCATCCCCGAGATCATGCCGGCCACGGACGTCCGCCAGATCCGCCGTTTCGCCGAACTCAGCGGCGCGTCCTTCCCCGACGACCTGGCGCACCGGCTCGAAGCCGCCCGGGACCGGCCCGCCGAGGGCCACCGCATCGGTGTCGAGCACGCGACCGCCATGGCCCAACGCCTGCTGACCGAGGGCGCCCCCGGGCTGCACTACATCACTCTGAACCGCCCGACGGCCGTGCTCGACGTCCACGACAGAGTGCTCGGACTCCGCGACGAACAGAGCACGCAGAACACGTACGGCCCCCTTCCGAGCCCTCAGAGCACGAGGAGTGCACATGCCATCCCAGTCGGCTGACAGGACGCACCGGCATGCGGCCCCGGCCGGCGGGGCCGTGGCCGGCGACGGCCCACGGCTCGCCGTCACGGGCTCCATCGCCACCGATCATCTGGCGACGTTCCCGGGACGGTTCACCGACCAACTGCTCCCCGGTCAGCTGGACCACGTCTCCCTGTCCTTCCTCGTCGACGACCTCGAGATCCGACACGGGGGAGTGGCCGCGAACATCGCCTTCGGGCTCGGCCGCCTGGGCCTGAAGCCCCTGCTGATCGGGGCCGTCGGAGACGACTTCGACGCGTACGAGGTGTGGCTCGAGGGACACGGGGTCGACACCGAGCACGTCCGGGGCTCCAGTCTGCAGACCGCGAGGTTCATGTGCACGACGGATGCGGACCAGAACCAGATCGCCTCCTTCTACGCGGGAGCGATGGCCGAGGCCTCCCTCATCGACCTCATGCCTGTGCTGGCCCGGCCGGGCGGCGTCGAGCTGGTCCTCGTCTCCCCGAACGACCCCGGGGCGATGCTGCGGCACACGGCCCAGTGCCGGACGGCGGGCACACCGTTCGCGGCCGACCCCTCCCAGCAGCTCGCCCGCCTGAGTCGGGATGAGGTACGTGAACTCGTCTCCGGGGCACGGTGGTTGTTCACCAACGAGTACGAGGCCGCACTCCTGCTGGAGCGCACCGGCTGGTCCCGGCGGGAGGTCTTGGAGCGGGTCGGCACCTGGCTCACCACGCGCGGCGCAGCCGGAGTACGGGTCGAGTCCGGGCGACCGGCCGGGGCCGTCGAGTTCCCGGCGGTGCCCGCGGCGACGACCGTCGATCCGACCGGGGGCGGCGACGCGTTCCGGGCCGGCTTCCTCGCTTGTACCACCTGGGGCCTGACCGTTCACGAGGCTGTACCGCTGGGCTGCGCCCTGGCCACCGCGGCACTGGAATCCGTGGGCCCCCAGCAGTACGACCCACGCCCCGCGGAACTGCTGCCTCGTATCGAAGCCACCTATGGCGCCACCACGGCGAAACGGCTGCTCCCGCACCTGCAACACCTGAGCTGACGGCGCACCGGCGGACCCCCGTACGACCGCCTCGCGCGGCGCACCGCGATGACCAGGCGGCCGGGCGGGGACGCGCCCGGCCAACCGGAACGGCGAGGGCGGAGACGGCGAGGGCGGAGACGGAGACGGCGAGGGCGGAGACGGCGAGGGCGCGTCATCCTCGCGAGCCTCCGCGCGTCCTCACACCACAGCGCCTGAACCCCGCGCCCGCCCGCGTCGCTCCAGCGGACCGCGCGCCCCGCTGTCCCCGCTGTCCCCGCTACCCTCGCCGCGCTCGGGGCGCTCGGGGCGCGCCGGCGGCGCCGGGCGGCTGCCCTCGAGCTGCACGGCGATCGGTACGGCGGTGAACACCGTCGACGCCATACCGATCACCACGCCGGCGATCAGCGCCACGGAGAAGTCCGCGAGCGAGTCACCGCCCAGCACGGCCAGGGCCGCCAGGATGAACAGCGCGCCCATACCGGTGTTCACCGTGCGCGGCAGCGTCTGGATGACGGCCTTGTTCGCCGTGGTCTCCAGGTCCGCCGCCGGGTCGCGGCGGCGCGCCTCGCGCACCCGGTCGAAGACGACGACGGTGTCGTTCACGGAGTACCCGATGACCGTGAGCAGGGCTGCCAGGAAGACGCTGTCGACGGGCTTGCCGAGCCAGGCGAACAGGCCCACCACCAGCAGCACGTCGTGCACCATGGCCGACACCGCCGCGACGGCGAACGTCCACCGGAACCGCACGCTGAGGTAGATCAGCTGGGCCGCGACGGCGATGCCGAGCGCGATGAGCGCGTGCCGGCGCAGCTCGTCGCCGAGACTCGGGCCGATCAGCTCGTCCCGCTCGACGGTGACCTCGCCGCCCTCCTTCGCCAGCGCCGTCCTGATCGTGTGCTGCTGGTCGTTGCTCAGCTCACCGGTGCGAACCGAGATGTCCCCGTCCCCCGACTCCTGCACCACCGCGCGCGGGAACCCCGCGTCCGTGACCGCCGTGCGCGCCACGTCCACGTCCACGGGCCTGCTGGTGCTGTACTCCACCAGGCGCCCGCCGGTGAACTCCACCCCGAAGTCCAGGCCGCGCAGGCCGATTCCGGCGACGGCGACCACGACCAGCAGCGCGCTGACGCCGAGCCAACGGCGCCGGTGGTGCACCAGACGGGGTTCGCGGCGCGCGAGCCAGGAACGCACCCGGCCGGTGGAGGTGATCCCGGTCAGGCCGGGCCGGTCGCGCACGAAGCGGCGCCGGATCGCGAAGTCGGCGAGGACCCGGGTGATCACCAGGGCCGAGATCATCGAGACGAGGACACCGATGGAAAGCGTGACGCCGAAGCCCTTGACGGGTCCGGTGGCGAAGAAGAAGAGCAGCCCGGCCGCGAGCAGCGTGGTCACGTTCGAGTCGACGACCGCGCTCCAGGTCTTGGAGAACCCGGTGCGCAGCGGCTTATCGAGGTGCGCCGAGGCCGACTTCAGGGCGCGGGCTCCCAGATACTCCTCCCGGGCACGCTCGAAGACGAGCACGTTCGCGTCCACCGCCATGCCGATCGCCAGGACGAAACCGGCGAGTCCGGGCAGTGTGAGGGTCGCGCCCAGGGCGACCAGTGCGGCGTAGGAGATCAGCCCGTACAGCGCGAGCGCGAGGGTGGCCAGGGCGCCGAGCAGCCGGTAGACGACGAGGATGAACAGCCCCGTCAGGGCGATCCCGATGACCGCGGCCTGGGTGCTGGCGGCGATGGCGTCGGCACCGAGCGTGGGGCCGACGGTGCGCTGCTCCACGACGTCGACGGGCACCGGCAGCGCACCGCCCTTGACGAGCGCGGCCAGCTCGCGGGCCTCGTCCCGGCCGAAGCCGCCGGTGATCTGCGTGGAGCCGCCGGAGATGCCGACCTCGCACGCCACCTCCGCGTCGACACCGGGCGCCGAGAGGACCTTGCCGTCCAGGACGATGGCGACGCGCCGCTCGGGGGCGCCCTGCGGGGCACAGGCCGCCGCCCCGGTGACCCGTGCCCAGTCCTTGCCCGCCTGCCCACGGAAGGTGAGGTTGACCGTCCAGCCCGACGTCGTCCGCTGGTCGAGCACCGCCTCGGCGTCCTTGACGCCCTCCCCGGTGAGGGCGGTGGGCCCGAGCTTGAGGAACGCCCCCTTCCGGTCGGGGTCGGCGAGGATGCGTGAGCCGTCCTCGGTCGGCTTCCCCCTGTTCTTCTCATCCTGTTTCTCCGTCACCCCCTGTACTGGGTGGACGGTCAACTGCGCGGTACGACCGATGACTTCGGCGGCCTCGCGCGGGTCCTGGACGCCGGGCAGCTCGACGAAGATCCGCTGCTGTCCGGACCGGTACAGGCTCGGCTCGGACACGCCGAGCGCGTCGACCCGCTGGCGGAGCACTTCCAGGGCCCGCTGGGTCGATTCGGCATCGGCCTCGACGACGGGTGAGTCCCTGGTCTCCAGGACGATCTGGGTGCCGCCGCGCAGGTCGAGGCCGAGGCGGGCGGACTGGGTGAGAGCGAAGAAGAGCGAGGCGGCGATCACACCTAGGGCGACGATCGCTCGCCACATGGGCGCGCGAGACATGGGTTCTCCACGATGGGCAGGCAGACGGAGTCGACGTCTGCCCCGGGCGCGGAGGCGAACGGTCAGGCGTCGATACGGACTTCGGTGCTCCATCGGGACGGCGGGCCCCGCGGGCGATACGCGTGGGAGCCCCGGCCGGCTCCCGCGGCCGCGGCCGCCACGGCCACAGCAGGGCCGCCGACAGCGCGGTGCGGAGCCGCGTCCCCGGTGCCCGGGCCCAGGAAGCCGTGGAACGGGTACGGCACGGCGTCGGCGTGGCCGAGCACGGGGTGCGCCACGACGACGGGTCGCTGGGCGTCGGCGGTCGCGGACGCCTGAGCGTTCGCCCTTACCGACGCGGCCGTGCCCGTCGAGGCCGTGCCCGTCGTGGCCGTGCCCGTCGAGGACGGGCGGAACGCCGGCGCCGACTTGGCCGACACCGGCAGGAGGAAGGTCAGGACCGCGAGCAGCGCGGAGAGCACGACGGCGGCAGGGCGCGTGGGGTGTGCGCGATGCTGCTGCACGCCTCTTGCCCCCCGGCCAAGTCGTGGTACCGAACCAGCAGTTGGGCACTGTGAGCCGACTGCTCGGCTTCTCCGGCCCTCAGTGACACGAACGCCGCCGGGCGTCCGGAGGTTCCCGGCTCACTGCAGGAATGTTGTTGCCGACGGCGGGGTGCGCTGGTGCGGCGGCACGGAAGTGCGGGGAAGGGGCGGGACGAGGTGGTGGTAGGGACGCTGATCGCGTGGGCACGGAGGGCGTGACCCAGAAAGTGGCGGGGCCACCGCCGACCACGGACTGCGGGACAGGTTGTCCCGCACGCCTGCCACCAGGCCGGCTTCACACCCACGACGCGCTACGTCACCGCCGACATCGCCGCCCAACTCGCCCTCGCACGGGCCGGCCTCGCCACCGCGCTGGTCCCCCGGACGGCCATCGACCCGGCCACCCCCGGAATCCGCACGGCGCGTATCGAGGATCGCCCGATCCTGCGCCTGCTGTTCGCCGCGACGCGCCACACCAAGACCCCGAACCCGACGACCACGGCCGTCATCGCGGCGCTGCGCACAGCCGCGCAGCGGGATCGCACCACGCCCCTCCCGCCGACCTAGGACAGGCCGTCCGGGCCATCCGGGCCGTCCAGGCGATCCGGGCCGTCCGGTCCGTCCAGGCCGTCGAGCGGCCGGAGGAAGCGGCGCTCGTACCGTTTGATGCAGCGGGTCTCCCGAGCCAGCTCGAACGCTTCCTGGCACTCCGGGTCGGACATGCTGTCCGTGCGGTACTGCTCGTACGTGGCCAGGCTCGGAAAGGAGAAGAGAGCGTAGGCGATGTCGCTGTCGCCCTCACTCGGCAGGAAGTAGCCGTGGTGCGTCCCGCCGAAACGGTTGACGAGCCGGACCCAGCGGCGGCCGTATTCCTCGAAATCCGCAAGCTTCTCGGCGTCGATCTCATACTTCAGATGGATGGTGATCACGCCTGCATGATGCCGTGTGACGGTTCGGGCAACCGTGACTCCCCCTCCCTAGGCCCGGCCGACGCGTTCGGCGGTCCAGGTGATGTGCGGGGGCTGGACTCGTGCGCACAGGGGCCCGCCCTGCGCGTCGGTCAGGCCGAGGCGTCCGACCAGCAGTCCCTCGCGTGCGGCGGCGGCGAGTACGTCGGCAGGGATGACGTCGAGCATGAGCTTGGCGCGGCGGAACATGGTGAAGATGCCCGACCCGTCGACCGTGCCCCACGACAGGTAGATGAAGCGTCGGCCCAGACGGTCCTGCAGGTAAGGGCCTTTGACCTCGATGCCGGTCGGCGAGACGCTCGTGGTGCACTCCAGGGTCCAGGTCGCGGACGGAGCGTCGCCGGGCTGTGGCTCGAGGAGTTCGGCCGGACGGTCGCGGCGTTGCACGGCGACGTGGATGTTGCCGTACGTAGGGACTTTGGCGCCGGCCGGGGCCGGACATGTGAGGCCGGGCAGGTCGACGGCGTCGATGCGGATGCGCATGCCGGCCATCATCCCGCCATCCTCCACGCAGAGGTCGGCCGACCTCGAACCGGGGTGGGTCTGCACCCTCCCCATGGGCCGGGGCCCGTGAGCGGTGCGGTGCGGTGCCTGGAGCGCCTGGCCGGTGCCTGGTTTCAGCGCGTGCTTGCGTGCCTCGGAGGCGCTGGTCAGAGAACTGACAGCCGACGGGTTCGGCGACCACGCCGAGGTTCCTCGGCCATGGCGGGGCCGCGGGCCGTTGTGCCTGCGGCCCCGCTCGGGCGTCGGAGTCAGGACGGGTCGCCGTACTGGAGGCCGCGTCCGTTGGTGCCGACATAGACGCGGCCGTAGGTGTCGGGGTCACCGGTGATGACGCCGACGCTGCCGATGGCGCCCCACTGGTGGGCCTTGTCGTTGACGCGGAGCCAGCTGGCGCCCCTGTCGGTGGAGCGGAAGACTCCGGTGACGTCCTTGACGGTACCGATCAGGTACAGGGCCTGGTAGCCGGTGCCCGGCTTGGCCTTGCCGAAGCCGAGGGCGGAGGCGGACTGCACCGTCTTGAGCGTGGTGAAGGTGCGGCCGCCGTCGGTGGAGTGCAGCAGCCCCTTGCCGTAGCCGGAGATCCACAGGTCACCGGCGATGCCGGGGACGGCCTTGAGCCGGCCGTCGGGCAGGCCCTTGGCGCGGGCGGTGAAGGTCGCGCCCCCGTCGGTGCTGGCGTAGAGCGTGCCGCCGGACAGCGAGTAGAAGGTCTTGGCCGACGAGCGGTCGGCGACCACCACGGCGCCGGTGCCAAGGCCGCTGACCTTCGACCAGCTCGCCCCCTTGTCGGTCGAGCGGTACGGGGACTGGCCGGCCTGCGTCCAGACGATGGTGGAGCCGTCCGCCGAGAGCGCGACATGGCCGTCCTGGGCATCGGCCACCGGCTCTGCCTTGAAGCCGGTCCAGTTGCTGCCGCCGTCGGTGGAGTAGGCGCCGTCCTGCGCGCCGCCACGGCCGACGCGGACCATCATCGTGGGCTTGGACTGGGCGAAGTCGATGTCGGTGCTGTTGGTCATCATCGGGTTCTTCAGCCGCCCGGAGGGCACCTTGGTCAGGGAGTCGTGCCGGAAGCCGCCCTGGTCGCCCATGGAGGTGATGACGGCGGCGCCGCCGGGCGGGGCGATCGCGTCCAACAGCGCGGTCTCCTCCAGCCCTCGGGCGCCCATGCTCCAGTGGCTGGTGCCGCCGCTGTCGGAGGCGCCTGCGTTCTTGCTGCGCAGGATGCCGTTGCCGGTGCCGTACAGCACGTGCCCGGAGTTGAAGGGATCGATGGCCAGGGCGGTCATCCAGTGGCCGGTGTGGGTGCCGACGTAGGGAGCGGCGGAGGCGCTGCGCTTCGACTTGCCGGCCAGTGCCTTCCAGGTCGTGCCGCCGTCGGTGCTGCGGTAGATCTCGTCCTCGGGGTACCAGCGGCCGAGGGTGGTGACCATCACCGTGGAGGGCTTGCGCGGGTCGACGGCCAGACCGGAGAACCCGTAGCTGCCCTGGGACGGGGAGATGTTCTTCCATGCCCCGCTGCCCGGCGTGTACTTCCAGACCGAGCCCGCCGTCACGCCGTTGGGTCCGAGGTTGTTGGTGTACGTCAGGTACAGCGAGCCGTCACCGGAGAGGACGCCGTGCTGTGGCAGCTGGCCGGTGGGCTGCCCGGAGACGGCCTGCCAGGTGCCGCCGCCGTCGGTGGAGCGGTACAGGGAGGTGGACTTGTCGTTGACGCCGACGTAGATCGTCTTGCTGCCGGCGGGGCCGTACGTCACGAAGGAGATGCCCGCGCCGCTGCTCGCGCCGTCCTTGACGGGGAACGAAGAGACCTGACGCCATGTCACACCGTGGTCGGTGCTGCGCCACAGGCCGTTCTTGCGGGTTCCCAGCAGCAGGGTGCCGTTGTCCGCGGTGTCGACCACGAGCCGTTCGCCCGCGCCGCGGCCGTCCTCGTTGGCGCCCAGCTTGAAGGGCAGATCGGTGCGCTTGAAGGTGCGGCCCCGGTCGGTGGAGCGCAGGATCGCGCCGTTGCCCGCCCAGTCGTTGGTGTAGGTGCCCGCCCCGAGGTAGAGCCGCTTGGGGTCGACGGGGTCGGTGGCCACCGAGTCGATGCCCAGA
Organism: Streptomyces sp. NPDC012510; assembly: GCF_042955065.1. Classification (NCBI taxonomy): domain Bacteria; kingdom Bacillati; phylum Actinomycetota; class Actinomycetes; order Kitasatosporales; family Streptomycetaceae; genus Streptomyces; species Streptomyces sp. NPDC012510. The sequence continues at coordinate 28,997 of NZ_JBIBEN010000029.1, forward strand.
AGGTTCCAGTCCTTCTCGCCGATCCAGTCGGTCAGCGGGATCCACTGCTCGGCCGCGGTGTCCCAGCGGTAGGCGCCGCCCATGTCGGTGCGCGCGTACAGCAGGCCCTTCTCCTTCTGGTTGAACACCAGACCGGTGACGTAACCGCCGCCCACGACCTGGGCGTTCTTCCACACGTACGGTCCCGCCGCGGCAGAGGCCGCGGTCTGCGCACTGCTGGTCCCGGACGCCTGGGCCACGCCGGTCTTCACCAGCTTCCACTGCTGGTTGCTGCCGCCCTTGTCGGGATACTGGATGACCGCCGCGCCCTGGGCCGTGGAGCCCCCGGAGACATCCAGGACCTGGCCGCTCCTGCGGGAGGTGAAGGTGACGGCGTCGGAACCGCTCACATCGCTGATCCGCCACTCCTGGGAGGCGGAGGAGGTGTCGGTCTGCTGTTCCGCGGCGGCCCCCTGAGCGGTCGAACTGCCCGCTATGCCAAGCACCTTGCCGCTGTTGCGGTTCACCAGCTCGTAGTAGCCGTCCCCGGTGGGCTTCAGTCTCCACTCCTGGTTGGCGGTGTTCTGGTCGGTCCACTGCTGGATGCGGGTGCCGTCGGCGGTGGAGAAGGCGTTGACGTCCATCACCTTGCCGCTGCGCACGGAGACCAGCTGGTAGTAGGCGTTGCCGTCGACCGTCGCGGCCTGCGAGTCCTCCTGCACGAACAGGAGGTACGGCACGACGATGGCGGGCACACCGAGCAGCAGACCGGTGGCGGTCCAGCGGCGGCGGTGCCGCCCGCGGCGCCCGCCGCTCGTGGGGTTGTTCATGGGGAAACGTTCTCCTTGCATACCGTTCACCAGAGGAAGGCGAATCCGGGCACCGCAGTGACCGGATCTGACCCCTTGTGGTCACAGGCTCCTCACAAGGTTGCCGCGAGCCGGGAATCTTTTACGGCCTGCACACGGCCGACCTGACGACGCATCGATTCCGCGCGCCACGGTGGACCGGTTCACGGACTGCCGCAGGCTCCGCTCCCTGCCGTCCGGCAGCGGCGAGGCCATGGCCTGGAAGGATCTCCGCCGCCCGTCGGGGCTGCAACTTTCGGATGACCGGAGGCCCGCCTGTCGGCGGGGGCGGTCCCACTGGCCGGCGGAGTGAATGCCTCATGGGGTCGAGATGGGATGGCGGTGCGGGTCACCGCCGATGAGGGGTACGCGAATGAACGAACTGAGGGCCAGGACCGCGACAGCGTTGGCGATCACCCTGGCGGTCGTCTCCGGCACTGTGCCGGCGGCCCCCGCTGTCGGCGCGGGGGCCGTACGGGCGGACACTCGTGCCCATGTGAACCGGGACGGCACGGTCGATGTCACCGGGGATTCCGATGTCGCGGGCAGGCCCGGACCCGCTGGTGCTCGACACCGGCTGGCTCGCCATCGGCCACGTGGACGAGTTCGTGCAGTTCCTGTCCGCCGACACACCGCGCGGCTGGAAGATCGGCATCGCCGACCCGAGGGCGGGCTCGCCCTGCTGCGCAAGGCCCAGCGCGACGGGGCACGGCCACACGAAGGTGTTCTCCATCCCCCGCTCCTACGCCGACGGCCGCCTCCCCACGATCGACCAGGCCCTGTCCGACCGGCAGTTGCTCAGGGACAACGCCTTCGCGGCCGGAAGATCAAGGAGAACCTGGCGCTGCTGAAGCGCGAGACCGGCGTCACGGATGCCGAGATCGTGCAAATCCCGGCGATGTACGAGGGCGGCTTCGCAGGCTGCCCCGGTCAGCGTCCGGCGCCGGCGCGGGGTCGGCGGCGAGGTGCACTGCGGCACCAAAACGGTCCGCGCCACCGGCACCCCCTGGTGGAACCCGGCAAGTAGAACCGAACTGACCGTACATAGGAGACTCGAGTGAGATACCGGAAGACTCTGCCCTGGCTCGTTGCGGTGGCCTGCTCGGCGACCTTCGCGACCGCTTGCAGCAACGGGGCCGGCACCGGCCCGGCCGCCCCGTCGACGACGTCCGCCGCGGCCCGCTCGTCGTCGGCCTCCGAGGAGCGGAACAAGGAGCTCGTTCTGCGCCTGTACTCGGAGGCGTTCAACAAGGACAAGACCGACGTGGTGAAGGAGCTCGTCGGCTCCGACTACGTGCAGCACGACAAGTCGGTGCCCGGCGGGGCCGACGGGCAGGTCAAGCAGTTCGAGGACGTCAAGGCGGAGATTCCCGGTGCGGTGGCGACCGTCAAGCACGTGGCCGCCGACGGTGACCTGGTGGCGGTGCACTGGCACGCGTCGGCCACCCCGAAGAACGAGGCGACGGGCGAGGCCAAGACCGACCTGTTCCGGGTCGACAACGGCAAGCTGGTCGAGCACTGGGGCATCACGCAGACCGTGCCGAAGAAGACGGCCAGCGGGAACTCGCTGTTCAGCGACGTGTACCGGTACCCGAACGGGGAACCGACCCTGTCCGAGGAACAGGAGGAGAAAAACCGGAAGTTCGCGGTCGAGGCGTACCGCAAGCTCTCCGACGGTGACGCGAGCGTGATCGACAAGAGCTGGGATCCCCGCTACTACCAGCACAACCCGATCGCCCCGAACGGGACGGCCCCGCTGAAGCGGTTCTTCGAGCAGAACGCACAGGGCACCCCCTCGCCCAGCGGTACCGCAGGCGGCGGGACCCGGTTCGGCAAGACGCTCGCCGACGGGGACCTGGTGTGGGTCTACAGCTCCGACTACGTCGTCGTGGACCTCTTCCGCGTGGTCGACGGAAAGATCATCGAGCACTGGGACGTCGTCGCCGACGGGCAGTAGCCCTCTTGGATCACGCGGAGGGCACTCCCCCTGAAGTCGAACTGGACAGCCGACAAACCCCAGGTCGGGACCTGGGGTTTCATCATGGAAGCGGGTGACAAGAACCGAACTCGCGCTCTCAGCTTGGGAAGCGACGGCGTTTGCATCGCCGGATGACCCTGACCTGGGCGTATGTCTTCCGGCTTGGCATCCGGACGTGCCGGATCGCACCCTGTTGACCGTGATGGGCCGCTCTTACGGGCACGCTATGGGCACGCCGTCTGATCGGAGTCGCCGTGAGTCCTTCTTGGCGCTGACGAGTTGCCGAACCCTGAGGATGCAGTTGTCGGCCGGAAGGCCCTGGTCAGACTGACCGGCGGTGCAGCGGCGACGCGACACATGCCACGGCGGGCGAGCACACCGACTTCGCGACCCCCACGGCACCGGCCGACGTGGTCCGCCGCCAGTATCCGCCTCCACCGCCGGCGACCTGGAGGCCCTGCGGGGCAGGCACGGAAGGCGGGCAGGCCGACTTCCGGGGTCGTCGATGGTTCATGGGGTGAGGACGAGGCGGATCGGGTTGCCGGTTTTCTTCTCCAGCCGGGTGACGGCGTCGGCCGCCTCGGCCAGGGGGATGTGATCGGTGATGGAAGGCGCCAGGTCGAGCCTGCCGGCGGCGGCCAGTCGGATGAGCTGGGTCACGTGTTCGGGTCCGGAGCCGTAGTGACCGCGGACCTGGTTGCCGCGGTAGCTGAAGGACGTGCTGTCGGTGATGGTGAGCGGTTCCGGGGTGAGCCCGGCCAGGACGAGGACACCGCCGGCGCCCAGGAGCGCGGCAGCCTGCTCGCGGACCGCCGGGAAACCCGCGAAATCGAAGGCGATGTCGAGGCCGCGGCCGCCGGTGGCCCGGCCGACGGCTTCGGCGAATCCCGGGTCGGTGGGGTCGAGTGCGAGGTCGGCGCCGAAAACGAGGGCCCGTTCGCGGGCCTCGGGCAGCGGGTCGACGGCGATGACGGGCGCGGCGCCGGCCAGGCGGGCGAGCCGGATGCCGTGGGCGCCCAGACCGCCGGCACCCCAGACGCCGACGCACTGCGCCGGCCGGACCGCCCCGGTCTCGATGATCGCGGCATACGGGGTGGAGACCGCGTCGGGGATGATGGCGGCCTGGTCGAAGGGCAGGTGGTCGGGGATGGGAGCGAGGGTGTCCTCCCGGGCGACGGCGTACTCGGCCCAGCCGCCGTCGTAGTCGACGCCGCGCGTGAGCGGCCGCCGACAGGGGGAGCGGCGCATGCAGTCGGCGCACGCTCCGCACGCCTGGCCGGCCTGCAGGGCGACGCGCATACCGGGGGCCCAGTCGCCCAACAGGCCGGGGCCCAGGGCGTGGATGACGCCCGCGACCTCGTGGCCGAGCGTGACCGCGCCCGAACCGGTGACCGCCTCGACAGGAAAGGCAGGGGTGAGGCTGCCGTCGATCAGATGGACGTCGGACAGACACACTCCGGCGGCCCTGACCTCGATCAGAACCTCTCCGGGACCGGGGACGGGAACGGGTACCTCTTCGACCGCGAAGGTGCGGGTGTCCAGGTGGAGGCGTCCGGCCAGCATGGTGGTGGACATGATGCGAACCTCGGTTGTCTGAGAAGGGGATGGATCTCCGGGAAGGGGAGTGAGGGCGGCCAGGGTCACCGAGACCCGGCCCCACAAGCGGTGGGCGACCGCTGACCGGCGTCACCGGCGACCGGTGCCCGAGTCCTCCGATCGGATCAGGGTGGTGAGATTGGCCATGGACGTGCGCATGCCGGCGCGCATCGCGGGCTGCTGTACGGAGTCGAGGAGCAGGCCCAGTGCGCCGAGGGCGATGGTGTACTCGACCTGGTAGAGCATCTCCGTCGCCTCGCGGCCGTCGGCACTCTGGACCGGGCGGAACTCGAAGGTGTTGGTGACGTCCTGGAGCGGGGCGAACCCGGTGCCGGTGTCGACGCGGCGCTTGAGGGGCTCGATCTCCCTGACGGTCCAGACCGAGTCGGTCTTGAAGGGGCCGAGGGTGCGGTTGCGCTCGGAGTACGTCTTGCCGACGGTGGCGACGCCGTGGTGGTCGGTGACCTCGATGGCTCCGGCCACCCACTCGGCGTACCGGTCGGTGCGGGAGATGACGTCCCACACTCGCCCGAGGGGGGCGTCGATGACGGCGGTCTCGGTGACCACGTACTTGCTCATCGCGGGCTTTCCTCTCTGATGTTTCTTGCGCTCAGATCTGGTGGAGGAGTTCGGTGGCCGTCGTCCGGCCGGAGCGGACCGCGCCGTCCATGTAGCCGTTCCAGTACGGGGAGAACTCGGCGCCCGCCCAGTGGACCCGGCCGTGGGGGCGGCCCATCCACTGGCCGAAGTCGCTGAGCACGCCGGGGGCGGCGACGGAGGTGGGGCCGCCCTGGGTCCACTGCTCGGCGGTCCAGTCCTGCTCGACGTAGTCGACGGTGTCGAAGGCGCGGTCCCCGACGACCTGGGCGAAGCAGCGCAGGACGGCGCCGCGGCGCTCGGCGGCCGGACGGTGGGCCCACTTGCGCCACTCCCTGCCGCCGAGGAAGCCCATGAGCACGCCAGGACCGCCGCCGTGCGGGGTGTTGTCGAACATCTCGCGGAGCGGGGAGCCGCCGCGCAGCAGGCCCATGCCGGACAGTCCGTCCTCCCGCCAGAAGGGCCTGTCGTAGACGGCGACGCACTTCATGAGGGTGCCGAACGGCAGCCGCTGGAAGAGCTGGTCCTGCTGTGCGGGCAGCAGCGGGTCCCACACGATCCGCGACGCCACCAGCGGCGGTACGGCGACGATCACCCGGTCGGCCCGCCAGTCGCCGGCGTCGGAGACCACGGTGACACCGGTGGAGTCCTGGCTGATGCGCCGCACCGGCGCCGACAGGTGGACGCGGCCGTCGAGTTCCTCGGCGAGGCGCTGCGCGACCAGCTGCGAGCCGCCGACGAACCGGCTGTCCTGGGCGCCGCCGGTGGTGCCGGTGCCGCGTTCCATGGTGCCGGGGTTGGCCTCGTTGCCGAACGTCGAGACGTACCAGAGGCTGAACAGGGCGGAGGCGTCGCGTGCCTCGCCGCCGTAGGCGGAGTTGAGAAAGAGGTTGATCATGTCGACGGCGTCGCCGGTGATCTCGGCCTTGCGCAGCCAGGTCTCGTAGGTCATGCCGTCCAGTTCGCGGGCGTTCGGGGCCTGCCAGGGGGCGGCGGGGTCCACCTTGGCGGCGGCCTGGCCGATCCGGGCCAGGGCGATGCCCATGTCCGGCAGCGCGAACAGGTCCGGCGGGGTGTGCCCGGTGAACCGCTTGGCCTTGCCGTCGTTGACGTAGACGGTCTCGCCGGGGACGGCGGCCTGGTAGGTGTCCACGCCGACCTCCTTGGCCAGCGCCAGGATGTGGTCCTGAGTGGGGCCGACGAACTGCCCGCCGATCTCCGTGACCTGGCCGTCGCCGAGGTGGTGGTTGAGCAGCCGGCCGCCGACCCGGTCCCGGGCCTCCAGGACGGCCACGGACTTGCCGGCCGCGACGAGTTCCCGCGCCGCGGTCAGACCGGCCAGCCCCGCGCCGATCACCACGACATCGGTGGTGCGGCTCCCGCGGTGGTCCGCGGCCGCAGTGCTCTTCGTATCGGTCATGATCTTTCCTTTGGTCACTGAGGCAAGGCTTTGGGATGCAAGGCCTTGGTCATTGCTGTGCAGAGTGCGTGGTGACCGGGGTCAGCCGGCCCAGACGTCCTCGACGTACGTGCCGGACTCCGTCATGGCGGTCAGCCAGGCGGCGGCCTCGCCGGCGTCGGCTCCGGTGTGCTCGCGGTAGAGGGCCTGGAGCGCTGTGCGTACGCCGGGGGCCATGCGGCGCCCGTCGCCGCAGACGTACACCCGTCCTCCGGCCTGCAGGACCGACCAGACCTCGGCGCCCTCCTTGGCGATGCGGTCCTGGACGAAACGGACGCCGTCCTCGGGGGCGTGGCTGAAGACGGGGCGCAGGCTGACGGCTCCGGCGTCCTCGGCCGCCTGGAGTTCCTCGCGGTGGAGGAAGTCGACGTCCGGGTGGTCGCAGCCGAAGTAGCACAGCAGTGTCCCGGTCGCCTTGCCGTGCAGCCGGTCCAGGACGGCGCCGCGGAAAGGCGCCACTCCGGTGCCCGCGCTGATCAGGATCACGGGGGTGGCCGGGTCCTGCGGCAGACGGAAGGCTTCGCTGCAGGGGAGCACCCGCGCCTGGAGGGTGTCGCCCGCGCTGACGGTCTGCAGGTAGTGGGAGGCGATGCCGTGGAAGGTGCCCTCGCCGCTGCGGTGCGGCGCTGCGAGGAGCGACACCATCAGGTCCACCTCACCGGGCGTGGCCTCGGCGGACGAGGAGATCGAGTAGTGCCGTGGCCGCAGGACGGGCAGCAGTTCCAGGAAGTGCTCGAACGGCAGCTCGCAGGCCCGGTAGCGCTCCAGCAGGTCAAGGAGGCTGCATCCGGCGTCTGTGATCTGGTCGCGGAAGACGTCGGGCTTTGCCCCGGCGAGTTCCGCCAGGGGGCGGTGCTCGGGCGGGCAGGCGGTGTGCTCGGCGAGTACGGCGACCTGCTCCTGGGTCGCGGTGTCCTGCAGCTCCACGAAGTCCGTGAGCAGTTGACGCAGGGTCAGCGGGCGGTCGACGGGCAGGGCGTTGCGGCTGCGGCGGCGTGCTTTCAGCCGTACGGTGCGGTCCAGGTCGAGGCCGAAGCGGTCGGCGACCCGCTGCACGAGGGCGGCCGGGTTGCGCGGGAGCACCGCGAGGTGGTCGCCGGTGCGGTAGGCGACGCCGTCGGGCAACCGCAGCCGGATGAAGCGCTTGGAGCGGCCGAGCGGGTGGTCCATGTCGACCAGTTCGCAGGCGTCCAGCACCTCCATGGGCTGGACGCCGTGCCGTGCCGCGAGCGGGCCGGTGACCGACTGAGTGGCGTCCTGAAGCTCGTACAGCCCCTGGTCGGCGTCGGCTTCACCACTCTGTCCGGTCGGTTCGGCGCCGGCCTGCACCGGGCTCCCGTACCTCTCCAGCAGGGCGTCCCACAGGTCGCCGGTCCACCGGTCCACGGTGCCGCCGAAGTCCCCCGCGGCGTCGGCGGCGCCACGCTCCAGCAGGGGCGTCGCACCGGCGGCGGCAAGCCGCTCGTCGATGAGCGTCGGGATGCGCTGGTAGGTGGCGGCCCAGTTGCGGTCGCCGACGCCGAGCACCGCGTACTCGACGCCCTCGAGCGAGCCGGGCTCCAACTCGTCCAGCCATGACACGAACCGGGCGGCGTCGTCGGTGGGCCTGCCGTTGTAGGAGGCGGCGACGATCACCACCGGGCCGCCGGTGCCGGTGAGTTCGCCCACCGCGTCGTCGAGGGAGGCGACGGCGGTGGCGAAGCCGTGCTCGTCGCCGTCCACGGCGAGGTCGGCGGCGATGCCGGAGCAGGTCCCGAGATTGGAACCGTGCAGCACGGTCAGTGTCGTGCCGGCCGCACGCCGGGCGGCGGGCCGCGCGTGTTCAGCGGGTGTGCTGATGGCGGCGGTGGGCAGGCGACGCTCGCCGCTGTCGCGTCGGGCCAGGTTCAGGGTGAAGCCGTCGGGCTTGAGGGTGAGGGACTGCTTGATCTTGAGCTGGTAGTCGGTGTGGTCGATCAGGCGGAACCGGTGCACCAGCAGGGCGAGGACGAGCGTCGCCTCGTGCAGCGCGAACTGGCGTCCGATGCAGGCCCGTTCGCCGTTGCCGAACGGCTTGAACAGGTGGACCGGGCGTGTGGTCTCCCGCTCGGCCGAGAACCGCTCCGGGTCGAACAGCTCGACGTTGTCCCCCCAGGCGGGATCCCGGTGCAGCTGAGGGACCAGCACCATCAGCGACTCGCCCTGGCGCACGGCGTACTTGTCCCCGATGACCGTGTCGGTCAGGGGCTCGACCGCGTACGCCGGCGCCGTGGGCCACAGTCGCAGGCTCTCGCTGAGGATCTGGCGGACGTAGGTGAGCTTGCCGATGTCCGCGTACTGCGGGTCGGGGTCGGCTGCATCGCCCCACAGGGCGTCCACTTCCGCCTGGGCGCGGGCCAGTACCTCGGGGTGCTTGGTCAGGTAGTACAGCGCGAACGACAGCAGGCCACTGGTGGTCTCGTGACCGGCGATGAGGAAGGTGATCGCCTGGTAGCGGATGTTGACGTCGTCCAGCGGCTCGCCGGTCACCTCGTCGCGGGTGTGCAGCATCCGGCCCAGCAGGTCGTCGGTGCTCTGGTCGCCGTCCGCCCTGCGCTGCCTGATCACATCGTCGACCAGGTTCTTCATCAGCGTGACGTCGTTGCGGAACTGCTCCGCCTTCTTCCACTGGAACAACTCGGCCCCGGGGATGGACTCGCCCTTGGCCTGAGCGAAGTCCAGTGCCCTCGCAAGCGCCGTGATGAAGGGATGCGGTTCGTCGCGGCGGAAGGACTCGAAGTCGTAGCCGAAGCCGCACAGCCCGATCGTGTCGAAGGTCAGCCGGGTCATGTCGGCGGCCACGTCCACCGGAAGCTCCCCGGCCGCCCGGTCCCACTTGGCGATCAGCTCCCGGGCGACGTTGAGCATCGTCGCGTGGTAGCCCCGCATCGCGCCCAGGGAGAACGCCGGCATCAGGACGTCGTGCGCCTTGCGCCAGTTGGGCTCGTCGCCATAGGCCGTGAACAGCCCGTCCCCGCCGATCTCGCGGAGGATCACGAGATCCGGGTGGACGTTCTTGCGGAACCGGCTCTCGTCCGCGAGTTCGGAGACGAGATCCAGGCCGGAGACGAAGTTGATCTCGGTGCCGAAGATCCGGAGCTTGAACAGCGGCCCCAGCTCCTTGGCCTCCTTCATGACATAAGCGAGACCCTCGGCCCCGCCGGGGACGTCGAGAGCGTGTCCGATCAGGGGAAGAGCCGGGCGCTCGGGGATCGGCTCGGTTTCGGACAGGGGAGCGTGGGACATGAGCGTGCCTTTCGACCGCGGCTTGCTAGCGATGGCTGTCAATCTACAGACAGACTTGGTCGCATGACAATGTCGGCTGACTGGATTGTTCGACATGGTCGTGTGAAGGAGCTGTGTGTGCGTGGCGGCTCGTCCGCGTTGGCGCTCCGCGCGGGCCTCGGCTGCGCTTGGGGAAGGGGCGTGTGGACGCGGCGGACCGGCGAGGGGGGCGAAGGGTCAGGGGCTGAGGTGAAGGGTCAGGGACTGAGGGGAACGTGACGACGTGCCCGAGGCCCTGAAGAGGGAACTTGACCGGGAAGGACAGGCTTCGGGTTCCGCCCATGGCCCTCGGCCCGCTGCGGATGCTCGTGAACGGCGTCCAGGAGTCGGCCATGTGTGCCGGTGGGCGCACCTCATGACCGGCCTCGACGGCCTGCTCCGTTCCGAGATATCGAGGATCGCCCGCCGGCGGGCGGCTCTGTTGATCTTGTCAAGCGACCTGTTCGACAGACTGAGTCGGATAGGATCGTGGCATGGCTCATGTATCCGCGGCGGAGCGCCGCCCGCAACTGATCAAGGCGGCCATCGGCCTCATGGCCAGGGAGGGCGTCGCCGCCGGCAGTACCCGCGCCATCGCCACCGAGCTCGGCGTGGCACAGGCGACCGTGCACTACACCTTCGGCACGAAGGAGGAGCTGTACCGGGCCGTCATGGAACAGGTCACGCACGACCTGATCGCCCAGGTGACACAGGCCGCGCCCACGGACGCGAGCTTCGAGGAAACCATCGTCACGCTCGCCGAAGCACTCTGGCGTACCGTGCTCGAACAGCCCGCCTCGCACCAGCTGCTCACCGAGCTGAGCATGTTCGCCATGCGTACGCCACACCTGAAGGAGGCTCTTCAGAGCCACTACAGCGAGGTCCTGGCGGTGACGACGGCGCTGGTCGAACAGGCCGCCGAACGCACCGGTCACCAGCTCGGCCAGCCCGCTGAGACGATCGCGAGATTCTTCCTGGCCGGCTTCGACGGACTGACGATGCAGCACCTCTCCCTGCCGGACGAGAAAGCCGAGCGCGTCTGCCTGCGGGCCCTGGTCTCGGCCGTCCTGGCCATGGCCTGAGGTCGCAAAGGCCTGTTCAGGCTCAGGTACACGGCGAGTCCGCCCGCCTTCGTCGCCGTGCTCACCACTCGTCCTCCCGGGGGTGGGAGGTGGCGGTCCGCGAGGAGCCGCCGGGACGCCGTCGGGCACGCAGCCTGCGTACGGTGGTGTCGGCACCGTCCCACGCGTACCCGGCGGCGAAGGCCGCCATCAGGCCGAGCGGGCGCAGCCGCAGTACCCAGTCCAGCCGGGTGTTCACGGACACCGGCAGCCGGTCGAACCAGGTGGCGGTGCCAGGTGGCCGCTGATCGGCGGGCTGTACGAAGTCACGGCCGCTGATGTCCACGTGCTGTCCGCGCGGAGCGAAGGGCAGCCGCCGCACCTTCGGCAGCGGGGCGGTCACACTCAGCAGACTTGTCGGCGTCCGCGGCCGGACGCCGTGAGCCTTGCCAATCCTTGATCGAACATCTGATCAAGGATTGGCAAGCAGCCGCCCCGGTGGGACACCGTTTGCCATGCGAACAGCGGCCGGCGTAACTGACCGCTGTTCGCAGGTGATCGGGCTGATGTGGCAGGTCACCAGCTCGGTGCGCATGTGGTCGGCGGCCCTTGGCCACCTCCGCCGGTGCGGCTCTCCACCAAGGAGGCCAGGCGACTCCAGGAATACGGCGCGCGGCCGACGTCCTTCCCGCTGTACGCCGAACTCCTGTCGTCCGTCGGCGCCGCACCAGCCCTCACGCCGGTTGGCCGTCGCAAGGCAGCCGGGGTCCGAGGGCGATGCCCGGTGGACGAGGAACCACTGGGCACATGCCTCCCGGCCGTCACGGCTGGGACGCCTAACCCTGCCGCAGGACCGCCGCGAAGGTGCCGGCGATCAGCGTGTGGCCGGAGGCGTTCGGGTGGGGGTCCTGCTTGGTGCAGGCCCAGGTCAGCTGGCAGACCTTGGCCACGTTCGCGGGAACCTGGCCCTGACCGGGCACATCGACGGGGGTGAAGTCGTTCGAGCCGAAGGCTCCGGCCACGTCGGCGATCTTGAAGCCGGCGGCGGAGTACACCTGCGACAGGGCCGCGTTCTCGGCGTTCACCAGGGAGACCGAGGCCTTGGCGGCCTCCTGCCCACCCTGGCCGCGCAGCCACTGCCCCAGGAACGGGTTGTAGTACGTCATGCCCGCGAGCTTGGTCTTCGGGGCCGCCGCCGCGCGCAGTGCCTGGGTGATCTGGGCGAGGTTCTGGGGGATGGTCTGGGTGGCGCGGTTGACGCAGGCCTGGTCGAATGCGCCGGTGGTCTTGTCGACACACTGCAGGATGTCGTTGGCGCCGATGTCGACGGTGACGTAGCTGACGCGGTCGCCGTGCTTGGTGAGGGCCTTGACGGCGGCGTCCAGCTGGGACTGGGCGTTCGGGTAGGAGCAGGTGCCGCCCTTGAGCAGTGATGTGGTGGTCTCGCTGTCGCAGCCGAGGCGGATGTGCTTCAGTCCCGGCTGGTTCTGCTTGAGCTGGGCGTAGAGCTGGTCGGAGTAGGCGGCGTCCGTGTCCCGGTTCACGTCCGGCTGGTAGCCGGCGGCTATCGAGTCGCCGATCGAGATGTAGTACGTGGTGTTGTCGCCGCCGTTCCACGGGCAGGCGGCGGCCACGCCGGGCGCGCTCAGCACGACTGCCATTGCGGCGGCGACGAGTTGGGGTGTCTTGTACGTACGCATCAGTTGCGTGTGCTCTCTCTTCGGTGCTGCGGGAGGGGGTTGGCTCAGCGGGCCCGGTGGCCTGCCCGGTACACCGCACGGATGTCGGTGACGGCGGACGCGGCGTCGGCCGGGGAGCTGCCGAGCACGAGGAGGTCGGTGTCGGAGCCGGGGCGCAGGAAGCCCTGGTGTCCGGCCCGGCCGACCACGTCGGTTGCCTCGCTGGGCGCGGACCGCGTTACGTCACGGTTCGACACGCCCAACTCGGCGAAGGGGTTCGGGGTGTGGGGGTGGTGGTGGGGGTGGTCACCGTGAGGTTTGTCGGAGCCGATGCCGGCGTTGGGTTCCGCGAACGACCCGGACGCCGAGGCGATGATCTTGGTGATGGCGTCCGCCATGACCGCCCTGCGCGCGACGACGGCCGGAAGAACCGGCATGGTGCCGGGCCCGGCGCCGGGCACCATGTCCTCCGTGAGGCCGGCGAAGGTGCCTCGCCTCACGACCTCGTCCGGCGTCCTGGCGCAGGCCGACGCCTTCGAGGGTGAGACACGTCCTGCCCGTAGCGCCTGCAACGCGCTGGGTATCACTGTCGAACTCCGAGAAACCGAAAGGTGGGGGTGACGAGCTCAGTCGTTTCTGGGCGAGATCAACTCTGGCCGCGACTGTGTGCTTTGGGAACGCGAAATCGCCGATGACGGAAATAGATGGGATCAATACCGCCGGGGAGGCCCGTCTTCCGAGGGCGTGATCAGCTGTGTGGTGTGCCGGTGGGTACGGTCCGCGCCGTGCTCGCGGCAACCATCCGACCGGCCTCGGCCGCGGTCCTGCGCAACCAGAGGTGCGCGGGGTCCACTTCATGCAGGGGATGCCACCACAGGGAATACAGCAACCGCCCTCCGCCGAAGGGCAGTTCGACCACGACCGTGCCGCTGTCGGGGGAAAACAGGCGGGTGGCGCTTTCGGGGACCACGCCGACCCGGTTGGTTCCGGCGATCAGGTACGGCACGGTGAGGAAGTTCTCGATGGCGACCTCGACCCGCGGTTCGATGCCGTGGGCTTGCAGCCCGTGCAGGGGCGAGAAGCCGCACGACGGGAGGTAATAGGGCAGTATCCAGGGGCGGGTGGCGAGTTCCTCCGGAGTCGGCGGCGCGGAGGTGACGGTGTCTTGCGCCATGACGCACACCCAGCGGTCCTCGTACAGATCAACGCCGGGGACGTTCGCCAGCAGGCCCTGCGGCAGCACCATGCCGTCGACGGTGCGCAGGTGCTCCTGGGCGCCGCGGACGAGATGCGGGCTGTTGTGCTGGAACCGCAACTTCACCCCGGGCGCCGCGTCGTGCACCAGGGCGGTCAGGACGCGCCCGAAGGTGGCGAGCTGGACGTCGGTCACGATCAGGGTGAACTCGCGCTCGGCGATGGCGGGATCGAAGTCGGAGCGGGTGCCGAAGACCCGGTTGGCCGAGTCGAGGGTCCGCTTGGCGTGCGTGGCCACGCGCTCGGCCAGCGGGGTGAGTTCGTACTGGTTGCCCACACGGGTGAGCAGCTCGTCGCCGAAGTGGCGGCGCAGCCGGGCCAGTGCGGCACTGACGGTGGGCTGGCTCAGACCGAGCCGCTGGGCGGCCCGCGTCACACTGCGCTCCTGCAGCAGGGCGTCCAAGGGCACCAGCAGGTTCAGATCCAACCCCATGGCGCCAAGCCTCCGTGACGACATCGCCTTTGTCCGGGTCAGCATAAGTGATCCGATATGACCGAAGCCCAGCTGGCGGGCCTCTCCGCAGACGCCCGCCCTGGCCTCCGGCGCCGCGGTGCAGCGGCGGCCGGCCGTGGCCGGTCCCGCGCTGATCGCGTTCGGATACGGCGCCTCCTTGCCGGCGCCGGGGTTGACCGGCGGAGTTCCGTGGATCCTGGCCGGGGTGTCTGCCCTGAAAAACTCGGGAGGCGCTTGGCAAGCGCCCCGTGGCATGGCTACGACGCCCCGTGGCGCCCCCGGTCGCGGCGGCGCAGGAGCAGCAGTCCGCCGGCGACGGCGGTGACGCCCGCGGCGGCCGTCCACCCGACGATCTCGCCGGAGCCGGTCGCGGCCAGGTCGCCCCCCGCGGTGGGGGAGGCGGAAGCGGAGGCCGGTGAGGTGGTTGCCGTCTGGGGCCGCGGGTCGGAGGCGGCGCCCGAGGGCGGGGCGGAACCGGCGGGCTTCGGGGTGGCCTTGGTGTCCGTCGCCTTGTCCCGGGTGAACGCCAGCGTCCCGAAGCCGAGCTGGTCGAACCCGCCGCTGTTGGGCCCGTAGTCCCCGCCACCGCCCTCGGGCGCGGCCCTGGCGGCGATCTGCGTGAGGTACGTGGCGGACAGTCCACGCCGCTTGGTGTAGTGGTTGGCGACCATGGCCCAGACCGGCCGCATCTGCGCCGGGTCGGCGGGGGCGACCTTGGTGGGGGTCTGGATCCCCGGCCGACGGTCCACCTGGGCGTAGGGCGTGTACGGCACATTTCCGCCCAGGCACCACTTGGCCACGTACTCAGCGCCCTTGAGGAAGCGGTTGTCGTCGTAGCCGTACAGCACGGTGCACTTCGCGCCCGTGTCCTTGGCCGGCTGTGCCCGGTCGGCCGGCTTGCAGGCGCTCGCGGTGAACTCGCCGGTCGCGTCGGTCACGGTGAGCGGGGCGGCGTGAGCCGGCACGCCGTAGCGCCAACAGACATAGGATGAATCGGAAATCGAACCGGTCAGTTCCATTGACGGGCTCCTGGCTGCAACTTATCTTTCGATCGCATTCGAAGTTCGCAATTCCGCACGCTGTTCGATATGTCGGACTATGTCGCCGAAAGGGGCAGCACGCACGTGCTCCGCACCCGTCACTGGTCCACGTCATCCGGCCCCGCCGTCGGCTGACCCTCCCCCTCATGCCCGCCGCCTCGCCCTGGGCCGCCCCTGGGCTCGGCGGGTCACAACGCGCCCCCCGATAGCAGGAGTTCGAGCATGGAAAATTCACCGACCCACCGGGACAGATCAAGATCGACCGGCAAACTGCCTGCTCACGCGGACGGGACGCCGCCCGGGCGGATTCCGCTGCGGCGCCGGATCAGCCGCGCGGGCAGTGCCCTGACCGCCACGGTCATGATGATCACCGGTCTGCTCCTCGCCGGCTCCCCGGCGCAGGCCGACAACCCCATAGACACGGACCGGTTCGTGGCGGACCCGTCGGCGCACGTCTTCAACGGGCGCATGTACATCTACGCCACCGACGACTCCGACAACAGCGGTACGTACTGGGACTCCAGGGACTGGCGCTCGTACTCCTCCGCCGACGGGGTCACCTGGACCGACCACGGGCAGGTCTTCGACCTCACAGGCTTCAGCTGGGCCAACAAGCTGGCCTGGGCGCCTGCCGCCGCGCAGCGCAACGGCTTCTACTACCTGTACCTGCCGACGGACCGCAACAAGATCGGTGTCGCCCGCAGCACCTCGCCCACGTCCGGGTTCAAAGACGTACGCGGGACACCCCTCATCGACACCTCGCGCGACACGAACACCGGAACAGAACCCATCGACCCGATGGCGTTCATCGACGACGACGGACAGGCGTACCTGTACTTCGGCAGCAGCCGCCAGCCCAAGGTCGTCCGGCTCAACCCGGACATGATGTCGACCAGCGGCCCCATCATGAACGTCACGGTCAACGGTGCTCCGGGCCAGGGCTTCGCCGAAGCCCCCTGGATGCACAAGCGCAACGGGCTCTACTACTTCTCGTTCTCGACCGGCTGGCCGGGACAGATCCAGTACGCGACCGCGACCAGCCCGCTCGGTCCGTTCACGTACCGGGGCGTCGCACTCGACTACGTCAACGTGAACACCAACCACTCGTCCATCCTGGAGTTCAACGACAAGTGGTACATGGTCTACGCGAACAAGGCTCTCGAGGGCGGAGGTAACCACCGCCGGTCGATCGCCTTGGATTACCTGCACTACAACAGTGACGGCACCATCAAGACGGTGGTCCAGACGGCCGTCGGGACCGCGGGGCCGGTGGGCCCCTACGAGACGATCACCAACCGCAACAGCGGCAAGGTCGTGGATGTCAGAAGCAGCAGCACCGCCGACGGCGCCGGCATCATCCAGTGGACGAGCAAGGCGCTGGCCGCGAACCAGCACTGGTTCTTCCGTGACGCGGGCAACGGCTACTACAACGTGGTCAGCCGCAACACCGGAAAGTGCCTCGACGTCCAGAGTGCGAGCAGGACGGACGGTGCGGCCGTCATCCAGTGGCGCTGCACCAGCGGCACCAACCAGCAGTGGTCCCTGACCAAGGTCGGCGACCACGTGCAACTGGTGGCGCGGCACAGCGGGAAGTGCCTCGACGTCAGCCGCAAGAGCACCGCCGACGGCGCGGCGATCATCCAGTGGACCTGCACCGGCGCCACGAACCAGCTGTGGACCAGAACCACGGTGTGACCCCCCGGGGCCACGACCGGCCGGAGGGCTGACCTGCCTCGCACGCAGGTCGGCCCTCCGGCCACTCGGCACGTCCGCACACCAGGCACCACCGTCGGCTCAACGGGGTTCAAGGTGTGGCTGCGCCAGGAGACGGGTGGACGTCCGCTGGGCGTCCCTCTACGACGGCCCCCGCGCACAGACAACGAGGGTCTGTCGCGAGAGGGGCGCCGCTTCATGACAGTGAGCCACCCGCGCGCCGTCCTGAGGTGACGCGCCGATGGCTCACTGATCACATGGCTCGTACGTACGGCCGGTCCTACTCCTTGTAGAAGGTGGCGTCCTGCCGGCCGACGGTGGTGGTCACCGGCTGGGTGTAGAGCAGGTGGTTGTAGTGCCGGATGTACCGGCCGGGGAAGTTGAACGACTCGTACGACACGGCCGCGGGGTCGGCGAGACCGGCCCGCTCGTGGAACGAGGCGTCCTTGTCGAACAGGGTGCTGCCGTCGTCCTTCTCCACCCACACCTCGTTGAACTTGTGGCGCAGGTAGTAGCCGGGGAAGTTGGCCGATTCCAGGGAGACGGTGCCGTTGCCGGCCAGGCCGGGGACGACGCGGAACTGCGAGTCGGCGAGTTCGGTGACGTTGGACTCGGTCCTGGCGCGGAACTCCCAGTGCCGGATGAACTTGTCCGGGAAGTTGTACGAGGAGAAGCGGACGGGGGTGACACCGTCGGCGACGGGGATGCCGAAGTTGGGTGTGCCGTCGGCGTTCCAGTAGATCTTCTGGTAGCGGGTGCGGCGGTTGGGGTCCTTGAGCGGGTCGCCGACGATGTCCCGGTAGTTGCGGGCGTGGTAGACGAGGATGTCCGACTTGCCGTCCTCGGAGACCGTGAAGGTGTTGTGGCCGGGGCCGTACTGGCTGGTCTTGTCGTTGCTCTTGAGGACCGGCGTCGGAGTCTTGCTCCAGGAGGCCGGGTTCATCAGGTCGGCGGTGGCGTCGGCGGTCAGCAGGCCGAGGCAGTAGTTGGCGTTGGTGGCGCTGGCCGAGAAGGTCATGAAGACCTTGCCGTTCTTCTGGATCACGGCCGGGCCCTCGTTGACGCGGGCGCCGGCGGTCTCCCAGGCGTACTGGGGCTTGGAGATCATGGCCGGGGTGCCCTCGATGGTCCAGGGGTTGGCCATCTTCGCCAGGTACAGTTGCGTGCCCTTGCCGAGCGCCGGGTCCTCCTGGGCCCAGCTCAGGTAGCGGGTGCCGTTGTGCGTGAAGGTGGTGGCGTCCAGCGAGAAGGTGTCCATGGGCAGGCTGATCCTGCCCTTCTCGGTCCAGGTGCCGGTGATCGGGTTGGCGGCGCTGGTCTCCAGGACGTACGGGCGGATCCGCCAGATGTCGTTGGACCAGCCGGCGGTGAAGTAGATGTACCACTTGCCGTCGATGAAGTGGATCTCCGGCGCCCAGATGTGGGCGCCCATCTCACCGCTGGCGTGCTTGGTCCAGATCGTGGTCTCCGGGGCCGTGGCCAGGCCCTGGAGGGTGGTGGCCCGGCGCATGACGATCCTGTCGTACGCGGGGACCGTGGCGGTGAAGTAGTAGAAGCCGTCGGTGTGCTTGAAGATGTGCGGGTCGGCGCGCTGCTCGGCTATCGGGTTGGTGAAGGTGACGGCGGGGGACGCGGGCGCGGCCGCCTGTGCGGGGGTGGTCACGGTGGTGAGCACGGCGAACGCGGCCGCCGCGGCCACCAGAACCCGTCTGGCGAGATGTCTCATGCTTCTGTTGCGGCCCTTCGGGATTAGGTGGTCGTGGGGACGAGCCTCCACTGCTGGCAGTTGTTGCTGAGCCAGCTCCACCGGCGTACGTCGATATCGTTGGCGTGCGGCGGTCGGCGACGTCCATGACCTTGCCGGTGAGGCGTTGATGATGTGGGCGTAGTCGCTGCCGAGGTAGACCAGGCCGAACGATGTTCGATACTGCGAACGGTGTGCGGAACTGCGGACGAAACGTAAAGGCGGCTCAGGCGCGGCGTCAATGGGTCGAACGAAACCGATATCCCGAACATCGCCATATCGCCTGGTACGCGGAGAAGGGGCCCGATGGACTGCTGTTCGTCGGCGAGAGCGGCGCGCCGTTCCGGCGTACTTCCCCCAGAGGGAAGTGGTGGCGCGCCCGTGCGGGCCAGTGGGTGGAGGGTTCTCGACGGTGGTGCGTCAGCGCACGTCCGCCGCGTCGAGCAGCGTGGTGACCGTGGGTGCGACGAGCCCGGTCAGGTTGTCGGCCTGAATCCCCGCGCGGGCGCTCGCTCCGTCGAAGACCAGGCTGAGCTGCCGGGCCAGCAGATCGGGATCGCCCGCCCCGCCCTGCTCGGCCTCGGCGCGGAAGAAGGCCGTCAGGTTCGCCTTGACCTGGTGGGCCACGCGGCTCGCCGGGTGACCCTGGTCCTTGAGCTCGACCTGCACGGCCAGATATCGACAGCCCCGGAACTCGGGCGCCCCTGCCTGCGATTCCATCTGATTGAAGACGTGCAGGATCCGCTCGCGGGGTGACCGGCCGTCGTCCGCCGCGGGCAGGAGGGTTGCCACGTAGGCGTCGGCGCGCTCCTTCAGGCTTGCCGCCAGGAGTTCGTCCTTGCTCTCGAACAGCTGGTACATGGAGCGCTTCGACACCCCTGCCGCCTTGCAGAGCGCCTCGACGCCGATGCTGACGCCGTCTCGGTAGGTGAGCGTGGCCGCCGCCTCCAGTAGGCGCTCTCTGGGGCTCAGTTTCACTTCGGTGGTCATACCGCGAGGTTAACCCGGAGCGGACAAAATGAAAACCGATCGGTTTCCGAAGGCTTCCGGAAGAGGCTCGGCGCGTACGGACCGCGCGTGCTCGCGTTCGCCGGCCAGGTCGGGGTGGTCCAGGCCGACCGCGGGCGGCGCTGGTGGGTGTGTGGGCGGCGGCAACCCCGGCCGTGGCCCCCGACTCCTACTCGCTCCGCTGCTCACGGCGCGCCAGGTGTCCCCCACGAGCGATGAGCCCATCGAGCCGCCGGAGCGCGCGGCGCCGGGCTTGCGTTGGGAAACCGATCGGTTTACCTTGATGGAAACCGATCGGTTTCCCGTTCTCGGGTGAGAGCCATGACCGTTTTGGTAATCCCTCACACACAAGGAGTCGGCGCGATGCCCAGCCAAGAGTCACGTCCCACGATGCACATCCCGGGGACCACCAGCCACACGATCCCCCCTCGCAGCGGCCATGAGGGAGAGCTGCGTTATCTCAAGGCGGGCACCGGTGCCCCTCTGGTCCTTCTGCACACCGTGCGCACCCAGGCCGAGCACTTCCGCCACCTCATCCCGCTGGTCTCGGACCACTACACCGTGTACGCCCTGGACCTACCGGGGATGGGCTACTCCGAGATCGTGCCCGGGGCGTCGTACGACGAACCGGCCATGCGCGCGGGCGTCGAGCGGCTGCTGACCGAACTCGACCTCCACGACGTGACGTTGGCCGGGGAGTCCATGGGCGGGGTGCTCGCCCTGACCACCGCGGCCGATCTTCCGGAGCGGGTACGGCGCGTCGTCGCGGTGAACACCTACGACTTCCGCGGAGGCATCGCCAGGTCGAGCCTCCTCGCCCGCGTGGTGGTCAGCGGCGTCCTCGCGCCCGGCGTGGGCCCCGTGATCGCCGGGGTGGAGCCCAAGCCCGCCCTCCGCACGATCCTTCAAGGCGGCCTCGGTGACAAGAGCGCGCTGCGCGAGGACTACGTGGACGAGCTCCTCCAGGTGGGCACCCGCCCCGGCTACCCGACCGTCGCCCGAGCCGTGTACCAGGCCCTGCCCAGCCTCATCGCGGCCCGCTCGCGCTACCCCGAGGTCAAAGCGCCCGTTCACCTCGTCTACGGCGAGAAGGACTGGTCCCGCCCCTCGGACCGTGAAACCACCAAGCAGCTGCTCCCGGGCGCCGAATTCACACAGGTCGCGAAGGCCGGCCACTTCATCGCCCTGGAACGCCCCGACGTACTGGCCGACCTGCTGAACGCGGCGGCCTGACCACCGGCACCACTGACCCGAGGAGCGGAGCAGGGCGGAGATCCGGATCCAGCTTGACGTACCGGCGCGGATGCGCGACGGCACGGCGTCCAGCCGACGGGACCGGGCAGGGTGGTGGCTCTCCGCCCGCTCGTCGGCACCGCATGCCGGGCACCCTTCGCCCCCGTGTTCGCTGACGCGTATCCGGCGCACCATGCGGGTCGGGTCTTGGAACGTCGCCCTGCCGCTGTCACTCCGACGGCAGCCGCAGGGCGAGGAGGGCCACGTCGTCGGTGCTGCCGGGCGGCATACGGGCGAGCAACTGGTCGCACAGTGTGTCCAGGGACGCGTGAGCGAGCCCCAGGGCGTGGCGGCGCAGGCGGGTCAGGCCGGTGTCGAGGTCACTGCCGGGGATCTCGATCAGGCCGTCGGTGTAGAGCAGCAGCGTGGAACCCGGCGGCAGGGGTTCCGTGGCGTTCGGCCGGCCGTGGCCGCCGCCCTCGCCGTCGCCCAGGTGGGCGCCGAGGAGCAGTCCCTGCCCGGCTTCGAGATACCGCGCGTGGCCGCCGGGGGTGAGGAGGAGCGGCGGCGGATGTCCGGCGCTGGTCCACCGCAGGGTCCATGGGCCGTCGTGCGGGTGGCCTTCGACCCGGGCGAGGACGAGGGTGGCCATGGGGACGGTGGTGATCGCGGGCATGGCGTCGTCAAGGCGGTCGACGACGCCTCCCGGCAGCCCGACGTGGTCCCAGGCCATGGAGCGCAGGATGCCGTGCAGTTGGGACATGCCGGCCGCCGCGGTCAGGTCGTGGCCCACGACGTCGCCGATGACCAGTGCGAGCGTGCCGTCCTTCAGCTCGAACGCG
The DNA here is from genome assembly GCF_042955065.1 of Streptomyces sp. NPDC012510. Lineage (NCBI taxonomy): Bacteria > Bacillati > Actinomycetota > Actinomycetes > Kitasatosporales > Streptomycetaceae > Streptomyces > Streptomyces sp. NPDC012510. Next base: position 50,764 of record NZ_JBIBEN010000029.1, read on the forward strand.
TCGTACCAGTCACCGCCGACCTGGGACCCGACGGGGGCGGGCTGGTAGCGGGCGGCCAACCGCAGCCGGCCGGGCTGGGGCAGCGGGCCGAGCAGGTTGCGCTGCATGGCCTCGGCGACGGCACGTTGGCGGCCGTACCGTCGCGCGTTGTCGACGACCAGACCGACCCGGTGGCCGATGTCGCCCACCACCTCCAGGTCGGCGGCGTCGAAGGGGTGAGCGGGGTCGGTGCGGACCAGTGTCAGGGCGCCGGTGATCCGCGGTCCGGAGCCCAGCGGCACCGTGACGACGGATGTCGCGCCCACCGTCCGCAGGAAGTCGCCGTGGTGGGCGGCCAGGGGGGAGCCGGGCGGTACTGCCGCCCCCACCCCGTCCCACAGCACGGGATCACCGCCGTTCAGCACCTGGACGAGGGGCGACGGGTCCGCCTCCCCCGCTTCGGGGAGGCGCTCGCGCACGCTCTCCAGCGTCGTGTCGCGGCCCGCGGGACCTGTCACCGCGACGCGGTGGACCTGCCCGGAACCGGTTAGGAGGTCCACCGCGGTCCAGTCGGCGAGGCGGGGTACCAGCAGGCGGCCCAGCCGGGCGAGGGCCTCGTCGGCGTCCAGGGTCTGGCCCAGTACGTCGGTGATGTCCGCGACCAGCGTCAGCCGCTCGGTGAGGTCCTCCAGAGCACTCGTGTAGGCGGCCCGTTCCGCCCGCTCCCGGCGCGTGCCGTGGCCGCCCGCGGCGTCGCTGAACAGCACGGCCATGCCCTTGAAGGAGCCGGAGTCCGTCAGGGGAGAGGCGGACCAGGCGATGGTGATCAGGCGGCCGTCACCGCGCAGGTAACTGTCGCCGTCCCCGCCCGCGGCAGCCCTCTCGGACAGTGCCCGGAGCAGGGGGCAACGCTCGCGGACCAGAGCACCGCCGCCCGCGTCCCGGTGCAGCAGCTCGTGCGCGTCCATTCCACGCATCGCGTCAGCGGTACGGCCCAGCAGCCGCTCGGCGGCCGGGTTGACAGCGAGGATCCGGGCGGCCGGATCGACCACCATCAGGGCGGTGCTCAGCTGCTCGACCACCTGCCGCCAGAAGTCCCGCTCGGCCGCCGGCCACGACCGTCCCTCGTCCCCCGCACCCTTCACCATGCCGCCCTTCCGTCATGGGGGCCTCGCTCCGAGGACCGCGGGCACGTCGGGAACCAGATACGTGGCAGGGAAACCGACACACCGGTGACCGATGGTCCCCCGACGGATCCCCACGCGCACGCCCGACACGACGTTTCGTACATCCACCTCACGAGTGCCGGCCCACGGCACGGCACGGCGTCGCCGCAGCGTCGGCGTCGCCGCAGCGTCGGCGTCGGCCTCGGTGCCGGTGTCAGCGGACGGGACGCCGCCTGGTGCGCAGTAACACCCGCACCGCGAAGGAGATCACGGTTGCGGCGAAGACCACGATGCCGATGGCCAGGAGAAGGCCGAGGCCCTCCGCCGCCACACCGATGATTCCCAGTACGACGGCCACCAGGAGCAGCAGAAGGAAGAGCGCCATCACCGCGGACCAACTCCTCCGTGCCGTGCCGTGCCGTGCTGTCCCGTGCGTGCGTGGTCACCGGCGTGCGAGCTGACGTTCGCCGGCTGCCCCCGGCCGGTACGTCATGCCGTAGTGCCGGAAGATCTCCTCCTCCCGCTCGGCAGGCAGGACGTCGTCGGTCCCGATCGACGGGGCCCTCCGCACCTGCCCCTTGGTATAGGAGATCCGGACGTAGTCCGGTCCGAGGACCGCGTCGTCGAGCGGGACGAATACCAGCCGGTGGCGGGTGGGCAGTCCGGTCCGGACAGTGGCCATGGCCGGTTCGTCGGTGGCGGTGTCGACGTAGACCGCTTCGAGCATGCCGATCCTGCGCTGCTTCTCGTCGACCACGTCCTGGTTGCGCCACTCGCGGATGTCGGCGGGACGGATCATGGCCTGCTCCCTGTCTGCACGCTCTGCCAGGTGATACGTACGAGTACCCCGGCCCCCGTGTCCCAAGGCGCCCTCGCGGGCTCAGCCGCGGCTCTCCTCCTCGGCCTCCATGAGCCGTATCCCCTGATGCGTCAGCACGACCGTCGCAGGCACCTCTCCATGGGCCCAGCGGACCGTGACGAGCCCTTCGCCCACCAGATAGGTGCAGGCCGCGGCCAGATCGTGCTCGGGGATCTGCAACTCGTCACGCAGCCTGGCCCCGGAGACGTCGGGAAGGCCACTGCCTTCCATGTCGTCGTACAGGGTCTTCATGATCGCTTCGCGGTGGGTTTTCCGCTGGTGCAGTGTCGCCATGGTCACCGCCACTCGTCCTGGGCTCCCGGACCGGCTCTCCGTCCTCACTCTACTCCGGGCCATACGCCGGTACCCGCCCACGGCCAGCGGTTTTGCCGGGCAGCGCACGGGCGGCGGCGCACGGGCGGCGCGGTGGGACGGCGTCGTCACGGCGGGCGACGCGTCGCGTGCGGTGGTCGCACAAGCCGGACCGTGCTCCCGGTGGGCTCACGCCACTCCTCGAGGAGGCCTCGCAGCCGTTTCCGGACGCCGCCCCCACTACCGCTACCGCCGGTGGCTGTCTCCCGCGGACCGGCTGGTTTCCAGCCAGGATCGGGCGGGTTCCGCCGCGTGGGTGGTGTCCACGGTCAGGTCGAGGCGGGTTCCTCCGTCGGGGCCTGCGGGGTAGCTGCGCTGCTCGGTGGAGTCGAAGCAACGGCGGAGGACCTCCGCGACCCGGCGGGCGACTTCGGGCGAGGCGGCGACGACACGGACCTCGGCATGGCCGGCCGCGGGTGTTTCCATGGACCGCATGGCGACCTCGGAGTTCGACGTGCCCGTACAGGCCGGGCCGGGTTCACCACCTTACTCCGGCAGCCGCCGCAGCTCCCGCGGGCGACCGGCGACCTCCCGGCCCGCTGCGGGGCGCGGAGTACCGTGAGATTGAGGAAGCCACCCGGTCTCCTCGATGCAGGTAGGCAGGAGGGCGCGATGGCCGACTCCGGCTCTGGCTCCGGCTCCCGCTCCGACCCCCCGCAGGTGACAAGACATCTGCCCGACGATGCGCACCGGGCCGTGCGGCCCGGGACCGCTCTCGTGCGGTTGGAGACGACACATGACCGGCAGGGCGTGCTCGACGGCGTGTGGTGGCCTCGATCCCGTGACATCGCCGCCGAACTCCCCGGTCTGATCGGCGCACTGACCGAGCACCTCGGGCCCATCACACGCGTCGGCCTCGACACCGGGGCCTGGGAAGACCTGCCGACGCGCATGACCATCGACGACCGCGTCGTCCGCATCGACTCCTTCCCGGTCGGCGACGACACCGTTCTCATCACCCGGGGCGAGAGGGACCTCTTCTCCCTCCTCGTGGTCCCGCCTCACGCGACGCCCGACGCCGCGCGCGCCGCCATGGCCGAGGCCGTCCGCGCCGGCAGCGGGAGGCGGGCCGAACAGATCCTCATCGACACCGGCACCGGACGAACGGACCCGAGCGCCACGCAAGCCCACGAGGGTGTGGTGAAGAGCCCCGGTGAACAGCCCCGGTGAACAGCCCCGCGGTGAATAGTGGGCACCCGCCGGTCCTCGCGGGGTGCACGTCGCCTCGTTCGTGGTCCCAGGGACAACGGTCAGTGGGAGGGGCCCACGGGAGGGGGCTCCGTCGACCGGTGGTCCGTCGGGCCTGTCCGAGGAGTACGCTCGAAGTCACCGAGGATATTTCGCACACCGGCTTTCAGGCTCGTGTCGTTTTCGGCGATCGAATACACCGGGCCGGTCGTGATCGGCCCGGGGCAGGGTCCGCGTCATGACCGTGACCATTTCCCACCCGCCGGCACCGGCAGCCTCGGTCGCTGACCGTTTCTCCTCGACCTCGCCCCGTCTGTCGTTGGCTCCCGTCGGTCCCGCGCCGGCGCTGCTGGACGGCGCGTGGTGGCCCCGCTCCCGCGATCTCGGGGCGGAACTCCTCTCTCTGACGGCCGTACTGGACCCGCTGTGGGGGCGGATCACCCGGGTGACGGTGAATCCCGTCCACTGGCCGGTCGTGCCGCGCAAGGTGCCCGTCGCGGGACACGTGGTGAAAGTGGGCTGGTTCCGGTCGGAGCAGGACCCGCACGAACTGTTGTTGCTCTCCTACCATGTGGGCCGCTGGAACCTCCTGGTGATCCCACCGCAGACGCCCGCCGTATCGGCAGCCCGGCTGATGGCCGCCGCGAGCGACCCCCTGGGCACGTCGACCGCGAGCCGGTTGATGGAGGAGGAGGCGCGCCTGCGGACGGTGGCGGAGACCGACCGGGCCGGGGAGGCGGTCTGGGAGTCCGAAGGGGGACATGAGGCCGGTGATCAGGCTGTACGGTCGCGGATCCCGACCATGACCGATGTGGCGGCCGCCATGAGCGCCATGACGGCCGCTATGAGCGCGGCGATGCCGCGACAGCCGACGGGAAGGTGAGAACCGTGGAGACTTTCCTGACCGTGATCGTGATCATCGCGGTGATCGCTTTCGGTGCTCTCCTCATCCACCGGCTCAACTCACAGCACGGCGACCGTATTGCCGCCTTCCACTACGGCCACTCCAGGACGCCTGTGGCGGGACCGCCACCGTCGGTTCCGCAGAAGGCCCGTGTCCGGGCGGGGACGACCGGCACGGGCCGTCAGCATGACGCCGGACGTGGACGGTTCCGCCACCGCCTCCGGCGCCGCACCCCTGAGGGCGGTGCGAGCGCCCGCCCGGACCGCCCGGACAGGGCCCACCCCTAAAGCGTGTTGCAGAAGGCTTGGCGGCGACCGGTCGTCCGCCATCGCCGTCCGGGCCCGGCCGGAACCCTCCAGGACACGATGCCCAGGTCAGGTGCCCCCACGCGCGTCCCCGGCCGGTCGTTCCACGGCGCTTTCCCGGACACCACTAGCTTCCGGCGGGTGGCCGAGCCGGGTGCCTCCGCCGCGAGGCGTCACGCGTTCCGCGGGTCAGGGTTCCCGAGCAGTGCCGAGGCGACCTGGAGGGGGCTGAGGGCGACCCGGGCCGAGGGCGGCGCGGCCCGGGGGCCGGCGTGGCAGGTGAAGCCGAGGCGGACCATGGCCCGGACCACCTCGCCGCCACTGAAGTCGCGGCGGTCCTGCCGGGTGATGACCTCACCGACCTGCTTGACGGGATACCGGCGGCGGCCGATGGTCACGGAGTCACCGGTGACGATCTCGGGTTTGACGCCCGCCATCGAGGTGAGCACTCCGACCCTGGTCAGTTCGAACGGGTACTGGGCAATGACACAGCGCATGATGCCTCACTGGGGAAAAGGAAGAGGGGCTGACGATCGGGCAGGGAACGGTCCGACGAGGACGTCCCGCAGGCGGACGCGGTCCGTATAGGCGGAGCTGCCGAGGTGCACGGCGAGTTCGGCCCGGGAGACCGAGCCGGTGCGCTCGTCGTCCCCGTCGCACAGGAGCAGGTGCTCCACACCGGCACCGGCCATGACGGACAGGGCGACCTCGACGGTCATGTCGTCACCGACCCGCAGCTCGGTCGTGTCCGGGTGACCGGCCCAGTTCGCGAACTGGGGAGCGATGGGGCCTCGATGCGTCTGAACCGGTGTCACGGCTGCCTCCTGCGGTACGAGTGGACGTTCTGGTCGGTTCTGGTCGAGACGGCTCCGCACGGGCCGCCGGCCCGCCGGGTCGACAGCGGCCCGCCGACACGTCACGCGGCGCGGCGCTTGCCCGCGGACCGGCCCCGAGCGGTGCGGCCTCGTCGGCCCCGGGTCGAGGCCGGCGCACCGGTCTCGCCCCGGCGGGCCGGCTCCGCGGTCGGCGCGGTGACGACGACCGGGACACCGGAGGGGGCCTGCGCGCCGGTGATGCGGCTCAGCGCCGCCTCGCCCGAGCGCACCGCGGTGGTCGTCGGGTTGATGCCGGCCGAGGCCATCAACCGGCTCATGTCGCGGCGTTGACCGGGGGTGACCAGGGTGACGACCCTGCCGGACGCGCCAGCGCGGGCCGTGCGGCCGCCGCGGTGCAGGTAGTCCTTGTGGTCGCCGGGCGGGTCCACGTTGACGACCAGGTCGAGGTCGTCGACGTGGATGCCGCGTGCTGCGACGTTGGTGGCCACCAGCACCGTGACATGACCGTCCTTGAACTGGGCCAGGGTCCGGTTGCGCTGCGGCTGGGACCTGCCGCCGTGCAGAGCGGCGGCGCGGACGCCGCTGCCCAGGAGGTCTCTGGTCAGCCGGTCCACCGCGTGCTTGGTGTCCAGGAACATGATCACCTGGCCGTCCCGCGCCGCGATCTCGGTCGTCGTGCGGTGCTTGTCCGCCTCGTGCACATGGAGGACGTGGTGCTCCATCGTGGTGACGGCACCCGCCGACGGGTCGACGGAGTGGACCACCGGGTCGGTCAGGTAGCGGCGGACCAGCAGGTCGACGTTGCGGTCCAGGGTGGCCGAGAAGAGCATGCGCTGGCCGCCGGGACGCACCTGGTCGAGCAGAGCGGTGACCTGGGGCATGAACCCCATGTCGGTCATCTGGTCGGCCTCGTCCAGGACGGTGACGGCGACGTCGCCCAGTCGGCACTCACCTCGGTCGATGAGGTCCTTGAGCCGTCCCGGCGTCGCGACGACGACCTCCGCCCCGGCCCGCAGCGCGTTCGCCTGCCTGCCGATCGACATCCCGCCGACCACGGTGGTCAGCCGCAGCCGTACGGCGCGGGCATACGGGGTGAGCGCGTCGGTGACCTGCTGGGCGAGCTCGCGGGTGGGCACCAGGACGAGAGCCAGCGGCTGCCGCGGCTCGGCGCGGCGCCCCGCCGTACGGGCCAGCACCGGGAGGCCGAAGGCGAGGGTCTTGCCGGAACCCGTGCGGCCGCGGCCGAGTACGTCACGGCCGGCCAGGGAGTTCGGCAGGGTCGCCGCCTGGATCGGGAACGGCACGGTCACGCCTTCGTGGCCGAGCGCGGCCAACAGCGGTGCGGGCATGGCCAGTTCGGTGAACGACTCGACTGCGGGCAGTGCGGGCGCGATCGTCTTCGGCAGTGCGAAGTCGCCGCCGGGCGCGGCGTTTCGGCCGCCGCCGGGGCCCTTGGGCCTGGCCGTGGGACGGTGCCGGGTGCCGGAGCGGCCCGCGGCGGAGCCCTCGAAGCGGTCGTAAGTGCGGGTGGTGCGGGTCGTGCGTGTACTGCGTGACGGGCGTGCTCGGTTCATGCGGGACCTTCCTCGATGCGGGCGCGTATCAAGGAATTCCCGCAGCACGATGAACGGCGCAGAGAATCGCGAGAACGGACCGAAGACAACAGGGGCGAATCCCCCCTGGAAATGCGGCGAGCCGGGGCCCGCACCCCAAGGTGCGGGCCCCAGCTGCGAAGTATGCGTCAGAGCCGGTGTCAGGCCGGAACGATGTTCTCGGCGGTCGGGCCCTTCTGGCCCTGAGCGATGTCGAACGACACCTTCTGGCCTTCCTGCAGCTCGCGGAAGCCCTGCGTGGCGATGCTCGAGTAGTGGGCGAAGACGTCGGCGCCGCCGCCGTCCTGCGCGATGAAGCCGAAACCCTTTTCGGCGTTGAACCACTTCACAGTGCCGGTAGCCATGTCATTTCTCCTTCGGAAACGGCCCGGAGTACACGTTGTGCGGACCCCGTGTCGCCGCGATGATCAACCCGCCGGAAAATGAACCCTTTTGGCAACCACAACTGCAACCTGATGCGACAGTAGCACGGCGTGCTCGCACACGGGCCGGGAATAATTCCGTGCGCTTTCTTGTTCGCCCCCACGGATTCGTGGATTTACCGCCCGCGGTGTCGCGGTTCAGGAGACGCTGATGCAGTGAATCAGGTTCAGGAGATCGTGGGGTTGGTCGACGGTGTGCTGGGCCAAGATGTCATCGGCAGCTACCTCCACGGCTCCTCCGTGCTCGGCGGACTCAAACCGGCCAGCGACGTGGACGTGCTGGTGGTCTCCCGGCGGCGAATGGACGAGCAGGATCGACGGGCACTCCTCGGTGGACTGCTCCGGATCTCCGGCTCCCGAAACAAGGTCCGCCCGGTCGAGCTCACCGTGGTCGTCCAGTCCGAGGTCCGGCCGTGGCGGTACCCGCCGACCGGCGACTTCCTCTACGGCGAGTGGCTGCGTGCGGAGTACGAGGCCGGGGAGGTCCCCCAGCCGGAGCCGATGCCCGATCTGGCCCTGCTGATCACTATGGCGCTGACCGGCGACCACCCCCTCACCGGCCCGCGCCCGGCGCAGGTCCTCGACCCGGTCCCGCAGACCGACCTGGTCAGGGCGAGCGTGGCGGGTATCCCCGGCCTCCTCGACGACCTGGACAGCGACACCCGCAACGTCCTGCTGACCTTCGCCCGCATCTGGACCACGCTCGCCATTGGCCAGATCAAGTCGAAGGACGCCGCCGCCGACTGGGCCCTCGCCCAGCTCCCGCCCGAGCACCGCCCCGCCCTCGAGCACGCCAGGCAGCTCTATCTCAACTGCCCCTACTCCGAGGAGAGCTGGAGTGAGGCATTGCAGGCGCAGGTGCGTCCGCATGTGGTCCGCGTGCTCGCTGAGATCGACCGGTTGCGCGCCCGAACCCCGCGGGTGTGAGGGCCGGTGCCTGAAGTCCCGGGTGCCGAACATGACGCGGTGGTCCACCTGTGTCCTGCCACGCCCTCCAGAGGATGAGCGGCGCGGCGGCGGCCAAGTTGCACACCGCACACGCCCAGGCCGGTCCGGTAACCAGCAAGGCGCACCTCGGCCAGGCCGAGGCGGACGCCCACGCACCGCAGGGAGCGAGCAGGAGCCGGATCCGTCGGGCGAAGCGACACTGGAAGGTCGCCGCCATGGCGCTCGCCCACCGGCCGCACGAACCGCGCCCCCACCACCGCATGGCGGTACCGCACTCACCGCATCAGGCTCGGCCGCGTCCTGCGGCGGCCGGTCAGCCCTGGCAGCCGCATCCGGAAGCGGCCTTGGCCTCGGCCACCGTGGTCGAGGGATCGGCGGCGCGCTCGTCCGAGGTGCAGCAGGCGGCCACGCCACAGCACGTGTCCGTCGACGTGGCCGAGACACCTGGCTCGGCGGCGCCGGAGGGCTTGACCGCACGGACGATGGCGGAGTGCATGCCCTCGGCGACCGGGTGGGTCGGGGTGATCTCGACGTCCGTGAAGCCGGCGGCTTCCAGGCCCTCCCGGTACTCGGTGAAGGACAGCGCGCCGGCGATGCAGCCGGCGTAGTCCCCGCGCCGGGCCCGCTGGTCGGGTGTGAGGGCGTCGTCCGCGACGACGTCCGAGACACCGAAGCGGCCACCGGGCTTCAGGACGCGGAACGTCTCGGCGAAGACGGCGGGCTTGTCGACGGACAGGTTGATCACGCAGTTGGAGATCGCCACGTCGACGGTCCCGGCAGGGAGCGGGATCGCCTCGATCGTGCCCTTGAGGAACTCGACATTGGTGGCACCCGCCTTCTGCGCGTTGGCCAGGGCGAGGGCAAGCATCTCGTCGGTCATGTCGAGCCCGTACGCCTTGCCGGTCGGACCGACGCGCCGTGCGGAGAGCAGTACGTCGATCCCGCCGCCGGACCCGAGGTCGAGGACACGTTCCCCGGTACGGAGTTCGGCCACGGCGGTGGGGTTGCCGCAGCCGAGGGAGGCGGCGAGGGCCTCGGCGGGCAGGGTGTCGCGGTCGTCGGCGGCGTAGAGGGCGGAGCCGTTCGCGTCGGCCTCGACCGGCTCTGGCCCGCAGCAGGCGTCTCCGCCCTCGGTGACCTTCACGGCTGCGGCGGCGTAGCGCTGTCGGACGGCTTCGCGTAGGTCGGTGGACTGCTTGTTCATGGCGTGACTCCGGGGTGAGAGGGGGCATGGCGGTGCCCCGAACGGCCTGTATTGATGTTCATTGATTCAACCTTGCGCCTTGGATCGAAAAACGTCAACATAGAGAAATGTCAAAACAAGAGCTTGAGGTTCTCGGTCAGGACGCCGACTGCTGCACAGGAGTGTCCGAGGCGCCGCTCACCGACGAGCGAGCGGCGGAGCTGGCCAAGGTCTTCAAAGCGCTCGGTGACCCGGTCCGGCTGCGCCTTCTGTCGATGATCGCCTCCCGTGGAGCAGGCGGCGAGACCTGCGTCTGCGAGCTCACCCCCGCCTTCGACCTCGCCCAGCCGACGATCTCCCACCACCTCAAGCTCCTGCGCCAGGCGGGCCTCATCGACTGCGAGCGCAGGGGCACCTGGGTGTACTACTGGGTGCTGCCCGGCGCCCTGGACCGGCTCGCCGTGTTCCTCACGACACCGACCGCGGCGGCCGAGGCACCCGCGTGACCGCCCCGCTCCGCCGCCGTGCCCTGGCCGAGGCCGTCGGCTCGGCCGCACTGGTCGCGGTGGTGGTCGGCTCCGGCATTCAGGCCACCCAGCTGTCGCGAGACGTCGGTGTGCAACTGCTGGCCAATTCGCTGGCGACCGTCTTCGGTCTGGGAGTGCTCATCGCGCTGTTCGGCCCGGTCTCCGGAGCCCACTTCAACCCCGTCGTGACCCTCCTGGCCTGGTTCACAGGTCGCCGCGCAGGCGAAGGACTCACCGCGCGGGACGTGGCCGCCTACGTCCCGGCCCAGATCGCGGGAGCGACAGCGGGCGCGGTCCTGGCCGACGCCATGTTCGGCGAGCCGTTGGTGCGCTGGTCGACGCACGACCGATCGGCGGTCCACCTCCTGCTCGGTGAGGTCGTGGCCACCGCCGGCCTCGTCTTCCTGATCTTCGGCCTGGCCCGGGTCGGCCGTGCCCACACAGCCCCGGTCGCCGTCGCCTCGTACATCGGCGCGGCCTACTGGTTCACGTCCTCGACGTCGTTCGCGAACCCGGCGGTGACGATCGGCCGGGCCTTCACGGACACCTTCGCCGGCATCGCGCCCGGCTCCGTCGCCCCGTTCATCACGGCACAGGCACTCGGCGCCGTACTCGGACTGGCGCTCGCCGCCGGAGTCTTCGGCCGGCGCCCGGCTCCTGCGCAGTCCGATGCCGTCGCCGTGCACGACGAGCGCGAAGTCGCCGCCCCCGCCCTCCCCTGATCCATCGCCCAGGAAGGCCCTCACCATGAGTGCTCCCGCCGCCGCCAAGCCCTCCGTCCTCTTCGTGTGCGTCCACAACGCCGGCCGTTCCCAGATGGCCGCGGCCTTCCTGACGCACCTGGCCGGAGACGCGGTGGAGGTCCGCTCTGCCGGTTCGGCGCCCGCCGACACGGTCAACCCCGCTGTCGTGGAGGCGATGAACGAATCGGGCATCGACATCTCCGCCGAGACCCCGAAGATCCTCACCGTCGAGGCCGTCCGCGCATCGGACGTCGTGATCACCATGGGCTGCGGCGACACCTGCCCGGTCTTCCCCGGCAGGACCTACCTGGACTGGAAGGTGGACGACCCGGCCGGGCAGGGCGTCGACGCCGTACGCCCCATCCGTGACGAGGTCGAAGGTCGCGTCCGGGGCCTGCTCGCCGACCTCGGTGTGAGGCCGCGCGTATGACAACGGCTAACGCACGGCTACGGCGGGGACGCGTGCGTGCCGGAGCGGTGCTCCCGCCCGGTGGAGACTGGCGAGGGCCAGCCGGTAGGAGGTGAGCAGCCCGGTCTCCACGTACTCCACGCCCAGTTCCTCGCAGTAGCGCCTGACGATGGTCCGGGCCTGGCGCAGGTTGGGGCTGGGCATGCTGGGGAACAGGTGGTGCTCGATCTGGTGGTTCAGCCCGCCCAGGGCGATGTCGGTGAACCTGCCGCCGCGCACGTTGCGTGAGGTGAGCACCTGGCGGCGGAGGAAGTCCGGGCGGTCTTCGCCGGTCAGGATCGGCATGCCCTTGTGGTTGGGTGCGAAGAGGGAGCCCAGGTAGACGCCGAACAGGGCCTGGTGGACGGCGATGAAGGCGATCGCCGTGGTGGGCGGCAGCAGCCAGAGCAGGACGGTCACATAGACCGCGAAGTGTACGAACAGCAGGGCGCCGTCGAGGGGTCGGTGCTTGAGCGAGCGGTTGGCCAGCGCCTTCACGCTCGACACATGCAGGTTGAAGCCCTCCAGTGTGAGCAGCGGGAAGAACAGGAACGCCTGCCAGCGGCCGATCAGACGGGGGAGTCCTTTGGCGGCCCTGGCCTGGTCCTGGGACCAGACCAGCAGGTCGGGGTCGAGGTCGGGGTCGAGTTCCTCGTGGTTGGGGTTGGCGTGGTGGCGGGTGTGCTTGTCCTGCCACCATCCGTAGCCCATACCGATCCCGGTACCGGCGATCCGTCCGGACACCTCGCTGGCCCTGCGTCGGCGGAACACCTGGCGATGGGCCGCGTCGTGGGCGAGCAGGGCGACCTGGCCGAAGACCACGGCCAGAAACGCGGCGACCGCCAGGGTCCACCAACTGTCGCCGACGAGTGCGACGGCGGCCCACCCCATGACGTAGAGCCCGGCCACAGCGGTGATCCGCAGCGCGTAGTAGCCGGGGCGGCGTTCCATCAGGCCGGCATCGGCGATCTTTCTCGACAATCGGGCGAAGTCACTGCCGGAAGTCCTCGGGGGCGGGAGGCCGGCCGTCGTATTGCTGCTCATGATGATGAAACTCTTCTCCGAAGGAGGCAGATGGCTCGGTGCCGCCTTAAGAGCCGCTGAGACCGGGCCGCTGGGAGGAAGGCGCCTCTCCACGTCGGTACGCGCGTCGCGCGACCGCGGAGAGAGGACGACGTCTGCTTCGCCGGCCGCAGCCGCGCAGACCTCTTGTCCCCACGCGGGTTCCCTGCCAGGCAGGTCTCACACCGTGCCAGGGCAGGGCTCCTGGAGCGATCCGCGCGCATCCGCGGCGGACGAGTCGACCGGTGGCGCCCGACATGGGGCCCGTGCGGGACGTCCTCCGGTCGACCTGCACTCATGTCTCCGTGATGAGGACGGCGACGGTGACCGGGCCCGTCGTGGCACCGGCGGCCGCGGCGGCCACCGCCTTCCGGACGGCGCGGGCGACGTGCAGGGGATGGTGTCCGGGGGCTACCGCGAAGTGGATCTCGATGTGCCGGCCGGGCGGATCGATCTGGTCATGCAGCCTGACCGGACCGCTTCCCAGCACGGCGGTGAGGCGGGCGACGCCGGGAACCCCCGCCGCTACATCCGCGATCTCCTCGACGGGCCCCTGCCCGGACCCCTTTCCGGCCACCGGGTGCGAGCCGCGTGCGGCTGTGCCTTCCGGCGCCGACCTCATGTCCCTCGTCGCGGCCCGCGATGTCACTTCAGTCTTCGGGCTTTCGTCCGGGCCCTCGTCCGTGCCCTCGTCCGGGCCCTCATGGAGATCCGAAATCCGCAGGTCGGCTGTCGCGGTGGCCAGGCCGAGCCGTTCGGCGGCCGCGTGGAGCAGGGCGCTCCTCAACTGGTCGGCGGCCTCGGGCAGCGGCTGCCCGAGGGATGCCGTGAAGGCGGCCTCGATCCTGAGCGGGCCAGGCGGTAGCGCGCTGGCGGGCGCAGGGACGGCCGGTTCGGACACGGGCTCCAGCGGTACCGGCCCGATGCGCAGGGTCCCCAGCCGGACACCGGGAATCTCAGCGGCCGCGCGCCCGAGGGCCCGTACGGCGGCCTGCTCGGTGATCCATGCCCCGTCCTCGGGCCCGCCGAGCGGCAGCAGTCGGCCCAGGGCGAGCTGGTTCCGTACTGCCTGCGTCCACGCGTCGGTTCTCACCGTTGTCTCACCCTCCTTCTTCCGTGGCCACTGCTCATTTCCGGCTTGCCCAGGCCGATCGCCCGATCGCCCGATCGCCTGGCCATTTCGTCACATGATTCGTAAATCATGTCAAGTAGTACTAACGCGAATATACTTGCATCTATGAGTGCTGTGTGAGCCTCACGAGGGAGGAATATCCCGATGACTGAGAACACCGGCGTAGGACACGGTGGTGCGCCCGGTTCTCGCGGCCGGACATCCATCGCCGACGTGGTGGTGGAGAAGATCGCCGGAATGGCGGCACGGGACGTGCTCGGCGTCCATGCCCTGGGCAGCGGCTTCGCGCGCTCGATGGGGTCCATGCGGGAGCGGATGCCTGGCGCTGGCAGCGGCAAGTCCGTCACCCGCGGGGTCGAGGTCGAGGTCGGTGAGCTGCAGGCGGCCGTCGACCTGGAGATCGTCGTCGACTACGGCGTCTCGATCACGGACGTCGCCGGTGACGTGCGGGAGAACGTGATCTCCGCGGTGGAGCGGATGGCGGGTCGGGAAGTCGTGGAAGTCAACATCACGGTCAGCGACGTGAAGCTGCCGGACGAGGAGGACGAAGAAGCAGAGCGGCAGCGGGTCCAGTAGCCGGAGCGGAGCCCGCACCGGGGCGGGGCAGCCCGCACGGGGCGGGGCAGCCCGCTTGAATGAAGGAGCGCGTGATGAGCAGGGCCGTGGTGGGCTTGATTGCCGGTATGGCGCTTGGTTTCGCCGCGTATTTCGGTGACTTCTGGGCGTTCCTGCTGGTCCTGGGGCTGGGCGTCGTCGGTCTCGTGGTCGGGCGGTTCATGGAAGGTGATCTCGAACCGGGCGACTTCGTCCGCCGCCGGGACCGGCAGGAGCGGATCAGCGATGACCGGCGACGGGCTCGGGAAGACTGGCGACGGTGACCGGTGAGGCAGGCCCGCGTCCAGGCGTCCCCCGCAGGGAGCGCGGCGCGATCACCGTCGCCGACCGGGTCGTGGCGAAGACCGCTGCCCGGGTCGCGCGCGAGGTGCTGAGCCGGTTCACCGAGTCGACCGGCCACGTACCACCCGACCGCCGGACACCGCACGTGACCGCATACGTGCGACGGGCCCCGGAGCGGGACACCCGGGGACGGGACACCGAGGGGCGGGACATCGAACCCGCCGCGGGACGGCAGGCGGTGCTCGGCGAGGCACAGGTGCACATCACCGTCGAACTCGGCTATCCGTCCGCCATCGGCGAACAGTGCGCCGCGGTGCGCCGGGAGGTCACCGAGCGGCTCAGGACCTGGGCCGGCATGGAGGTGTCCGACCTGGTGGTGTCGGTCGAGAGGCTGCACTCGGCGCATTCGGGGCGGCCCTCGGGCATGGAGAGGGTGAGATGAGCACGAACCCCTGGCGGCAGCCGACCGGCGACAGCGGCCCTCCCACCGACTCCGGACCGCACGCTCCGCCTGCCCATGGATCGACGGCTGCATCCGCCGACGGCAGTCCTGGGCCGGACGAGGAGACGGGCGCGGACGGGACGGCGGCGGGGCCCGGAGCAGTCGCGGATGGGACGGGGGCGGAAGACGGAGCAGTCGCGGATGGGACGGCGGCGGAGGACGGAGCAGGCCGGCCGCCACGCCGTTTCTGGTCGGCGCGACGGCTCCCCGCGGCCCTGGTGGCCCTGGTGTCGGCCGTGGCCGTCGGACTGCTCCTGTACGACGTGGTCGCGGTGCGGGCAGGCCGGACCGCGATGAGCTGGCGACGGCGGCTCGCCGACGAACTGGCCACACGGCCCCTGGACGACACCTGGATGATCGTCGGGGCCGCCGTGGCGATGGCCCTCGGCCTGTGGCTCTTCCTCCTGGCGGTGACGCCGGGGCTGCGCAGGCTGCTCCCCATGCGCCGGCCCACCGGTATCCCCCGGACGGAGGAGGTCCGCGCCGGGCTCGACCGACGCGCGGTCGCCCTGATTCTGCGTGACCGGGCCATGCGGGTACCCGGTGTCCGGTCGGTGCGGGTCGCTGTCGGCCGCCGCAAGGTCAAGGCCCGGGCGCGGGCACATTTCCGTGAACTCGGGGAGGTCCGCAAAGACCTGGAAGCCACGCTCGGGGAAACCATGACGTCCTTGCGTCTCGCCCGGCGCCCCGTGCTGACCGTGCGCGTCCGGCGCCCGAAGAAGGACTGAGGCGATCCTGATGCTCAAGACGGTGAACCGGGTGCTGCTGGGGCTTCTCGGCCTCGGACTGTTCGCCCTGGGCGGCGGCGTACTGCTGGGCGGGCTTGACCTGCAGCGCCACTGGGACTTCGCAATGCCGGGCTGGTGGCCCTTCCGCGGGCCGGCCGACGTGGTGCTGGGCGTCGAGGGACGCACCCGGTGGCGGGAGGAGGGCTGGTGGTGGCCGACCGTCATCGCGGTGCTCGCCGTGCTGCTGGTCCTGCTGCTGTGGTGGCTCCTCGCACAACGCGGACACCGCCTGGGCCAGGTCCTCGTCGACAGCGAGGACGGCGAGGCGGCCCGGCTCAACGGCCGCACCCTGGAGGACGTCATCGAGCAGGAGGCGCAAGCCCTGGACGGGGTCTCGCGGGCCCAGGTACGGCTGGCGGGCCGACGTACCGCTCCCACCGCACGCGTACGGCTGATGCTGGAGCCCCATGCCGATCCAGCGCTGACCCTGGGGCGACTGAGCCGGGAAACGCTCGCACACGCGCGGGACGCGGCCGGCCTGGACCGCCTCCCCTCGAAGGTACGGCTCCGGGAAGCCCGCCACCGCGCCCGACGCACCGCCTGAGTACCGCCCCCTGGGCCGAAGCCGCTCGGGGCAATCGGCGGCGAGGCGTCCAGCCGCGGCCTCAGCTGCCCGGGCGGACGGAACGCCAGGGCGGCACCCCCAGCTGGGGGTGCCGCCCTTCTGCCGCGTCAGGGGAGCGGTCAGGCCCAGGGATTGACCGCCTTGAAGGAACTGTCGGCGCGGAACGTGGCGGTGTCCTGGAAGGGGTCGATGCGCAGCTCGTAGTTGTAGTGGCGGAGGAAGCGGCCGGGGTAGTTGAACGACTCCAGGCCGACCGAGCCGGTGACGGAACCCGGCCGGGCGCAGAAGGTGGCGTCCTTGGTGAAGACGGCCGTGCCGTTGCTCGCGTCGAGGCGGATTCGGTAGTCCTTGTGGCGCAGGTAGCGGCCGGACGCGTCGCGGAACGAGTAGCAGGTGGGGTCGGCCAGGCCGGGGACGATGGTGAAGGTGGCGCTCTGCTTGACCGTCGGGGTGCTGGAGGCGGTGACCGGGTCCAGGTAGGCGAGGTTGTCGGAGCGGACGGCGGCGTAGCGGCCGGGGAAGTTGACCGACTGGAGCGAGCGGTTGGTGTGCGTCGGCAGGGTGGCGCCGACGGAGACCGGGTCGATGCTGCTCAGGGTGGGGACGACCTTCTTGATCAGGCCGGCGGAGTCGAACTCCAACTTGTCGACGGTGGTTTCGCGATGGGTGCCGTCGCCGCCGGGGATGGCGAAACGGTGGTAGGCGATGTACCAGTCGTCGGTGCCCGGCACCTGCACCACGGAGTGGTGGCCGGGCCCCTTGATGCCCAGGTCCAGGCGCTTCTCCAGGATCACTCCTCGCTTGGTCCAGGGCCCGGTGGGTGAGGAGCCGGTGGCGTAGGCGACGCGGTAGTTCTCGTCCCGGGTGTCGTTCTCCGACCACATGAAGTAGTAGGTGCCGGCGCGCTTGATGACGAAGGTGCCCTCGTTGTAGCCGCTGGGGGTGATGTTGGTGACCTTCGAGGCGTCGAAGGAGACCATGTCGTCGTTCAGCGGCACGACGTACGCCCGGCCGTTGCCCCAGTAGAGGTAGTGCTTGCCGTCGTCGTCGGTGAAGACCGCCGGGTCGATCATCTGGCCGGTGAAGGCACCGCGGGCGATCAGCGGCTTGCCCAGGGGGTCCTTGAACGGGCCGGTGGGCGAGTCGGAGACCGCGACGCCGATGTTCGTGTCGGCGGAGTAGTAGAAGTAGTACTTGCCGTTCTTCTCGGTCGCCGTCGGGGCCCAGGCGCGGGCGTCGGCCCAGCTGACGTCGGGTCCGAGGTCCAGGATGACGCCGTGGTCCGTCCAGTGGACCAGGTCCTTGGAGGAGTACGCCTTGAACTGCGTGCCGCTCCATCCCGCGAAGCCGTCGGTGGTCGGGTACATGTAGAAGGTGTCGCCGAACCGGACGATGTTCGGGTCGGCGGTGAGCCCCGGCAGGACCGGGCTCTTCATGATCAGCGCCTCGACCGTCCAGGTGCGTTTCCCGCCGTCGGAGTCGGTCACCTCGTACGTCACGGGCTGGGTGAAGTCGCGCGGGGTGCCGGAGGCGGGGCTGATGGACGCGCCCTGGGCGATGGTGAACCGCGGGGCGAGCGTGGTGAGGTCGGTGCCCTCGGTCAGCGGGAGGGTGATCTTGCTGTTGGCGTCGTCGACGATGGCGTCGATCTTCAGCCTGGGGTGGGTGGCCGCGCCGATGCCCGTGGTGTTTCCGCTGATGTCGAGAACCTCGGCGGGTGCCAGCGCGCGGTCGTAGACCCGGAAGTCCCGGATCTTGCCCTTGAAGAGCTTGTCACTGCTGTAGACCGACTTGCCGATGTAGTTGGCCGTGGTGATGCCGGACCCGATGGAACCGGGGGTGAGGGTGACCGACGTGTTGCGGGCCTTCTCCACGCCGTCCTCGTAGAGGACGCCCGTGGTGCCGGTCTGGGTGTAGGTGACGTGCTTCCAGACCGAGCGCTGCAGCGCGGCGGAGGTCTGGGTGTTCTGCTCGGTGGACGAGTTCCCGGAGGCGATCGCGGCCCTGAACGAGTTGCCGGTGGTGAACAGGTACCCGTTGCCGGCGCCGCTGCTCGCGGTGTTGCCGAAGCCGTAGAGGAAGTACGGCGTGGCCTGGGTGGCGTCGATCTGCACGTCCATCGAGACGGTGATCGAGTTCATGCCGCTCATGATGTTGTCCGGCACCTTGACGTAGGTGTCGGATCCGTTGAACGTCAGCCCCTGTCCGTTGCCCGACCAGCCCGCGGTGCCGTTGACGGTACCGTTCCTGCCGTTGCCCGAGGAGTCCACCGCCACGGTGCCCGAGGCAGCGTCGAGTTTGTACCAGAGAGCGAGGCCGTCGGTGATCTCCGCCGCTTGGGCGGGGGCCGCCGGGCCGGCCAGGCCCATGAGGAGTGAGGCGACGGCCACGACGGCCCCCGCCCGGGCAGGAGCGCCCGGCCGGAATCTCCGAAGGCCCTGAGGTCTCACGCTGTGCATGGTTCACATCCCCTGAAGAAGACATGCCTGAGGAGCGGGACGCGGCACCTCGGCCGAGGTGCCGCGTCCCGCCGGGATTACATCTGGTGTCGCGTTGCGCTCGCGGGGTGGGATGCCGGCGCCCTTTCCCGATCACGGGCGGGCGGCAGGGGGGCGACGCCCCCCTGCCGGGGCGTCGCCCGAGGGCGCCGGCATCCCGGTCGGGTCAGCTCGTCAGACGGAAGGTGGCGTCACTCCGCCCCGTCGCGTTGGTGATCGTTTCGAGCTTCAGCTGGAACGCGTAGTGGCGGATGTACCGGTCGGGGTGGTTGTACGACTGGAACGAGGACCAGGTCGAGTTGGCGAGTCCGGCGACCTGCCGGAAGGTGGCGTCGGCGGCGAACTGGCTGGTGCCGTCGTTGTGGACGAGCTGGAAGTCGGATCCGTCGTGGCGCAGGTAGTGCCCGGGGAAGTTGACCGACTCGAAGGAGACGGTGCCGGTGCCGGCGAGGCCGGGCCGCGTCCGGAACTTGGCGTCGTCGTTGGTGACGTTCTGGTCGATGCGCACGTCGAAGTTGGCGTGCCGGACGTAGCGGTCCTGGAAGTTGAAGGACTGCAGCCGCTTGCCCGGGACGTTGGCCCAGCGCGCCTGGATCCGGGCGTCCTCGGCGGCCGTCAGGTTCAGGATCGAGCCGTGGCGCTTCTTGGTGCCGCCCATGGAGTAGGTGCCCGACGTCGGGAGCTTGTAGGTGCCGATGGTGGACGGGTTGGTCGTCGTGACCGGCATGTATCCCTTTCCGGCCGCGTACTGGTCGAGGTAGAGGGTCCACTCGTTGCGGTCACGGAACTTCATCCACATCGGGCCCTCGACCTGGGAGCCGGTCAGGCCGATGCCGGAGAGGTTGCCGAGGTTGGTCCAGGTGCCGAGGATCGAGTTGCTGCCCTCGATCGTGATCTGGCCGTCGCCGGAGGCGCGTACGTAGCGGTAGTTGCCGACGCCGCTCGGCACCTCGACGATCTGGGTGTCGATGATTTCCTGGGTGCCGGGCCGCTCGATGTAGATCTGCGGGGTGGTGATGGAGCGGAAGTCGCTGGTGCGGGCGTAGTAGATGCGGTGCTTCGTCGCGCCGTTGAGGGGCTTGTTCGTCGCCCAGTACAGGACGTAGGCGTTGCTGGCCGGGTCCCAGATC
The DNA here is from genome assembly GCF_042955065.1 of Streptomyces sp. NPDC012510. Taxonomy (NCBI): domain Bacteria; kingdom Bacillati; phylum Actinomycetota; class Actinomycetes; order Kitasatosporales; family Streptomycetaceae; genus Streptomyces; species Streptomyces sp. NPDC012510. The sequence continues at coordinate 70,831 of NZ_JBIBEN010000029.1, forward strand.
GCCTCCGGCGCCCAGGCGTTGCGGCCGTCGGGGATCGCATCGGCGACGTTGAGCAGCCACGGTGCGGACCAGGTGACCAGGTCCGTGGACTCCCACACCACAAGGCTGCGGCTGCCGTTGTTGATGGCGTCGCCCCACGACTGCCCGCAGTCGATGCACAGGTCGGTCGCGATGATCCAGTACTTGCTGCCGTCGGGCGAGCGGACCAGAGCGGGGTCACGCACCCCTCGCGTGCCCACGGTGGAGCGCAGGGTCATCCCCCCACCGTTGAGGTCGGTCCAGTTCAGACCGTCCGCGCTGTACGAGAAGTACATCTGCTGACCGGTCGACCCCTCCCCGATGAAGTGCGTCATCAGGTAACCCGGATCGGCGGCGGCGGCCCGTTGAGGTGTGGTCACGACCTGGGCGGTGAAGAGCAGGCAGGCGGCGACGAATATCGCCGCCAGCCGGGAGAGAACCGCGGGCATATTGGGTCCTGTCTTTGTGGGGTGCAGTGATCAGGTGCGGGTGAGGTCGAGGGTGAGGCCCGGCCTCCGTACCGTCGGGGCAGGGCTGGTTCCCCGCGCGACATGGGACGCCACGTCATGCCGGTCAGCGACCGCCGAACCTGGGTTTCCGCGTGGGCCTGGCAGCGACCGGAGGCCCTGCGGTGGCGGGCCGGGTGACGAAGACGGCGGAGACGGCCGGCGGAGGAGCCGACTCGGAAGTACGCCGGAGACGGATGCGCAACACGGGCTGTCTCCTTTGACGGCCGGTTCGAAAAATCGAACATTGTTCGCAAGTTCGAGCAGAAGATAGAGGTCGGTCAGGGGTACGTCAATGGAACTGGCCAGTTCGCTTTCCCGCGTTCGCACCCGTGACCGCTCACGCCTTCCTGCGCGCGATCGCCCCACACGACCACTGACGCGGCGCGGTCATCAGGGCCAAAGGGGTCCGCTGGTGGCCGCCCGTGTCCCGCGCCGGCCGAGTCCGGCACGGAGCCCGCCCAGGGGCTAGGTCCGCTGAGCCAGGGCCAAGGCCAAGGCCAGAGCCAAGGCCAAGGCCTCGCCGTTCAGGAAGTCAGCGGCTCACCAGTAGATGTGGAAGGTCCCGTAGTCCCGCACCTTGATGTTGTCCGCCCAGTAGCCCCACCTCTTGTTGGGGTCGTACGTGTACGACCTGACCTTGCCCGAGCAGTAGTCGGTCGGAGTGCGCACCATGGCGCCGACGAAGTCACCGCTTCGCCACCGGCGCTCGACCACGCTGATGGGCTGGGCGAACTGGCCCGGCTTGTACCAGGTCCCGGACGTGTAGGTGATCGAGGTGGAGCTGCTCCGGCCGAACCCCCCGACGAGGCTCGCCATCCTGGTGAACGGCTCCTTCTTCGCGTCGCCTCCGAGGGTCAGCCCGATCGACCACTCGTACGACGTCGTCTTGCTGATGGACTTGTTGTACGTGCAGTTCTGCGCGGCGCTCCACGAGCACCGTTCGATCGGCCCGCGCCACACCCAGTCCTCCCAGGTCTTCCTGGCCTGCTGACGCGGTACGGCCTTCGTGACCCAGCTGCTGTGGATGTGGAACGGATGGGTCCTCTTGTCGGCCGCCTGCACGGCCCCGGTGTCGCTGAGGCAGGCGAAAGTCGTCGCCGCCGAGGCCTGGCCGGACGTGAGGAGGACGAGGGGTGCCAGAGAGCACGCGACGAGGGGCGCCCAGCGCCGGAGCATTTTCCGCTGGAACTGCGTTGAGGATGCGCCACCTGTTGAGGCACGGCGTTGCACAAGCACGGCCACTCCTGACGTCTCTCGGCGTCGGCGTACCTCTGACGCGTTGTTGCTGCCGACGCGGCTGGATCTGCCGCCGAACGTGTCACCTGGGGTGTTGTTCAGCACTCCCAGTCATCAGGGAAAACAATCTCGTGGGTGCACTGCGCCGGGAACCTCCCAGGCGGCCTCCACCGCCGCGGGTGTGGCCGCGCGGCTCACGGACGTCGCCGCCGCGGCAGGTCGGCCGGAGCGGGTGGCCGGGGCCCGGCGGGTCAGTCACCGCACACCCGGCGGTACGGCACGTCGGGCACGTACGTCCGCCACTGCGCACGCGTCAGACCCGCCGCTCCCGTCCGCGCGCACACCGACTCCACCGCCTTCGACGGCTCGATCGTGTAGCGCTGGAGGGGCACGTGCGCGCTTCCCGCGTACACCGCGGAACCGCCCGCGGCGAAGGCCAGCGTGTCGATCGCCTCGCCCGGTGTGGTGATCGGGCCGCCGAGCGGTTGCTGGGTGGCGATGTCCCACAACTGGATGCTTCCCGCCTCGCCGCCCACCGCCAGCGTGCGGCCGTCCGGGCTGACGGCGAGGGCGCTGACGGCCTCGGAGGCGTCTTCGGTGATCGCGTCGACGTGATCCTCCGGGACGCCGGGGAAGACGTTCGGCAGGACACCCGCCCGCTGGCGCAGATTCCCGTCCCACAGCGCCACCCGGCCCGTCTGGTCGCCCGCCGCCAGCCGCGAACCGTCCGGCGCGAAGGCGAGGGCACCGATCTCGTCGCCCTGGACCAGGTTCCGTGCCGCCACCTTGCCGTCCGGGAGATGCATGGAGCGGTTGTCGCCGACCAGGAGCCGGCCGTCGGGGCGGACGGCGAGATGGAGGCTGGACAGGGCCGCGCCGACGGCCGTACGGCGGCGGCGGACGGTGTCCCAGGTCTCGTTGCTCAGCTCACCGAAGGCGACCGTGCGGGTGAGGTGGAGCGTGCGGGCCCCCGGGCCGAGGGCGACGGTGACCACCGCACCCGCCGTCTCCCCCGTCCCCGGGCGCAGGGTCGTACGCACCCGGCCCCCGGCGACGTCCCAGACCGTCAGAGGCTGCGGGGACGTCTCACCGCCGTACGCCGTGACGCCGTACGCCAGTGCCTTGCCGTCGGGGTCGAACGCCAGGAGCGGGGACGTCTCCTCCGGCCGCACCGGCCGCGAGGTGTCGCGGGAGACGGGCAGCGGCATGGCCGGCAGGGTCCGCAGCAGGTGTCCGTCGCGGGTGTCGCGCAGCTCGAAGCGGTAGCCGTCGCCGGTGCGGCGGGCGGTGGCGAAGGTACGGCCGTCCGGGCCGATCAGCACCTTGTCCAGCGGCTCGGACCGCCAGGCGGACGTCACGGCCTGCGTCAGGTCCAGGGAGTGGACGGTGTCGCCCTCCAGGTAGCGCAGCACCGGCCTCGTGGGGTCCCAGCCCAGCTCCCCGTACAGATGCCGTCCATTGAGGGAGTAGCGGAACACAGGGGCTTCGACGCCCAGCCGCCACACCCGGAGCTCCGTCCCGTCCGTGGTGGCCAGGAAGTTCTCGTCCCCGCTGAAGGCGGCGTACCACAGCCCCGGGGCGGGCAGGTCGGCCAGCTGTTTCCCGGACCCGATGTCCCAGACGCGTACACCGCTGCCGTTCACGGCGGCGAGCCTCCCCCAGCCTCCGGCCGGGGAGGCCCCCATCTCGCTTCGCTCGCCGCCGAGCGTCAGCTGTGACCCCTCCTTGCCGCAGATGCCGCCCACGTGTTCCCAGCGTCCGTGCACCGTGCGCCGGTCCGTCAGGTCCCACACCCGCACTGGACCGCCTCCGGCGGGACAGAACGCGACCAGCCGGCCGTCCGCGCTCGGCGCCACCGTCGCCCTGCCGTCCCACTCCGTCTCCCACCGCAGCGTCCCGTCGGCAGTCGAACGCACCTGGAGCCGCGTGCGGTCCGCGTTCCTCACGACGTAGTCGCGCTCGGTGATGTCCACGTACGACCATCCCGGCAGCGGGTCACCGGACCATCGTCCGGCCGTCATGTCCCACAGCCGTACCCTGTCGTCCCCCTCGATCACCAGCTGCCGCCCGTCCGGTCTCACCCCGACCACCCCGCCGCCCTCCGGCAGCCGTCCCGAGGCGACCCGCCGGTGCCGTGCCACGTCCCAGGTCCGCCAGGTCCGGCCCTCGACGCTGAGCAGCGTGCGGCCGGAGTCCGTCAAACGACGGACTTCGGCACCGGGTGCCGGATCGCTGAAGGTGTCCAGGTCGGGCTGGCCGAGCGAGCCCAGCAGCGCCCGCCGGGTCTCCGGCAGCTCGGCCACCCGCCAGGCGGCGACGCCCAGCAGTTGTGCGGTGCGCGGGTCGGTCGTGCGCAGCGAGTCGGCGACGGCCGCGATACGGCGGGCCGCGTCGTGGGTGCGACGGCGCTGGTTGTCCCCGGCTTGCGTCCAGGCGGCCAGGCCGGCGACCAGCGCCACCACCAGGACGGCCGACAGCGCGCCCACCGCGGCCCGCGCCCGACGGGCCGAGCGCGCGGCGGCCCGGCGTTCCGCCGCGCGGGCCTCCAGAGCGGCGACGAGGAACTCACGTTCCGGCTCGGTCAGCGAGCGGTCGCTCCCGGGGTCGGGAAACAGTCCCTCCACCCGGGCCAGCCGGGTGCCCCGGTACAGGCTGCCGGGGTCGCGGTCGTGCTCCAGCCAGACGCGGACGGCCTCGGTCAGCCCACGGTGGTGGCGCAGCCGCTCGCGGTCCTCCTCGACCCAGCCCCGCAGCCGTGGCCAGGAGCTGATGAGCGCTTCGTGGGCGAGCTGGACGCCCTCCTCGTCGACGGTCAGCAGCCGGGCGCGGGCCAGCCGCTCGACCACCGCCGGCACATCGGGGCACGCCCACTCCTCCCGCTCGGCCCGGGACAGCGGGCGCCGGGTGTCGGGGGTGCCCTGTCCCGGCTCGACCATCCGCAGCAGCAGCCGTCGGGCGGCCGCCGCCTGGGGTTCGGTCAGCTGCCCGTACACCTCCTCGGCGCTCGACGCGATACCGCCGCGCACCCCGCCCGCCGCCCGGTACGCGGAGAGGGTCAGCATCCGGCCCTTGCGGCGCCGCCAGGTCTCGAACAGGGCGTGCGAAAGCATCGGCAGTCCGCCCGGCTCGTCCAGGACCTCCTCCACGATCCGCGCGGTCAGCTCGCGCTCCACCAGGAGCCCGGCCTGCTGCGCCGGTCCGACGACCGTCTCCCGCAACTCGTCCGCCGTCATCGGCCCCACCAGCAGCCCGGCGCCGCACAGCGCGTCCGCCAGCCCACGGTGCTCACCGCAGCGCGGGTAGAAGTCGGCCCGTACGGCGATGAGGACCCGCAGCCGGCTGTCGGGACGGCAGGCAGCGAGCAGCAGCTCGATGAACCGGGTCCGTTCGGCCCGGTCCCGGCACAGGGTGAAGACCTCCTCGAACTGGTCTACCACCACCCAGCTCTCCGGCTCGTCCGCGGTCGGGGCCAGCAGACGGGCGTGCGTGGTGGCGGGCCGGTCCCCGGGAGTCAATATCCGCAGCACCGCCGGGCGGCCCCGGTCCGCGACCCTCTCCCGCAGGCGGGGGATCAGCCCGGCCCGCAGCAGTGAGGACTTCCCGCTGCCGGACGCGCCGAACACCGCGGCGAACCGGTGCCCGCACACCAGTTCCAGCAGTTCCTCCACCAGCCGGTCCCGGCCGAAGAACAGCCCTTGGTCGGCCGGCTCGAACCGGGCGAGGCCCCGGTACGGCGGCGGCGCGTCCTGGTCCTCCTCGCGGGCCGTCCCCGCCGCCACCGCCTCGGCGTCCTTCCAGCGGGTTTCCCACGCAGCGGGGTCACCACCGCAGGCGAGTACAAAACCCTGGACGACGGCGAGGGACGGCAGCCGCTCGCCGGCCGCCGCCAGCGACAGCGTGGACGCGGAGAAGCCCGCGGTCCCGGCCATGGTCCGGTACGACGGCGTCCCGGCGCTCCGGCGCAGCTCCCGGAGCTCATGGGCCAGCCGCTGAACGGGACCGGCCTCGGGGTCCAGAGGTCTTTCGGGACGCCCCACGGTTGCATACCTCCACACACGTACTGAAAGCGACATCAGGTGATATCAGGAGAGACGGCCATATGGGGCATGTCGTTGCGTCCGGATGAACCCGAGGCGACAGACAGGCGGCATCGCGTATGGCGTCAATCAATCCCTTGCTGCCCGCGGAATTGATTGGCGTGACAAAAGGGACGTGTCAAACAACGCGCCGGTTGCGAACGTCGGGTTCTGGCAGGCCGGGACACCGGCACCCCGAGTCACTTGGAGAACAGAGCGATGTCCCAGTCAGAGCTCCTGGCGGTACCCGAACGGGAACCGCGCCGGCGGACGAAGAGAGCGCCACGACGACGCACGCGCAGGGCCACCGTCGGATCGATCGTGACCACGGTCGTCCTGGCGGTGTGCGCCACCCTGCTCGGTCCCCTCGGCATGGTGTCGACCGCGAGCGCGGTCAACGACGGCGAGCCCATCGCTACCTGGAAGATCGGCGACACCACCAGCTACGCCGCTTTCATCAGAGCGATCCGTCAGCACGTGGGCCAAGGCCCGGGCACCTCCGATGTCCCGGGTACGTCGTACAACGTCGACCACACTTCGGGCGCCGGCCACCCGGAGCGCTACCTCACCGTCAGGGTCGTGGCGCCGCACAACAACCGGTCGGTGCGGTTGCGGCTGCGCGCCAGCAACGTGTACCTCGTGGGCTGGTGGCGCAACTCCGGCGAGCGCGACCAGTACGTCTCCGTGGACCGGGGCCAGAGGCAGCCGCCGGTCAACGGCCGGGACAACGAGCGGGACGGAGTGTCGGCAACCTTCGGGGAGAGCTACGGGGAGATAGAGGCCGCGACGGGTGTGAGTGGTGACCGCGGCCACATCCACTACGGCCTGGAGGCCTGGAACAACGCGGTGGAGACGCTGATCCGGGCCGACCGCAGGAGCCGTTCGGATCAGGCCCGCGCGTTCCTGATGATGACCCAGGCCATATCGGAGGCCACTCGCTTCCGTCCCATCGCCGACCTCATGGCCCGCAGCCAGGCGAGCCACGCGGGGGGTTCCATGCCCGGCCACTACGTGTCGATGCAGAACCGGTGGGGTGAGTTCAGCGCCCGCTTCAACAAGGTGCTGGGCGAGACCCGCAAGAAGTCGAACTACACCGACCCGCAGCCGCTGAGGCAGATGATCTCCATCCCCCGCAATGGCGGCAGGGAGTGGGAGGACATCCACTTCAGGACCTCTGCCGACTTCGCGAAGCTCCTCCTCATGACCGCGCTCGGCCCGGTCAAGATACCCAAGTAGGGGGACGGGCGGCCCGAGGCCGGCATCGACTGCCCCCGGCGGAACTCTTCCCCCCGTTCCCGCCGGGGCTCTCCGGCCGAGGACTGGTGTCCGTCGGCCTACTGCTTTTCGTCGCCGATCTGGTCTACCTGGTGGCCCGCTCCATCCGGCGCTCCCCCTGGAATACGGCGCGCTGACCGGCTCCCCCCGGAATACGGCGCGCTGACCGGCTCCCCCCGGAATACGGCGCGCTGACCGGCTCCCCCCGGAATACGGCGCGCCGACCGGCTCCCCCTGGAATACGGCGCGCTGACCGGCTCCCCCCGGAATACGGCGCGCTGACCGGCTCCGGTTCCCGGCCGCTCAGGACCAGTCCGGGCAGTCCGGGCCCGACCCGCTAGGCACGTCATGGCGGACCTCGAACGGTGCGACGACCACGACGACCACGAACTCCCGCCCGGCCATGGTGCGCCAACGACCCCGGCGTATACACACCGGGGTCGCCCTTCCGGGCCGGTCGCACGTGAGTTGTGCCGACCCGCTTTCATGCTACATCTGGTGCGCATCTCGGTCATTTCAGGCATTTGGCGTTTCGTGGGCGAGGAAGATCCACAGGAAGACGCGGCGTCGCTTCTTGGGCCGGGCTGGGGTTTGGTCCTGACAGGGGCTGTCGGGCGGAGATCCTGGCGGCGGTGCCGACCAAGCGTTCGGCAGTGGTGCGGCCCCTTGGGGATCTCCGTGGACCCCATGACTGTGGTTCCTTCGAAGGCCAGTCCTCCGAGAAGGCCGCGCTGATGTATCAGCACTTCGACGGCGAGCGGCAACGGGAGGTCGCCGCCGGCCTCGACGACCTGGTGCGGGCGGAGCATGCGAAGCACTACAACGACGACCCTGCACCCCTACCCGCGCAACACAGCGAGGAGGGCGATACGCCTTCTGACGGCTTGTGTCGCACCTTCGGCTCACGCATCGCTCACGCGGAAGGGCCTTGTGCGACCAGTGCGTTCGGTGCCCCGGCCGCCACCCCCACGTCGCCGCCCTGACCTGCTCGCTCCCCGGAGCGAACCCACCTCAGGCGGAACTCGTCAGCTGACGCGGGGCCGAGGGCGGAAAGTAGACTGCGCGGCCACAGTCCGGGGCCATGGAGAGCCAGGAGCGGGGGAACTTGAACGAGAACCGGAACATGGTCAAGGTCAATGTGGCGGTCGCCGTGTGCGTGCTCCTCTTTGTCGCCGCCCTGGCCCTACGCCCCGTGATCGGATCCGGCTCCTCCTCGACGGACCCGGCCGCCACCCCCTCGCTGGATCCGGTGACCACGCCGTCGGCGTCCGTCCCCGTGCCGCGCGGCGGCGGCAGCCGAGCCGCCGACGACGTGAACGGGGACGGCTACGCCGACCTGGTCTTCGCGGCACCAGCCATCGGCGCGGGAAGTGCCGACGCGGACGACGAGCGGTCCGTCTACCTCGGCGTGGTCTACGGCTCCGCGCGGGGACTCGACCCGACCATCCGTACCGTCATCAAGCCCGACGACAGCCGCCTTCCCCCGTACCTGGCCCCGGGGGCAGTCCCCACCGCCGACCTCGACGGCGACGGCTACGCGGACATCCTGGCCGGAGGGCACGTCCTCTGGGGCAGTCCCGCCGGGCCGCGCGACAAAGTGCCTGCCGCGGAGCTGGGAGGCGTGCCGGGCGACTTCGACGGCGACGGTCGGCAGGATCTCGCCGTGACCGAGGCCGTGGGGAAGAAGTTCGCCGAGACGTACCGACTCCGTGTGCTGTACGGGCCGTTCACCCGTGAAGGGAAGCCCCGGCGTACGGGTGCCGCCCGCCCGAACCCCGTCGCCGAGGCCGGGCTCGGTTACGAGGACGCCCCGTTCTCGCTCACCGCGGGCGACGCGGACGGCGACCGTGCCACCGACCTCGTCGCCTCGCCCCAGGGGGACGACGAGCAGGAACCGGCCGTGCTCCTGCACGGCGGGGACGGGCCAGGTGGGTTCGCGGCGCGGGCACCGTACCTGCGGACCGGCAGCGCCGTGGCGTTCGGTGACTTCGACGGCGACGGCAAGGGCGACATAGCCGTCGGCGACAACGGCACCCGCAACGGAGAGCCGGGAGCCGACGCCCAGGACCCCGCAGTCCACGACACCGTCACCGTTTACTACGGCGGCGACCGCCCGGACAAGCGCCTCAAGCCGGGCACGACCGGCGAGTACGCCACCGAGGACCTCGATGACGACGGTCGCGACGAGCTGCTGATCTTCTTCGAGGGCGGTGTCAAGATCCTGCGCGGCGGTGGGGAGGGGCTGACGACGGACCGGTCCGCCACGCTGCGCCGCGACGGCGCCGGCGAAGAGGTGCGCGCCTCCGTACGACCGGCTCTCTTCGCGGGTGTGCGGGACTTCGACCGGGACGGGCGCGCCGAGGTCGTGTTCAGCTGGTCCCCCGAAGATGACCAAGGCGGCAGCACGGGACCGTCGAAGTGGTGGGTGCTCGAAGGCGGCACGGACAAGGTCGCGGCTTTCACGGACGCCAGGTTCTTCGACTGAGACGACGGCCGGACGGGCCCGAACTTCGATGGCTGGCGGGCTGGCGGGCTGGCGGGCTGGCGGGCTGGCGGGCGTCAGGCGGGTTTGCGGGTGAGGTCCGCCAGGAGCGCCGTGATGACACGGTCCGTGGAGGCGGTCATGTCGACGGAGTCCGGCGCGAGCAGCCACTGGATCTGGAGGCCGTCCATGACGGCGACGATCGCCGTCGCCGCCTCTTCGACGTCGAGATCAGCCCGTGTCTCGCCGAGTTCGGAGGCCTCGACGAGGGCTTCGGTGACCATGGTGCGCAGGCCGGCGTAGCGGTCGCGGAAGAAGTCCTGGGCGGGGTGGCCCTCGGTGACGCTCTCCGCCGACAGCACGGCGTACAGCCGGACGATGCCTTCGCGTTCGGTGTTGCGGCGGACGGTGTCGACGAGGTGACGCAGGAAGGCCAGGCCCTGGGGGCGGTCGGGGCCGAGCTGTTCGATGTCGGTGGCGTCGCGCAGGTCCAGGACGCTGGTGAGCAGCTGGGCCTTGGAGCGGAAGTAGTGCAGGACGCCGGCCTGGGTGACGCCGGCGCGGTCGGCGATCTCCTGCAGCGAGGCGTTGTTGTAGCCGCGTGCGGCGAAGGTGTCCATGGCGATCCGCAGGATTTCCTGCCGTCGCTGCTGGGCCTTGAGGCTCTTCCCTGTGCGGGGCTGCCGCTCCCCGTTCGGCGTGCTCTCGCTCATCGTGCGGAGTCTACGGGGCTGTCGATCAGTGGTCACTCCTCGATCAAACCTGAGAAAGAACTTACGCACAAGGACTTACTAAGTACTTAGTAAGTGTGCTTTCCTGCTCCCGTTCCGCCCGCTTCGTGCCGCATCGCGGCCTGGAAGGACGAGCATGAGCCGCCCTGCCCTCCCTGATGACACCGAGCTGTCCGCCCGCGTCCGGGCCCTGGATCTCGAGTCCAAGCTCCAGCTGTTGACGGGCGCGAACGTGTGGAGACTCCCCGCCGAGCCACGCCTCGGCCTGTCTTCGGTGACGATGTCCGACGGCCCGCAGGGAGTGCGCGGCACCGGTGAGGAGCCCGGCGCCACCGGCCTGCTGGCCCCCGCCCCGAGCGCACTCGCGGCCACCTGGGACACCGAACTCGCCGACCGGCTGGGGAGCCTGTTCGCGACGGAGGCACGCCGCAAGGGCGTCGACGTCGTCCTCGGTCCGGTGGTGAACCTGCAGCGCACCCCGGTCGCCGGACGGCACTTCGAGTACTTCTCCGAGGACCCGCTGCTCACCGGCACCCTGGCCGCCGCCCTCGTACGCGGTCTGCAGAGCCGGGGCGTGGGCGCGTGTCTGAAGCACTTCGTGGCCAACGACTCCGAGACCGACCGCACCCGCTACCGCTCCCGGCTGGACGAGCGCACGCTGCGCGAGGTCTACCTGGCCCCGTTCGAGCAGGTCCTCGCCGAGGCCGGGCCGTGGAGCGTGATGGCCGCCTACTCGGGCGTCGATGACGGCACCGAGTCGGCGCCGATGACCGAGAACGCCCGGCTGCTGCGCGAGGTGCTGAAGGAGGAGTGGGGATTCTCCGGGCCCGTGGTCAGCGACTGGGCGGCCACCAACTCGACCGTGGCCTCGGCGGTCGGCGGACTCGACCTGGCGATGCCCGGACCCGAGCCCCTGTGGGGCCGCCCCCTCGCGGAGGCCGTCCGCGCGGGCGAGGTCGACGAACGGCTCATCGACGACAAGGTGCTGCGGCTGCTGCGCCTGGCCCACCACACCGGTCGCCTGGGCGAGCCCGGACAGACCCCGGCGCCGCCGACCGCCCCGGCGGGCCCCGGAGAGGACGAGTTCCGTCTCATTCGCGAGGTCGCCGCCCGCGGCATGGTGCTGCTGCGCGACGAGGCCGACCTGCTGCCGCTCGCGCCGCAGGGCATCCGCAGCGTCGCCCTGATCGGCCCCAACGCCGTGGCGCCCTACCTCCAGGGCGGCGGCAGCGCCTACGTCCCGGCGGTGCGCACGGTGTCGTTCGAGGACGGGCTGCGCGCCGCGCTCCCCGAGGACGTGCACCTGTCCGTGCACCGCGGCGGCGACTCCCGCCTGCGCCCGCCGTACCTCACCGACGCGCTCCTCACCGACCCCGACACCGGCACCGGCGGAGTACGACCGTTCTCCTGCAGGCGGCATCCAAGTCAACGTGCGGTGCCTCCGGTGGGCGGAGCGCCTCGCCCATCATGACGCGGCTCCGGGAGCGGATGTCGGCGCCGGTCAGTGAGGTGCCGTCGAAGCGGATCGGCTTGCGGTCGGCCTGGGCGACCAGGTCGTAATCAGCTTGGGATGCGATGGGGCTTGGGCGGGCTGCATGACCTTGTCCTGCATCGTCCGTCGCGACTGCACATGCCGGATCCGAGGCTCACACGTGGACCCCCGCGCATGTTGGTGAGCCGGCCTGCCCCGGGCGTCCTCCTGGTCAGGTTTGATCGTCGGGGTCGGCCAACTGGCAACTGGCGAGAGCCATGTGCCCCCGCAGTACCTCCAGCGCGCCGGCTTCGTCGTCGCGTTCGATGGCGTCGACGATCGGCTCGTGCCGGGCGGCGGACATGGGGAGGCGGCTTTGCTCTTTGCCGGCGCTGATCACGGTCACCCGGATCGGGCCTTCCAGGTGTCGCCACGTCTTGACCAGCATGGAGTTGCCGGACAGCTCGCACAGCAGGAGGTGGAAGCCTAGATCGGCTTCGACCTTCGCCGCCAGGTCAGCGCCCGATTCGAAGGCGTCGTGGAGCTTTTCCAGGGCCTGGCGCAGGGCTTTGGCCGCTTCCTGCCTGCGCGGTGACGCGATGATCTGCGCCACCGCCAGCCCCTCCAGCGCCTCCCGGACCTGGAAGAGTTCCCGCACCTCGGTCGGCGTCAGCTGGGACACGCGCAGCATGCCGCGGGCTCCCGCGGTGACGAGCCCCTCCTGCTGGAGATGGCGCAGGGCTTCCCGCACCGTGCCGCGGCTCACCGACAGGTGCTCGGCGATCTCGACTTCTCCGAGGTGGTCGCCGGGGCGGTACTGGCCGGTGGTGATGGCCGTCCGCAGGGCCACGAGCGCGCGCTCCCGGAGCGTCTTCGAGCGGGTGAGACTGGGCAGCGCCTGACCGGCCACGGTCGAACCCTCCTTTGACTCCACGAGCGGTCATTTTAGCCCGACCGGCGGTCATCTGTTGACAGTCGGCAGATTCTGCACTGATCCCCGCAGCACGGGTTGACACGTCTTGCCGTCGGGCTCAGCATCAACTCTCGACTGTTAACAGTCGACAGCCAGGGCAGCCCGGGACGGCTGACCCGCCCACGATCAAGGAGGATCGGCATGGCTGAGTCCAAGGCACCGCAGCAGGCGGCGCACGGGTCGCCCGAACGCCTGAGAGTCGCCATCGGGTGCGGCGTGGGCGCGACCATCGAGACGTACGACTTCATCGGCTTCGGAACCGCCGCCGCCCTCTATTTCGGGGACGTGTTCTTCCCGGACTCCGACCCGCTGTCAGCCACCCTGCTGTCCTTCGCGACCCTGGGGATCGGCTTCGCGGCACGGCCGCTGGGCGGCATCGTCGCCGGTCATCTCGGAGACCGCGTCGGCCGCAAACCCGTACTGGTCGGATCCCTGCTGCTGATGGGCATCGCGACCGTGCTGATCGGCTGCCTGCCCACCTACCAGATGGTCGGCATCTGGGCGCCCATCCTGCTGGTGGTCGTCCGCGTCATCCAGGGGCTCGCCTTCGGCGCAGAGTGGGGCGGCGCCATCCTGATGACCTTCGAACACGCCCCGCGGCGACGGCGTGGCCTGTACACCGGCATCACGCAGGCCGGCTTCCCGGTGGGGCTGCTCCTCGCCAACCTCGCCTTCCTGCTCAGCCGGCACACCCTGGACGACAACTGGGCCTGGCGCGTGCCGTTCCTGCTCAGTGCGGTCCTGATCGCCGTCGGCATCTTCATCCGGTTGAAGATCGACGAGTCGCCCCAGTTCGAGGCGCTCAAGGAGTCCGGAGAGGTGGTCAAGAACCCGCTGCTGGTGGTGATCCGGGAGGACTGGCGCAACGTGCTGCGGGCCTTCTGCCTGCGGATCACGGAGACCGCGGGGTACGCCGTCTCGGTCACCTTCGTCCTGTCCTACCTGGACGACGGCGACGCCCCCGACGTCTCGGGTACCACCAGCCTCACCGCCCTGGTGACCGCCGCCGCCATCGGCATCGCCGCCACGACGCTCTGGGGCCGTCTGTCGGACCAGGTCGGTCGCCGCCCGGTCTACCTGCTGGGCTGTGCGGTGAGCGCCGCATGGGGCATCCCGCTCTTCCTGCTCGTCAACACCGAAGCCGCGGCCCTCATTCTGATCGCCTTCGTGATCAGTTACGCCGTCTGCCAGAACTCGCTGGCCGGTGTCCAAGGGGCCTGGTTCTGCGAGTTGTTCGCGACCAAGACCCGAACCGCCGGAACCTCCCTGGCCTACCAACTCTCCGCGGTGGTCTCCGGGTTCACTCCCCTGATCGCCACCGCGCTCTATTCGGCCACCGGGTGGACCGGGCCCGCGGTTCTCTTCAGTTTCTACGGGCTGCTGGGCCTCGTGGCGGCGTTGCTGACGCGCGAGACGTGGGGTGTGAAGGAGCGCCGCGAAGCCGGCCTGGCCGTGACCACCTCCGCCGAACCCGCCCTGCCCGCCGCCCACTGACCAAGAGATGAGGATCACGTGATGTCCACTCAGGCGCCCGAAGCACGGATGTCGTTCACCCGCCGCGCCGCCGCCCTGAAGGACTCCGCCTACCGCATCCGTATGCACGCGCTGGACATGGGGGAGACCCAGGGCCAGGGCTACATCGGACAGGCGCTGGGCGTGGCCGACATCCTGGCCGTCGTCTACAAGGACGTCCTCAACCACCGTCCCGGCGAACCCGACTGGCCCCAGCGCGACAGGTTCCTGCTGTCGATCGGCCACTACGCCATCGCCCTCTACGCGGCGCTCGCCGAGGCCGGTGTGCTGGACGTAGACGAACTCGCCACCTACGGAAGTGACGACTCGCGCCTGCCCATGTCGGGCATGGCTTCCTACACACCCGGCATGGAGATCTCCGGAGGCTCCCTGGGACACGGCCTGGGCGTGGCCACCGGCATGGCACTCGGCCTGCGCCACCAGGGCAGCGACGCGCACGTGTACAACCTGCTCTCCGACGGTGAACTGGACGAGGGCTCCACCTGGGAGGCGGCGCTCGCCTGCGCTCACCACGGGCTGGACAACGTCACCGCCGTCGTCGACGTCAACGCCCTCCAGGCGGACGGCCCGACCCGGGGCGTGCTGCGCACCGAACCGGTGACGGCCAAGTGGGAGGCGTTCGGCTGGCACGCGATCCGCGTGGACGGCAACGACATCGACGCGCTTCTCGCGGCCTTCGACAGCCTGCGCGGGCACCGCGGATCACCGGCCGTGCTCATCTGCGACACCCGGATCGGGTGCGGCGTACCGATGCTGGAGACGCGGGAGAAGGCGCACTTCATGCGCGTCGAGGAACACGAATGGCAACTGGCCCGCGATGAGTTGACGCAGCGTCACCTGCCGGGATCCGGCTCGGACCGTGCAATCACCCAGGGAGAGGGACCCGTTCGATGAACACCTCAGTGTCGACTCAGGCCGCAGCCACGCCGACCGGGGCCCCGCAGCGCAAGCTCACCACCTCCGCGATGATCGCCTCGATCGCCGAAGAGGGCCAGCGCACCACCAAGGCCCCCTTCGGACACGCGCTGGCCCGGCTCGCCGACGAACGCCCCGACGTGGTCGGACTCTCCGCGGACCTGGCCAAGTACACCGACATGCACGTCTTCCGCGAGGCCCACCCCGACCGCTTCTTCCAGATGGGCATGGCGGAACAGGTGATGCTGGGCGCGGCCGCGGGCCTGGCCGAGGTGGGCCTGACCCCGTTCGCCTCCACCTACTCCGTCTTCGCCACCCGCCGCGCCTACGACTTCCTGTGCCTCGACATCGCCGAGCCGCAGCTGAACGTCAACGTCGTCGGCGCCCTGCCCGGCCTGACCACCGGCTACGGCCCCAGCCACCAGGCGACCGAGGACCTGGCCATCCTGCGCGGCATGCCCGGTCTGACGATCGTGGACCCCGCGGACTCCGTCGACATCGAACAGGCCGTCCCGGCACTGGCCGCCCACCCCGGCCCGACCTATATGCGGCTGCTGCGCGGAGCCGTACCCACCGTCCTGGACGAGTACGACTACCGGTTCGAGGTCGGAAAGGCGGCGCAGCTGCGCGGTGGACGTGACGTGCTGTTCATCTCCACCGGCCTGATGACGGTACGAGCCCTGACCGCGGCCCGGGAACTCGAACGCGACCATGTGGATGTCGCCGTCCTCCACGTGCCGACGATCAAGCCGTTCGACCGCGAGACGGTGCTGCGGGAGACCGCCAGGGGACGCCTGGTGGTGACCCTTGAGAACCACAGTGTCGTCGGAGGTCTCGCCGAGTCCGTGGCTTCCTGCCTGGCCTTCGCGCAGCAGACGGCACGCATCGTCCCGATCGGACTGCCCGACGCCTTCCTCGCCGCGGGCGCACTGCCCACCCTCCACGACCGTTACGGCCTCTCCGTCGCGGCGATCAAGGAGCGCGTCCGCCGAGAACTCTGAGCCCCGCGCCCGACACCCAGGCCCACCCCACCCCCCCCACTCATCAGGAGAACTCCATGGTCCCCGACCACACCCCTCGCACCGCCGTCGTCACCGGCGCGGGCTCCCTGCGAGGCATCGGACGCGCCACCGCGCACGCCCTGGCCGCCGCCGGCTATCACATAGCCGTCCTCGACCTGGACAAGGAGGCGGCCGAGGACACCGCCCGGGAGGTCACCGCCCGGCACGGGGTACAAGCCCTCGGCCTCGCGGCGGACGTCACCGACGCCGACGCGGTCGACGCCGCGATCGGGCAGACCGAAGCGGTACTCCCGCCGATCGGCGCCCTCGTCAACAACGCGGCGATCACCTCCCCGACCCGCTTCCTCGACGTCACGCCCACGGAATGGGACCGGATCTTCGAGGTCAACGTCCGCGGGAGCTTCCTGGTCACCCACCGCGTGGCTCCCGGGATGGCGGAGCGCGGCTTCGGCCGCATCGTCTTCCTGTCGTCCGTCTCGGCCGAGCGCGGGGGCGGAGTGTTCGGGGGAGTGGCCTACTCGGCGGCCAAGGCCGCCCTCCTGGGCTTCGCCCGGGCCCTCGCCCGCGAAGTCGGCCCGTCCGGGGTCACGGTCAACTCCGTCGCCCCTGGCCTGATCGACACCGACATCACGCAGGGGAAACTCGACGAGGAGCGCAGGGCAGCCATGATCGCGGACGTTCCGGTACGCCGCATCGGCGGTGTCGAGGACGTGGCCGACGTCATCGCCTTCCTGGCCCGTCCCGAGTCGGGCTACCTCACCGGTGCGACCTACGACGTCAACGGCGGATCCCACATCCACTGAGGAAACCTCGGCGCCCTGTCGGCGGCACCCTTCACTGCACGAACCGGTTCCGGAGCCGGAGGGCGATGGCCGCCCGCTGGGTGGTTGCAGCACTGCTGACCTGCGCGGATTCAAGGGGGGCGGGCCAAAGTCCGGGGATATGCGAGGCCGAGATCATCCGCCAGGGGATCCATCTCGCGCCCATGGCGAACCGCGTCTGTGACGAGCCGTTGTTCTCGCGGGCCTTCGAGGGGGCGAGTCGTACGCCGCCCAAGGCCGAGGTCCGTGACGCGCTCGCCGACGCGGTCCGCCGAGACACGGACTCCGGAACTGGCGAGTGATCATCGTCATCGCGGACACGTCCGGTCTCCTGGCCGCTCTCGACTCGACGCACCCGGAGCACGGCGCGGCGAACGAGGCGATCATGGCGGCCGGCCTGCTGGTCATGTCCCCCTCCTGCTGACGGAAGTCGATCATGTGGCCACGCGTGAGCTCGCGCGAGAGGCGGCCGTCAGCGCAGTCTCCTTGATCATCGGATCCGCCGATCATTGAACACTCCCTCGGTAGGCCCTTGTTCTCGCCCCAGCCGTACACGTTCGCCGTGTCCAAGAAGTTGATGCCCGCGTCCAGCGCCGCGTCCATGATCGCGTGGCTGTCGGCCTCGTCGGTATGCGGACCGAAGTTCATGGTGCCGAGGACGAGTCGGCTTACCTTGAGTCCCGTGCGTCCGAGCTGCGTGTACTTCATGGACTCCGCTAGCCGCGTGGAGTGCGCTCCAGGCAAGTGGGACCTGGGGTTTCGTGGCTTCGTGGTAACAGTCGGTCTCGTATTCGGCGGGTGGGACGTGCCCCTCTCACCGTGCGGTTGGCGGTGGCAGTCGAAGGCGTCGCCGACCGAGCCGATCGACGCGGCGATTCCTGCCTGGTCCAGGTGCTCGGCCGGCGCGAACGATGTGTATTGCGCCCCGGCATCGGAGTGATGGATCAACTCCCCAGTCTGGTACGGGCGTTGGCCCCGACCCCGCTGCCACAGTGTCATCTCCGGGGCGTCCGGGACGAGCCGGGTCTCCTGCGAAGCGGCCGCTGGCCAGCCGACGACGCGGCGGGAGAAGGGGTCCACGCCCCGGCACCGAGGAGTGGTGCACGAGCCGTTCTTCCCGGCCAGGGCGTGGTGGACCGGCGAGGCCGACGGCGGCGTCGAGTCGGTACTCCCCGCTCGGGCTGATGGACGCGGCGGCAGCGGCCTGCGGGCCGGCCCACGTCATCGGGAACGAGCGTGGGCGCATCGGGCGCGCAAGCGCCGTCGCTTCCCAAGCTGAGAGCACGAGTTCGATTCTCGTCACCCGCTCCAGATACGTACCGCTCCCGGGTCTCGAAGGCGAGCAGGACGCCGGCGTTGTGCGTCTCGAAGGGAGGCCGGCGCACGCACGCATCCGCAATCACGCATCTCCGGCGACGCGCGAAGCACATGGATGCTGACACCTCCGAAGGCCCGTCGGCCACCCCCAGGTCTTTGACCCGGGGGCTAGGCTGCCATTCGACGTCGAGTCCGTGGGCGAGGCCGCCGAGGCAGTCCGCCCAGCCTGGCTCAGGCGCCGCCGATCACGCGTCGGATCCGGGCGTGTTCGCTCCGCGCCCGCGACGGCGCAGCAGGAGCAGACCTCCGAGGAGAGCCGAGGCCCCGGCGGCGGACCAGGCCAGGACGCCGTCCGCCCCGGTGGCGGCCAGATCGTGGGGGGCGCCGCCCTGCGGGCGCGTCCCGCCGCCTGCCGCGCTGCCCGAGGCATCGTCCGCCGTCCTGGTTTCGCGTGCGGCGCCCGGCGCGGTCGCGCCGACGTCCTCCGGGTCCCGGGTGTAGGTCAGCGTGCCGTAGCCGAGGTGGTCGTAGCTCCAGCCGGCCCCGCCGCGGAGCCCGCCGCCGTCCTCGGGCGTGAGCTTGTCCTTGTAGGCCGTGATGTTCGGTACGACCAGCCCGCGGCGCACCGCGTAGTGGTTGTGGATCAGGGCCCAGATGGGGCGGGTGCTGCCCCGGCCCTGCTCGCTGATCTCCGGTTCGGTGTGCAGGGCTCCGCGCTGGCCCGGTAGGCGCCGGCCCATGCGGCGTGAGTACGCGGTGTAGGGAACGTCCTTGCCGAGGTTGTAGCGGGCGACGTACTCACAGCCCTTCATGAACCGGTTGTCGTCGTACCCGTACAGATCCTCGCCCAGGTTCCAGGCCATCTCGCAGAGCGCGCCCATCCAGCCGACACCGGCCATGGTGTGCTCCTGGTCCCGGCCGCTCTCCTCCCACTGCCCGAGGACGACGCCGTCCGCCTCCTCGTGCAGGACGGGGACGGCCCGCTTGACACAGCCGTTGCCGTCACCGTTCTTGAAGTACTCCACCGCTCGGTCGATCTTGGCCTGGTCCTCGGTGAGCCCGCCGATGGCGATGATGGACGCCAGGGTGCACAGTTCCCAGTTGGCCCGGTAGTTGCTGGGGACGGCGTCGTTGTGGTTGACCAGGAAGCGGTCGTTCATCGGGTAGAAGATGTCGACCAGCATGGACTGGAACCGGCCGAGGTCGAATCCGTCGTAGTCGCGCATGATCTCGCCGGCGTTGGCCAGCTGATACCCCTGGATGCCCGCCAACAGGTACCGGTCGGCGTTCCCGCCGAGCTCCTTGAGGGTGGCCGACCAGGCGTTGAGGATGTCCCGCGCCTTGTCCCCGTGTCCGGCGTCCCCGGTGATCTTCCAGCGCAGGGCGTTCTGGTAGGCCGCGGCGGCGTCCCGGAACAGCAGGTGGAAGTTCGCGCCCTCGCCACCGCGAATGACGGTCGCGACGGGCCGTGGCTGGTAGTCGGTCGCCGAGTCCCGGCTGCTCAGCAGCCGCTTCCAGCCGTCCGTCCAGGGCTGCGCACCCGCCTTGACCTTCTCGGCCATCCGGTCGAAGTCGGCCTGTGTGTGCAGCAGCGCCGGGTGGGCGAACCCGCCCTTAGGGGCCGTCGGCACGGCTGACGCGGTCCCCGTGGCCGCCCCGATCGCACCGGCGCCGGCACCGGCCGCGCCGGCGAGCTTCAGCATCCCGCGACGGCTGAGCGAACGGTCTGTGGTGGGCTGCTCCATCGAACTGTCTCCTGGTTCTTCTCCGGGCCAGTACCAAGGAGACGCGCGCCGCACCGGTGCATAACAGAAACTGTCCGGCGGCCCGGTGGGCGAGCGGTGTCGTATGTGCGGGCGTGCTTCGCCGAGCCCCGCGGATGGCGACTTGCGCCCGGACAAGGGGCCGTATCGGAGGAATCCGATACGGCCCCTTGATCATGTACGGCGGAACGCGCGCGGTCCGCAGGCCCTGGGCGCCTACTGGGCGGTGGTGCCGTCCTTGCGCACCAGCCGGTCGTGAGCCTCTTCGAGCCTGTCCGTGATCTGCTCGACGCCGATGGCGTCAAGGCCCTTCTGTCGTCCCGTCACGGCAGCCTTCGCCGCCGACGACGCGGAGGCGAACAGGGCCCAGGAGTCGGCCGTGTAGTCCGCCTGCGCCGGACGTCCGATCTCCTTCAGGGCGTCCCGGATCGGTGTCGTGTCCACGGTGCGGTCCACGTCCCCGGAGATGGCGTTGAACGCGTCGAGAACGATCTTTCCGGACTTGAGGACGAACCTCGCCGTGTGCGCGCCGTCGGGCAGACCGCGGAGCGCGTACGTCGCGAGGCGCTTGTCGGTCGCGGCCGTCTTCGTGTCCCGTGCGATCAGCTTTCCGTCGACGTAGACGTCGAGAACGGCGGTGCCGTCGTTGCCGCCGATGACGTCGATGCCCGTGCCGGTGAACGGGACGGTGAACGACGAGCCGGCGGTCGTGCCGGTCGACGTCGACCGGTACCAGTCCATCGCGTCGCCGAAGGAGGCTTTCCGGCTCCACGTGCCGTTGTAGGTGACCGAGCTGTCCATGTTGTCGAGCTGTGCGCGGGCGTAGGGCGTGTACCCGTCGATCTTCTCGACCTTCAGGTTGTCGAACGCCGTCTTGTGGAAGTCGGATCCGAGCTTGACGCGTCCTTCGGTCTGCGGAGTCGGGTCCTGGTACGTGGAGACGGCCTTGCCGTCGATGTACGTTGTGATCGTCGCGCCCTTCGCCTCGATGGCGAGGCGGTAGCCGTCGGACGCGGGGACCGTTCCCGACGCGACGGCCCTGCCGTATTCGTAGAACGTCCAGGCGCCGGTCGGTGCGATGCGCACGTTGTAGGCGGCGTCGCTGATCGCCATGCCCTTCTGCTGACGGACGCCCAGGGCGGCGAGTCCGCCGGCCGGGTCCGGGAACGCGACGTCGACCGAGGCCCGGTAGTTCTCCCAGCGGAAGTCGCCGACCGTCGTGTTCGGGGTGTGGCGGTTCCAGGCGCCGGTGTCCTTCATGGACTGGTCCATGTACTGGTACAGGACGTTGTCGCCGCGCGAGTCCGCACCGACCTCCCAGGCGCCGGTCTGGTCGACCATGTAGCGCGGCTGGTTGCCGCGTGACCTCAGGTAGGGCTGGGACGTCTTGTGCGCGCCGTCGCCGGTGCCGACCTGGACCCTGCCCTCCTCCTCGTACCCGAAGTCGTCGGCGTACAGGACGTTGTCGCGGGTGTTGTGCTTCTTGCCGGTCGCGTCGGTGTCCAGCACCGTCCGGTCCCGGGACTCGGGCAGGCGTTGCTTCGTCGCCTTGTCGTGGCTCTTGTCGAGCGTCGTCAAGGTCACGATCGACCTCGGCTTGACCGTGTAGGTGTAGTACCCGGTGCCGCCGGGCCGGATCTCGTCGACGACTCGCTTGAAGTTCGCGTCGTAGGGCCGGCCCGCGTCCGGTGCGCGGGTTTCCCAGATCTCCATGGTCGGGTCGGAACCGAGTCGCATGTTCTCGGCCTTGATCCGGTAGGTCTTGGGCTGGTCGCTGTCGTTGACGACGATCGTGGAGAAGTCCTTCTTACGGGGGTCCGCGAGCGTCATGTAACTCGGCGCCCCGTTCGAGCCGTCGACGTTCTCGGTGCCGCTCACCCCGCTGTAACTGGCCTCCGGCACGGTGCGCCAGATGCCCGCCGTGTTCGTGTCGTTCTCCCAGCCGGTTTTGGCGAACTGGGTGAAGTGCTGCATCACGTAGATGGCCGCGTCGTAGTGGAGGTGGCCCGACCACGGGTCACGCGCGCTGACGAGTTCCTTGTGGCTGTACTGCGCGCCCTCGTAGAAGGAGCCGATCGCCGGCTGGAAGATGTAGTGCGTCCGCTTCGAGTTGGCGTAGCTCTTGACGGAGCGGTTCGCGAGATCGAGGGCGCTCTGGACGCCGCCGATACCGGTGCTCGTTCCGTTCGGACCCTCGGTGTTGTTGACGCGGTAGTCGGTGTAGCCGAAGGAGCCGACTCCCTCGCTGTACCAGACTTCCTTGTCCTCGCCGTACTTGTTCTCACCGGTCGCCAGCCTCGTGTACGGCAGATTGGTGTCGCTGCCGACGGGCCCGTCGCGCCGGTCATCGGTGTTGTAGTGGTAGCCGACCGCGTCGACCATGCCGAAGAGTTCCGCGTCGCTGAGCATCGACGGCCCGATATTGTGGGTGGTGTTCTCGTCGGCGGCGATGATCTTTATGCCGCGGTAGGCCTTCTCGGCCTGCTCCCGCTTTTTCGCCGGGATGCCGTAGCGGGGGTCGGCGAAGTCCGTGTCGGCCAGAATCGCCTTCTTGTACCACTTGATGAAGGCCTCGTCCGGATCATGCGTCTCGTTCGTGTCCGGGTTCACGTAGTCGACCATGTACCCGTATTTCTCGTACGCGTCGAGAATCGTCTCCTTGTACCACTTGTACATCTCGTCGGAGCCGGTGCCCTTGCTCCATTCGTTCTGAACCCATCGGGGCATGACCCAACGGAGAATCGAGACCTTGAGCTTCGGGTTGACCGTCTTGGCGTCTGCTGCCAGTTGGAAGCCCGGGGAGCGCGACGCGTCTGCGAGTTCGTCCGCTGTGCGCATGGTCGCCGGATCGGAACCAGTCGACGTGTTCGTGTCCGAACCCATCTCGACCTTGACATGGTTGATCAGGGGGTTCTTTCCACCGAACAGCACGCGGATGAGCTGCCAGTATCGGTCGGGATGTTCCGCCTTGTAGTCCATCAGCAGGTTGCTCGTGCTGTTGCAGCTGAGCACGCCGAGGCCCTTGTAGGTCAGACCGTTCACGTTGTCGGCGCGAACGTCGTCCCCGTTGACCACGACCTCCACGGGATCGTCCGCGGTGTGAGCGGCGGGGGCGGTGATCACTCCGGCCGCGAGTGCCATGGTGGTTGCCGCGGCAAGCGACATCCAGCCGAGTTTTCGCTGTGGGCCCATTCCGCTTCGACTCCTTGTTCCCGTAGGGCGTACCGACGCCAGACGTTCGAGATTCCGAAAGGTGTCCGCGATTCCGGGAGGACCGTAGGTGGTAAGCGATTTCTACGTCAATCCCTGTGCACGTCATGCCAATTGAGTCCCTGGGCGTCCTCACCGGCTGCGCAACGGGTACAAGGTCCAGCCGGGCAGGGGCTCGGTGCTCCTCGCACTTCGTCACTACGGACGGGAGCCGGCCCGGCCGCGGATTCAGCCTCTCCGCGTTCGCGGCTGTGCGGGATGATCAGGCCGGTGCCCGGTGGTGTCCGCTGGAGGCTCATGGTCTCAGGACAATAAAGAACCCCCGAGTCCATGACCCGGAGGGTCTGCTGGAGGGGTGACGAGAATCGAATTCGCGCTCTCAGCTTGGGAAGCGACGGCAATTGCCGGGCCACTCGATTGCTGACCTGCATGGATTCCCGGCGTCGGTGTCGGAGGAAGGGCCTGTTCGCACCCCTGTTGACCGTGGTTGTCCGTTCTCACGGGCACGCCGTGGGCACAGCTTCGAAGCACGGTGGGCGGAAGCGAGTCTGAGCGGGGCTCTGCGCCTGGCCGGCTGGGTCGGATGTCCAAGTCGGGCACACTTGCGAGTGCACAGCCCTGCCGGTGTCGGAATCGCCGATCAGACAGAACAGCGCCTTCCTGACCCATGCCGGACAGGATCTCGACGCCAGGCTGACCGGCAGTGCCAAGACGACGCGAGCAAGGCTGATGTGAATGGCCTGCTCCTGCTGCGCACGGCGCCTCGTCGCGCGTTTGACGCTCATCCCCTCGACGCGGCGAACCGTCCGGCTGCAAGTTCCTATCAAGCCGTAGGGGAATCCCCATAGTTCACGGGAGTCGGCCTGTGAGCGTGAACCCTCAAGTAGTGTCTCCGGACACTGCGCTGCAACGGCCTCCCCACCCCCCATTTCGACGGAGACCACACCCCATGTCCGCTGTGACGAACGCATCTGGGCCCGGTTCGCAGGACGCCCGACGCAGCTCGGCCGGTTGTTCAGCAACCGGTCGTACCGTCCACCCTCATCCCACTGTCCTGATGGACGACGAGGCACTCGCGGACTTCCTCGCCGTGGCTACCGCTTAGTACCAACCCATCACCCCCTGGGCTCCGTTGCCCTGTTTCGCGCTCTTGCCCGGCAGCGCGGAGGCGAGCGAGTACGCAGAGGGCGCCACTCGACTTCACATTCACCACCGATGAGAGGACATACACAGCATGCGATCGATCAACCGACTGACCACGTCAGTCGTCGGAGCGGCCGTGCTCCTGGGCTGCGTCTCGGGGCCGGCCGTGTCACAGGCGAAGCAGGACGGCACACGGGTGCTGGTGTTCTCCAAGACAGCCGGCTTCCGCCACGGCTCGGTCTCCGCCGGCATCGAGGCGGTGAAACAGCTCGGTGAGACGGGCGGCTTCACGGTCGACGCGACGGAGGACGCCAGGGCCTTCACGGCCGACAACCTGGAGCGCTACGACGCGGTCGTGTTCCTGTCGACGACCGGTGACGTCCTGAACGCCGCCCAGGAGACGGCCTTCGAGGGCTACATCCGCAGTGGCGGGGGCTACGTCGGCATCCACGCGGCCGCCGACACCGAGTACGACTGGGCGTTCTACGGCGGGCTCGTCGGTGCCTACTTCGACTCGCATACGTGGTGGCCGATGCGCGCCACAGTGCACGTCGAGGACCATGCCCACCCGGCGACCGCCAACCTGCCCACCACCTGGAACCGCACCGACGAGTGGTACAACTTCCGCTCGAACCCCCGGGAACGGGTCCGCGTCCTGGCCTCCCTCGACGAGTCCTCGTACTGGGGCGGCAACATGAACGGCGACCATCCGATCGCCTGGTGCCAGAACTACCAGGGCGGCCGCTCCTTCTACACCGGCGTCGGCCACAGCAAGGAGTCCTTCGCCGAACCCGCTGTCCGTCAGCACCTGTTGGGCGGAATCCAGTGGGCCACCGGCGCCGTCGAGGCGGACTGCCGGCCGAAGAACGGCTAGCGGCGGCTCTTCGACGGCACGGCCGCGTCGCTGTCGGGATGGCGGCAAGCGGGACCGCGCGCCTTCGAACTGCGCGACGACGGAAGCGCACAAACTGTCCGGCGCCGACTTCCAGATCCTCGTCGCCCTCACCGACACCCCCGACGGCCGGCAACGATTCCAGGACCTCGCCCACACCATCGAGTGGGAACAGAGCCGCCTGTCCCACCAGATCGCCAGGATGACCAAACGCGGCCTGGTGGCCCGGGAAGAATGCGCCGAGGACGGACGCGGCGCCTTCGTCGCCATCACACCGGCCGGCCGCAAAACCATCGAGGCCGCCGCACCCCACCATGTGGCCACGGTCCGCCGCCTGGTCATCGACGCCCTCAGCCCGAACGAACTCGCCACCCTCGCACGGCTCTCCAACCTCATCGTCGAGCAACTGGACAACGAGCCACCGTGACCCTCACCGCGGTCCTCGCACTGGTGACACCGCCGCTTACCGACTTCGCCCGTCTCAGAAGACCCATGAGACAGCCAGACATACTTGCCCTGACGCAGCTGCTTTCAGTCGGCATCGGGGTGCGCGTCGACCACCCCGTCGACCGACGCCGTGGTGAAGATCGGCACGTCGACCACTCCGGCCTGAGAGGTGCCGTACCTCACCTCTCGCCACTCCGCGGGCTTGATCCATCCCAGGGTCCGCATGTGGTCGAACTCGACTCGCCTCCAAGCCGACGGGTTCGTGGATTCGCGGAGGTGATTGACCGGGAACCCGCTGGTCCCCGGCCTTCAGAGAGGGCGGGGACCAGCGGGTTCGTGATGGTGCGCAACAGCCTGCCACGGAGCGGGAACACTGAGTGCCGCTCAGGCGTTCTATGAGTTGCACGCCACGCGGCGAGGGCTCTCAGATCCACCGTGCGGCGGCAAGCAACCTCGTCCGGCGTCCTCCCCGGCCGGGGTTTTCCCTTTGGACGACGGCTCATGTGCCACGTGCGGTGCCCGAGTGCAGGCGGCCTGCTTGACGAGGCGCCATGGAGATCGGCCCGCTCCGGACCGCCCGCTCGCCGGTACCGATCGAGGGCACGCTCGCCACGCAGGCCCGCACGTTGCGAGTTACCTACCTCGTGGGCCTGTTCAGATACAGATCGGCCTGTTCAGATGCAGATCACGATCTTTCCTCGGGTGCGCCCACGCTCGGCGTGCGCGTGGGCATCGGCGATCCGCTCCAGGGGGTAGGCCTGTTCGATACGGGGTGTGTAACGGCCTTGCCCGCCCAGTTCCGCCGCCGCGGACAGGAGAGTGGAATCGTTCACCGCGTTGACCACATGCGTGCCCAGGCGCTGCCCGCCTGCATGGTCGGCGACCGTCGCGACGCGCTTCGGGTCGCCCGCGATCGCGACGAGGTCGTTCAGGGAGCCGGAGGCCGCGGTGTCGAGCACGATGTCGACGCCGTGCGGAGCGAGGGTGGTGAGGCGCTGTGCGAGGCCGGGGCCGTAGGTGGTGGGAACGGCGCCGAGAGAGGTGAGGAACTCGTGGTTGCGTTCACTGGCTGTCCCGATCACAGTGGCACCTTGCGCTACCGCGATCTCGACCGCCGCGCTGCCCACGCCTCCGGCGGCGCCCTCGACGAGGAGGGTGCGCCCCGCGAGGGGGCCGAGCGCGTTCAAGCCACCCATCGCGGTCACGGACGCGAGACCGGCGCCCGCGGCCTGCTCGTCGTTCCACGTGGCGGGGGTGTGCGCCCAGGCCGAAAGGATGAGCAGCTCCGCGGTCGCGCCGGTGACGCCGCCCAGCCCGAAGACGCGGTCGCCGATGCTCACCCCCTGCACCCCGTCACCGATTTCGTCGACCACGCCGGCGGCGTCGCGCCCGGGAATGGCGGGCAGCTCCAGGGGAAGCAGCTGGTGCAGGGCGCCGGCGCGCAGCTTCCAGTCGATGGGATTGACGCTGGCCGCCGCGACGCGGACACCTATCTCACCGGGTCCGGGGTGAGGGTCGGGGGCATGCTCGATCACCAGGCTCTCCGCTCCGCCGTATTCATGGAACCGGGCTGCGCGCATAGTGCTCTGCCTCACTTTGACGGGCCGGAAAGACGTGTTCATCCGACGCTCGTCACTCTAGAACCTGACGTTGACGTGAGGTGCAAGCCGCAACTGCCGCCCGGCCGGAGGAGGGCAGGCGCGGATGGGTGAGGTTGCCGAGCGGGCGGGGGTGAGCGTGGGGGCCTGCGCCACTACGAGGGATCACGCCGCCCGTCACGGTCGACACCCATGTGCCCTCGGGCGGGCTCGGCGATCCCGGCACGACGCGAGGACTGCCGTGTGTACGTGAACCGCGTGAACGCCCTCGGATCCGCCACCGGGTCATTCTCGGTACCGGCGACGGTTCGATCGGCCCCCAGGGCTGCCCCCGGAGCCGGTATTGCTAGCCTAAACCTGACGTCAACGTGAGGTACGAGCGGGAAGGGAGTGACCTGCGTCATGCGCATCGGACAGCTCGCCAGGCGGTCAGGGGTCAGCGTGCGGGCCCTGCGCTACTACGAGGAACAGCGGCTCCTGGAATCGGCGCGGACGCCCGGTGGGCAGCGTGACTATCCCGACGAAGCGCTGGAGCGGGTCCAGCTCATCCAGGACCTCTTCGCGGCCGGCCTCTCCAGCCGTACCGTCGTCGAACTCCTGCCGTGCGTGAGCACCGGCGTCGCGACCCCCGCCATGCTCGACCAGCTCATCATCGAACGCGACCGCATCGCCGCACGCATCCAGGACCTGACCCGGGCCAAGACCAAACTCGGCCGCGTGATCGAGAATGTGACCGCGGCGAACGTGGCGCAGGACTGATCGACCCGTCGCGAGGGGTGGGGCCCCGACCTGTCCGGCATCTACCGGGCACTGGCCGGCCACGGGAAGCCCCAGGCGTATCCGGAGGCCGTCGAAACAGCGTTCGTCGCTCTCGCTGCCCCGGACACACGCCGGGCAGCGGTGGGCAGGGCAGGCCGCGGCTGACCACGGTGCGGCGGTCGTCGTCGGTATCGCGCTGGTCAAGGAGAAGGTCGGTGGCGGTTGGAAGACCGGTGCCGCCGAGGTGTCCGACAAGGTGCGCTGAACGCGGGGCGGGTCGGCCCGCTCCGTGAGTCCGGGGTCCGGTGGTGGTAGTACGCCACCGGGCCCCGTTCGCCGTTCCGGAGAGGCAGACGCCCGCCCAGGCCCGCTGAGCGAAGGCGTCTCAGACAACCGTCAGGGCGTAGCAGGCGAAGGCCGCCGCCAGTGCCGCGACCGCCGTTCGCCGGGGTCCCCGGATACCGGTCCAGGGTGCTTCGAAGCGGTGGGTGAGGCGGGCGATGCCCAGCAGGGTGGCGGCGATGAGGGGCAGCCAGGTGAGGCGGGCGAAGAGCCAGGCGGTGGTGTCCGGGGGTGTGGTGAGCCCGGGTAGGGGGCCGCCGAGGAATGAGCCGGGCACTGCCAGGGTCAGCAGGGCGGTCTGGTGCCAGCAGAAGATGGTCATCGCGGAGAGGTTGATGGCCACGACCGCCGCCCACAGCACGTGCCGGCGCCGCAGCAGCGCGTCGAGGCGTTCCCGCAGCAGGATCGCCGCGCCGCACTGCACACAGGCCAGGGCGAGCACGAGCAGTGACGGCGGGTGGGAGTTGGTGCGGTCCGTGCCCGGCACCCCGACCATGCTGGCCGGGTAGTGGAAGGCGAGGAGCAGCACGGCGAACAGCGCACCGCCACCGAGCAGCATCAGCCGGGCGCTGCGCCGGCCGAGCCTCCCCTGCCTCGACGCCCAGTTGGTAGGCGAACAGCCAGCCCGGACCGAGGTTGAGCAGGCCCAACCAGGACGGCACGCTGTCCGACCAGGGGCCGTAGCGCAGCAGGTCCACGACGGCGACCGAGCCGAGCAGCGGTGCGGCGGCCCACCCGCCGTACGTGCGGGCCGCGCGCACGCACCAGGGCGTGAGGGCGGTCACCAGCAGGTAGACGCCGACGAACCACAGCGGCTGGACGACCAGCACCACGCCGGTGCGCAGGGTCACGGCCGGTACCCCGCCGACGTACAGCACCGGCAGGAGTACGGCCCACACCGCGGCGACGCCGAGGACGGGGCGGCCGAGGCGGGCCAGCCGCCCGCGCAGCCAGGCGCCCGTCGGCACGCCGCGTTCGGCGGAGCGGCGCAGGGACAGGGCGGAGGAGCAGCCGCCCACCAGGAAGAAGATGCCGAGCGTCTGGAGCACCCAGCTCGCGGGGGCGAGGAAGCCGAAGGTGGTGAGCGGACTGGCGTTGTGCAGCGCTCCTTCGGGGTCGCGGGTGAGGCCGCCGAGGAGCCAGTGGCCGACGGGCACCGAGAGCAGGGCGGCGGCGCGCAGTCCGTCGAGGGCACGGTCGCGGTGGGCGGGGGTGCGTGCCTCGATGCGGGTGGCCGCCGTGGCCACCTCGTGGCGCAGCCGTTCGCGGGCCGTGGATCGACCGGTCCGCTCGGCCCGTGCCGGGGCCATGGCACGCGCGTCTTGTCCAGGACGCAGCCGCCGGCGCATGCGCGTCGTCCCGGGGCGCCCGGGTCTCGGCCGCGTGTCCGCGGCCCTCACGGCGAGGTTACGAAAGGTCATGGCGGCAGTCCTTTGTCGCGTCCGGGCTCGGACGGGCGCAGCTGACGGTTCGGTAGTGGCCGAGCGCGATGTCCGCGAAGTTGCGCAGGGAGGCGGTGCCGGGGGTGAAGTAGCCGGTGTGGCCCTCGGCCCGGTCGGAGGAGACGACGCGGGCGCCGAAGCCGGGATCGGCCGGATCCGCGCCGTGGCCGAGACCGAGGAGTTCGATGGCGGGGACCCGGCGTATCCAGTCGGTCGTGTTGCGGGCGGTCGCCCACAGCCGTGCCCGCGCCCCGACGGGCACCTGGTCGGCGTGGTCGAGACGCATGCCGGGCGAGGCCGCGACCACGAGGTCGGACGCCTGCCGCTCCGTCAGTCGGCGGGCGGCGGCGCCGCACAGTACGGAGCCGTAGCTGTGGCAGAACACGGCGGGCGGTGGGGCGGCCGGGCGGGTTGTGGCGGCCAGGCCGTCGAGGAAGCGGAGGAGCCGGGGCGCACCCTCTTCCGCGAGGTGTCCGGTGGCGGCGTCGTAGCCCACGCCGACCGGGGTCGTGTAGCCGACCCACGCGATCACCGCCGTGGGGTCCGCCGGTGCGAGCCTGGTCATCTCGGCGCGCAGGTTCCGGGCCATCGTGGCCGCGGCGTCGTACGAGGCCAGGTCCGTGTCGGAGCCCGGTACGACGACCGCCACCCGACGGGCGGTCCGCAGGTCCCCGTACACCTCGGCGACCTGCCCACGGCCCCGCGGGTCGAAGGCCAGGACGCGGCGTCCCGGTGCCAGGAGTTCGGCGTAGGCCGCCGCCCGCGTCCGGGCCTGTCTGCGGGTGCTCTCGGGCTGCCCCGGGTCGGCGGCGCGGGCCTGTTCACGGGCCCGTTCCGCGGTGAGCGCCCTGGCGTTCGCGACGTACCGCAGCTCGGGCGGGGCGCCGTCGAGGCCGCCCACGACGAGCGGGTGACGCTCGGCCAGCGCCGTCCGCTGTGCCGCCGTCAGCCCGGCGAGGAACCGCGCGATCTGTGCCGGAGCCGTTGACACCGGCTCCGGCAACTGTCTGCCGAACGCGTGGTCGGCCGTCCACGCCGCCGTGCCCGGGGGCGGGCCGGTGACGGCGGTCTGTACCTCGCCCGATACCCAGCCCGCCGTCCCCGCGCCCATCGACAGCACAAGGGCGCAGGCGGCCAGAGTGCGCTGGAAGCGCTTCACGATGTGCCTCCCCGTTTCCGTCCGCTTTCGTGGGCCGCTTCTGGTTCTGGCGGCCCGGTGGGCGGAAGGTAGGGAGCGGGCCTGGCGCTCGGCGTCACACCGGGGAGCCAACCTGCGGGTAGCACCCCGGTAGTGGGTGCGCGGGGACGGTACGGGGCGTCAGCGCAGCGTGAAGAAGATCATCGGATTGTCGCGGCTGTCCCGGACGGGGTGCCCCAGGGCCAGGGACCGCTTGACGTCCCTCAGCCGGTCGTGGATCTCGGGAGCGTGGGCCCTGGAGGCGGTGAAGCAGACGTTCTCCCGCTCGGCCAGCCAGCGCAGCACCACGGCGCCCTCGGTGAACGGCAGCGCCCTGCGCCCGTGGAAGACGTCGTGGACGCACACCGGTATGCCTGGCCGCAGGCGCGGGAACAGGTGCTGGATGTACCAGCGGGCGAAGCTCGCGGAGTGTGCCGCGTCGATGAAGAGGAAGTCCGCGGTGTCGGGGATCTTCTCGACGTTCTCCCGGGCGTCGCCCTGGGTGAAGGTCCAGCGGCCTGCCGACAGGGTGTCCGGCACCTCCCGTACGACGTGGTCGACGATGTCGTACGAGTACAGGTGCCCGGTGCCGTTGTCGCGCAGGGCACGCAGGATCCAAGTGGTGGACCAGCCGTGGAAGGTGCCGATCTCCACGACCGTCTCCGGGCGGGCCTCGCGCAGCAGGAGGTAGGTGATCTCCGCCTCGATGTCGTCGAGCTGGGCCCGCATCGAGGTGGGTGGCGCGAGCAGCGCGCGCTGCCCTTCGCGGGCCCGGTCGAGGTCCTCGGCGAAGGTGCGGTAGAGGCGGCTGACGTGGTCGAGGTCGATGGGCCGGTGGTTGGTGGATGGCAGGTACATGCGTCACGCTCCCGCGAAACCGTTCCGTGTTCGGACGCGGTGATGCTGGGGCGTGGGCAGGGGGCCGCACGTCACACTCGGGTGCCAATTCCGATGTCACACCCGGGTATGACCCGGCGGGGGCTCAGGCGGTCGGTGCTCCGGGCACGATGAGGCCCGACTCGTAGGCGAGGACGACCAGTTGGGCCCGGTCGCGGGCGCCGAGCTTGGCGAGCAGGCGGGTCATGTGGGTCTTGACGGTCTGCTCGGCCACCACCAGTCGCGTGGCGATCTCGGTGTTCGACAGACCCCTCGCCACCAGTGACAGGACCTCCGTCTCCCGGGGCGTGAGGCCGTTCAGCCGCTGTCGGGTGGCCCGGTGTGCGACAGGGCTGCGCCGCTGGGTGACGTCATCGATGAGGCGACGGGTGACGGACGGCGCGAGCAGCGCGTCACCGGCGGCGATCACCCGCACCGCTTGCACGAGTTCGGCGACCGGCGCGTCCTTGAGCAGGAAGCCGCTGGCACCGGCATGCAGTGCCTCGTAGACGTAGTCGTCGATGTCGAAGGTGGTCAGCATGAGCACCCTGGGCCGGTGCACCACGCCGGGTGGCGGGTCCAGCAGCTGCCGGGTGGCCTCCAGCCCGTCCATCTCCGGCATGCGTACGTCCATCAGCACCACGTCCGGATGCGTATGGCGGCTCACCTCGACACCGCGCAGGCCGTTGGGCGCCTCTCCCACGACGTCGATGTCGCTCTGCGCGGACAGCAGCGCGGCGAATCCCGAGCGCACCATGTCCTGGTCGTCGACGACGACCACCCGTATTGTCCTGCCGCTTGTCATGCCGCCTTCTTCCGTTCCGTCACTACGGCGAACCTGCGGGGTGGCAGGTCACCGGGCTCAGTGGCTTGCCGCGGCGAGCCACTGAGCGGCGGCCAGAGCGGCCACGGCCAGCACAGTGACCCGCGCCAGATGCCCGTTCGTGCGCGCGCCGCCCTGCGGTGCACCGGCCTCGCCGACTCCGCGTCGGCTCCCGGCGCCTGTCGCCTTGGCCATGCCCGACTCCTTTCACCGTTCGCCCGGTATGCCACACCACCCGGCCCTTCGCGGGGCCGAGTTCAATTTTCCCGTCCCGACGGGGAGCTCCGCCTCGGCCGAACGGCCGAAACCCAAGGGCAGGGACCGCCTCAGCCCTGGCCGAACGGCGGATGGCGGGCTTCTGCGGGCCCACCGCCGAACTCCTTGTGCGGCGCATGCCGCGCCCGGGAAGCAGAGGACGGGCGCGCCGACTACCTGGAACCGGGGCGCCTCAAGGGAGTTCCGGAACGACGGCGGGAAGACAGGGAAGGTCGCCCGGGCGACGCCCCGTCGGTTGTGCCGCACGAGTGGTGCGGCGGTGGCGGCCGCCCCGACGGGATGCTCACCGCGCCCTCGACCCGCGACGGCGACCATCTGGGGCCACCGGTTCCCGAACCGGTGGCCCTCGCCCGCCTCGTCCGGCGGTTCACCTCGACGCGGTAGGACTCCGCGGTACCCAGCCGCACCCAGCCGCACTCCCACCTCGATCGAGGGTGGCATCCGAGTGTCCCGCGACCGCGCAACGGCCCGTGGTCGCCGAAGAACCCACCCAGTCGCCATGGCGCCCCCTCCCGGACAGGCGGCTCCAGCGCTCTCGTGGCGCCGACGTGGCGCCGTCGTCAGTCGGCGCTCTGCTCCCGGTCGGCGGTCACCCGGCGCAGGAGTGGCCGGCTGCCGCCGATCGCGGTGAACATGGCCAGGGCCCCGACGGCCGTGCAGACGGCGAGTTCGATGGCGCCGGAGGTGTTGAAGGAGGCGCCCACCAGTTCGTTGAGCTGGTGGGCGCCGTAGACGCCCGCAGCGAGGGTGCCGCCGGCCAGGACGACGAGGGGGATGGCCGTCTCCCGGATCCTGGCTCTGTCCAGGACCTTCAGGGGTGTGCCGGCCAGGCGCATCAGGCCGTAGACACGACGGCGGTCGAGGACGTTCGCGGCGGCGGTCAGACCGGCGGAGGCGGCGGCGACGAAGAAGCTGAGGACCAGAGTGGCGGTGCTCACCGAGGTGATGCGGTCCACGACCGCGACATCCTGGGCGGACAGGTAGTCCTGGGTGAGGGGGTAGGTGCCGTGTGCCGCGGGAGCGAGCGCGGTGACGGCGGCATCGAGCCGTTCCGGGCCGCCCGGGACCTCGGCGATCACCCCCGGGGTGCCGAACGCAGGTTGTCGGAGGCCTCGTCGCTCACAGCGGTGACGCGCGCGGTCACACCTGCCTGCCGCAGGAGGGCGCGGGCCGTCTCGGCGGTGTGCCGGGCGCTCGTGGCGTCGGCCGTCGCGATTGCGACCTCGTCCTGGTGGCCGCTGGTGCCGAAGGCGAGCGCGCCGACGGAGAAGAAGCCGGCGACGAACCCGGCCAGGACCAGCCCGCTGACGGTACGCCAGGCGCCGCGTGGATCGTCGCTGAGATGGCGTGCGGCGAGCAGCGTCGCAGGACGGCGGGCGAAGCGCCCGGCGATCCGTCCGAGCCGGTCCACCACCCAGGGCCCGACCATCCAGTACGCGCCGTAGAACAGCAGCAACAGGGACACCAGTTGACGCATGCTCAGACTGCCCCCGGCCTGCGTAGACACGAGGATGTAGACGAGGGCGGCCGCGAACAGGACGAGGCGGGCCATCCGCGTGCGGCGCGGGGCGGCCTGCTGGGCCACCCCCAGGGGGGAACTCGCCACCTGACGGAGCATCGAGATCGCGCTGGCGGTGATGAGAGCGGTCACCGCGGCCACGACGGCCAGGAGCCAGGGCGGGCCGACCCACAGGTCGTCGGCGTACCAGCCGCCGATGCCGTACAGCACCTGGGCCAAGGCGGGCACGAGGGCCCCGTAGGCGAGTGCCCCGGTCAGCGCTCCGGCCGCGCCGACGGCCGTCGCCTCGACAGCGGTCATGGCGATGATCTGCGAGGGGGTGGCGCCGGCGAGGCGCAGGGCGGCCAGTCTCTGCTCGCGCTGGGCGGCGCCCAGGCGCCGGCCGCCGACACCAGCACGAGCACGGGCATCACCAGCAGGACCGCGCCGAGCAGCACCGTCTCTTGGTCGCTTGAGGTCAGCAGGCTCGCTCGGTTCCCCCGGAAGGCGGCCACCGTGGCGCGTTCGGTCATGCCCGTGTCAAGTGGAGGCGCCGGTGACGGCGGCGATGCACTCGAAGTTCGGTCGTGGTGCAGCAGAGTGAGCTCCCGCAACTCGGCCGTGGTGGCCCACCGAATCGACGGCCCCGTCGCTGCGGTGGTATCCGCGCCGGCTGAGCCTCCTGGACCCGCCAGTGGGCCGGGATCGGCGCGTCCAGGTGCGGTCGGGTGAGGCGGTTGCCCAGGCCTCCCTCTCCGCCGACTCCCGCCCGGCAAGGAGGGGGTGGGACGCGCCCGTCATCAGCACTCCATGCCCCTACGCCACCTACCGGGCGGGCACGCCGCCGTACCCGCGACTGGGGCCCAGCGACGGCCTTCACCTGCACGGACGTTGGCTTACCGACAGTCCAACTACCCCTGATTACACGTGTTCTGTTGTGCGTATTGGGCGGAAGTTGTGCGAATGCCGTGCGAGGAGGTGCCAGGGCGATCGAATGTGCTGGATTTGGTGCGTCGGGGGAGCCCGGGGCCCTGGGGGTTCTAAGGGCACTGACCATGAGGAGGAACAGAAGTGATCCGTGTCTCGCGCGTGACGGCCGCTGTGGCAGCGGCCCTCGCGCTGGCGCTGGCGGCGCCGGGGGCGGCGCTGGCGGCGCCGGAACCAGACCCCGGGCTGCCGTCCGCTCCCGCGTCCGCAGGGCTTCCCGAGGGCTGGCAGACCACCGGGTCCGGGGAGTCGGCAGAGCTGGTGTGGCGCTCGCCCGAGAAGGTGCCGGTGGGCGATGCCCAGGTCGAGTTCCTCAGCGGGGAACGCCTGTTGGGCACCCCCAGACCCGCCGCGGACGGGCGCACCTTCCGGCTGCCGCTCGACGGGGTGCGCCTCGGAAGGACGGACGACCTGCGGGTCGAGGCCGCGGGGCGCCGTCTGGACGCGGCCGGAGCGAAGGCCGCAGCCCGTGAGCGCCGCGGACTCGACAGCTCATCGGGCCCGTCGCGCCTGCCCCAGGCCGCGACCGTGAACAAGGTCGACCCCGGTGTGGCCGGCTCGTTCCGTACGACCAGCGGTGAGTACTCCCTGCCCTCGGTCCACCTGCCCGGCTACGACACCGAGGTGGAGATGAAGGCCGTGGTGGTCGCACCGGAGGGCGCCACGGGCAGCCGCCCACTGGCGCTGTTCCTCCACGGGCGCCACGCCACCTGCTTCAAGGGCGACGACCTGACCCTCGAATGGCCGTGTCCGGCCGACCACGAGCCGGTGCCGAGCTACCGCGGTTACCTGCACGACCAGCAACTCCTGGCCTCCCAGGGCTATGTGACGGTCTCGATCTCGGCCAACTCCATCAACGCCCAGGACTGGCAGGCCGGCGACGCCGGTGCCCAGGCCCGCTCCTCGCTGATACGGCTGCACCTGGCCCACTGGGCGGACTGGGCCGCCGACCCGTCCACGGCCCCCGACGTCGTACGACGGGCGCCCCGTGCCGACCTCGGGCGGGTGCTGCTGGTGGGCCACTCCCGTGGCGGTGAGGGCGCCGACAGGGCCGCGCTGGACAGCCTCACCCCGCCGCCCGCCGACCAGGACGGCTACCACGGCCGAACCCGCTGGACGATACGCGGAACCGTCCTCATAGGCCCCACGATCTTCGGCCAGAACCCCGCACCCGATGTGCCGTCCGTGTCGATCCTGCCGGGCTGCGACGGAGACGTCATCGACCTGCAGGGCGAGTACTACGTCGACGGCACCCGAGGGGTCAGCCGCGGCAAGGCCCTGCACAGCGCGGTCTACATGACGGGCGCGAACCACAACTACTTCAACAGCGAGTGGACCCCCGGCCAGGCCACGGCACCCGCCGACGACGACTTCTCCTACGGCGGCGACGAGCACGACCCCCTGTGCTCGCCGGGCACCGCCACCCGGCTCACCGCCGAGCAGCAGCAGAAGGCGGGCTCGACGTACATAGCCGCCGCGGCCCGGCTGTTCGTCGCCGGTGACGACCGGGTCCGCCCGCTGCTCGACGGGTCCCCCGCGCGTGCCGCCTCCGCCGGACCCGCCCGCGTCCTCACCCACGCCGTCGGCGCCGCCCGCTCGGGGGCGTTCCTTCCCGCTTCCTCCGCCACGGTCAGCGGCGGCCGGCTGTGCGCCCAGGTGGACCCGGACCCGAAGGTCTCCTGCCTGGACCCCGCCCTCAGAACCGCTTCCCCGCACTTCACCCAGTGGCGGAGGGTGACCCCCGGCAAGGAGCCGGACCGGTACGCGCTGGCCATGAACTGGAGCCGCTCCGGCACCGCCACCAAGCTCAGCCCCGCCCGCCCGGTCTCCCTGTCCGGCGCGACGTCGCTGAGCCTTCGCGTGATCGTCCCGCCGAACACCACCGGCACCGAGCTGGATGTCGCCCTCACCGACACCTCCGGCAAGCGGGCGAACCTCGGCCGGGTCCGCGTCGACGGCCTGCCTGGCACCTCCCGCACCTCCTCCTACTGGGCGCGTGAGGTCCGCGTACCACTGTCCGCCGAGACCCGGAAGCGCATCGACCTCGGCCACGTCAAAACCCTGCACCTGACCCCGCGTACCGAGTCCGGGACGGCATGGCTGGTGGACGCCTACGGCTGGCGCCCCGGCACCCCCGTCGTCGAGCCCGCGAAGCTGGCGCGCGTGGACGTCGGCCACCTGACCGTCAAGGAGGGCGACTCCGGCTCGCGCACCTACCAGGTGCCGGTACGGGTGTCCGGGTCGGGCAGCGGCGAGGTCCGGCTGTTCGTGGACGAGCCGGGCAGTGACTTCCCCGTCGCGCGCACCGTGAAGGTCCGGGCCGGCACGCACGTCGACGTACCGGTGACGGTCGAGGGCAACACCCGCTACAGCTCCGACACGGACCATCGGGTGGCCGTCAAGACCGTACGCGGCGCGGTGGTCGGCTCCTTCCTGGGCGGCGTCACCGCGCAGAACGACGACCCCCAGCCCACGGTGACCATGACACCGGTCGCGGACCAGGTCACCGAGGGGCAGCCGCTGGTCTGGCGGATCACCCTCTCCGCCGCCGCCGACGTGGCCATGTGGACGGACCTGCAACTGCTGTCCGTCTCCGACGGCACCGAACTGTCCACCGAGGACGTCCCCGCGACGTGGCTGGACGAGCACTTCGAGGCCGCGCCGGATCCCGAGCGACCTCTGTCCGCAGCACTGCCGGACGGCGCGATGCTCATGTCCGAAGTGCCCGCGGGCAGCCTGAGCATCGACGTGTCCGTGCCCACCGTCACCGATCAACTGAGCGAGGACACGGAGTCGTTGCGCCTGCGCCTGTGGACCTACGACGCCGACGGAGCGCCGGTCGAGGGCCCGGAGTTCACCGGCACGGTACGTGACGCCTCCTAGCGGAGCACCCGTACCGTACGAGGCTCCATGAGGTGCCGTCGGGCCCCCCCCCCCCCCCGGGGGGGGCGCCCGCCCCCCCCCCCCGCCCCCCCCCCCGGCCGGCGGGGGGGGGGGGGGGCCGGGCCGGGCCGGCCCCCGGGCGGGGGGCCCGAACTACCGGCACCCCCGCCCC
>NZ_JBIBEN010000030.1:0-100204 GCF_042955065.1 Streptomyces sp. NPDC012510
CCGTCCGCTGCCTGCCCCTACCCCGTCGCGGTCATGCCCCGCACACGAAGAAGCCCCTGCTCATCGAACAGGGACTCCCTTTGCCACAACGCACTCAGATAACTGTGGGCAGGGCGAGGTTCTGACCTGCGGTGCCTACGGTTGAGTGGGACAAGTTGGCGGTCGGTGTCCCGCTCAACCGTAGGCAGCGTGGTGGTTCACCCGCGGAGCCAAGCCAGCAGGCGCGCCGTGGAGTCGGTCGCCATGTACTGGCCAGCATGGAGCGGGGGCCGATTTGGCTTTCCTGACTTGCTGGGTGAGTCGGTATTCGTCCGCCTCGCGGATGAGTTCGTGGGAGCGGACCTGGTGCAACTCGAAGTGCATGCCGCTCGCTCCTACTGCTGGAGCTCCATGACACCGGCGACCACGCAGCTGACGTTGTCGGGGCCGCCGGAGCCGTTGGCGAGGGCGACGAGTTCGCGGACCGCCTGCTCGGGCTCGCTGATGTCGGAGAGCACTCGGCGGATTTCTTCGATCGACACGACGGTGGACAGGCCGTCGGAGCAGAGCAGGTATCGATCTCCCTGCTGGGCGTCGTGCAGACGCATGTCGGGGGTGGAGTCGGCCCCTTGGCCCAGGGCACGTATCAGCAGGGACCGCTGGGGGTGGGAGGCGGCTTCCTCCGGGCTGAGGCGCCCTTCGTCGACCATCGACTGCACCATGGTGTGGTCGTGGGTGATCTGGAACAGCTCTCCATCTCGCAGGAGGTAGACGCGGGAGTCACCGATGTGGACGAGGGCCAGCTGCGAGCCGGTCCAGAGCATCGCGGTGAGTGTGGTGCCGGCGTCCTCGGAGGAAGGGCCGAGTCCGGAGATGCCGTGCACGGCCTGCTTGGCCTGGTCGATTGCGTCTTCGAGGACGTTGAGGAGATTGCCCGCCGGGATGCTGTCGGTTTCGAGGCTCTTGAGCGCGTCGACAGCGGCGGCGCTTGCGGGGGCACCTCCGCTGCCGAAGCCGTCGGCGACGGCGAGCAGGCGGGACCCTGCGTAGGCGGTGTCCTGGTTGCTCTCTCGGACAAGGCCGGTGTCGGAAAGGGCGGCGTAACGGATACCCAGGGGCTTGGCGGTCGGGGACATAGCAGGGTCCTTCCAGGAGAGGTGGTCGATGAGGAAGGTGGCCAAGTCCCGCCGTGCGGCGGTGTCGGCTTCGACCTGGGCCCAGAACGCGCGGATCTCTTCGGCTGCCGGACCTGCCTCCAGCGAGCAGACCTGTTGGATGCGGGCGAGAGGCATCCCCAGCCGCCGGAGCCAGGCAACCAGCCGGGCCTGATCCAGTTGCTCCGGTGCGTAGAGGCGGTAGCCGGTCACCGGGTCGACGCGAGCGGGAGTTAGCAGGCCGAGCTCGTCGTAAAGACGCAGCGCCTTCGGTGACAGCCGGGACGCCTTCGCGAACGTCCCGATGGTCAGCAACCCCATGCTCGTTCCTCCTCATGCCAGGCACGTCGCCCGGCCCCACTGATGCTGTGGGCTCCCCCAAGGTGAAGGTCAACCAAGGGCTCCATTCGGCCCGTCTGAATGGTCTCCTACTCGGTCGGAGGCTGCGTGACCAACCGGGGACGCTGGTCCGCCGTTGGGCTCACTGGGCAGGCCCAAGAGCGCTTCGATCTGTGTTGCTGTGGCGGTGATAGTCGTGCTGAGCCATGTGCGGCTGGTGCCTCGCAGGGGCGTCTGCAACGGGAAACGGCGGTGGAATTCGGCGAGGGCCTGCGTGGCGGCGAGGAGGTCGTCGCTGAGGATGGACCGCCTCCAGTGGACTTGCGCGAACAGGCTGATCAGCGTGATGTGCTCCGGATATCCAGCGGCGATCCGCCAAGGGGCCGTCCTGTCCGGTTCAACTGTCGGTCCCTTGACTCGGACCAGATCGTGGAGGAGTTCGACCCGGCGGTTGAGCCGGTAGTGGCGGTGGGCCAGGCCGCTCCAGAGCTTGCTGGTGGCTTCCTGGCAGATATCGGTGACGCTTGGGCCGTAGCGTCGTCGGAGTCGCCAGTAACGTCGTTGAGCGCGGCTGACGTCGGGGGTCCGGGACAGGTCGAGCTGCTGCTCGGGGGCAAAGACGTCTTGGCCGATCCAGAGGTTGTGACGGAGACAGACCTCGTCGTGGACGCAAGCCCAGGCACGGACGGGAAGAGTCCATCCGGTGCGTGCGGCGACGCAGCGGCGGCAGGCCCAGCGAAGAACGTGATCGTCCGGGATGGGGGGCCGGGCCGGGGGGAAGACCTTCGGTGTAAAGGTCGGGGATCGTGCGGGCCAGGTGCTCTCGGGACTGGCCGCTGAGGATCCAGAGAGTGTCTGCGGTGGCCAGGTGGGGCTTCAGCCAGCGTGACGGGGCCCGAAGCCGGGCCAGGGGGACACGGTTGGCTTGGGACAGCCGGTCCCAGTAGGACGACTCGCACTCGCCGGGAAACGGCGGCAGCTGGATCGGCAGAGGACGAATCAGGGCCGGGCGGAACACGTTCACCCCGTGCGGGGCAGAGACGAGGGGCGGCCGTGGCCGGACGACTCGCTGCTGTGGTCGATGCGGATGTTCTTGATCGTGGCTCGCGTGATCCGCTCGCTCTGGTCGAGGATCGCGGAGATGGCCGCGGCCCGGACGAGGTGGGAGAGGCTTCCGATCATGCCGCCGGTGCGCTGGTGGAGGTACTTCGCCATCGTCACCAAGGTGCTCGGCTCGTGCCGGTGGAGACGGAGAGTGGTCTCCATGGAGGCGATCAAGGACCGCCACTCGGCGTTGAAGGGGAAGGGGCCGGTGCGGACGAGGACGCAGCGGCCGGCGAGCTGCTTGCCGCGGATACCGGTGAACAGCCCGGATTGTTCGACGTTGATGCCGGCATAGACGAAGGTCGCGGGCAGGTGCTCGGTGAAGTACTTCATGTGGTCGGAGAGGTCTTCACCAGCGATCGTGGCGTGGTTGAGCAGGTGGATTTCGTCGACCAGCACCAGGTCTGTGCGGGCCTCGATGAGCACCTGGCAGACGGCGCTGGTGACGTCGATGGTGTTGTGCCTCGGGCCGATCACGGGCAGGCCGAGGAATCGGGCGAACTCCATGGCGAGTTTGCGCGGGGAGCCCTTGGGCGGTGCGGTGATGTAGACGACCGGGATGCGGTCGCTGCCCGGGTAGCGCTGCCGGACGCGCAGTTCATGCAGGCGGCCGAGCTGCTTGAGCGCGGTGGTCTTCCCGGTGGTCCATTCGCCGGAGACGATGAGTCCGCGGCGGGCGCCGTGCTCGCGCTGGTTGAGCAGGGTCAGCAGCCTTCCCTGGTGGGCGATGTCCTTGACCGTGGACGTGCGCACGACCTGGAGTTCGGAGTGGTAGGCGATGCGGGCCTCGTCGTAGGCGTCCCGCATCGGCGGGCTCAGGGCCTGCCACTGGCTGTTCGGGCAGCAGGTCGAAGACAGCCGGGTCCTCTTCGACGAACCGGCGCCAGCCCTCCAGCCGTGTCGACGGGTCCGTGCGGTCCTCGCCAGGCTCCGGTACTTCCTCGCCGTCCAGGTTCGGTGCGTTCACCACCACCTTTCGGCCTCCTTGCGTGCGTCGAAGATCTCCAGCGGGATCACGTCGGCGAGTTCGTCTTCGTCCGTCTCCACCGATTCGGCAATGGCCTCGGCGGCCGGCTCGTCCGGCCGGGGCCAGCAAGGCTCGGCGGTGGCCCGGGTGCGGGCGGCGACCTTGCGGTCCCGGCCGCTGCGGCGCGATGCGCGGGACGGTTCCGCGGGTGCGTCCTCCGGGCCGTCGGCAGCGCGGTCCAGCAGGGCGACGGCGGCCTGGGCGCTCTCCTCTTCGGTCGCCGGGTCGGTGCCGCGCTGGGCCAGGATGCGGCGGGCGTGGTCCCAGGCGAGCTCGCCCATCGGCATCGGGGCAGTACGAAGGTGCCGCCAGATCACGGTGATCCAGCCGCCCTCGCGGTGGTTGCGTACCCAGACGCGGGAGATGTCGTAGGGGTCGTAGTGGACCTCCCAGCTCCGCCCGTCCGGGCCGGCTCCGGACGGCTGGCGGCGGAGCGGGTTCAACTCCGCGCTGTCGTAGGTGCGGTGACCCAGACGGATGCCGTAGGAGTTGATCCGCCGCCGACAGCGGGGCAGCAGTTCGATGTACTCGTCCGGGCTGAGCGGGACCGGGACGTGCCCGGCCGCCACGACCAGGGCGGCGTACTTCTCGTTCGGAGTCAGCGCCTTGCCTGGCATCAGCGGGTCCCGCAGCCCGTCGTGGGGCCGGTTCTGCCAGTGGACGATCCATTCCTGGAGCAGTTCCTGAAGCTGGTGGATCGTCCAGAGGGCTTCCCCGGCAGGATTGGTGCCCCGGTGTTCGGTGCTGCGTCCCTTGTAACCGGGAAGGTGCTGGACGAACATCGTCGCCACCGAGCCCAGCATCGTCTCGATGTGCGGTTTGTCCGTCGGCGAGTCGGGATGAGCGGGCTGGAAGGAGATTTCCAGCGACTGGCAGGCCGAGCGGAACGTGTCGGAGATGTAGGCCTTGCCGCGGTCGCAGACGATCGTCTCTGGCGTGATCACGGGAACGGCTGCCGCCTGGGCCAGACGTTCGTCCAGCGCCGTGAGTGAGGCGAGTGGCAGGACCGAGCGGGACATCCGCAGGGCGTCCGCCCAGCCGGGCCGCATCGGTTCCGGCGTCATCGCCCGCGCCAGCAGCAACGCTGCGTCCACTGCTTTCGTCGACGGCCTCAGCACCGCAGCGGCCAGCGTGCGGGTGGCGATGTCGATGATGCCGGTCAGCTCGATGGTGTCCACCGTGCCGTCATCGTGAACGACCAGCACGTCCAGAGGAAGTCGAGTCGATCTCCATCACCTCGCCCGGGCGGACCGCCGTGAGCTGGCCGAACATGCCGTCCGGCTGCTTGGCCAGCGAACGGCGGGTGCGGGCCGAGCCCAGCGTGTGCCGCCCGGAGCTCACCGCCTTCAGCAGCCGGTAGAACGCCGTGCGCGACGGCAATGGCACCACCCCAGGACCGTGTTCGGTCTCCAGAAGGCGTTCCATCCGGCGCCGCAGCACCTGCGCGGAGACCCTGGACCGGCCCGTCTGATCCTCCACGACCTTCCGCAGCGCCTCGACCACCCGCCGGTCGGCGCGGCCCGTGCCGTCCGAGGCTGCCCGCAGCCGCGGGTCGACCAGGCCCAGCACTCCTTCGTTCTCGAAGCGGCGCCGCATCCTCTGGATCAGCGCCAGCGACGTACTGTGCCCGGCCGCGGCCAGTTCGGCCGCCTTGGCCAGCTCCCGCTGCCGCAGCGACCTCACCGCCGGGTCGTACTCAGACCGCACGGGCCCCTGCGGGTCCTCCAGCGGACGGCCCGTGAGCATCTCCACCAAGTGCCGCTGCCACCACTCGGCCCGCTCCACAGCCTTGGCCGGAAGCCCCACCAGCGCCCCGGCCGCCGGGACCACCGTTCGCACCGAGGCCGGTGTGACCACCTTGAAGCCGCTGGAGGACAGCAGGTGGGCCAGCATCACCACGCTCGCCGACTGTGCCTCGTCGACCAGCCGGACAGCGGTCCCCTCCAAGGCGGCCACCGTGTGCAGCCGCCCGTCGAACCGGACCACATCACCCGCTCGCAGCAGCCGCGGACGCGACGGCACCCTGGCCTCTTTCCCGCACCACGGCGAGCCGGACGCGTGTGTCCGCTGACAACAGCCCGGCCTCCAGATCCACGGCCAGGGCCCGGCGCCAGAGCAGATGGAACAGCACCGGCAGCACCACGATCTGATCACCCACCCTCCGGGCCCCGGCCAGCAGCCGACCGCCGTCGGCGAACGCCTCCGGCAAGCGCGCGGCGACCTCCGGGCGGTGCACCCGCGGGTGCCGGTAGCCGGCCAGCCACCGCACGTTCGCCATCAGCACCGCATCCGGCGTCCCCACCCGCACGAA
Organism: Streptomyces sp. NPDC012510; assembly: GCF_042955065.1. NCBI lineage: Bacteria > Bacillati > Actinomycetota > Actinomycetes > Kitasatosporales > Streptomycetaceae > Streptomyces > Streptomyces sp. NPDC012510. The sequence continues at coordinate 5,915 of NZ_JBIBEN010000030.1, forward strand.
GTCCCAGCCCACCGACCGGCAGGCCGCCGCCGTCACGGTGAACTTCGCCACGTCATCCGGCTCGATCCGCTCGTCCGGACGCACGTCCACCACCAAGCCCGTGCCATCGGCGCGGCGTACGAAGAAGCCCGGCGTGTGCCGCACTCGCTTCCCATCCGGGCCTGCCCAGGACAGCCGAAACGGCTGTGAGGACATGCCCGTCACCAGCGGATCGAAATCGAGCAGCATCAGGCGGTCGCGCTCCAGCCACGACTCATAGCCCACATGCCCGCCGCACGTCGCCGACCAGTACCAGCCGCACCAGTTGTCCTGAACACGAAATGCCGGGAACCGGCGCTCAGGCCGTACCGACTCGAACCGGACCGGCCACAGGCGCCCCAAAGATCCTCGTTCACGGATGCCGGCCGCGCTGACGTACTCCAGATCGACGTTCTCCGCCGACACCTCGTGCACATCCATCCGGGCCTCCGGTACGACGCCGACCAGCCACTTCGACCGTAGAAGCGCGGTGATCGCCGTACCTACACAAGACCGGAACTCGCCTACACATGACCGGGCCCGAGACGCACATGCCTACAGATGAGCGGGACTGCCTACGCATCGCAGAGACAGGACAACACGACACTTAGCGTGACGAGTCACAGTCACCCTCGCGAGTGGTGTAGCGCACTTTTGCAAGCGCGTGCTTGCAATAGTTAGCGGGGGTGGGGCATGGTGGAGGCATGGCATCGCTCAACGTCGGCAATCTCGGTGAGTACCTGCGTGAACAGCGGCGAAACGCGCAGCTGTCGCTCAGGCAGCTCGCCGACGCCGCCGGGGTGTCCAATCCGTATCTGAGCCAGATCGAGCGCGGGCTGCGCAAGCCGAGCGCGGAGGTGTTGCAGCAGGTCGCCAAGGCGCTGCGGATCTCCGCCGAGACGCTGTACGTGCGGGCCGGCATCCTCGACGCCGAGCGGGACGGAGAGGAGCGCCGACGTGAGGACGCCACGCGCGCCGTCATACTCGCCGATCCCACGCTCAACGAGCGGCAGAAGCAGGTGCTGCTCCAGATCTACGAGTCCTTCCGCAAGGAGAACGGGTTCGAGGTCGACCTCGGCGATGGCATGGAGACGGACGCCGAGAAACCCTCGACCTCCGGCCCTCGTACGGCCGACGACAGAGACGTCGGTCCGCGGGAGACGGCGAGTTGATCACCTTGACGACCACCGGGACGACCTGCACGGCCCGGACGGTTCGGGCGGCTCGGACGACCCGGGCCGCTTGGACGACCCGGTCGGCCCGGGCGGCTCGGGCGACCTGACGGCGCCTTCGACCACGGACCGGAACGACACGACAACCCTCAGCTCAACCCACACGGGAGGACCATCACCATGGCCATCACCGACGACATCCGCAAGGCCGTCACCGACCCGACGCCGTTCTACTTCGCCGCCGGCACCGCCGACCTCGCGCTTCAGCAGGCGAAGAAGGTCCCCGGTCTCGTCGAGCAGCTCCGCGCCGAGGCCCCGGGCCGGATCGACGCCGTGCGCCAGACCGACCCCAAGGCCGTTCAGGAGAAGGCGACCGCCCGGGTCAAGGAGACCCAGGAGAACCTCCAGACCAAGGTCACCGAAATCCTCGGCACCCTCGACACCGACCTGAAGAAGTTCGGTGAGACCGCCCAGGACTTCGCGCTGCGCAGCGTCGGCGTCGCCGCCGAGTACGCGGTGAAGGCACGGGAGACCTACGAGAAGGTCGCCGAGCACGGTGAGCAGGCCGTGAGGACCTGGCGTGGCGAGGCCGCGGAGGAGATCGAGGAGTTCGCGATCGCCGTCGAGCCGAAGTCCCAGCCGGTCGAGGTCAAGGCCGAGTCGACGACCGCCAAGCCGGCGACCGCCAAGCCGGCCCCGGCTCAGGCCGTGCCCGCCCCCGCCGCCAAGAAGACGGCGGCGAAGAAGGCCCCGGCCCGCAAGACGACCACCGCGAAGAAGACCACCCCGCCCGCCAAGTGAGCGGCGGCAGGGGCGGCAGGCGAACCGCCGCGTGGGCGGCATAGCCGATGACGGCGTCGGTGACAGTGACAGTGACAGAGCGAGAGATACGCACGGCGCGCGAGGTACGCGCGTAGTGCCTCGTACGACCTCGCGTACGGAGACGGGCCGGGCACCTTTGGGGTGACCGGCCCGTTCTACGGGTACGGTGACCGCGTAGGAGAAACGGTCGTCATTCGGAAGCACGAACGGAACGGGTGGTGGTGGGCGGCATGCTGATGAACGGCTTCGCGGGGTTCATGGGGCTGTTGCAGCTCGCTGTGATCGCCCTGGCCGCTTTCGCTCTGATCGACGCCGTGTTCCGGCGCGAGGACGCGTTCCGCGCGACGGACAAGCAGACCAAGGTGTTCTGGCTGATCATTCTCGGTGTCGCGTTCGTCGTGAGCCTCCTGTTCCCGATCCTGTCGTTCCTGCCGATCATCGGTCTCATCGCCAGCATCGTGTACATCGTCGATGTACGCCCTGCGGTGCGGCAGATCTCCGGCGGCGGTGGCCGCGGCGGCAACCGAGGCTCCAGCAGCGACGGACCGTACGGGCCCTACAACGGCGGTCGGTGACCCCACACCCGACCGGTGGAAGTGCCGCCGGACGGCGCTGCCGCCGGACGGCGGTGGCGCTTCGCCGACGAGTCCGCGGTGATGACCCGGGCTGGCCGAGCTGTCCGGGGCTGACCGAGCTGTCCCGGGTTGTCCGGGCTGCTCCGACCGGTCAACCCTCCGGGGTGATCCGACCGGTCAGCCCTCGCGGTCCAGGAGAAGCACCGCCACGTCGTCGGTCAGCTCGCCACCGTTGAGGTCACGGACCTCGTTCACGGCGGCGCGCAGCAGTTCCTCGCCGCGCAGGCCCTCGGCGAGCTGTCGGCGGACCATCGCCACCATGCCGTCCTGGCCCAGCCGCTCCTTGCCCTCGCCGATCCGGCCCTCTATCAGACCGTCCGTGTAGAGCATCAGACTCCACGCCGCGCCCAGCTCGATCTGGGTGCGCGGCCAGCGGGCGTTCGGGAGCAGGCCCAGGGCGGGGCCGCCGTTGTCGTACGGCAGCAGTTCGGCCGGCGGGGTGGGCCGGATGCCTTGGCCGTGGCGGGCGATCAGCGGGGCCGGGTGGCCGGCGAGGCAGAGGCCCGCGCGGCGGCCGTCGGGGGCGATGTCGACCGTGCAGAGCGTCGCGAAGATCTCGTCGCTCTCGCGCTCGTGCTCCAGGACCCGCTGCAGGGTGGAGAGCAACTCGTCGCCGCAGAGACCCGCGAAGGTCAACGCCCGCCAGGCGATCCTCAGTTCGACACCGAGCGCGGCCTCGTCGGGGCCGTGCCCACAGACGTCGCCGATCATGACGTGCACGGTGCCGTCGGGCGTGCGGACCGTGTCGTAAAAGTCGCCGCCGAGCAGGGCACGGGAACGGCCCGGCCGGTAGCGGGCGGCGAACCGCAGGGACGAACCCTCCAGCAGGGGCGTCGGCAGCAGGCCGCGCTCCAGCCGGGCGTTCTCCTGGGCACGCAGCTTGGACTCCGTGAGCCGGCGCTCGGCCGTGTCCGACCGCTTCCGCTCCACGGCGTAGCGGATGGCGCGGCTGAGGAGACGGCCGTCCAGTTCGTCCCGGAAGAGGTAGTCCTGTGCGCCGACTCGTACCGCCTCCGTGCCGCGTTCGGCGTCGCCGGAGTCGGTGAGGGCCAGCACGGCGTGGCGGGGGGCCAGTTCGAGGACGTGCTTGAGGACGGCGAGTTCGTCGTCGGTTCGGTGGGCCGCGTCGGCGTCCGCCTCGGTGGGGCGGGTCGGCGCCGGGAGGGCCAAATCCAGGAGGATGCAGTTGACGTCGTGGGTCAGCAGCCGCTTGGCCTCGGTGAGGTTGCGGGCGGTGCGGACGCGGATCGGCTTGCCCGCGGAGTCGAGCAGCTCGGGCACGTTGAGGGAACCCGCAGGGTCGTCCTCGATGAGGAGGACCGTGAGGTTGGTGGGGCCGGGCTGGGCGGTGGGGCCGGCCGGGCCCGTGCTGCCGCCGGGGCCGTGGGAGCCGCGGGGGCCGCTGGGACCGCTGGGGCCGTGCGCGTTGACTGTGGAGTTGTCTGCGGGGGCCAGGGCCGAGGCGTTCAGGGCTGCCCCCTCTCCGGATGGGCCGCTGGGTGCGGACACGGCGTGCGCCTGACCACTCTCCACGGCCGGGATCGCTCTCTGCCGCGGTACGGGTACGGGCATCGTCTTGGGTTCCTTCCCTCCCCCCGAGGGCACGGTGGGGCGAGGGACCTCGACCCACCGACGGGGACCTTAGCGTCAGGCGCCGCCGCAACGGAATGGTAGGCGGGGCGTCGGGTGGCAATCAGCCGGTGTCATATGCCTCATCCCGTACCGCATTTGGACATGGACGGGCCTTCTCCTGGGATGACGAATGTCACGCGGCCGGGGTTGAGCCGGGGCGGGAGAGGTGGCGAGAGTCACGTGGGATGGGTCACGGCGCGCTTTGGGGTAGTTGGGGCGGTTGGGGCGGGTTGCCGCCCCCGGGGGCTGGGCTGAGCGCGCGGTTCCCCACGTCCCTTTCGGGCCTTCGCCCAGGCTCACGCGTCCGGGCGTACGACCCCGAGGATCCGCATCGTTCCCGCTCCGGCGATGGTGACCGTACGGCCCGGGCGGGGGGCGTGGATCACGGAGCCGTCGCCTATGTACATCGCGACGTGGCTGGCGTCGGAGTTGTAGATGATGAGGTCGCCGGGGCGCATGTCCTGGATGTCGATGTGCCGGAGCTGCCGCCACTGCTCCTGGGAGGTCCGGGGGATGGTGCGGCCGGCGGCCGCCCAGGCCTGGCTGGTGAGGCCGGAGCAGTCGTAGGTCTCGGGGCCCTCGGCGCCCCATTCGTACGGCTTGCCCATCTGGTCCGTCGCGTACTTCACGGCCTTCTTGCCCTGCTCGGTCGCCCTGCCGTTGATCTCGTCGAGGATGCCGGAGTCCAGCCAGGCGGCCTGTGACTCCTGCGCGGCTTCCTCCTCCAGCTGCGCCAGGCGCTCCCGCTCGTCGTCCTCCAGTTGCGCTTCGAGCTCCTCGGCGGCGGCGATCTGCTTCTTGATCTTCTTCTTGGCCTTCTCCTTGGCCTTGCGGTTGGCCTCCAGCTTCTCCCAGCGGGCGGAGGCGTCCTTCGAGTACTGCTCCAAGTCCTGCTGGGTCTTGGTCATTTCGGCGAGCAGGCCCTTGGTCGCGAGCTGGCCCTGGCGGAGGCGGTCCGCGCCCTCCAGGAAGTCCTGGGGGTTCTCGCTCAGCCACAGCCGCACCTCGGGCGGGAGGCCGCCGCCGCGGTACTGGGCGCGGGCCGCGGCGCCGATGAGGTCCTGCAACGTGTCCAGCTTCTCCTGGCCCTCGACGATCTCGTGCGCCAGATCGACGATCTCGGCGGACTGCTTGTCCGCCTTCTCCTCGGCCGCGTTGTACGCGTCCGTGGCGACCGCCGCATCGTGGTAGAGGCCCTCCAGCTTCAGGCGCACTGCCTCCAGCTCCTCGTTGGTCACGGGAGTCGAGTCGGGACTCGCGGTGCCCGAACTGCCCGAAGCGGAAGGGGTCGGCGTCGGGCTCGGGGTCGGCTCGGTCGGTATCGACTGGCTCGCGTACGCGGTGACCGGCGCGCCCAGCACGGTCATCGCGCAGACCACGGCCACGGCCGCCATGGTCAGGTTCCGCTTGCCGGATCCCATACGCCTTGCACCCCGCCTCAAACAGAATTGGTTAACCGTCAGTAACTTCCCGGTGTCCGGGTGATCGTGTCACGGCGTCGCGCAATGCGACAGAGGCGGGCAACAACTCACTTCTCCTCACTTCTCCTTGGTCCCACCCGTATGACCGTGTCCCTGTCTGTGTGACGAACGGCGCCGCGAGTTCGTTCCCGTGAGTCACGATCACATCGCTCTGCGTGATCGCCCCTGTGATCGCCACTGTGATCGTGGCGTGTGACCGTGCCGCGTGATCGCGCTGCGCGGTGCTCACTCGCGCGGCGCCAACGCCTCCCACGCCACTGTCACTTCGCCCTGCCGCCACCGCGTCGCCCCGTCCCGCACCGGCCAGTCCGTGCTCAGCGTGCGGACCGTGCGGATCCAGCGCTGGCGGGCGCCGTACGAGGCGTAGGGGGAGGCGGCGGCCCAGGCGCGGTCGAAGTCGCGGAGGAAGGCGTGCACCGGCTCGCCGGGGACGTTGCGGTGGATGAGGGCCTTGGGGAGGCGTTCGGCCAGGTCGGAGGGGCGGTCCAGGGAGCCGAGCCGGGTGGCGAAGGTGACCGTGCGGGGCCCCTCCGGGCCGAGGGCGACCCAGACGTGCCGACGGCCGATCTCGTCACAGGTGCCGTCGACCAGCAGGCCCCCGGCGGGGGAGGTCCCGCCGGAGTGTCCGGGTGTGGCCGGTGCGAGGCGGGCGCACAGGCGTTGCCAGACGGCGGCGACCTCTTCCTCGTCGTACTGGCGCAGGACGTTCGCCGCCCGGATGAGGGTCGGGCGCCCCGGTACCGGCACCTCGAAGCCCCCGTGCCGGAAGTCCAGGCCCTCGCATGCGTACGGTTTCGCCGCCGCGACCCTGGCAGGGTCGATCTCGATGCCGACGACCCGGGTGCCGGGCGCTGTCGTGCGGAGGCGGCGGAGCAGTTCGACGGCGGTCCAGGGGGCGGCGCCGTAGCCGAGGTCCACGGCGAGAGGAGTGGTGGCGCGGCGGAGTTCCGCGCCGTGGGTGGCGGCGATCCAGCGGTCCATGCGGCGGAGGCGGTTGGGATTGGTGGTGCCGCGCGTCACGGTGCCGATGGGGGTGGGGGCCATGGGGTCGAGGGTATGTGGGCCCGGGGCCGCTGGGTGCCGCCGGTTCCTGGGGCTGAACACCCGTCCACAGGCCCCCACTCGCCTCATCCTCGAACGGTTGAGCGAGTTTCGGTAATAATTCTGCAAAGAGGAAATGGAATGGCACCCTCCGGTGTTCCCGCACACCAGAGGGTCCCGAACGCCCTCCGAACGCCATGCCCGGAGCGAGGAGGAACGTCACGTGAGCCACTACGTCAGCAGGCTCGGGCGACGCTCTCCGGCCACCTCCGCACGGCTGCGGCTGCACCGTAGGCCACGGCGGGTCGCGATGCTGTCGGTGCACACGTCGCCGCTGCACCAGCCGGGAACGGGCGACGCGGGCGGCATGAACGTGTACATCGTGGAGCTGGCGCAACGGCTCGCCGCGCACGGCATCGAAGTGGAGATCTTCACCCGGGCCACGACCGGCGCGCTGCCCCCGAGGGTCGAGCTGGCACCGGGCGTCCTGGTCCGGCACGTCGACGCGGGTCCGTACGAGGGGCTGGCGAAGGAGGACCTCCCGGCCCAGCTCTGCGCCTTCACCCACGGTGTGATGCAGGCGTGGGCGGGCCACCGCCCCGGCTACTACGACCTCGTCCACTCGCACTACTGGCTCTCCGGCCAGGTCGGCTGGCTGGCCGCCGAACGCTGGGGCGTCCCCCTGGTGCACGCCATGCACACCATGGCGAAGGTCAAGAACGCCGCGCTCGCCACCGGCGACACCCCCGAGCCCGCCGCCCGCGTCATCGGCGAGACCCAGATCGTGCGCGCCGCCGACCGCCTCATCGCCAACACGGCCGAGGAGGCCGACGAACTCGTACGCCACTACGAGGCCGACCGAGCCAAGGTCGCCGTCGTCCACCCGGGCGTGAACCTCGGCCGCTTCCGCCCGGCGGACGGCCGTGCGGCGGCACGAGCCCGTCTCGGCCTGCCCCAGGACGCCCTGATACCCCTCTTCGCCGGACGCATCCAGCCGCTGAAGGCCCCCGACGTCCTGCTCCGCGCCGTCGCCGTGCTCCTCGACGAACGCCCCGAGCTGCGGTCCAGGATCGTCGTCCCGGTGGTCGGCGGGCCGAGCGGCAGCGGGCTGGCCAAGCCGGAGGGCCTGCAGAAGCTGGCCGCGCGGCTGGGCATCGCCGATGTCGTACGGTTCCGGCCGCCCGTGGGGCAGGAGCAGCTCGCCGACTGGTTCCGGGCGGCGTCCGTGCTGGTCATGCCGTCGTACAGCGAGTCCTTCGGGCTCGTGGCCATCGAGGCGCAGGCGGCCGGTACGCCGGTGCTGGCGGCCTCGGTCGGCGGCCTCCCGGTCGCCGTGCGGGACGGGCGGACCGGTTTCCTGGTCCAGGGGCACGATCCCGCCGCGTACGCGCGGGTGCTGCGCGATTTCGCCGACGCCCCCGACCTCCCGGCCCGCATGGGCGCCGCCGCCGCCCGCCACGCCGAGTGCTTCGGCTGGGATGCGTCGGCCGCCGCCACCGCGGACGTGTACACGGCGGCCATGCAGGACCACCGCCGCCGGTGGGCGCGGGCCCACCACGGCTGACGTACGCCGTGCCGGCCGGGGAGCTACCGGCTGAGTGCGCCTGTGCCGGCCGGGGGCTCCCGGGGGGCGTGCGTCTGTGCGGGCCGTGGGCCTCCCGGCCGGCGTGCACCTGTGTCCGGCCGGGGGTCTCCCGGCCGGTGGTGTACCGGCGGGTACGCTCGCCCCATGGCTGACGCAGCGTCGATCATCGAGCAGGTCCTCACCGAGGCCGAGCTGGAGTGGGAGAGCCCGGACCCCGGCACCTACGTCGTCAAACTCCCCGGCACCCGCAAACTCTCGACGACCGTCTCCCTCCTCGTCGGCAAGCACTCCCTCTCCCTCAACGCCTTCGTGATCCGCCACCCCGACGAGAACGAGGCGGGCGTCCACCGCTGGCTCCTGGAGCGCAACCTCAAGCTGTATGGGGTGAGTTACGCCGTCGACCGGCTCGGCGACATCTACGTCACGGCGCGGTTGCCGCTGTCCGCCGTCACCCCTGAGGGCATCGACGGCCTCCTCGGCCAGGTCCTGGAAGCGGCCGACGGCGCCTTCAACACCCTCCTCGAACTGGGTTTCGCCTCAGCGATCCGCAAGGAGTACGCGTGGCGGGTGTCGCGCGGGGAGTCCACCCGCAACCTGGACGCGTTCGGCCATCTCACACGCGGGGCTGCCGACCAGCCCGGTAGCGGCCGGGAGTGACACCGACCCACCGCCTGAAGTGCCGCGTGAGATGAGCCTGGTCGTAGAACCCGGCCGCCACCGCCGCCTCGCCCGGCCGCATTCCCTGCAACAGCAGCCGCCGGGCCCGCTCCACCCGCCGGGACATCAGATACTGATGCGGCGCGATCCCGAAGGCCGCCCCGAACGCCCTGACCAGATGGGCGGGATGGACGTGTACGACGCGGGCGGCCTCCTCCAGGGTCAGCCCGTCCACGACCCGCTCGTCGAGCAACTCCCGCAGCCGATGGGCGACCGTACGACCGCCGGAGAACGTACGACCGCCGGGGACCGTACGACCGCCGGGGGCGACCGCGGAACCGCCGAGGTCGGCAGTCCCGCGTACCCGCCTCGGCCGGAGGTGCCCCCGCAACCGCTCCCCGACGAGCGCCAGCCGGCTCTCCGCCTCCCACTCGTCGCCCGGCCGCGCGAGCGCCGCGTGCAACTGCCCCACGCGCAGCCGCAGCAGTGGATCCCGCAGATCCGGCGAGTCCACCGCGGCCCCGATGAGGCTCTCGTCCAGCTCCAACGCGCTTGATTCCAGGTCCAGGTACACCACGCGCTTGCGGAAACCCTCGTCCGTCACGGGCTCCCCGTTGTGCGGCACATACGGCGGCAACAACGTGACCGTATCGCTCGGCGTCCCGTGCTCATGCCGGTCCAACTCGTACCGCACGGCCCCGTCGTCGACGATCAGCAACGTCCAGACGTCGTGCACATGCATCGGATACGCGTACTCGGTGTAGTGCGCGTGGAAGACCTCGACGACGCCGGGCACACGGGGCTGCCAGACGGAGACTTCGCGCCGAGGTGACTGCCCAGGTGACTGTCGAGGGGCCTGTCGAGGGGACTTCGGCCTCAGGGGGCGCATGCAAAGAACGTACAAGACGGCGTCGTACGCCGGTCGGCAGTCTCGCCCCATGAGCAGCGAGACACCTGTGGACATGCCCCCCATGCGCTTCGACACGAAGATCGCCGTCCTCCTCCGCGACGACCTCGAGACCTGGCAACGCCTCAACGTCACGTCCTTCCTGGTCAGCGGCCTCGGCCCGACCGAGCCCGAGGTGATCGGCGAGCCGTACGAGGACGCCGACGGCACGGCCTACCTCCCGATGTTCCGCCAGCCGGTCCTCGTCTTCGAGGGCACGAAGGAGGTGCTCAAGGCCGCCCACGCCCGCGCCCTCGCCCGCGCCCTCCCTCGCGCCGTCTTCACGTCCGACCTCTTCGGCACCGGCAACGACCGCGACAACCGGGCGGCCGTACGGGCGGTCGGAACAGGGGAGTTGGACGTCGTGGGCCTGGCGGTCTACGGGCCGCGCAACGGGGTGGACAAGGTGGTGAAGGGGGCGCGGATGCATCCGTGAGTCGCTCAGACCGAGCCCGTACGCGCCTCGGCCTCCGAGGAGGCCACCGGAGGTTTCCGCTCGCCGGGCGTGACCACGACGGGTTCCCCGGCAACGAATTCCCTGCCGGTGGGCTCCCCGGCGGCGGCCTCTCGGGAGGAGAACTCCACGCCAGTGGGCTTCACGCCAGTGGGCTTCATGCCGGCGGGCTTCACGCCGTCGGGCACCTCGACAGCGAGTTCCCCGACCTCAGACGTGACTTCCTCGCGCATCCGCCGCATCAGCGCCCAATACCCCACCCCCGCCAGGGTCCCGATCACGGCGCACAGCCCCCACAGCCACTCCGCGCCCCACCGGTCGATGACGACGCCGGACAGGAGCGGAGCGACGAGCGCGGCGACGGACCACGACATGGTGTACATGCCCTGGTAGCGGCCGCGCCCTTGCACGGGGGAGAGCCGGACGACGACGCCGGTCTGGGTGGGCGCGTTGACGATCTCGGCGAGGGTCCAGACGCAGACGGTGAGGGCGAAGACCCCGATCGACCCGGCGAAGGCGGTGAGGCCGAAGCCGTACCCGGCGAGCAAGGAGGAGATGACGAGGAGCCGTCCCGGGTCCCGGTGCTCGATGAAACGCGTGACCGGGATCTGCAGGGCGACGATCAGCACACCGTTGACGGCGATGGCGAGGCCGTAGTCCGCCGGTGTGAAGCCCGCCTCGCCCATCGCGATAGGCAGGGCCACCGACCCCTGCTGGAAGATCAGCGCGACGAGGAAGGACAGCCCCACGACACCCATGAACCGCCCGTCACGGACCACCGTCCCCAACCCGACCTCGTCCGTGCCGCCGCTGGCCCGCTCCACCGCCGTACGCTCCGGCCGCGACTCCGGCACCTTCAGGAAGACGACGACGGCGCAGGCCAGCGTCATCCCCGCCTCGATCAGGAACCCGGCGAGATAGCTGGCCTCGGCGATGAACCCGGCCGCCATGGAGGAGACGGCGAAGCCGAGGTTGATGGCCCAGTAGTTGAGGGAGAACGCGCGGACGCGGTCCTCGGGCCGCACGATGTCCGCCATCATCGCCTGCACGGCGGGGCGGGAGGCGTTGCTGGTCGCGCCGACGAGAAACGCCACGGCCGCGATCGCGACCGGATCCCGTACGAAGCCGAGGAGCGCGACCGACAGGGCGGTGGAGGACTGCGCGATGAGCAGCGTGGGCCGCCGCCCGAGCCGGTCGGCCATGACCCCGCCGCCGAGCGAGGAGATGACGCCGCCGAGCCCGTGCAGCGAGGCCACGAGTCCGGCGTACGAGGCGGAGTACCCGCGGTCGAGCGTCAGGTACAGCGCCATGAACGTGGCGACGAACGCGCCAAGCCGGTTGACGAGTGTGCTGGTCCACAGCCACCAGAACTCCCGGGGCAGCCCCGAGACGGACTCCCGGACGGCACGTCTGGCAGCGACGAGTGGCATGAAGGTCCCCCCACGGACATGAGACGTAAGTGGCTAAGGCAGTGAGCACACCTTACGAATGCCTTCCCGGTCACGGCCACCCGATTAGCAACCACCGTCAACTGTCGAAGACGAGGAGGCGGGAGAGGGCGAGGGAAAGGAGGACCAGAGGGTCAGCTGTCCGCCTGTCGGCCACACGTGTGGCCGATCCTGACCGTCGATTACGCTCGGAGCCATGGCCGACGCACCGTACAAGCTGATCCTCCTCCGCCACGGCGAGAGCGAGTGGAACGAGAAGAACCTGTTCACCGGCTGGGTGGACGTCAACCTCACGCCGAAGGGAGAGAAGGAGGCGACGCGCGGCGGTGAGCTGCTGAAGGACGCCGGCCTGCTCCCGGACGTGCTCCACACCTCTCTCCAGAGGCGCGCCATCCGCACCGCGCAGCTCGCCCTGGATTCCGCCGACCGCCACTGGATTCCCGTACACCGTTCGTGGCGCCTGAACGAGCGCCATTACGGTGCCCTGCAGGGCAAGGACAAGGCGCAGACCCTGGCGGAGTTCGGCGAGGAGCAGTTCATGCTGTGGCGCCGCTCGTACGACACCCCGCCGCCCCCGCTCGCGGACGACTCGGAGTTCTCCCAGGCCTCGGACGCGCGCTACGCGACGATCCCGCCGGAGCTCCGCCCCCGCACGGAGTGCCTCAAGGACGTCGTCACCCGCATGCTTCCCTACTGGTACGACGGCATCGTCCCCGACCTCCTCGCCGGCCGCACGGTCCTCGTCGCCGCCCACGGCAACAGCCTCCGCGCCCTCGTCAAGCACCTCGACAACATCTCGGACGCCGACATCGCCGGCCTCAACATCCCCACCGGCATCCCCCTCGCCTACGAACTGGACGCCGACTTCAAGCCCCTGAACCCTGGCGGCACCTACCTCGACCCCGAGGCCGCCGCAGCCGCGATCGAGGCGGTCAAAAACCAGGGCAAGAAGAAGTAGGCTGTGTGATCATGCCCCCGACCTGCGCATACGGCGCGGGGCGGGGGCGTTTTCGCGTCCTGGGCCCTCTGCGGGACCTCGGCGCGGCGAGCCCTGTGGTGGTCGGAGTGCCATCCGGCTCACCGCGGGGCTCCTGCTGGGCAAAGCAGGGCAACCCGACCGCCTGTCAAAGACCTGCCATCGCACCCACGGCGTCACTTACTTCCACGGCTGCTCCTCCGTGGGCGACGACCGTCTGTGGACGTCAACCGGCGCCGCAAGGACGGCCGCCAACACCCTGGCTGCGCTGAAGTCGATCCGCGCCGCCCGACCCAACGGCGCCCTGATCCACATCATTCTGGACAACCTGTGCATCACCCCGAACTTCAGGGACGGAAGGTGCGGCGGTAGGTGTCGGGTGGGACGCCGACGCTGCGGTGGAAGTGGCGGCGCAGGGTGGTGGCGGTGCCCATGCCGGTGGCCGCGGCGATGGTGTCCACGGTGGCGTCGGTGGTCTCCAGCAGTTCCTGGGCGTGGCGGATGCGCTGGGTGTGGAGCCATTGCAGTGGCGTGGTGCCGGTGAGGTGCTTGAAGTGGCGGCCGAGGTGGCGGGAGCTCATGCGGGCCTGGCGGGCCAGGTCCTCCACGGTCAGCGGCTGGTCCAACCGCTCCAGTGCCCAGGGGAAGAGCTCGCCCAGGGGGTGGTTGCCTGGGGCGGGGAGGGGGGTGGCGATGAACTGGGCCTGGCCGCCCTCGCGGTGGGGTGGGATGACCAGGCGTCGGGCGATCTTGTTGGCGTTGGCCGAGCCGTGGTCGAGGCGGACCAGGTGCAGGCACAGGTCCATGGCGGCGGCTTTGCCCGCGGAGGTGAGGACGTCGCCGTTGTCGATGTAGAGGACGTCCGGATCGACGGTGGCCGCCGGGTGGCGCCGGGCCAGTTCCCGTGTGTGGGCCCAGTGTGTGGTGGCGCGCCTGCCGTCGAGCAGTCCTGCCGCGCCCAGGATGAAGGCGCCCGTGCACAGGGAGGCCACGCGGGCACCGGCCGCGTGCGCCGCACGCACCGCCTCGACCAGCTCAGTGGGCGGGTCGCGGTCGGTGTCGGCCCAACCGGGAATGATCACTGTGTCCGCGTGCGCGAGGTGGTCGAGTCCGTGGTCGGGTTCCAGGCGGAAGCGGTTGACCTGCACCGGACCGCTCCCGCAGAGGGAGAAGTCGTACCAGGGGTCCACGATGTGGGTCAGGTCTGCTCCGAAGACCTCGACGGCCACGGACAGTTCGTAGTGGAGCATGCCGTCGGTGACGGCCAGTGCAACAGCGGGCATGTCCGAAACTGTACGCGGCATGTCGTTTCCGACGCTCGCGCGGGGCGCTGCCGGAGGGACAGGATGTGGATGTCAGGCCGCAGCGGATCGACCTCGCAGCGGGCGTTTCGATTACACGGGAGCAGTCTCATGGGGTCAGGTCAGCTGGTGACGGTGTTCGGCGCCTACGGTCACACCGGGCGGTTCGTGGTCGCGGAGCTGGCCGCGCGTGGGTTCGTCCCGGTGCTGTCCGGGCGCAACGCGCAGCCCCTGAAGGAGCTGGCCCACGAGCACAGGCTGGAGGCCCGGGTGGCGTCGGTCGACGACCCGGCCTCGCTGGACCGGGCCCTGGCGGGAACGGCGGCGGTCATCAACTGCGCCGGCCCCTTCGCATCGACCGTCGGCCCGCTGATCGAGGCCGCGCTCCGCGCCGAGATCCCCTACCTGGACGTGGCCGCCGAACTCGAGGCCAACCTCGACACCTTCGCCCACTACCGCGAGCGAGCCCGGGACGCGGGAGCGGTGATCGTCCCGGCCATGGCCTTCTTCGGCGGCCTCGGCGACCTGCTGGCCACCGCGGCGATGGGCGACTGGACAGAAGCCGACGAGGCACACATCGCCTACGCGCTCAGCAACTGGCACCCCACCGCCGGTACCCGGCTCTCGGGCGCGGTCTCCCGCGAGCGACGCGGCGGCCACCGCCTGCGCTACAGCGGCGGACAGTGGGAGCGCCGCACCGATGCCGCGCCCACCCTGGAGTGGACCTTCCCGGAACCGATGGGGCCCCGGCCGGTGATCGGGGAATTCACGATGGCCGACGTCGTCACCGTCCCCCAGCACCTCTCCATCCCCGATGTGACCACCTACATGACCGCCGAGGCGGCCCGAGACGTCGCCGCCCCCCACACACCGGCCCCGGCCGCCGCCGACGAGAGCGGGCGCTCGAACCAGACCTTCCTCGTCGACGTCGTCGTCCGCTCCGGCGGAGCCGAACGCCGGGCCACGGCCGGCGGTCAGGACATCTACGCCGTCACCGCGCCCCTCGTCACCGAGGCCCTCGAGCGCGTCCTGACCGGCCGCACCAAGACCGTCGGTGTCGTCTCCGCCGGCGAGATCTTCGACGCCGCCGACTTCCTGCACGCGCTCGACCCGCACATCACCGTCGACCTGCACCCGCAGAAGCAGAACGCCTGACCCAAGCCATCCGCCCGGCCGTCGGGCGCGCGCCGTGAGCACTGATGGAGCCCTGATGGAACCGTGATGGAGCCCTGCGGGGGCCGGTCAAACGGGAGTTGGGGCCCGTGGATACTGGGCTTCCATGAAGCGATTGCGTCGGGGTGTGGTGTCTGCGGTGCTGGCGGCCGGCCTGCTGGCGGGGTGCGCGTCGGGCCCGGAAAAGGCTTCGGGGACGGTGCGGGACGGGGCACTGGTGTTCTCGGCCGGTGAGCGGCAGAAGATGCCGGTGCTGGAGGGCCCGAACCCGCTGGGCGGCCGGGCCTCTCTTGCCGGGGCGCGGGGCAAGGTGGTGGTGCTGAACGCCTGGGCGTCCTGGTGTGGTCCGTGCCGGGCGGAGGCGCCGGGCCTGGAGCGTGTCCAGAAGGACTGGGGCGGCCTCGGCGTGCAGGTGGTGGGGCTGGGCGGCGACAACAGTGCGCGTGCGGCGCGGGCGTTCATCGAGGAGTACAGGCTGTCGTATCCGACGCTGCTGGATGAGGGGGGCCGTCAGTCGCTGCAGATCCCGCAGGGGGTGGTGCCGCAGCGGGGGTATCCGTACACGGTGTTCCTCGACCGGCGGGGGCGGGTCGCGGCGTCGGTGGCGGGCGCGGTGTCGGAGGATCAGGTGCGGCGTCTGGTGAAGCCGCTCCTGGCCGAGGAGGCCGGGTAAGCCGGTCTCCGTCGCCGGATGAGCTGCGCCCTCCCTTGCGGGCAGTGCCCTTTGGGACAGCTCCCGATGAGACATTACGCGCCGCGTGTTTCGTGCGTACGTTCGTGATCCGGGGCGTGCGCATGAGGGCGCGCGGCCACGTCGAACGGGGAGTTGGTCTTCTGATGCTGAAGGCGCGTGCGGGCAAGGCTGCGGGTGCGCTGACGATGGCGGCGCTGATGGGGCTGGGGGCGGCGGGGCAGTCGGCTGCGGCCGCGTACGGCGGCTCGTGGCAGGGCGAGTGGAAGACGACGGGCAAGAAGCAGGTGACCGGCACGCACAACATGAAGAAGGGCAAGTACTTCCTGCACTTCGGCGTGTACGGCAACGGCAAGCACAAGTTCACGGCGAAGGTGTACCGGATCGTTGGCAAGAAGGACGGGGCGAAGCACAAGAACGATGTCCTTGTGCAGACCCGTAAGGGCGATGACCGGGGTGCGTCGTGGATGACCAACCCGAAGAAGTACAGCAAGGGCAGCTACTACATCGTCTTCTCCTACGGAGTGAAGGGGAAGAAGGCGTTCGGCGGGGTGCAGGCAGGCTGATCGGCCCACATGGCCCCGGGGCTGCCCCGGCCCACCCTCGGGTGGGCCGGCCTTCGCCATCCGCGGCGGGGCTGCCCGGCAGCAGCAGGCGTGGTCGGTGGACGCACGGGCTCTGCGGCGGGCTTGGGGCCGGCCGGGTCGCAGTGGGCGAACGACGCTGTCTCGCTCAGGGAGTCAGCCGCTGAACTCAGCGAGCGGCGTCACCGATGGGCTCGCTCCGTCGATGTCCGACGCGCTGCTGCGCCGTCGCTGTCCGGCACTCACGACGAAGGCCCCGACCTGCGGATTCTTCGCAGGCGGGGCCTTGTCGTGCTTCGTTCGGCATCTTTCGTTCGTTCGCATCTTTCGTTCGCATCCCTCGTTCGCAACTCGCAGGCCGGTCGTCCCCTGCCGTTCGGGGGACACGCGGGTCGTCCGCGGCGCGGTTCCGTCGCCTTGGGGCATCCCTGGAAGGGACGAAAGGGAGACGTGATGCCGCTCTATCTGTCGAGGTTCAGCTACACGCCGGAGACCTGGGCGAGGCTGATCGGCCACCCCGAGGACCGTGCGAAGGCAGCTCGGTCGTACATCGAGTCCGTCGGCGGGAAGCTTCATGGCTTCTGGTACGCCTTCGGGACTCATGACGGCTACAACCTGTGGGAGGCCCCGGACAACGTGTCCATGGCCTCGGTCGCGCTGGCCATCAGCGGAGGCGGCGCGCTCAGCTCGTTCGAGACGACCGTTCTCCTGACCGTCGACGAAACGCTGGACGCCCTGCGCCAGGCGGAACGGATCCAGTACCGGGCTCCCGGCGCATAGCGGCCGCGGGTCGCGGGTGGTTCCTACGCGGCGCCGGTGATGCCGGGGGCGATGAAACGGCGGTGCAGGGGGCTGAAGCTGGTCTCGGGGGCGCCCGGGATGCCGGCTTTCTGCAGCGCGGGCGCGAGTCGTTCGGCGAGGAAGGTCTCGAACGCCTGCTGGGATTCCCGGACGTCGATGACGTGGAGCCCCTGCTCGTCGAACCAGGCCACGTGAAGCTGACCACCGGCGGCCGGCAGTTCCTCCCAGTCGACCGCGTCTCGCACGGTGTCGTACTGCTCCGTCGTCACCTCGGCCCAGCGCATCGACATCACCACGTCTGCGGCCATGTGCGGACCCCCTTGTAGTACCGGTATCGGCAAGAGGATGGTTCCATCGCACGCACTCGCCCGGACAGGGGCGTACGGATGCGTACCGGCGCTTGCCGCAAGCCTTCGCACGCTTGTCTGTCGGCGGCTGTTCAGACCGTCAGGGGTACCGGATGGACCTCGTCCGCCTTGTGGCCGGCACGTTCGTGAATGCGCTGGACGGCCTCCGCCGAGGGAGCCTCGGAGAGGCAGTAGACCGTGCCGGACTCGGGGTCGGCCCAGGCGCGCTCGAAGTGGACGTTCTCGTCCTTCTCGATGGCAAGGTCAGCCCTGTGGGCCGCCTGGAGCTGGTCGGCGGTGATGCCCTTCATCCCATGGTGGACGTCCATGAACTTGGTCATGGCCCGCACCTCCCTCTTCCCTTTTCCAGTTGCTTCTTCCTCTTCCTCTCCCTTCATGCTGCGCCCGTACTGCCGTACGGGCGACCTTTCGCGAGCCCGCCCCATCACGGACGAGCCATTGCGGGAGGGACCGGGTGCGGGAGTGACCGAGCGAGCGAAGGGGCCGTCAGTAGTGACGGCCCCTTCCGCAAGCAGACGTACAGCGGCAGCCCCAGCCGGTCAGCCGCACTGGCAGGGGTTGCCGGACTGACACCCGCAGGCGCACCCGGAACCGCAGCCGCAGGCGCCGACGAGAGGCAGGATCTTGATGTCGGCGGGCTGATGGGTGTCGCGGACCTGTGTCGGGTCGGGGGTACTGGGGCTGGCGGGGGAGTCGGTCATGGTTACTCCTCTAAGGCCGGTGCCTGTGCCCATTGGATTGCCCCATTGGACGCCGCTTCAGCCGGGCGCATCAACGGCGCATGGAGGCGTCCGCACGCCTTGCCGGAGCATCGAGCGCCGGAGCCCCGCGAGGCCGGGCTCCCCCGAGCGGGCCCACGGCCACCCCGCCCCCACTCCCCCTCCGCCCCCTACGCCTCCTCCGCCCCCTCGCCCCTACGCCCCCGCGACCGGCGGAGCCGGCTGGACCGGCTGGATGTCCGCCTGGAGGTCGTCCGCGTGTTCACCCGTCACCAGGTACACCACCCGCTTGGCGACGGACACCGCGTGGTCGGCGAAGCGCTCGTAGTAGCGGCCGAGGAGGGTGACGTCGACGGCGGTCTCGATGCCGTGCTTCCAGCGGTCGTCCATGAGGTGCTGGAAGAGTGTGCGGTGGAGCAGGTCCATCGCGTCGTCGTCCTGCTCCAGCTGGAGCGCGAGGTCGACGTCCTTGGTGATGATGACCTCGGCGGCCTTGGCCATCAGACGCTGCGCGAGCTGGCCCATCTCCAGGATCGTGGCGTGCAGGTCACGAGGGACCGTGCGGTCGGGGAAGCGCAGCCGGGTCAGCTTGGCCACGTGCTGGGCCAGGTCACCGGAGCGCTCCAGGTCGGCGGACATGCGCAGCGAGGTCACGACGATACGGAGGTCCGTCGCGACCGGCTGCTGTCGCGCCAGCAGGGCTATCGCTCGGGCTTCCAGGTCGTGCTGCAGGTCGTCGACCTTCTTGTCGGCCTCGATCACGCTCTCGGCCAGCTTCAGGTCGGCGTCGAGCATCGCCGTCGTGGCGCGTCCGATCGCCGACCCCACCAGTCGGGCCATCTCGACCAGGCCCTCACCGATCGAGTCAAGTTCCTCGTGGTACGCGTCCCGCATCAGGGTGTCCCTCTCTTACGTACGTCTGCTCGTGGGTAACCAGAAAAGCCGTGACGGTAGCCGTTCCGCCAGGCCAGGGCAGCCGAAAGAACGGCGGCCGAAAGCCCCGACGAACCCCACGCTCCCACGTTCCGGCCTGTACGCGTCCGTTTCCGCCTTCCCAAATGAACCAATACTGGCTCCAAGGTGAACTCTGGGCGACGAGTGTTCGAGGTCGCCCCCCGACCGCTGTGGGGATGTCCGACCTCGTGCCTAACCTGGTGGCATGGACGTGAACGCGGCGGTCGCCGCAGCGGCAGCGATCGCCGGAGTGCTCACCGGCGTCATCGCCATGCTCGCGTTCCGCTTCAGCGAGCGCGAACAGAGGCGTCCTACCCGGACCTCCCTGCACACCGACCCGGTGCTTCCGCCCGGCGTCGACACCGTGCTGTCCGTGCTCCGCTCCTCCGCCGTGGTGCTCGACGAGGCCGACGCCGTCGTCAAGGCCAGCTCCGCCGCGTACGCCCTCGGTCTCGTCCGTGGCGGAAAGCTCTCCATCGAGCCGATGCTCAAAATGGCCCGCGACACCCGACGGGACGGCGAGATACGCCAGGTCGAGCTGGACCTGCCCCGGCGTGGCACCGGACGCGGCGAAGCCCTCGCCGTCTCCGCGCGCGTGGCGCCGCTGGGCTCCCGGCTGGTGATGCTGCTCGTCGAGGACCTCACCGAGGCCCGTCGTATCGAAGCCGTACGCCGTGACTTCGTCGCCAACGTCAGCCATGAGCTGAAGACCCCGGTCGGCGCCCTCTCCCTCCTCTCGGAGGCCGTGATGGACGCCAGCGACGACCCCGAGGCAGTGGAACGGTTCGCTGGTCGCATGCAGATCGAGGCCACCCGGCTGACCAACCTCGTGCAGGAGCTCATCGACCTCTCCCGGGTGCAGAACGACGACCCGCTGGAGGACGCCGAGCCCGTTCGGGTGGACGAACTGGTGGCCGAGGCCGTCGACCGCTGCCGCCACCAGGCCGGCACCAAGCAGATCACGATGGCTTCGAACATGGGCGCGCCCGAAGGACTTGAGCAGGGTGAGGGCGGACGACAGACGGGCGGCACCGCCGAGCTGCGCGTCTGGGGCAACCGCGGCCAGCTCGCCGCCGCCCTCGGCAACCTCGTCGAGAACGCCGTCAACTACTCCCCGGCCCGCACCCGCGTCGGCATAGCCGCACGCCGGGTGACCGCGCCGGGCGGGGACCATATCGAGATCGCCGTGACCGACCAGGGCATCGGCATCTCGGACAAGGACAAGGAGCGCATCTTCGAGCGCTTCTACCGCGTGGACCCGGCCCGTTCCCGCCAGACCGGCGGTACGGGTCTAGGTCTCGCGATCGTCAAGCACGTGGCCGCCTCGCACGGCGGGGAGGTCACGGTGTGGAGCTCGGAGGGACAGGGCTCCACGTTCACCCTCAGGCTGCCGGAGGCGGGCGCGTCCCGCGACCGAGCGGCCAAGCACCCGGACCTCGACGACGAGGACGGACAGCCTCACCCCGACCCATCCCCGTACGGACCGTACGAATCGCTTCCCGCCCCGGAGGTCCTTCCGTGACCCGAGTGCTCGTCGTCGAGGACGAGGAGTCCTTCTCCGACGCCCTGTCCTACATGCTCCGCAAAGAGGGCTTCGAGGTCGCCATCGCGACCACCGGGCCCGACGGCCTCGACGAGTTCGAGCGCAACGGAGCCGACCTCGTCCTCCTCGACCTGATGCTGCCCGGCCTGCCGGGCACCGAGGTCTGCCGCCAGCTGCGCGGCCGTTCCAACGTCCCGGTGATCATGGTGACCGCCAAGGACAGCGAGATCGACAAGGTCGTGGGCCTGGAGATAGGAGCCGATGACTATGTCACCAAGCCCTTCTCCTCCCGCGAGCTCGTCGCCCGTATCCGGGCCGTACTGCGCCGCCGCGGCGAGCCCGAGGAGGTCACCCCGGCCGCGCTGGAGGCAGGCCCGGTCCGCATGGACGTCGACCGTCACGTGGTCACTGTCTCGGGCTCCAAGGTCGACCTCCCCCTCAAGGAGTTCGACCTGCTCGAAATGCTGCTGCGCAACGCGGGCCGCGTCCTGACCCGAATGCAGCTCATCGACCGCGTCTGGGGCGCCGACTACGTGGGCGACACCAAGACCCTCGACGTCCACGTCAAGCGTCTCCGCGCCAAGATCGAGCCCGACCCGGGCGCGCCGAGATATCTGGTGACGGTGCGTGGCCTCGGCTACAAGTTCGAGCCGTAGACCGACTGCCACGTCGTGGAGCGAAGCGCGGCGCGCCGTAGAAGTAGAACGAAGCGCGGAACGCCGTAGGACGAAGGGCGGCACCCCCCCGGGGGGTGCCGCCCTTCGTGTTGTCCGGACTACGGCGCTCAGTGGCCGGAGGTCTCCTCGGAGGCCGAGGCGGACGGGGACGCCGTGGAGCCGGCGGCGCCCTCCTCGGTCGTGCCCTCCTCGTCGGGCGAGCCCGAGACGGACGCGGACGGGGAGCCGGAGGTCTCCTCGTTCGGTGTGGGGCTGCCGGCCGGGGCCTCGGGGACGTCGGTCGGGCCCCACTTCTCGAAGTAGTGCTCAGCGGGTACGACGAAGGCGCGCAGGCTGACCTCGCCGGTCTCGCTGAAGGTGAAGGTGACCTTCTGGGCGTTGCCGTCCTTGACGGTGTCGCCGGCGTCCGCCAGGACCGCGGAGGCGTTGCCCTCGCCGCCCAGGATCACGGAGCCGCCGGCCGGGACGACGACCTTGCCGCCCTGGCCCTCGCCCTTGGCCGGCGTGATCTCGGCTTCGCCGGCGCCCTCCACGGTGATGGAGTCCAGTGTCTGGTCGGTGGTGGCGGCGTTGAACAGGGTGGCGGAGACCACGGCGGGACCCTTGGCCTCGGTCCCCGGCTGGGTGACCACGATCGCGTTCTGGATCTTGATGTCGCCGACGCTGGTCGCCGCGTTGTCCGGCTTGACCTGAAGCGTCTGGGCGTTGCTGCCGGCGCTGCACGCGGCGAGCGAGGCGATCGAGAACGCGAGGGCGGCGGCGGCGAGGGCGCCGCGTCGAATGCTGCTGCTCACGGCGGCGGCAACTCCTTGGACGTGGGCGGTACGTGGTCTGTAGCGGGCTTAGGTTATCGAGCCGCCCCGCCGCCGCCGCACCCGACCCTCCCCAAGTCCCGGACCAGTCGCCGAGCAGTCACGACCAGTCCCCGAGCAGGTGCTGCGCAGTCCTCGCCCGGTCATCGGAGGCAATTCGGTGGCCACGCCACCCACAGATCCGTCCGGCATTCACATAACCACCATCGATACCGCCGGCGATACCACCCTCGATCCCTTCGCCGTCTCCCGGATTTCGGGTAAGGAATGCGGAGCGCCACAGAAAATCGATCACCCGGCAGAACGGCGCGGAACACGATCCGGTAACGGCGGAACATCGGCGGGAGATCGAACTCCTTGATCAATTCCGGATTCGTCTCGTACCCGACTCCGCTCACCGAACGGAGTAGCGTAAGTCGCACACATGGAGTCGGACAAAACGGGATGTTCAGGCGCTCGTGGAGCCCTCCGGATGCGTGTAACGTACGCGTTTCACTCTGTCCGGAGAGCCGCTCCCACCTGCGAATACCCACTCCCGTCCGGTCCCCGCAGCACGTTCCTGTCGCAGTTGTCAAGCCCCGAGATATGCCCTGACCTGCGAAAACGCCATTCAGAACCCGCCGTTTCCGTGTTACCCTGGATAGCCACGGAAGGGGTACCTGTCACATGACGTTCAAGGTTGGCGACACCGTGGTCTATCCCCATCACGGGGCCGCGCTGATCGAGGCCATCGAAACTCGCCAGATCAAAGGCGTGGACAAGACCTACTTGGTGCTCAAGGTCGCTCAGGGCGACCTGACGGTGCGTGTGCCAGCGGACAATGCGGAGTTCGTCGGCGTGCGTGATGTGGTCGGTCAAGACGGCCTGGACCGGGTCTTCGAGGTGCTGCGCGCGCCGTATGCCGAGGAGCCCACGAACTGGTCGCGTCGCTACAAGGCAAACCTGGAGAAGCTCGCCTCCGGCGATGTCATCAAGGTCGCGGAAGTCGTGCGTGACCTGTGGCGTCGTGAGCGCGAGCGCGGACTGTCCGCCGGTGAGAAGCGCATGCTCGCCAAGGCTCGCCAGATTCTGGTGAGCGAGCTCGCCCTCGCGGAGAACACGAACGAGGACAAGGCCGAGGCCCTGCTCGACGAGGTTCTCGCGTCCTGAACTGACTTCTGAGGCAGGCAGCCAGCCCGCTCAGCCGTTCAGCGCAGCACACATGTAAATGCCGCGGTGCCCGATGACGTACGTAATGTCGCCGGGCGCTGCGGCATGTCCGTACCCAGATGCCGTACGCCGGAATGGGGTCCCCGATACTTGGCGTTCCCCGGTACTCGACGAGTACTCCTGAGCCGTCCCGAGTACTCGTACTAGGCGTGCCGGGCCCGGGCAGCTGGCTCGACCAGATGTCACGGAAGGGGTCCGGTCAAGGCGTCGCGCCCGGCACGCTGTGGCCATACCCACCTAGGCCGAGCACACAAACCTGACAGGAACCGATGTCTGACGATTCGCGCCCTTCGCCTTCCGGAGCCGGTACGGCAACCCGTACGGCGGCCGTGATCCCGGCCGCCGGTCGGGGCGTACGCCTCGGTCCGGGCGCCCCCAAAGCGCTGCGCGCGCTGAACGGCACCCCGATGCTGATCCACGCGGTGCGCGCCATGGCCGCGTCCCGCGCCGTCTCCCTCGTGATCGTCGTGGCACCGCCCGACGGCACCGCCGAGGTCAAGACCCTGCTCGACGCGCACGCGTTGCCCGAACGCACGGACTTCGTCGTCGTACCGGGCGGCGAGTCGCGGCAGGAGTCGGTGCGGCTCGGCCTCGACGCCCTGCCGCCCGGCTACGCCATCGTGCTGGTGCACGACGCGGCCCGTCCGCTCGTCCCCGTCGACACCGTCGACGCGGTCATCGAGGCCGTTCGGGACGGTGCGCCGGCCGTGGTGCCCGCGCTCCCGCTCGCCGACACGGTCAAGGAGGTGCGGCCGGCGGACGCGCCCGGCGCGCCGGAGCCCGTCGTCGCCACGCCGGAGCGGGCACGGCTGCGGGCGGTGCAGACACCGCAGGGATTCGACCGGGAGACGCTGGTGCGGGCGCACGAGACGGTCACCGGCGAGGTGACCGACGACGCGAGCATGGTCGAGCGGCTCGGGCTGGGCGTCGTGGTCGTGCCCGGACACGAGGAGGCGTTCAAGGTGACGCGGCCGCTGGATCTGGTGCTCGCGGAGGCGGTCCTGGCGCGCAGGAGGCTGAACGATGGGTTCTGAGACACCCCTCGTAGTGCTTCCCCAGGTCGGCATCGGCACCGACATCCACGCCTTCGAGGAGGGGCGGGAGCTGTGGTGCGCCGGGCTGAAGTGGGAAGGACAGGGGCCGGGGCTCGCCGGGCACTCCGACGCGGATGTCGTCGCGCACGCCGCCTGCAACGCGCTGTTCTCCGCTGCCGGAATGGGTGACCTCGGACAGCACTTCGGCACGGGGCGGCCCGAGTGGTCGGGGGCGTCCGGGGTGACCTTGCTGGCGGAGGCCGCGAGGATCGTGCGGGAAGCGGGGTTCGTCATCGGCAACGTGGCGGTGCAGGTGGTGGGGGACCGGCCGAAGATCGGGAAGCGGCGGGACGAGGCGCAGAAAGTGCTGTCGGAGGTGGTGGGGGCGCCTGTCTCGGTGTCGGGGGCCACGACCGACGGGCTCGGGTTTCCCGGACGGGGTGAGGGGTTGATGGCGATCGCCACGGCCCTGGTCGTACGGGTGGGGTGACGCCGGGTTCTCTCGCCCCCGCCGCCCCTACCCGTCCATCCCGGGGGCTGCGCCCGCCAGCCCCCGGAGCGCTGCGTTGTCGGCTGCCGGAGCGACGTGGTTGCTCGCGCAGTTCCCCGCGCCCCTTGTGGGCCTGCGGCCCGTCGGGGGGCGCGGTCCACATCACGAAACTGTCGTCCTTGGGGTCAAGGGCTCGGGGCACGGGCGCCGGGCCACTACCCTGGTGGCGTGACTATTCGCCTGTACGACACCAGCGCCCGGCAGATCCGTGACTTCGCCCCGCTCACGCCGGGTTGCGTCTCGATCTACCTGTGTGGCGCCACGGTGCAGGCGGCCCCGCACATCGGGCACATCCGGTCGGGGCTCAACTTCGACATCATGCGCCGGTGGTTCGAGTACCGCGGGTACGACGTGACGTTCGTCCGGAACGTCACGGACATCGACGACAAGATCATCGCCAAGTCGGCCGACCAGGGCCGCCCCTGGTGGTCGATCGGCTACGAGAACGAGCGCGCGTTCAACGACGGCTACGAGGCGCTCGGTTGCCTTCCGCCCACCTACGAGCCGCGTGCCACCGGGCACGTGACCGAGATGGTCGAGATGATGCGCGGGCTGATCGAGCGCGGCCACGCGTACGAGGCCGACGGGAACGTGTACTTCGACGTGCGGTCGTTCCCCGAGTACCTGCGGCTGTCCAACCAGGAACTCGACAACCTGCTCCAGCCCTCCGGGGAGGGCGAGACCGGCAAGCGCGACCCGCGTGACTTCGCCATGTGGAAGTCGGCGAAGCCGGGGGAGCCGACCTGGGAGACGCCCTGGGGGCGCGGCCGGCCGGGCTGGCACCTTGAGTGCTCGGCCATGGCGCACAAGTACCTGGGCAGCGCCTTCGACATCCACGGTGGCGGCCTCGACCTGATCTTCCCGCACCACGAGAACGAGATCGCGCAGGCCAAGGCCTTCGGTGACGAGTTCGCCACCTACTGGGTGCACAACGCCTGGGTCACCATGAGCGGCGAGAAGATGTCCAAGTCGCTGGGCAACTCGGTGCTCGTGAGCGAGATGGTCAAGCACTGGCGGCCCATCGTGCTCCGGTACTACCTGGGCACCCCGCACTACCGCTCGATGATCGAGTACAGCGCGGACGCCCTGCGCGAGGCCGAGTCGGCGTTCGCCCGTATCGAGGGGTTCGTGCAGCGGGTCGTCGAGAAGGCGGGCGGGGTCGTCGAGCCCGCCGCCGAGGTGCCGCCGGCGTTCGCCGAGGCGATGGACGACGACCTGGGCGTACCGCAGGCGCTCGCCGTCGTGCACACCACCGTCCGGCAGGGCAACAGCGCACTGGCCGCCGACGACAAGGAAGCGGCCGTGGCGCGGCTCGCCGAGGTGCGGGCCATGCTCGGCGTACTCGGCCTCGATCCGCTGCACCCGCACTGGGCCGGCGACGGCGCCGACCGGGGCGAGGACCTCCACGGGGTCGTCGACAGCCTCGTCGGACTGGTCCTCCAGCAGCGCGAGGCCGCCCGCTCCCGCAAGGACTGGGCCACCGCGGACGCCATCCGCGACCAGCTCAACCAGTCGGGTCTGGTCATCGAGGACAGCCCCGACGGGCCACGCTGGACCCTGGGACCACGCTGACCCTCCGGTCCCCCTGATCGATCGACCTTGATCGATTGTGCCGCCCGGCCGTCCGGGCGGCACACTGCATTGAGCACACACGACATACGTACACACGCACACTTCGCAGGAGACGGGTAGGTCATGGCCGCTAACAACCGCCGCATGTCCGGCAAGAAGGGCGCGCAGGTCGGCAGTGGCGGCCAGCGGCGCAAGGGTCTCGAGGGCAAGGGCCCGACGCCGCCCGCCGAGATGCGCAAGAAGCACAAGAAGAATCGGATCGCCACCGCCAAGGCCAAGCAGGCCGCGCGCCGCCCCGTGCCGCGCGGACGCGGTGGCAAGGGCACGTCCGAGATGGTCGTCGGGCGCAACCCCGTCGTCGAGGCGCTGCGCGAGGGCGTGCCCGCGACGACGCTCTACGTCCAGCAGTTCATCGACAACGACGAGCGCGTACGCGAGGCGCTGCAACTCGCGGCCGAGCGCGGTGGCATCAACCTCATGGAGGCGCCCCGCCCCGAGCTGGACCGCATGACCAACGGCCTCAACCACCAGGGTCTCGTCCTCCAGGTCCCGCCCTACGAGTACGCCCACCCCGAGGACCTGGTGGCCGCCGCGTACGACGAGGGCGAGGACCCGCTGATCGTCGCCCTCGACGGCGTGACCGACCCGCGCAACCTCGGCGCCGTCGTCCGGTCCGTCTCCGCGTTCGGCGGCCACGGCGTCGTCGTACCCGAGCGGCGCGCGGCCGGCATGACCGCCGGCGCCTGGAAGACGTCCGCCGGTACGGCCGCCCGTACGCCCGTCGCCCGCGCCACCAACCTCACGCGCGCGCTGGAGGCGTACAAGAAGGCAGGTGTCGTCGTGGTCGGCCTGGCCGCGGACGGCGAGGCCGAGGTCGGCGAGCTGGAGGCCCTGGAGGGGCCCGTCGTCATCGTCGTCGGCAGCGAGGGCAAGGGCCTGTCCCGGCTCGTCGGGGAGACCTGTGACTTCCGGGTACGAATCCCGATGCCGGGCGGCGCCGAGTCGTTGAACGCGGGTGTCGCGGCGGGAGTCGTGCTGTACGAGGCGGCGCGCCGCAGGGCCTGAAAAACGGGCTCCCGGCCGGGCGCTCGGGGCGTTCTGGATCACCTTGACGCGGTCCGGACAGATCGGGGCGGTCAAGACAGTGTCCTAACGACACGTCACTCGGTTAGATGAGTGTGGACACCAGAACACCCCGCACACCCACGGGGGACCGTTCGTCGGGATTCGACTCGGGAATCGACGACGCTCCCGCGCTGAGCATGGTGAAGGTGCCGAGCGATCCGGCGCAGGTCATCGTCAACCACGCGAGTTTCCGCGTGCAGTTGGGCGCCTCCACGCGGGCGTCCCCGCGTATCGCACGGCACTTGAGCGCCGGCGAGGACACCACGCGCATGCCCGTCGTGGGCACGCCGGGCCGGTCCGGCGCGCCTGCCGCCGGGCGCCGGCGCGCGCCCGTCGTCTGGAGCGGGAAGTCCGCGCCGGACGACACGGGAGCCCACCGGCTCCTCCAGGCGGTCCGAGGCGCGGGCCTCGGCGTCGGCGCTCCCGACCCGCTGGGCGACACCGGCTCCACCCAGGTCATCCCGCGCGTCGACGGCCCGGGAAGCAGGGGCTACGACCCCGACAGCGGACGCTACGGCGCGGACGGCGGGCGCTACGGAGTCGAAGGCGGGGGCTACGGCGCAGACCTGACCGTGGAGACCGTCGAGACGCCCATCGTCGGCAGCCAGCGCACCCACGGCGATCACGCCGCCTCCGAAGGCACCCGGCTGCTGCCCACCATGCGCACGGTCGACAGCGCGTACGACGAACCCCGCTACGACCAGGCCCGGTACGGCCAGGACACCTACGTGGACGGGGAGTTCCCGGAGTCGTACGACGGCGACGGCGACCGTCACGACGACGGCGGGGACGAGCGGAGCGGGCGGCGCGCCGCCAACGAGCCCGTACGGCACGCCTACTACCCCGGGCGTCGGATGAACCTCGGCGTGGTGCTGCTGCCGCTGCGCGTCTTCCTCGGCTTCATCTCCGTCTACGCCGGCATGGGCAAGCTCTGCGACCCGCACTACTTCGACGGCGGCAAACGCGGCTCCATGGTGAAGTGGCTGAACACGCTGCATCCGTGGGAAGTCGCCGAGCCCCTGCGGCAGTTCGCGCTGGAACACCCGGTCGGCTCCGGGCTCGTCATCGCCTTCGCCCAGGTCGTCGTCGGCGTGCTGACCGTCCTCGGACTGTGGCAGCGGGTCGCCGCCGGGGTCGGTGCGCTGCTGTCGGCCGCGCTGCTCGTCACCGTGAGCTGGAAGACCGTCCCCGTCTACGAGACGCCCGACATCATCTACCTCGCCGCCTGGTCCCCGCTGATCATCGCGGGCGCGCCGGTGTACTCCGTCGACGGGCGGCTCGCGGCCGGCGCCTGGCGCACACTCGGGCCGCGCGCCGACATCTGGGAGCTGCGGCGGTACGTGCTGCGGCGGGGCGTGCTCGTCACCGCCATCGTCGTCGGGCTGACGATGCTGGTCGGGGCCGTCCTCGGCGGGGCCGTGCGGGACGCCGACCGGATCGTCGTCCCCGGGCCGGGGGAGGCGCCCCGCAACGAGCTGCCGGGGTCGCCGTTGCCGGGTGAGCCCGGCAAGCGGCGCGAGAACAGCCCCTCCGCGTCCAACTCCCCCACCGCGGGCGCGACATCGGCGAGTCCGTCGCAGGAGGCGACGACGCCGGCGGCCACGCGGGACACCGGGGCGGTCACCGGCGGGCAGCCCAGTGAGACACAGGGGACGGCCGGGCAGGCGCCGCCGCAGCAGTCCTCGCCGGTGCAGCAGGTGCCGAGCACGACCGCTGGGCCCAGCTCCAGTGGAGGGGCCTCCGGCGGAGCGACCAGTGGGGCTACGGGGTCCACCGGGTCCACCGGGGGAAGCTCCTCGGGTGGGCAGCAGCCCGGGCTGGTGGGAGGCTTGCTCGGGTAGTCCCGTCGGCCGCGTCGAAACGAGTGGGCCCCGCGTGTTTCCTGCGCGGGGCCCACTGTTGTGTGTGCGGGAACTCCGGATGGCACGGGGGTGCGCTTCGCGGGCGACTGCGGGTTGGTCGTGCCTGTCGCGCGGTTCCCCGCCCCCCAGGGGGCCGGTGGTTACCGGGCGCCCTGGGACCTGGCCCGTCCGGTCCTCTACCGCCCCAGCGCCGCCAGCTCCTTCGCTGCCTCTGTCAGGTCCTTGGCCGTGTCGATGGCTCGCCAGTAGGCGCCCTGGGGGATGGGGAAGCCCGCCAGGCGGCGTTCTCGGGCCAGGCGGGGGAAGGTGGCGCGCTCGTGGTCGCCGCGTTCGGGGAGGAGGCCGGCGAACTCGGGGGAGAAGACGTAGACGCCGGCGTTGATCTCGTACGTCGTGGGCGGGGCCTCGATGAAGTCGGTGACGCGGCCGAAACCGTCCGTCCTGACGGCACCCCAGGGGATGCGGGGGCGGGCGAGGGCGAGCGTGGCGAGGGCGTCGCGTTCGGTGTGGAAGTCCGCCATGTCGCGGAGCGAGAAGCGGGTCCAGATGTCGCCGTTGGTGGCGTACCAGGGCCGGTCGGGGTGGGGGAGGTGCGAGGCGGCGTACTTGAGGCCTCCGCCCCGGCCCAGGGGTTCCGTCTCGACGACCGTGGTGACGCGGCACGGCAGGTCGGCCGCGTCCAGCCACTTCTGCAGGACGTCGGCGAGGTGGCCGCAGGAGACGACCACGTCGGTCACGCCCTCCTCGGCGAGCCAGGCGAGCTGATGGCCGATGATCGGTGTGCCCGTGCCGGGGATCTCGACCATGGGCTTGGGCCGGTCGTCGGTGTACGGACGCAGCCGGGAGCCCTGGCCACCGGCGAGGACCACGGCTTGAACGGGGCGCGACGCGGCGTTCGGATCGGTCATGACCGAACTGTACGTGGCGCCCCGCTCGCGGGAGCACGGCCCTGGGATCGGTATACGGGAAGAACGGGTCGGTATACGGGGGGTGCGAGCCCTGGAGCCCTTGGGGACCTGCGGGGGACCTGGCAGGCGTGCCGCGTGTGGCGCACGACCTGCGGGTCCTCAGCCGTGCTGGGCGGCCACTCCTGTCGCGAAGGACGTGTCGCAGACCGGGCGGGCGTAGGACTGCGCGCGGGTGGGGCCGTAGGCGCGGACGGCGGCGCGGCCGAGGGCGCGGGCGATGGAGGTGCAGTGCCTGGCCAGCGTGGGCCGGCCGTTCACCGCCTGCTGCAGGTGGGTGAGGGCGACGCCCGGGTCCTGCTCCTGCAGCTCCACGAGGAGCTTGTCGCGCAGCACCTCGTGCGGGGCGCGGGCCTTGGCGCGCGGGGAGACCTCCGAGGCGGCGAGGACCGAGTCGGCGGGGTCGGCGCCCGACCAGTCGACACGGGTGACCGCGAGGGTGCCGGAGAGGACCAGGACGACCGGCAGGACCAGGGCCAGGGAACGGCCGATCCGGCGGGCGGGGCCGCGGCCGTGCCGCGTCCGTTGGGTGTAGGTGTGGGTGTGCTTCACGCGAGTGAGGGTAGCGCGGGGTAGTGATATGGCGACATTAGGTCACCGAATCGGGGGACGTCGAAGTGCCGTTCTCTGGGTGACAGGTTGACGTACAGTGGTCGAAATGGGTGGATTTGCCGGGGTAGTTGCAGGCAGTGAAGAGGGCCCCGCAGATGTCTGCGGGGCCCTCTTCGTCAACCTGGGTGATTTATCCCGGGTCGGTGGTTTCGCGCAGGGCGCGTCCACCGCGTCGGGGGATCAGTCGGTGAGGCGCTCGCCCGTCGAGGTCGAGAACACGTGGGTCTCGCCCGGACGCGGGACGACGTGCAGCGTCGCGCCCTTCTCCGGGACCTGGCGGCCGTTGACACGGACCACGAGGTCCTTGGTCTCGCCGCCGACCTCGGCGGTGCCGTAGACGTAACCGTCGGCGCCGAGCTCCTCCACGACGTTGACGGAGACGGCGAGGCCGGCCGGGGCGTCCTCGGTGTCCTTCGACAGGGCGGAGGCGACGGCGCCGCCGTGCTCCACGATGTCGAAGTGCTCGGGGCGGACACCGACGGTGACGGTGGTGTCACCCTTGTCGGAGGCGGCCTTCAGCGCGTCACGGTTGACCGGGACGACGCTGTTGCCGAACTTCACACCGCCGTCGGTGATCGGCACCGCGACCAGGTTCATGGCCGGGGAGCCGATGAAGCCGGCGACGAAGAGGTTGGCCGGGCGGTCGTACATGTTGCGCGGGGTGTCGACCTGCTGGAGCAGACCGTCCTTCAGCACGGCGACCCGGTCGCCCATCGTCATGGCCTCGACCTGGTCGTGGGTGACGTAGACGGTGGTGATGCCGAGGCGGCGCTGGAGCGACGCGATCTGCGTACGGGTCGAGACACGGAGCTTGGCGTCGAGGTTCGACAGCGGCTCGTCCATGAGGAAGACCTGCGGCTCACGCACGATGGCGCGACCCATGGCGACACGCTGGCGCTGACCACCGGAGAGGGCCTTCGGCTTGCGGTCCAGGTACTCGGTGAGGTCGAGGATCTTCGCGGCCTCCTCGACCTTCTGCCGGATCTCCGCCTTGTTGACGCCGGCGATCTTGAGGGCGAAGCCCATGTTGTCGGCGACGGTCATGTGCGGGTAGAGCGCGTAGTTCTGGAACACCATGGCGATGTCCCGGTCCTTCGGCGGCAGGTGCGTGACATCGCGGTCACCGATGCGGATGGCGCCGCCGTTGACGTCCTCGAGCCCCGCGAGCATGCGGAGCGAGGTGGACTTGCCGCAACCGGACGGTCCGACCAGAACGAGGAACTCGCCGTCCTCGATCTCGATCTCGAGACCGTCGACGGCGGGCTTGGTGGAACCCGGGTAGATCCGGGTCGCCTTGTCGAACGAGACTGTGGCCATGGGTCGTAGGCCCCCTTCACCGGCAGGAACGTGCCGGACGATCCGTTGTAAAGGTGGTGATCCACCACGGCGTCGCCGCGGTGGTGTAGTCCACGGGAGTGGATTGGGTCAGGACGGTACCTGTCGTTCACCTGGTCTGTCAGTACCTGGGCGGCTGTGAACTTCGCGGAAATCTTTCGATGAGTGGCAGGGCATCGCACTTTCGGCCTTGCCTCGGTCAGCTGGAGCGATCCCCTTGTGACCTCGCACCGAGGCTTCCTGCTCCACCGGCAGGCCTCGAAGGTCCTCTCCACCTGCTCGGCCTGTTCGCCGGTCGGACAGAAGCGGAACCGGTAGAGGCGGTGGTGGGTGTCGGGATCCTTGGCATGTCCCTTCAGGGGGTCTCCTTGCGTGAGTGGTGCTTGTGGCGGTCGCCGATGCCGAGGGCCTCGCGCTTGACGCGCTTGGCCTCCTCGCCCCTGACCACGGTCGGCTTCGACTTCTCCGCCGCCCCGCTCATGCATCCCTTCCCCGACGATCGGATCTTCGGAACAGCGCGTCAGACCGATCGACGAACGAGTGCACGGTTGGTTACGCGCAGTTCTCTGCCCGAGGTGGGTGCAGAACTCCGTGGCTTGGGGAAACGGGCTCTGTGTAGAGTGGAGCAGCCTTCGCCCATGGCGTTGTACTGGGCGACGCCCCCTTAGCTCAGTTGGCCAGAGCGCGTGACTTGTAATCTCGAGGTCGTCGGTTCGATTCCGACAGGGGGCTCCAGGGGATCCCGGGTCACATCAGTGGCCCGGGATCGTTCGTTTGCTGGTCAGCGCAGGCGGCGGGCGAGTTCCAGGTCGTCGGGGTCGAGGGAGCGGCCCTCCTCGATCTCCCAGACGGCGTTCTGCAGGAGGCGGGCCAGGGTCCAGGCGCGGGCTTGTTCGCGGTCGAGGCCGAGGGTGGCCGTCATCGCGTCGAAGCGCCAGCGGGCCTCGGCGGGGTCGAAGCGGTTGTTGAGGGCCGGCCAGAGTTCGAAGGCGGGGTGGCCGGCGAGGGGCTTGGGGTCGATGGCGAGCCAGGGGGCCCGGTCGGCGCCGAGGACGTTGTCGAAGTGGAGGTCCCAGTGGAGGAGGCGGTCGCCGGGGGCGTCGATCACCTCGCGGAGTGCCGCCGCGCAGTCGGCGATCAGGCGGTGGTCGGCCGGGTCCGGGATGCGGGCCAGGACCGGTGGGGTGCGGTCCAGCATGTTCGCCGCGATGTCGGCGAGGCGGCGCATGGTCGGTGGGGCCGGGGTCGCCGTGAGGTGGGCCAGCAGGTGGGCGATGACCAGGACGGCCGCGCGGGTGTCCGGCTCGTGGCTGAGCATGCGGGCCGGGTCGAGGCGTTCGAGGAGCATGGTGCCCGTCACGGCGTCGTGGCTCAGGAGGCGTACGGCTCCGTCGCCGTCCCAGGTGCGCAGGGCGAGCGGTTCGCCCTCGCTCTCGTCGTCGAGGATCTGGAGTTTGAGGACGGCCGGGGTGGCGTCGGTCGTCCGGATCACGGGGAGGACCAGGGCGCACATGCCGTGCATGGGGTGGCCGTCGAGGCGTAGGTCCCAGCGGTCGAGGAAGCCGGCCGCCAGGTCGGGGAGGGCTGCCGCGAAGGCCAGGCCCTTCTCCTCGTAGAACATCCCCAGGGTGGCGGCCAGTTGCTCCGGGACGGAGATGTCAGGGGTCATGTGGGCGACACTACGGGCGTGCCGTCTCTGGTTTCGCTGGATTTCCGGGCGGGTGGGGCTTGTGTGCGACGGAACGGAAGTCGCCGTCGGCTGGGGCGCGTCGGCCGGTACGGCGGGGGCGGAGGAGCTTGAGCATGCCGAAGGGCGGTGTGCGGCGCAGGGTGCCCCGGTAGTGCAGGCGCAGTCGGGCGGCTTCCAGGGGCGGGTGGGGCGCGAGCGGTCCGATCAGGTCGTGTCGGCTGAGTCAGGTCCAGTGCGGGCGCCGTTGTACAGCGCGTGCGGGTCCTCGTTCGTGCGGTACGGCCCTCCGTGGTCCGGGCTCGGCCCAAGAGTGTGTGGTGCGCCTCGTACAGGGTGACCTTGGCGCCCGCCTCGGCCGCGGTGATCGCGGCGGTGAGTCCGGCGAAACCGCCGCCGATGACGGTGAGGGGGTGGGGGAGGGGCGGTTGGGGGGACGGAGCGCGGTGCATGGCTGGTTTCCTCGGCGTCGGTGTCGGTTGCTCGGGAGTACGACACGTGGAGGGCGCCGGAAGGTGACATGCGTCTTCGGTGGGGGCCGGCGGGGGTTTGCTCGGTGGATTCGCGCAGGTCAGATGGTTTGTCAGTGATGGGGTGCAGGATGGGGGCATGGTGCGGGCGAGGTCGGTGGTGAAGGCGGCGCGGCGGCCGGAGGTGCGGTTGCCGGTGCTGGAGACGTACGAGGGCGGGGGGCTGGAGCCGGACGGGGACTACGACGGGTTGGAGTTCCGGGAGGAGGACTTCGGCGGGCAGGACGGTGGGGGTGCGCGGTTCATGGACTGCGTGCTGACGGGCTGTGCGCTGGACGACACGCGGCTGCGGCGGGCTCGGGTGCTCGACTCCGTCCTCACGGGTGTGCGGGGCGTGGGTACGGATCTCGCCGAAGCGACCTTGCGGGATGTCGAGCTGGTGGAGGCTCGGCTGGGAGGGGTGGGGTTGCACGGGGCCGTGCTGGAGCGGGTTCTCGTGCGTGGCGGCAAGATCGACTATCTCAACCTGCGTGAGGCTCGGCTGAAGGACGTGGTGTTCGAGGACTGCGTGCTCGTCGAGCCGGACTTCGGGGGTGCGCGGTTGGAGCGGGTGGCGTTCGTGGGGTGCGCGGTGAAAGGGGTCGATCTGAGTGGGGTGACCCTGGTCGACGTGGATCTGCGGGAGGCCGCGGCGGTGGAGATCGCGCGGGGCGTGGACCGGCTGTCGGGGGCGGTGATCAGTGCGGCGCAGTTGATGGATCTGGCGCCTGTGTTGGCGGGGGAGATGGGGATTCGGGTGGAGGGGTAGGGCTGACGGGGGTTGGTGTCGGGGGGTGTGGGGTTCTCGGGTCTCGCCCTCGCCGTCCTCGCCTGTCGCGTCTCCGGGGCTGCTGCCCCTTCGACCCCGAACGGCGCCCGGTGGCCCCGGGTGCGTGTGCGTCGGAGGGTGCGGGTGCGGGTGGAGTGTGGTTGCTCGCGCAGTTCCCGGCGGCCCCGGGAAGCAGGGGGTGCGCTCCGTGCTTGTCGGACCGCTGGGCGGTCGTCTGCTCCCGGGTCCCGTCTACGGGACTCGGGGGAAGCGGGACTGCAGGGTCCAGATCGCCGGGTTTTCCGCCAGGTCGTCGTGGAGGTCGGAGAGGTCGGCGATCAGGTCGTGCAGGAAGTCGCGGACCTCGCGGCGGAGGTCGGTGTGGGAGAAGGTCAGCGGAGGCTCCTCCGGTGGCATCCAGTCGGCCTCGATGTCGACCCAGCCGAAGCGGCGCTCGAAGAGCATGCGGTCCGTGGACTCGGTGAAGTCGAGTTCCGCGTACTGGGGCCGGGCGGCGCGGGAGCCCGCCGGGTCCTGGTCCAGCCGCTCCACGATGTCGCACAGGGCCCACGCGAAGTCGAGTACCGGCACCCATCCCCAGGCTGTGGACAGTTCCCGGTCCGCCTTGGTGTCGGCGAGGTAGACGTCACCGCAGAACAGATCGTGCCGCAGCGCGTACACGTCCGCGCGGCGGTAGTCGGTCTGTGGCGGGTCGGGGAACCGGTTGGAGAGGGCGTAGCCGATGTCGAGCACGTACGCGATGGTGTCATGTCCTCATAGGATCGCTGACGTGTCCCGATCTGTACCGGTGGTCCCGGCCGCCCTGCTCAGCCTCGCGCTCACCCTCACCCTCACCTCGTGCACCGGGGGCGGAGGCGGCACGGGGGAGCGCTCCCTGGGCGCCGCCGGCGTCCGGGACCCGTACTTCCCCAAGCTCGGCAACGGTGGTTACGACGTCACGCACTACGCCCTCACCCTCGGTTATGAACCTCCCTCCGAGAACGAGGACGACCGGTTGCGCGGCACCGCTGTCATCACCGCACGGGCGACACGGGACCTCGACGCGTTCAACCTCGATCTGAAGGGGATGGACGTCGAGTCGGTCGACGTGGAGGGCACGGCGGCGCGTTGGAAGCGGGCGGGGCAGGAGCTGACCGTCACTCCCGGCGACGGGCTCGACCAGGGGGAGACGTTCCGTACGACGGTCCGCTACGCCGGCACCCCGGAGACGGTCACCGACCCGGACGGTTCCCGGGAGGGCTGGCTGCGTACCGCCGACGGTGTCCTCGCCCTCGGTGAGCCGACGGGTTCGATGACCTGGTTCCCCGGCAACCACCACCCCTCCGACAAGGCCACGTACGACCTCGCGGTCACTGTCCCCGAGGGGCTGCGGGCCGTCTCCAACGGGGAGTTGAAGGGCGAGAGCACCGAGGGGGGCCGTACGACGTACTCCTGGCACACCGCCGAACCGATGGCGAGCTATGTGGCCACGATCGCGATCGGCGAGTACGAGATCCGCCGTTCGACGGTGGCCGAGCGGGTCGACGGGGACGCGGGCGGGCTGCCCGTGTACGTCGCCGTAGATCCCGCGCAGGCCGAGGACAGCCGTGAGGTGCTCGGCCGGATCCCGGAGGTCATGGAGTGGGCGGAGACGAACTTCGGTCCGTACCCCTTCTCCTCCACCGGCGCGATCGTCGACGAACCGGAGGACGTCGGGTACGCCCTGGAGACCCAGAACCGCCCCGTCTTCCCCGGTACCCCCGACATCTCGCTGCTCGTCCACGAACTGGCCCACCAGTGGTACGGCGACTCGGTCACTCCGAAGAGCTGGCGGGACATGTGGCTCAACGAGGGCTTCGCCACGTATGCCGAGTGGCTGTGGGAGGAGGACGACGGCGGCGACACGGCCCAGGAGAACTTCGACGCGCTGTACGAGGGCGAGTACTTCGAGGACGCCGCCTCGAACGAGGCCGTCTGGGACTTCCCGCCCGCGAAGCCGCCGAGCGCGGCCCGGATCTCCGACAGCCCGGTGTACGAACGCGGCGCCATGGTCCTCCACAAGATCCGCGAGGCCATAGGCGACGACGCCTTCTTCGGCCTCCTCCAGGACTGGGCCACCACCCGTCGCCATGGCAACGCGGACACGGCCGACTTCACCGCGTACGTGGAGGAGTACGCGAGGAAGAGGGCCCCGGAGGCGGACCTGACCCCGGTGTGGGAGGACTGGCTGTACGGGGAGGGGAAGCCGTCAAAGGCCTGACGGGTCGGGCGCTGGGTCGGTCGTCGACGGATCGGTCGTCGACGGATCGTTCGTCGTTTGATCGTTCGCTCCGGTTGCCTCGAACTCCGTGAGCAGTTCGGCGAGTTCGGCCGGCCAGATGGGCTCCGGTGACCTGATGAGGTCCTGGCGGGTCCACCAGCGCCAGGTCAGGATGCCGTCCTGGGCGTGGGAGGCGGTGAGGTGGTCGCCGGTGGGTTCGCGGCGTGGGCCCCGGGCCACATAGATGTGCTCGTGCTGGTGGACGGGCACCCCGGAGTGGGTGAGGTCGACTTCCCAGGTGTGCAGCAGAGGGCCGGGCTCCAGGTCCGTCCAGCCGGTCTCCTCGCGCAGTTCGCGCAGGGCGCCCTCGCGTGGGGTCTCGCCCGCCTCCAGACCACCGCCGGGCATGGCCCAGTGCGGACCGATCTCGATGTTGTCGTACCGGAAGAGGAAGACGGCACCCTCGGGGTCGAGTACGGCGATCCGAGCGGCCCGGCGCGGTGTGCGCAGCGTCTTGCGCAACACGGCGCAGGGGCGGCCCTGTTGGCGGTCGCGGCGACGCGCGACGACCTCGTAGCCGAGGGATGTCCAGAAGGCGAGGGCGCCGGGGTTGTTGTCGAGCACGGCCAGCCGTACGGCGGTACGCCCCGCCTGCCGGAAGCGTTCCTCGACCAGTGCCGCCACCTGCCGTCCGTGGCCTCGCCGTTGCGCTCCCGCGTCGACCAGCAGCAGGCCGATCCAGGGGTCGGGGTCGGCCGGGTCGGGATGGTGAGCGAGGGTGATGACGAGCCCGACGAGCGGCCGGCCGCGGTTGTCCCCGTCCCCGCCCCCGTCCCCGCCCTCGGCGGCGGCGCCGTCGCGTGCGAGGAGGATCTCCACGTCCGGGTTGGCCAGCTCCACCGCCAGTGCTGCGCTCACCTGGTGGGGGCGGATGTCGTTCGCGTCCGGGAAGTCGCCGCTCAGGGCGTGGAAGTCGCGGTTGGCGGCGTGCAGGGCGGTGAGTTCGGTGAGGAGGGGGCCGGGGACGGTGCCGTCCTCGGCCGTGCGGAGGGGTTCGAGCAGCAGCATGCCCCGCACGCTACCGATCAGGTCCGACACCCGGCTCTCGGCCTACAGTGCGTCAGGTGGTCCAGCCGGACCCCAGGGGGTGCGAGGAGGCGTGTGGAACAGCGGGTGCGTGTGCACAGGGCGCGGCTCGGGGGTGAGGAGTACCGCGTGGTTCGACCTGCCCCGGCCCCCGTCCCGGCGCGGCTGGCGTTGCGCGACGACCATCACTGGCTGTCGATGTATGTCGACCGGGACGGCGCGGAGCAACTCCTCGCCCTGTGGGCGCTGGCCGCCCGGTCCGCCCGATCGCTGGTCCATCTGCCGATCCGGGCCAACCCCGTTCCCGACGGGGTCGTGGGTGACGGCGTACCCGTCTCGCTGGACCTGGTCCTGCTCCACCACAGCCTGGGGTTCCCGACCGCCTCCTGGAAGCGGGTACGGTCACGCCTCGACGCCGGCCGGCCCGGGACGACGGCCACCCCGGACCAGGACTTCCCGGACGAGGCCGCCATCGACCACCGGCGGCGGGAGTACCGGTCGTTCCGCGACCACCTCGCCTTCGACATCGCGGCGCACACGCTGTTCGTCGTGGGCAGTTCCACGGCGTTCCGCGAGCACGGCACCGCGCTACGCGGCCTCGTCGACCAGGCCCCGTCGTATCCGCAGCGGTACCCGCACGCCGGTCACTTCTGTGTCGAGTTGGGCGCGGGGCCCTGGTCCCGGCCCCGGAACCGGCCGCGGGTGCCCGGCCTGCTGCACATCCAGTACTCCGGGGACTGGCGGGCCTGAGGCAGAGGGTGTGCCCGAGGCGGCGGCTGAGGCAGCCGAGGGCCGCGGCTGAGACAGCCGAAGGCCCCGCCGCGACGGTCGGTGCCGGTCGTGGCGGGGCCTTCGACGGTGTGCTGCGGGACGCTGGTCGCCCCGGCGGACGTCAGACGTTGACGCCGAAGTCCTGGGCGATGCCCACGAGGCCCGAGGCGTAACCCTGGCCGACCGCGCGGAACTTCCACTCGGCGCCGTTGCGGTACAGCTCGCCGAAGACCATGGCGGTCTCGGTGGCGGCGTCCTCGGAGAGGTCGTAGCGGGCGATCTCGGCGCCGCCGGCCTGGTTGATGATGCGGATGTAGGCGTTGCGGACCTGGCCGAAGTTCTGCGAGCGGTTCTCGGCGTCGTAGATGGAGACCGGGAAGACGATCTTGTCTACATCGGCGGGGAGACCCGCCAGGTTGACGTTGATCGC
The DNA here is from genome assembly GCF_042955065.1 of Streptomyces sp. NPDC012510. NCBI lineage: Bacteria > Bacillati > Actinomycetota > Actinomycetes > Kitasatosporales > Streptomycetaceae > Streptomyces > Streptomyces sp. NPDC012510. The sequence goes on from NZ_JBIBEN010000030.1 coordinate 46,181, forward strand.
CTCGTCGTCGCCCGCGCCCTCACCCGTGCGGTTGTCGCCGGTGTGGACGATCGTCTGGTCCGGGGTCTGCTTGTTGTTGAAGAAGACGAAGTGGCCGTCCGAGTAGACCTTGCCCTGCGTGTTGACCGCGATCGCGGAGGCGTCCAGGTCGAAGTCCGTGCCGGTGGTGGTGCGGACGTCCCAGCCGAGGCCCACGGTGACGGCGGTCAGGCCCGGAGCCTCCTTGGTGAGCGAGACGTTGCCACCCTTGGACAGGCTTACAGCCATGGTTTGGGAGTCCTTCCCTCGTTACGTACGTGCCTTACGGGCTTCGTGCCGGGGACGAAGCTACCTGTACCCCTATGAACGTCGGGAGGGGCGCCAGAGGTTCCAGCGGTTTTTACTTTCTTTACCCACCGCCCCACCTCGCCCGGGGTGCCCCGATCGTGGACGGCCGCGGTTGAAAAGGGCGTGACGTGGACGGGACATCCGCGCGACCATGGGGGCATGTCCGGTCCTTACGTCGTTCGTGGCTCCGTCTCCCTTCCGGAGGCCGAGCTCATGTGGCGTTTCTCCCGGTCCTCCGGCCCCGGCGGACAGCACGTCAACACCAGTGACTCGCAGGTCGAGCTGCGCTTCGACCTCGCGAACACCGAAGCGCTGCCCGAGGTGTGGAAGGCGCGGGCGCTGGAGCGGCTCGCCGGGCGGCTCGTCGACGGAGTCGTCAGTGTGCGGGCCTCCGAGCACCGGTCCCAGTGGCGCAATCGGGAGACGGCGGCCGTACGGCTCGCCGCGCTGCTCGCGGAGGCGACCGCGCCGCCGCCGAAGCCGCGGCGGGCGACCCGGATCCCGAGGGGGATCAACGAACGGCGCCTGCGGGAGAAGAAGCAGCGGTCCGACACCAAGCGGGGGCGGTCGGGGCAGGACTGGGGCTGACGTGTGGTCCGGCGGGCGCGGGTGTTCGTGATCGCTCGCGGTTCCCCATGCCCCTGAAGGGGCGAGGCCCTCTCAGTCCAACTGCCTGTAGCGGCCCCGGAAATAGGTCAAGGGGCCGCCGTCCGCGCCCGGCACCGTCGCGGTCAGGACCCGGCCGACGACGAGGGTGTGGTCGCCGGCGGTCACGCGCTGCTCGGTGTGGCATTCGAGGGTGGCGAGGGCGCCGTCGATCAGGAGTGCTCCGGAGGTGTCGCCCCGGGTGTGGGGGATGGAGGCGAAGAGGAGGCGGTCGCTCACCCGGTTCCTCATGGCGAAGCGGCCGGCGACGGAGCGTTGGTGGTCGGCGAGGAGGGAGACGGCCCAGTGGGGCTGCTCGGCGAGGAGGTCGTCCATACGGGAGCCCTCGCGGAGGCTGACCAGGACGAGGGGCGGGTCGAGGGACACGGACATGAAGGAGGTGGCGGTCATGCCGACGTCCTCGCCGCGTGGTCCCTCCGGATCCAGTGCGGGCTCGTGCGCGGTCACCAGGACCACACCCGCCGCCAGCCGGGACATCGCGGCACGGAACTCGTCTTCGCTCACCCCTTCAGCATGCCCGCCGTGGACGGGACCGGGCGTGGCCGGGGCGGTCGGGGTGGTCGGGGTGCCCCCGACGGGCGCGGCCGCCCGGGAGGCTTTTGCAAGAGGAACCGGGGCGGGGGTCGGGAGCGTGGTCGTCCGCGATGTCGCCGCCCGGGGAGGGGGAGGGGGCGGGGGCACGGGTGGCGCTGACGCTGGAATCTTCGGCACACCAGCACGCTAGTTCTCGGCCGGCGCCCACCACATCGGGCCAGGGCCCGACCCTCGCCCGGGACCTATGACCTAGGCAGGCCCGCCCGACGACCTCCGGGCCCTCGGCCCCGTGTCGGTCCTCGGCCCCGTGTCGGCCTTCGGCCCGCGCCGTGTCCGTCGGCCTTCGGCCCCCGTCGTGTCCGCGACCAGCAGGCTCCCGGCGCCCCGCTCAACCCTGTGCACAGCGCCTACACAGAGTTCTGGATTCTGTTCAGAACCCGCACGGGAGAAACGCATAAACTCCACTCAATTGCTCATGTTCTGCTGTGACTTGAGTCACAGGGGCCATATTTTGTTGACCCTGTGTACCGAGTGGGCTTCGCGCTGTGATTCAGTGGCGGGGAAGCTGCAAGCTGTAAGCGGGAACTGTAAGCGGTAGTAAGCCCGCGAGTTAAGCAGGTTACCTGGAGCCTGGAGCTGCCACGAGATCTCGGGGGGAGGGCCAATGGAAACCGAGTCGGAGCCCTACGTCCGTCTGACGACGCTGCGGCAGCTGCACCAGGTGATGGCGGACATGAACACCGCGCGCAGCCTGGCCGACACGCTGCAGACCGTCGCCGACGGTGTGGTCAACGGCCTGGGCTACGAACTGGCCTGTGTGAACCTCGTCCGTCCCGACGGCGACCTGGTCGTCGCCGCCCTCTCCGGGAACTCCGCCGCCGAGGCCCTGATCTCCGGCCGCGTCGGCTCCCGCGCCTCCTGGGACCGCCGGCTGACCATGGGCGAGGCCTGGGGTGACCTGCGGTTCATACCGCACACCGAGGGCTGGGTCCTGGACGAGGACGATGTACCGCAGTGGTACACCGATGGTCCCGCGCCCCGCTTCGAGGACGAGTGGCATCCGTCGGACCGGCTGTTCGCGCCCATGTACACCCCGGGCGCGGGAGGTGCCTCCTGCGGCGAACTGCTGGGCGTCATCTCCGTGGACCGGCCCAGGAACGGTCGGCGACCGGGTGCCTGGGGGCGCGAAGCACTCCAGATGTACGCCTTCCAGGCCGCCATCGCGATCAGCAACGCGCGTCTACGCGCAAATATGCAGCGTGCACTGGTCAGGCTCGAAAGGGAGCAGCAGGCGCTGCGCGCCAGCGAGGAATCCTTCCGGCAGGCCTTCGAGTACGCCCCGAGCGGTATGGCCATCGCCGAGATGGGCGGCGATCAGCAGGGCCGGATCCTGCGGACGAACGACGCCCTGTGCCGGCTGCTCGGACGGCCCGCCTCCGCCATGCGGCGGTACGCGTTCTCCGACCTCGTCCACCCCGAGGACATAGGCACCCTGCTGCGGACCTCGGCCGAGGGTGGCCGCGCCGAGCTGCGGCTGGGGCGGCGCGACGGGACGTACGTATGGGTGTCGCTGCGCAACAGCGTGGTCGCGGACGCCGCCGACGGGCCCCGCTTCCTGCTCACCCATGTCGAGGACATCGAGGAGCGCAAGCGGCGTGAGCTGCAGCTCGCGCACCGCGCCTCGCACGACGCGCTCACGGGCCTGCCGAACTCCGCCGAGCTGCGCTCGCGCCTCTCCGCCCGCATCTGTCAGCGCCCCCAGTCCCTCCCGGCCGGCGCGTCGGCCGACTCGGCCGACTCGATGAACGCGGCCTTCGGGCAGTTCGGGGAGCAGGGCGAGTTCGGCGGGGAGTACGGAGAGTTCGGTGCCGCCGCCGAGCAGGCGGCGCGGCTGCCGCACCCGTCCTTCGACGCCTACGAGGCCGGGGGGCACGCCTTCGACTTCCACGCGGCCGGAAGGCCGTACGACGCCTTCGACCACCATGTGCACACCGTGGCGCCCGAGGACGAGCGGGACGACGGGGCCAAGGGGCTCGCGGTGCTCTTCTGCGACCTCGACGGATTCAAGTCCATCAACGACCGCTTCGGGCACAACGCGGGTGACGCCGTCCTCATCGAGGTGGCCCGGCGGCTCAGCCGGGGCGTGCGCGACGGCGACACCGTGGCCCGGCTCGGCGGTGACGAGTTCGTCGTCCTCGCCGACGGCCTCGGCCGCGCGGACGCGCAGGACCTCGCCGTTCGCCTCCGCAACGAGATCATCCAGCCGATCCGGGTGGACGGCCGCGCGATGCGCGTAGGCGCGAGTTTCGGCATCGGATGGGCACACTGCGGCATGACGGCGGACGAGGTGTTGAAATCGGCTGACGAGCGGATGTACGTCGAGAAACGATCTCGTCCCAGACAGCACCGGCGGGCCGGATAACGACCGGAGTGACCCGCGAGACAAACGGAAAGAATCCCAGGTCACAGCGGGCTCGTGGCGGGAAAGTGCCTGGTCGGCGGAGCGTCGGCCGGGCGATGAGGCCTGAGTCACCCGTTTGGACCAGCGCGAGCGGGTAGGCTCGCTCTTCTACACCCCGACACACCAATCCGCCACCGTACGCGCATGTACCGCACCGCTGAGGAGACCTAGGGATGACGCCCGGCAACAACGGCGCGAGCACGCCCGAGGACGACGACCCGTTCGGCTACCTCTACGCCGACGGGCAGGCCCGAGGAGCCCAGCCGCCCACCGGGAGCTACGGCTACCCGAACGCGGTCAACCGGGTGCGACCGGTCGGTGAACGCCAGTACGGGCAGCAGACCCAGCAGGCTCCGCAGGCCCCGACCGCGCAGTACGGGCAGGTATCGCAGCAGCAGCCGTACGGCCAGCCGCAGGGCGGCTACGGCCAGCCGAACGCGCACTACCAGGCCCCCGAGAACCTCCCCGGCGGCCCCCAGGCGACCCGCCCGCAGGGACACGGCAACGGAGGCGGCGGCCGTGGCCGTGGCCCCAACACCAAGGGCCTCCTCATCGGCGCGATCGCCGTCGTGGCGGCCGTGGTGATCGGCATCGGCGTCGCCATGGTCGTCGGCGACGACGGTGAGAATTCCGCCGACGGCGACAACGGGGCCTCGACCGCCCCCACCGCCAAGGAGAACACCGACCCCAGCCCGTCGCCCAGCAAGTCGAAGGAAGCGAACTCCGGCGAACTGCCGAAGGCCGAGGCCAAGACCCTCCTCCTCGGCGGCAACGCGGCCATCGCCTCCGACGTCCCCGGCGCCAAGTCGGAGGGCGGGTTCTACGTGGGGAACTTCAACTCGGTCGGCTCGTCCATCACCTGGAAGATGGAGGACGTCCCGGCGGCCGGCAAGTACACGCTTTTCGTCGACTACGGTGTCCCGGGCAAGAAGGCCAACGCCACCCTCACGGTCAACGGCACGGCCCAGACCCGTCCGCTCAACCTGGACAACTTCGCCGAGGGCCCCGAGGGCGACTACGAGAAGGGGTGGACGAACACCTACGCGTCCATCCAGCTCAACAAGGGCAGCAACGAAGTAAAGATTTCCTGCGAGGACGGCAACTCCTGCGACGTCAACTTCGACCAGCTTTACCTGGAGAAGGGCTGGAAGACCTGAGCCCCGCCCTCAGGGGCCGGTCCTCACGCCGCTGTGACCTCCCTCGTCACCGCCACCTGCCCCGCCATCTCCTCGTACGCCTGACGGTCGAACTCGCCCGCCACCGGTGTCAGCACGGTTGCCGCGGACAGGGCGGTGGCTCGGGCCAGGCACTCGGGCCAGGGGCGGCGGTCGACCAGGCCTGAGAGCAGGCCCGCGACCACGGAATCGCCAGCGCCGGTCGGGTTGCCCCGGAAGCGGCGCGGCGGGACGGCGCGCCAGTGGCCCTCGGGGGTGTGGGCGAGGAGACCGTCGGGGCCGAGGGAGGCCACGATCGACCGGGCGCCGCGTCGGCGGGCGTCGCGGGCGGCCCGGAACGGCTCGTGGGAGCCGGTCAGTTCGGCCAGTTCGTCGGCGTTCGGCTTCACCAGGTCGGGGCGGGCCGCCACCCCACGTCGCAACGGCTCACCGCTCGTGTCCAGCAGGACGGGGACGGACAGGGTGCGGGCCGTACGGATCAGTCCCGCGTACGCGCCCACCGGTACCCCCGGCGGCAGGCTGCCGCACAGAGCCACCACCGAGGCCGAGCGCAGCAGATCGACGTACGCCTCCTGGAAGGCGGACCACTCGGCGGGGGTGATGAGCGGTCCCGGTTCGTTGAGCTGGGTCGTGTCGCCACTCGCGTCGGCCACGGCGATCGTCCGGCGGGTCGGCCCCTCCACCGGGACCAGCGCGTCCACGACACCCGGTGTGTGCGTGAGCCGGTCCTGCACGGCCCGGCCGGTCGCGCCGCCGACGAAACCGGTGACCGTCACCTCGTGGCCGAGCGCCGCCAGCACCCGGGCCACGTTCAGGCCCTTGCCGCCGGGCCGTTCGGTCACGTCGGTCACCCGGTGCGTGGCGTGGGGCGTCAGGTCCCGTACGCGGTAGGTGATGTCGAGAGCGGTGTTCAGTGTGACCGTGAGGATCACCTGGGCCCACCCCTTTGGGTTTCGACTGAGCGGGTCCCGGTCTTCCTCGACCGGAACGCGCTCGTCGGAGGCTGTCGCTGAGGCTCGATCATGCCAAAAGAGCGGCGGTCGGCCCAGTCCCCCGGGACGACCGCGCCATGCTCACCACCTGCCAACAACAGGGACGATCAGACCAGTTGGGGATCCTTTACCCATTCGCCCTTCCGGAGGACTCCCCTGAGCTCGAAGTCCGCGTCGAGGAGGACGAGGTCGGCGTCCTTGCCCGGTTCCAGGGAGCCCACCCGGTCGTCGAGGCCGAGGAGCTTCGCCGGGTTGGCGCAGAGGGCGGCAACGGTGTCCTCGACCGAGAGGCCGTCGACGGTGACCGCCCGCTTGAAGGCGCGGTCCTGGGTGAGGGTGGAGCCCGCGATCGAGCCGCCCTCCACCAGGCGGGCCACACCGTTCACGACCTCGACCGCCAGCGGGCCCAGCGTGTAGCGGCCGTCGCCGAAGCCGGCCGCGTCCATGGCGTCGGTGATGAACGCGACCCGGGCGGCGCCCGCGTGACGGAACGCCAGCTGGAGGGAGGCGGGGTGGAGGTGCGTGCCGTCGTTGATCAGCTCGACCGTGATCCGCTCGTCCTCCAGGAGCGCCGCGATCGGTCCGGGCTCGCGGTGGCCGAGCTGGGGCATCGCGTTGAAGAGGTGGGTGGCCACGGTCGCGCCCGCGTCGATGGCCTGAACCGTCTGCTCGTACGTCGCGTCCGTGTGGCCGATCGCCGCGATGACGCCGTGTTCGGCGAGGAGGCGTACGGAGCCGAGGCCGCCGGGGAGTTCGGTGGCCAGCGTGACCATGGCCGCCCGGCCGCGCGCGGCGTCGATCAGTTTGCGGACGTCCGCCGGGTCGGGGTGGCGGAGCAGCGCCTCGGAGTGCGCTCCCTTGCGGCACGGGGAGATGAACGGGCCCTCGAAGTGGATACCGGCGATGTCGCCCTGTTCGGCGAGTTCGGAGAGGAGGCCGGCGCGGTGGGCGAGGCCGTCCATGTCGTCGGTGACCGTGGAGGCGACGAGGGTGGTGGTGCCGTGGAGGCGGTGGGTGTGGATGCCGTGCAGTACGTCCTCGACCGTGCCGGAGGTGAAGGAGGCTCCGCCGCCGCCGTGGTTGTGGAGGTCGATGAAGCCGGGGACCACCCAGTGGGTGCGGACGTCGATGGTGTGGGCGTTCTCCGGGGTGTGGGCGGCGATCTTGGTGCCGTCGATGGTGAGACGGCCGTTTTTCACCGTGCCGGTGGGGAGGACTACGTTTGCGCCTTCGAGGACGTAGGGGTGCGCCTTGTGGGGCGGCTGCGGGTTCGTCGTGGCTTGTCGCGCAGTTCCCCGCGCCCCTTTCGGAGCGGACCCGGTGTCGGAAAGGGTGGGGGCCATCAGGTCGTTACCTCCGAAGGGGCCTTGGGGGCCGAGGGGGCGATGAGGTCCCAGGCCATCAGGCCGGCGCCCAGGCGGCCCGCGGCGTCGCCGAGTGTGGCGGGGACGATGGTGGGGACCTTCTGGAAGGTCACCCGGTGTTCCACGGCGGCTCGCAGGGGTGTGAACAGGGTTTCACCGGCTTCGGCCAGGCCGCCACCGACGATGAGGGTGCGGGGGTCCAGCAGGGTGAGGGCGGTGACGAGACCGTCGGCGAGGGCGTCGACGGCGTGCTGCCAGACGGCGCTCGCCCGCGGGTCGCCCGACTCGACGGCCTTGGCGCAGTCCGCCGCGTCGGCCCCGGAGTCGCCGGTGGCCTCCGCCCAGGCCTGGCTGACGGCCGCCGCCGAGGCGAACCGTTCCAGACAGCCGCGCTGGCCGCAGGGGCAGGGGGCACCCCCGGGCCGTACGACGATGTGGCCGATCTCGCCCGCGAAGCCGTGGGCGCCCGCCTCCACCCGGCCGTCGACGCCGATCGCGCCGGCGATGCCCGTGCCCAGCGCCACGAAGAGGAAGCGGTCCGCGCCCCGCCCCGCGCCCACGCGCCCCTCGGCGAGCCCGCCGGTGCGGACGTCGTGGCCGAGGGCGACCGGGACCCCGCCCAGGCGCTCGGCGAGCAGCGCGCGCAGGGGGACGTCGCGCCAGCCGAGGTTGGCGGCGTAGACGGCGATGCCCCGGTCGGAGTCGACGATGCCGGGCACGGCGACACCGGCGGCGGCGGCGGGCTCGCCGAAGCGCCGTTCGCCATGGACGCGCAGCTCGGTGGCGAAGTCGAGGACCGACGCGACGACGGCGTCCGCTCCGCGCTCGCGGCCGGTGGCCAGGCGCGCCTGGTGCAGCAGCTCGCCGTCGGCCCCGACCAGTGCGGCCTTCATCCCGGTGCCGCCCACATCGAGCGCGATGACATGTCTCACGGAGGACAGTGTGACCCGTCGACCCATGAGAGGTCTAGTCCACTGACGTGGTGTAGACCTTATGGAGAAGTTCGAGAAGTTGAGCGATTGACGGGCTTGGACGCTGAGCCTGTGATCCAGGCTGATGCGTGCGGGGCCGTGCGAACAGGTTGGGGCAGTACGAGTGCGACAGTGGCAGCGGCGGACGAGGACCGGCTTCGGGAACAGCGGAACGGCGGCACTGACCGCGCTGGGACTGATGGCGACGCTTGCGGGCTGCGGAGCCTCGCAGGCCGACGGTCCGGACGTCACGCTGAGACTCGTCGCCGCCGACTACGGCGACTCCCAGTCGAACAGTTCCCAGAAGTACTGGGACGCGCTCGTGAAGGCCTACGAGAAGGGCCATCCGGGCGTCACGGTCGACGTCAGCGTCTACTCCTGGAACGACGTCGACCGCAAGGTCAGGGAAATGGTCGCCGCCGGTGAGGCGCCCGACATGGCGCAGGTCGGCACCTACGCCGACTACGCCTCCACCGGCAAGCTCTACGAGGTCGACGACCTGCTCTCCATCCCGGTCCAGGCCGGTTTCCTCCCCCAGCTCGCCGACGCGGGCAAGGTGCGGCGGGTCGCGTACGGGATGCCGTTCGCCGCGTCCACCCGCGTCCTCTTCTACAACAAGAAGCTCTTCACCGCGGCGGGCATCGACAGCGCCCCCGGCACGTGGAGCGAGCTGGCGGCCGACGCGAAGGCCCTCGACGCGGCCGGCGTCAAGATCCCGTACGCGCTGCCGCTCGGGGCGGAGGAGGCCCAGGCCGAGACGTTGCAGTGGCTGCTCAGCGGCGGCGCCGGCTACACCGACAACGTTGGCACGTACCGGCTCGACTCGGAGGACAACGTCCGGACCTTCACCTGGCTCAAGGACGAACTCGTGGACAAGGGCCTCACCGGCCCCACCGCCCCCGCCGAGCTCAACCGGGCCGACGCGTTCGCCGCGTTCGCCCGCGGTGAGGTGGGCATGCTCAACGGGCATCCCAGCCTGATGCGTATGGCCGCCGACAAGGGCGTCGAGTTCGGGACGGCCGCTATGCCGGGGCGGGAAGGGCGGAGGCACCCCACCCTGGGGGTCACCGACTGGATGATGGCCTTCAAGCAGAACGGCCACGGTGACGAGATCGGCGACTTCCTCGACTTCGTCTACAGCGACAGGAACGTGCTCGCGTTCTCCCGCGAGTACGACCTGCTGCCGGTGACCGCGTCCGCGTCCGAGGCGATGGCCGCCGACAAGGACGACGCGGATCTCAGGCCGTTCCTCGCCGAGCTTCCCGACGCCGAGCTGTACCCCGTCGGCAAGGTCTCCTGGGCGGATGTGAGCGCGGCGGTCAAGGAACAGATCGGGCGGGCGGTGCGGCCGGACGCGAAGCCGGGGGTCGTGCTGGAGCAGTTGCAGCAGACGGCGACCGTTGCGGACCGGGAGTAGGACGCCTGCACAAGCTCGGGGGTGCGGGTTCGTCCGGCGGGTGCGGGTGCGGGTGCGTGCGTGGGCGTGGGCGCGGGTGGGCTGGGCGGGGCTTCTCGCGCAGTTCCCCGCGCCCCTGAGAAGCAGGGCTGCGCCCCGTGCTTTCGGCCGCCAGGCCGCGTCTTCGAGGGGCGCGCAGAACTGCGCGATCAGCCCCCACCCACCCGCACCCGAAGGACGCAGCCCCACCCCCGATGTCACAGCCGTCCATTACGGTCGTCCCATGGACGAGCTCGACGCGCGCGAACAGGCGATCCTCGCGTTGGAGCGTCAGGGGTGGCCGGGCCCGGGCGCCAAGGAGCGGGCGATACGAGAGCGGCTGGGCCTCGCGCCGGTGCGGTACTACCAGCTGCTCAACGCCCTGCTCGACGACGAACGCGCCCTCGCCCACGACCCGGTCACCGTGAACCGCCTGCGCAGGGTGCGGGAAAGCCGCCGCTCCGAGAGATGACCCTTTCGGGGCCGGTCGGGCACCGCGGTCGCGGGGTCGTGGATAGGGTCGGACCCATGGGCAGCCACAAGGACGAACAGAACCCCAAGGCCAACCCCAAGGCCACCTTGCCGACCCCCGTGACGCCGGCCGGACGGGACGCGCTGGACGCGATCCTCGACCGTCCCGGCCGTACGGTGATCGCGCTCGACTTCGACGGCACACTCGCCCCGATCGTCCCCGACCCCGAGCAGGCCCGCGCCCACCCCGACGCGGTGGCCGCGCTGGCCGCCCTCGCCCCCAAGGTCGCCGCCGTCGCCGTGGTGACCGGCCGCCCGGCCGGTGTCGCCGTCCGCCACGGCGGTTTCGCCGGCGTCCCCGGCCTCGAACATCTCGTCGTCCTCGGCCACTACGGCGCCGAACGCTGGGACGCCGTCACCGGCACGGTCAGCGCCCCCGCCCCGCACCCCGGCGTCGCCGCCGTCCGCGCGGAGCTCCCCGGTCTGCTGGACAGCGTCGGCGCCCGGCAGGGCACCTGGATCGAGGAGAAGGGCCGGGCGGTGGCCGTCCACACCCGCCGCGCCACCGACCCCCAGGCCGCCTTCGAAGCCCTCCGCTCCCCCCTCACCGACCTCGCCGCTCGCCACGGCCTCATCGTCGAACCAGGCCGCCTGGTCCTCGAACTCCGCCCACCGGGCATGGACAAGGGCGTCGCCCTCCGCGAGTACCTGGAGGAAACGGACGCCGAGGCGGTCCTCTACGCCGGCGACGACCTGGGCGACATCCCCGCCTTCGCCACCCTGGAGAAGCTCCGCACCGAGGGCACACCGGCGTTGCTGGTGTGCAGCGGCAGCACGGAAGTGACGGAACTGTCGGAGAGGGCGGACGTGGTGGTCGACGGCCCGGAGGGCGTGGTGCGTCTGCTGGCGGCGATCGCCGACCGCATGTGACGGCGACCGCATGTGACGCCGACCGCATGTGACGGCGACCGCATGAGACGGCACGACCGCTGGTGAAGGAGAACCGCCCCACATCGCCGCCGCTCGCCCGCCGACGCGTGGTGGTCGGTGACCAGGACTAGGTCCACCGTGGATCCCTGCCGGTGCGTGCGAGCAGCCGCTCGTACGCCGACGCGCCCTCGGGCTCCGGCACCGGCTCCCCGAAGACCCCCATCTTCCTGGCCGTCGGTGCCAGCTCGTCCACCGCGCCGGCCAACTCCGTCACCACCGCTTCGTCGGCGCCCGGGTCGTCCTGGCCCGTCGCCCGCGCAAGGTCCCACACATGCACGGTCAGATCGAGCAGAGCCATCGAGCCGACCAGCCGCGCCGGCATGTTCATCCCGCCGGTCCTGCCTTCCTCGGCACCGGGCGCGGACCAGGCCGCCACGAGACGGTCCGCCTCGTCCGCGAGCCGCTCACGCCACTCAGGGCTCTCGGCCACCCGGTCGGGCGTCTCGCCGAAGTCCGCCGTCTCCTTCGCCGCCAACCTCTGGAACTGCACGATCACCTGGAAGAGATGATTGACCAAGGCCTTCACGTCGTACTCGGCGCACGGCGTGGGCCCGGCGAGCGCCCCGTCGGGAATGCCCCGCACCACCGGAACCGCCCGCGTGCGCGCCATGGCCAGCAGCTCACCGATGCCGTACGTCTTCGCCTCGTTCGTGTCCATGACCCGACCGTAGGGAAACCGCGCCCGCGCCTTCTTGAAGAAACGCGACGCGGGAGGCGTGACCCACACGGCGCGACGTACGATCCGGTCATGAAGGCTCCCCGGCACGACACCCGCGGGATCGTCGACCCGAGCGGGCTGCTGAACCGCGTGCGCTTCCGCCGCCACGAGCCCGCCGAGCAGCTGCGCCGGTACGTCGAGTGGTACTGGCTCATCGACTGGGACCTGCCCGAGCCGTACGCCTCCCAGCTCGTCCCGCACCCCGCTGTGAACCTCACCTTCCAGTGGGACGGGGTCGACGACCCGCGAACGCCGCCGTACGGAGAGGTCACCGGCGTGGCGCTCGGCCTGTACACAAGGGAGCTGACCGGAAGGGGCCGGGTCTGCGGGGTGAAGTTCCGCCCCGGTGGCTTCCGGCCGTACGCCCCCGAGGTGCCGGTGTCGCGGTGGACGGGCCGGGTCCTGCCTGCCCAGGAGGTGTTCCCGCAGGTCACGGACGACACCGCCCGCTCGGTCGTCACCCCGGCCGACGACCGGGCCCGCGTGGCCGCCCTCGACGCCTTCCTCCTTGCCCTGCCCCGCGCCCCGGACCCGCAGGCCGACCTCGCCATGCACCTCGTCCGGCGCGTCCGCGCCGACCGCACGGTGCGCCGTGTCGGGGACTTCGCCGACACCGCCGGCCTGTCGGTACGGGCGCTGCAGCGGCTCTTCTCGGCCCACGTCGGCGTCAGCCCGAAATGGGTCATCCTCCGCTACCGCCTCCACGAGGCCCTGGAACACGCCGGCAGCCGCACCGACATCGACTGGGCCACCCTCGCCAACGACCTCGGCTACGCCGACCAGGCCCATCTGACGCGGGACTTCACGGCGACACTGGGCCTACCGCCGACGGCCTACGCGGCGGAAGCCCGAACGCTCGCTCAGGCCTCCTCCAGCGCCCTCAACTGATCCAGGAACCACTGTGTCGGCGGCAGCGCCGTAGCCGCCGCGGCCAACCGCTTCGTACGCTCGGCCCGCTCGCCCCCGGGCATCGACAAGGCCTGGTGCAGAGCGGCCGCCGTAGCCACGACGTCGTACGGGTTCACCACCACCGCGTCGTCCCCCAGTTCCTCGAACGCCCCCGCCTCCCGCGACAGCACCAGCGCGCATCCCTCGTCGGACACGACCGGCACCTCCTTGGCGACCAGGTTCATGCCGTCCCGGATCGGGTTCACCAGCGCCACGTCCGCCAGCCGGTACGCCGCCAGTGACCGCGCGAAGTCGTCCTTCAGATGGAGGATGACCGGGGTCCAGCCCGGCGTGCCGTACCGCTCGTTGATGTCGTCCGCCACCCGCTGGACCTCGGTCATGTAGTCCCGGTACACCGCGAGGTCCTGCCGCGACGGGTAGGCGAGGGCGATGTGCACGACGCGCTCGCGCCAGGACGGCTGGTCGTCGAGGAGCTGCCGGTACGCCAGCAGGCCCCGCACGATGTTCTTGGACAGCTCCGTGCGGTCGACGCGGACGACCGTGCGGCGCGGCGTGCCGTCGGGGGCCGTCCCGATCTGCTCCCGCAGCGTGGTCATGCGCTCGTCGACGTCCGCCTGGTGAGCGCGGGCCCGCAGGAAGTCCGCGTCGGCGCCCAGGCCGTGCACCCCGATCCTCGTGCCGGACGAGGCGTCGGGGCCCAGCACGGCGTCACAGCACTCGGTGAACGCGTCCGCCCACCGGCGGGTGAGGAAGGCGGCCCGGTCGGCGCCGAGGATGCCGTGGAGCACCCGCGCGGCGATGTCGTCGGGGAGCAGCCGGAAGTAGTCGACCGGCGCCCACGGGGTGTGCGAGAAGTGGCCGATCCGCAGGTCGGGGCGGAGTTCGCGCAGCATCCGGGGGACCAGGGTCAGGTGGTAGTCCTGCACCAGCACGGCCGCGCCCTCGGCCGCCTCCTGGGCGAGCGCCTCGGCGAAGGCGTGGTTGTACGTCTCGTACGACGCCCACTGGCGGCGGAACTCCGCGTCGAAGGCCGGTTCCAGCGGGGTCTGGTAGAGCATGTGGTGCACGAACCACAGCGCGGAGTTGGCCACGCCGTTGTAGGCGTCATGGTGCACGTCGGCGGGGATGTCGAGCATGCGGACGCCGGGCTCGGCGACACCGCGTCGTACGGCCTCGCGGTCACCGTCGCCGAGGGCCGAGCACACCCAGACCGCGCCGGATTCCGGGTCGATCGCGGAGAGCCCCGAGACGAGGCCACCGCCGCCGCGCTTCGCTGTGAGGGCGCCGGTCTCGTCCTGGGTGTAGGTGACCGGGCCGCGGTTGGAGGCGACCAGCACCTGGGCCGCACCGTGCGTTGATGCCATACGGCTCAACCTAGCCAATGGTCCAACCGGTCAAACGTGCGGTTCGGCCGTATACAGGAGCGGCCAGGGGGGTGGGGGGTGCGTGGGGACGGCGGGTGCGGGTGGTTCGTGGTTGCTCGCGCGGTTCCCCGCGCCGTTGAGGATCAGGCCCTGCGGGCCCGATCACGCGGCCCTTCGCCGCACGTACTCCGTGATCTCCACCATCGGTGGCCTCTCCTCCAGGTCCACCGAGTACGTGCGCGGCTCGAAGCCCGCCTCACCCCGTTCGAACTGGGTGAGCACCGGCCGGATCAGATGGCCCCGGGCCAGCCGGAGCTGGGCGGTGCGGTAGATGGCCGCGGACATGCGGCCCAGCGCCGCGCCGTCCTGGTGGCGGTGTTTGCGGACGCCCACGTCGACCTGGGCCAACGCGTCGAGGCCGACGAGGTGGAGCGCGTCGACGAGCATGCCCAGCTCGACGCCGTAGCCGACGGGGAAGGGGAGCCGTTCCAGCAGGGAGCGGCGGGCCGCGTACTCGCCGCCGAGGGGCTGGACGAAGCCGGCCAGTCGCGGCCAGTGCATGTTGAGCAGGGGGCGGGCCATGAGTTCGGTCACACGGCCGCCCTGGCCGGCCGTCGTCGTGTCGGAGGCGCGCCCGTCGGACACCGTCAGGGGGCGGTCGTACATCGCCTTGACGAGGTCGACGCCGGGATCGGTGAGCAGCGGGCCGACGATCCCGGAGACGAAGTCCGACGAGAACTCCTTGAGGTCCGCGTCGATGAAGCAGACGATGTCCCCCGTCGTCACCATCAAGGAGCGCCAGAGGACCTCGCCCTTGCCGGGGACGGCCGGGATCCGGGGCAGGATCGCGTCGCGGTGGACGACCTTCGCCCCGGCCGCCGCCGCCACCTCCGACGTACGGTCGGTCGAGCCGGAGTCGACGACCACGATCTCGTCGACGAGCGGGACCTGCCGCATGAGGTCATGGCGGATGATCGCGACGATGTCGCCGACCGTCGCCTCCTCGTTCAGCGCGGGCAGGACGACGCTGACCGTCTGTCCCGAGGCCCGTTTGGCGGCCATGATCTTGTGGAGCGGGCGGTCTGCCACGGACCAGGAGCGGGTGCTCAGCCAGCGCTCGACTTCCTTCAGCACAGTGAGCGGCTCCTCTGCGTTCATCTCGCGGTTCGGACGGCTCTCTCAACTGTCCTGGCCGTCGGTTACAGTCTTGGACAACGCTGGTGACCATCGCATGTCGGTGTTCGTGTGCGTATACAACCAAATACCGCTCATCCAGAGGGGCAGAGGGATACGGCCCGATGAAGCCCCGGCAACCCTCCAGCCGGTCTCGTGACGATCACCGTCGATCGCCCCGCGAGGCTCCCGGCTAGGGAAGGTGCCAAATCCGTCTCACGACGAAATGCGTCGTGAGGAAGATGAGGAGAAAGGGCCTCGCCTCACATGGCTGCGCAGACTGTTGTCACCGAATCCCCGAAGACCGTCGACCTCGGTCCCGCCGCGGCGCTGAGCTGCCGCGAGTGCGGCCACCGCGTCCCCCTCGGACCGGTCTTCGCCTGCGAGGAGTGTTTCGGGCCGCTGGAGATCGCTTACGACTACTCCGAGTACGAGACGGAAGAGCTCCGCAAGACGATCGAGTCCGGGCCCGCCAACATCTGGCGCTACGCCCCTCTCCTGCCCGTCCCGGCCGACGTCGCCGGCAAGCCGAACATCAACCCCGGCTGGACGCAGCTCGTCAAGGCCGACAACCTGGCGCGTGAGCTGGGCGTGACCGGCGGTCTGTACATCAAGGACGACTCCGGCAACCCGACGCACTCCTTCAAGGACCGCGTCGTCGCCCAGGCCCTGGAGGCCGCCCGCGCCTTCGGCTTCACCACGCTCTCCTGCTCCTCCACCGGCAACCTCGCCGGTGCCGTGGGTGCCGCCGCCGCGCGCGCCGGCTTCCGGTCCTGTGTGTTCATCCCGCACGACCTGGAGCAGGGCAAGGTCGTCATGGCCGCGGTCTACGGCGGCGAGCTCGTCGGCATCGAGGGCAACTACGACGATGTGAACCGCTTCTGCTCCGAGCTGATCGGCGACCCGGCCGGCGAGGGCTGGGGCTTCGTCAACGTCAACCTGCGGCCGTACTACGCGGAGGGCTCCAAGACCCTGGCGTACGAGATCTGCGAGCAGCTCGGCTGGAGGCTGCCGGACCAGCTCGTGGTGCCGATCGCCTCCGGGTCGCAGCTCACGAAGATCGACAAGGGGCTGCAGGAGCTGATCAAGCTCGGGCTCGTCGAGGACAAGCCGTACAAGATCTTCGGTGCGCAGGCTGAGGGGTGCTCGCCGGTGTCGGTGGCCTTCAAGGCCGGGCACGACGTGGTGCGCCCCCAGAAGCCGAACACGATCGCGAAGTCGCTCGCGATCGGCAACCCGGCGGACGGGCCGTACGTCCTCGACATCGCCCGGCGGACCGGCGGGGCCGTGGAGGACGTGAACGACGAGCAGGTTGTCGAGGCGATCAAGTTGCTGGCGCGGACGGAGGGGATCTTCGCGGAGACCGCCGGCGGTGTGACGGTCGGAGTCACCCGGAAGCTGATCGAGAACGGGGTGCTCGACCCGACGCTGACGACCGTCGTGCTCAACACGGGGGATGGTCTGAAGACGCTGGACGCGGTGGCCGGAACCGGGCTTACGGCGACCATTCGGCCCAACCTTGATTCGTTCCGTGCAGCCGGTCTTGCGTAAGGCCTGGTAGTCGTTCGTCTGCGGGGCTGTGGGGGCTTGTCGCGCCCACGCGGCGGAGCCGCACATCCAACGCAGCCGCACATCCAACGCAGTCCCGCGCTCCTAACCCCACTGCTCTGACCGGAGGTCACACGTCATGTCCGTCAATGTTCGGATCCCTACCATCCTGCGCACTTACACGGGCGGCCAGGCTGAAGTCCAGGCCGAAGGGGCCACCCTCGCCGAGGTCATCGCCGATCTGGAAAAGAACCACAACGGGATCGCCGCCCGGGTTCTGGATGATCAGGGCAAGTTGCGGCGGTTCGTGAATGTGTACGTGAATGACGACGATGTCCGGTTCGAGCAGGGGCTGGAGACGGCCACTCCGGACGGCGCCGGCGTGTCCATCATTCCGGCGGTCGCCGGTGGCTGAGGCCCGGCGAGTACCGGCCGGTAGTAACCGTCGGTAACATTGATTACCGAGCGTTCACCGAATTGCCCCCTCCGCGAGAGAAGCGGAGGGGGCAATTCTCTATGATTAAGCGCGGTAGAGTTGGGGAACCCGGTCCGATCGCCGTAGTGATTCCATGCCGGGTGCATATTTGATCGCGCCGCACGCCCTATATGAAGTAGCCAAAGTGTGCAGGGCTTTTGTGTAATTTGTTCCCTTTGTGGGGCCCGACTTGCCCTGAATTCGGGCGAATTGTTCGTACATTCCCGACCGGTCGTGTCCAGATTTCTCGTCCGATTGACCTGTTGCAGAGGGCAGTTGGACAGATACATTCGGCCGCGGTCGACGCGTTCCGGCGCACGCCCCCAACCGTTGGGGGGTGAGGTCTGACCCGGATCCGCGAAGTGTGGATCTGTGCAAGGGCCAGTAATAGGGGAGTTAGGCATGGCTCAGGGCACCGTCAAGTGGTTCAACGCGGAGAAGGGGTACGGCTTCATCGCGGTCGACGGTGGTGCGGATGTATTCGTCCACTACAGCGCGATCCAGATGGACGGTTACCGCACCCTGGAAGAGGGCCAGCGGGTCGAGTTCGAGATCTCGCAGGGTCAGAAGGGGCCGCAGGCGGACATGGTCCGGCTCGCGGCCGGCTGAAGTAACGCGCCGGGTTTTCGCAGCGACGTTCTTCGTTCTTTTCGGGAGGGCCCGCACCCCGTACAGGGGTGCGGGCCCTCCTGCGTGTGGGGGTGCCGAGAGGTCCCGAGCCGCTGCCGAGCCGCTGCCGAGGCGCTGCCGGGAGGGCGCGCGGGGGCGCGTTCACCTGCGGATCACCGAGAGGCGCTTGCTCCCGCCCGTCACCCGACCACCACCCCTCGACGAGCCCGCTACGCGGGCGCACCTTGCACTCGGGCATGCCGAGTGCTAATCATTGGCGTTAGCACTCTGAAGGTGAGAGTGACAACGAGGACCGGGTCGGTGAGGCCCGCAGGCCATGTGGGGCAAGGAACCACGAGGCAGGCAGGCCGTCCGTCGCGGGCGCCAGCGCGGTCCGGAGCAATCCACCCCAGTCCGGGAGGACCACTTCACATGGCCAAGATCATCGCGTTCGACGAGGAGGCGCGGCGCGGCCTCGAGCGCGGCATGAACCAGCTCGCGGACGCCGTCAAGGTGACGCTCGGCCCCAAGGGCCGGAACGTCGTCCTCGAGAAGAAGTGGGGCGCCCCCACGATCACCAACGATGGTGTGTCCATCGCCAAGGAGATCGAGCTCGAGGACCCGTACGAGAAGATCGGCGCCGAGCTGGTCAAGGAAGTCGCGAAGAAGACGGACGACGTAGCCGGTGACGGCACGACGACCGCGACCGTCCTTGCCCAGGCGCTCGTCCGCGAGGGCCTGCGCAACGTCGCCGCCGGCGCCAACCCGATGGCCCTGAAGCGCGGTATCGAGAAGGCCGTCGAGGCCGTCTCCGGTGCGCTGCTCGACCAGGCCAAGGAGGTCGAGACCAAGGAGCAGATCGCCTCCACCGCCTCCATCTCCGCCGCCGACACCCAGATCGGCGAGCTGATCGCCGAGGCCATGGACAAGGTCGGCAAGGAAGGCGTCATCACCGTCGAGGAGTCGCAGACCTTCGGTCTGGAGCTCGAGCTCACCGAGGGCATGCGCTTCGACAAGGGCTACATCTCCGCCTACTTCGCGACCGACATGGAGCGCATGGAGGCGGTGCTCGAGGACCCCTACATCCTCATCGCCAACTCCAAGGTCTCCAACGTCAAGGACCTGCTCCCGCTCCTGGAGAAGGTCATGCAGTCGGGCAAGCCGCTGCTGATCATCGCCGAGGACGTCGAGGGCGAGGCCCTGTCGACCCTGGTCGTCAACAAGATCCGTGGCACCTTCAAGTCCGTCGCCGTCAAGGCCCCGGGCTTCGGTGACCGCCGCAAGGCCATGCTCGGCGACATCGCCATCCTCACGGGCGGCGAGGTCATCTCCGAGGAGGTCGGCCTCAAGCTGGAGAACGCGACCCTGGACCTCCTGGGCCGCGCCCGCAAGGTCGTCATCACCAAGGACGAGACCACCATCGTCGACGGCGCCGGTGACACCGACCAGGTCCAGGGCCGGGTCAACCAGATCCGTGCCGAGATCGAGAACAGCGACTCGGACTACGACCGCGAGAAGCTCCAGGAGCGCCTGGCGAAGCTCGCGGGCGGCGTGGCCGTCATCAAGGCCGGTGCCGCGACCGAGGTCGAGCTCAAGGAGCGCAAGCACCGCATCGAGGACGCCGTTCGCAACGCGAAGGCGGCCGTCGAGGAGGGCATCGTCGCCGGTGGTGGCGTGGCCCTGCTCCAGGCCTCCCAGGTCTTCGAGAAGCTGGAGCTCGAGGGTGACGAGGCGACCGGCGCCAACGCCGTGAAGCTCGCCCTGGAGGCCCCGCTCAAGCAGATCGCCGTCAACGGTGGTCTCGAGGGTGGCGTCGTCGTGGAGAAGGTCCGCAACCTCCAGGTCGGCCACGGCCTGAACGCCGCGACCGGTGAGTACGTCGACATGATCGCCTCCGGCATCATCGACCCGGCGAAGGTGACGCGTTCCGCTCTGCAGAACGCCGCGTCCATCGCCGCGCTCTTCCTCACCACCGAGGCCGTCATCGCCGACAAGCCGGAGAAGGCCGCCGCGCCCGCCGGTGGCGGTATGCCGGGCGGTGACATGGACTTCTGATCGACCCCGGTCGATCGCCGTCCCGCGTGTCCGAGGGCGGCACCCCCTGTCGAGTCAGGGGGTGCCGCCCTCGGGCGTGTCCGGGGTCACAGCGGGTGGGGTGCCGCGGGTGGAATGCCGTGACGGCGGAGGAGGTTGAGAGGAGAGACATTATATGCGTACGCATGTAGTGAATATTCATCAGATCTCCGTACGCCCCCGAGGAGCCCACGTGACCACCGTCTCCACCTCCCGTGCCGCCGAGGTGCTGTCCCGCCCCGTCACGATCAACGGCCTGACCGTCCCCAACCGGATCGCCATGGCGCCCATGACGCGGGTGTTCTCGCCCGGTGGTGTGCCGGGTGCGGACGTGGCCTCGTACTACGGGCGGCGGGCCGCGGCGGGGGTGGGCCTGATCGTGACCGAGGGGACGTACGTCGGGCACGAGACGGCCGGCGATCTGGACGGGGTGCCCCGGTTCGCCGGGGAGGAGCAGCTCGCGGGGTGGGCGAAGGTCGCCGAGGCGGTGCACGCCGGGGGCGGCACGATCGTGCCGCAGCTCTGGCACATCGGCACGGTCCGCCAACAGGGCAAGCTCTTCCCGGACGCCCCGGTGTTCGGCCCCTCCGGACTGAAGGTCGACGGGACCGCGGCGGAGGGCGGCCGGGCCATGACGCAGGCCGACATCGACGAAGTCGTCGCGGCCTTCGCCAAGTCCGCCGCCGAGGCCGAGCGCATCGGCATGGACGGCGTCGAACTCCACGGCGCCCACGGCTATCTGATCGACCAGTTCCTGTGGGAGCGCACCAACCGCCGTACGGACGCCTACGGCGGTGACCTCGTCGCCCGTACGAAGTTCGCGGCGGAAGTCGTGGCGGCCGTGCGGGACTCCGTGTCCGCGACCTTCCCCGTCATCTTCCGCTACTCGCAGTGGAAGCAGGAGGCGTACGACGGGCGCCTCGCCGAGACGCCCCAGGAGCTGGAGGCGCTGCTGAGCCCGCTCGTGGCGGCCGGTGTCGACGCGTTCCACGCCTCCACGCGCCGCTACTGGCAGCCGGAGTTCGAGGGCTCCGAGCTCAACCTGGCTGGCTGGACGAAGAAGCTCACCGGCAAGCCCACCATCACCGTCGGCTCGGTCGGCCTGGACGGCGAGTTCCTCGCGGCGTTCGCCGGTGAGGGGGCGACGCTCAAGGGGATCGACGACCTGCTGGACGGGCTTGAGGCCGAGGAGTTCGACCTCGTCGCCGTGGGCCGCGCGCTGCTCCAGGACCCCGAGTGGGCGGCGAAGGTGCTCGACGGCCGCTTCGGCGAGCTGAAGGCGTTCGAGCCGGCCGCGCTCGGTTCGCTCAGCTGATATGCGCCGGGCCGGGGATCTTTCGCCAAGTCTCCCCAGTACCCGGCGGTAGTGATCCAAATCCGTCAGATGTGTCGCTGTAGGGTCAAGACCGCAGCGTCGCCCGGCACCCCAACTGCCGCTGTTCCGGCTGTAGTTGGGGTGTTCTGTTGTGTGCGACCGCTTCCTTCACCCCCACGGACGGACGAGAGATCCAATGGCACGACACAAGCTCACCCTCAGGAACAAGCGCCTCATCGCGGCCGGTGCCGCCGTGGCGGCCGTCGCCGGCGGCCTCGGCGTGGCCGCCAGCGCGGGCGCCAGCGAGACCACCGAGAGCACGAAGAAGAAGCCGGTGGAGAAGGTCGTCGTCAAGACGGTGTTCGCCCCGGCCGACACCGCGGGCGTGGCCCCGGCCGTCACCTACAACACCGCACTGGTGCCCTTGGCCGCTCGCGTGCAGGTCAAGGAGGAGCTGCGGCGCGACGGCGGTACACGGATCGAGCTCCGGCTGCGGGACCTCGCCGCGAACCGTACCTACGGTGCCCACGTCCACACCAAGCCGTGCGGCAAGCTGCCCGCCGACGCAGGGCCGCACTACCAGGACGAGCTGGACCCGAAGCAGCCGTCCGTCGACCCGAAGTACGCCAACCCGGAGAACGAGGTGTGGCTGGACGTGAAGACCAACCGGGACGGCTCGGCGCGTTCGATCGCGGTCGTCGACTGGCGGTTCCGGGAGGGCGGGGCCCGGTCGGTGGTGCTGCACGAGGCGGCGACCTCCACGCACGAGGGGCACGCGGGGACGGCGGGAGCGCGTCTGGCCTGTGTGAACGTGCCGTTCAAGTAGGAGTTCAAGTAGGAGTTCAAGTAGGAGTTCGAGTAGGCGTTCACGTGACGGCTGGGTGCGGGCCCGGCGCCGTGGTCAGGCGTAGTCCTTTTGTGTGTTAGGTCAGATCCTGACCCCTTGGCTCATGGGTCCCGGTCTGTAGCTCGACTTGTGTGTGGTTCGCTCACATGTTCCCCAGCGGCTCGATGTCCATCCGGACGGGCTCGCCCCAGATGCGCGTCACGTCGTAGTCGGTGAACTCCTGGACCAGGCGGTAGGCGATGGCGGGGCGCGGGCCCCGGCGCTGGGCGGCCAGGTACAGCTCGGCCTCGCGGCGGTCGCGGCGGGGGGTGCCGCAGAGCTGCCAGACCTGGCCGTTCCACGCCTCCGGGAGCCAGCGCTGCTGGGGCTGGGGGCGGTCGTCCCGCACGCCGTAGCGCGAGGGGGCCGGGGTGACCGGGCCGGTGGGGCGGGGCGGGGCGTAGCTGTCGTTCAGCTCGGTGCGGCGGGCGGCACGGCGGCGCGTCTCGCAGAGCAGACAGCGGTCGGGGGCCTCCTCGTCGACGGGGCCGTTCGGGTGCTCGGCGCAGCGGGTGGTCGGCGCGGCCGTCGTGACCGTGTCGTCCAGCAGCTCCAGGGCTCGTCTGATGTCCGCCTTCACCTCGTGCAACCGGGCGTCCGGCGTGTCGGCGGTCAGGGCCTCGCCGTGCTCCCCGAGGACACGCAGGGCACGGCCGAGGGCGGTGAGCTGGGCGTGGTTCACGGGCTCTGTCCTTCCCGGAGAGACGAGGGGAGACGAGGGAGACGACAACGACCCCACCACCGTGCCACACGCCACTGACAGTCCCGCCGCGCCCAGGCCGCTCCATGCGCGTCAGGGGCCGCTGTGGACGGCAGCTTCAGGACGCCCATCAGCGGCTCCTCACCGCATCGCCGCCGCGAGGGCCGCCCTCAAGTGTCCGGCGTTCTCGGCCAGCAGGTCGGCCGCCGTGGGTGCGTCCACACCGCTCAGGAGGGTGAGGATGGCGTTCTTCACCTGGCCGCCGGACTCGGTGAGGGCCGTTTCGATCTCCGTGTCCGTCGCGCCCGTGGCCAGGGCGACGATGCGGTGGGAGCGGGCGCGGAGCTTGTCGTTGGTGGCGCGGACGTCGACCATGAGGTTCCCGTAGGTCTTGCCGAGACGGATCATCGTGATCGTCGAGAGCATGTTGAGGACCAGTTTCTGCGCCGTGCCCGCCTTGAGACGGGTCGAGCCCGTCACCAGCTCCGGTCCG
This sequence comes from Streptomyces sp. NPDC012510, assembly GCF_042955065.1. Lineage (NCBI taxonomy): Bacteria > Bacillati > Actinomycetota > Actinomycetes > Kitasatosporales > Streptomycetaceae > Streptomyces > Streptomyces sp. NPDC012510. The sequence continues at coordinate 69,830 of NZ_JBIBEN010000030.1, forward strand.
ACGACGATCTCGATGCCGTGGTCGGCGGCCGCGGCGAGCGCGCTGGCCTCGTTGCAGGACAGGCCGACCGTCAGGGCCCCGGCGGCGCGCGCGTGCTCCACCGCGCCCACCGCGTACGGCGTGCGCCCGGACGCGGAGACGCCGACCACCGTGTCGTCGGGCCTGATCACGAGCGCGTCGAGGTCGGCCCTCGCCAGCTCCGCCGAGTCCTCGGCCCCCTCGATGGAGGTGACCACGGCTTCCCGGCCGCCCGCGATCAGACCCATGACCTGCGACGGGCTCGTGTTGAACGTCGGCGGACACTCGGACGCGTCGAGCACACCCAGCCGACCGGCCGTGCCCGCGCCCGCGTAGATCAGCCGGCCGCCCCTGGCCATCCGCTCGGCGATCGCGTCGATCGCCGCCGCGATCAGCGGCAACCGCGCCGCCACGGCCGTCGGCACCGCCGCGTCCTCCCCGTTCATCAGCTTCGCGATGTCCAGGGTCGGCCGCTGATCGATGTCCGCCAGCTCCGGCCGGAACGCCTCGGTCGTCAGCGACTCCAGCTCGGCACGGACGGAGAGGTGGTGGGCGAAGGCGGAGGTGGCGGCGGTTGCGGAGGATGCGGAGGTGTTGGGGGAGGAGGTGGGCATGGCGGCTCATTCCGTACGGTGCGGTGCGACGTGCCTTCGGTCGACGTGCCTTCGGTGTGACTGTGCCTTCGGTACGACGTGCCTTCGGTACGACGTGCCTTCGGTGTGGCGCCCCGTCCCGAGGCGCGGGGCTGGGTCGATGTGCGGCGCCGCCGCGTGCGTGTGGTCCATCACGACGAACCGGCGGCCGGTCACGGCGTGTCGTCCCGGGCCCTGCGCCTATCGCGAAGGTCCCCCGACCCGATGCCGATGGGCGAGCGCCTCGTACGACGCCGACAACGCCGGCGCGGCCGACTCGTACGTCCGCTGGGCCACCCCGATGAACAGGCAGTCCACCACCAGCAGTTGACTCGTCCGGGACGACATCGCCGCCGGCCGCAGCTCGCTCTCCCGAGCCGTGGACGTCGTCAGCACATGATCGGCGTACTGGGACACCGGCCCGTCCGGTCGCCCGGTGATCGCGATCGTCGTCGCTCCGTGGTCGAAGGCGACCCGCAGCGGCTCGATTACGTCGCCCGTGGAGCCGGAGTGGGTGATCGCGACGGCGACGTCCTTCGCGCGGAGCTGCACCGCGTTGGTGACGGCGAGATGCGGATCGCTGTGCGCGTGGGCTATCAGCCCTATGCGGAGCAGCTTCTGCGTGAGGTCCTGGCCGACGAGCCCGGACGCCCCGACACCGTAGATGTCTATGCGGCGGGCCCCGGCGAGCGCACCGACCGCCGCGCCGAGCTGGCCCATGTCGAGCCCGGCCGCCGTGTCCGCGAGGGTCTGCTGCTCGTCGTACGCGAGCTTGGCGACCACGTCCGGCAGCGGGTCGTCGACCGCGATATCGGCCGTGACCGAGGGCGCGCGGCCCGACTGCTGGTGGGCCGCGAGGCCGGCGAGGGCCAGGCGCAGGTCCCGGTAGCCGGGGTAGCCGAGGAGACGGGCGGTGCGGACGACCGTCGCCTCGCTGGTGCCGGTCAGCTCGGCGAGGCCGGTGACGGTGAGCGCCGCGCAGCCCGCCGGGTCGTCGGCGACGGCCTCCGCGACCCGCTGCATGGAGCGGGTCATGGAAGGCGCCAGCGTCCGCACCTTCGCCGCGAGGGCGGCGGGGGCGGGCGCGCCCGAAGCGCCGGACGCGGTTCTGGCGAAAATTTCTTTCACGTCATCACTCACCTCATGAAAGATATTTTCTGTTCGGTGGTGTGGTCAAGGGTGCGCACAATGGACGCATGAGCACCGGCAGTGACCCCGTGAGCCCCCTTGAGCAGGCGCTGCACGCGGCCCGCGCCCTCGTCCTGGCCGATCTGGCGGCCGGTGAGGTCGCCGAGGCCGACGTCGTCTCCATGGTGGAGGACTCCGTCGTCCAGCGCCGCTGGTGGGTCGAGCAGTGGCCGGACGGAGCGGCGTTCGTCGCCGGGCTCGTCGCCCAGGACGTCCAGGACGCCCTGCTCGAACGGTACGGGCGCTGGCCGCTCTGCCCGGTCTGCGGCGTCGGCGACCCGCACGCCCTCGATGTCGAGCCCGAGCTGGGACCCGATCCGCAGTGGGTGTGTCACAAGGCGGGCGTACGGGTCGCGGCGGTCGGGGCGCTGGGCGCCGCTTCGGGAGGGGCGCCGTCGTGACCGTCTACATCGACCCGCCCACCTGGCCGGGGCACGGCCGCATGTGGTCCCACCTCGTCAGCGACGTCTCCTTCGACGAGCTGCACGCCTTCGCCGGGAGACTGGGCATCCCCGAGCGCGCCTTCGAGCGCGACCACTACGACATACCGTCCCACCGTTACGCGGAGGTCGTCCGGGCGGGCGCCGTGGAGGTGGGCTCGAAGGAACTGCTGCGCCGGCTGACCGGAGCGGGGCTCCGCCGACCGAAGCGGCGGGGGCCAGGGGCTGAGACGGCCGCGGGCTGAGGGGGACTCGGGCGGAGAGGTCGAGGGGGCGGGTGCCACGGGTTGCGGGTGCCACGGGCCGGGGTGCGACCGGCGCGGGCCGGAGCCGTCGCCCGGCTGGGCGGCGGTACGGACGCTGCGGCGAGCGGTGAGCGGGCGGAGTTCGTAAGACACCGCCGCGCAGCCGGAGTTCGTGAGGCTCAGGCACGCAGCCGGAGTTCGTGAGGCTCAGGCACGCAGCCGGAGTTCGTACGCGAACTGCTCCCCGTCCTCCCCGTCGCCCCGGTCCTCGCTCACCTTCTCGAAACCTGTCCGTGAGACGACGGCCTGCGAAGGGGCGTTGGCCTTGTCGACGACCGCGAACAGCGACCGTACGTCCCCCCGCTCCCGAGCCCGCTCCCGCGCCCAGCCGACCAGCGCGCGCACCGCCTCGGTCATGTAACCCCGCCCGCGCGCCCCCTCGACCAGGTCGTAGCCGATCTCGACCCGGCCCTCCTCGTCCGGGGCGCCGTGGTAGCCGAGCGCGCCGAGGGCCAGCCCGTCCTCCTTGCGGACGAGTACGAACATGCCCCACTCCGGCCGGTGCACCCCCGCCTCGTACGCCTGGAACACCAGCCCCGCCCCGATCCGCGTCCCCTCGACCGGCCCGCCCGCGATCCAGTCGAAGCCACCGGTGCCGCCCCCGGCGAGATCGGCCGCGGCCGCCGGGTGGACGCCCTGGAGGACGACGCGCTCGGTGTCGATGTGCAGCGGGTTGTTCCAGCGCCACTCGGTGACGGGTGCGCGCCCCGCCGACTCGTCCCGGCCCGTGGCCCACAGCAGCGTCGCCCAGGGGTCGTCACCGGGCCGGACGTGCGGGAAGAGGCGGGCGAGCACGGACTCGCACAGGCCCACGGGCGGTACGGACGAGGAGGACGCGAGCCCCAGGCCCTCCGCGATGTCGTGCGTGTGCAGCAGCACCTCGGCGACACCCATCGCCGCGAAGCCCTCACGGTCGGCCCAGCGGAACGGATAGGGGTGGAAGGCGCGCACCTCGCGGGGCGTGACGCGCACGGTCGCGGCCAGCAGTTCACCGGTCGTCTCGATGACGTGCAGGACGTCCGCGTTGTCGCTGCCCTCGTCCATCGCGATCTCGAACGGTACCCACGCCGTCGTCGCCCGCCCCGCCAACTGCGCCGCGTACGCGATCAGGTCCGACGCGACGTGCTCGGCGGTCTCACGGCAACTCCACTCCAGCCGCCCGGCCTTCGTTCCCGCCCAGTCCCGGTCCGTGACACCGCGCAGCACCGCGAGGCTGTGTGTGACGGCCTGCCGTACCTGTTCCCCACCCATTGGTCGCATGGGCGTGAGGATAGGAGGGATCAGACGTCCGTACGTACCGGATTTACGGTGCTGCCGCTGGTCCCGGCCACGAGACGGGAGGCGCGCGTACGGCGGTGCAGGCGCAGCGACACGGCCGTGGTGCCGATCGCGGCGGCCATGATGGCGCCGCCCGCCCAGGCCGTGGAGGCGAAGCCGAGGCCCGCGTCGATGACGACCCCGCCGACCCAGGGGCCGCCGGTGTTGCCGAGGTTGAACGCGGCGGTGGTGGTGGCGCCGGCGAGGGTGGGCGCGGCGGCGGCGACGTTGAAGAGACGGGCGTTGAGGGCGGGGGCGGTGTAGAAGCAGGACACCCCGAGGAGGAAGGAGAGAAGGACGACGGCGACGGCGTACTCGGCGAGCAGGGCCAGGGCGACGAGCAGGACCGTGGAGGCGGAGATACCGCTGAGCAGCACCCCGAAGAGGTGCGCGTCGGCGAACCGCCCCCCGATCGCCGTGCCGATCAGCGCCCCGATCCCGAACAGCGCGAGCACGGTCGGCACCCACCCGTCGTCCAGCCCGGCCACGTCCGTGAGCAGCGGCGCGAGATAGCTGAACGTGCAGAAGACCCCACCGGCGGCCAGCGCCACGACGGCGATGGACAGCCAGACCTGCCGGTCACGGTAGATCCGGGCCTCCCGCGCAAGCCGGGGCCGCTGGTCGGGAAGTGGGATGGCCGGCACGAGCGTGACGACTCCGACCAGCGCGACCGCCGACGCGACGGCCACCGCCCAGAACGCCGACCGCCACCCGAAGTGCTCCCCGAGGAAGGCCCCCGCCGGCACGCCCAGCACATTCGCGATAGACAATCCGCCGATCATGATGGCCAGCGCCCTGGCGCGCGCGTTCACCGGCACCATGGCGACGGCCACGGCCGCGCCGACGGCCCAGAACCCCGCACAGGCCAGCGCGCTCACCACCCTGGAGGCGAAGAGCACGGCGTAGTTGGGTGCGAGGGCACCCGCGACCTGCCCCAGTCCGAAGACCGTGATCAGCGTGACGAGCGTCGTCCGACGCGGCAGCCGCAGCGTCGCCACCGCCAGCAGCGGCGCCCCCACCACCATCCCGATCGCGAACGCGGAAATAAGCAGCCCGGCCCGTGGAATCGACACGTGCATGTCCTGCGCGATGGGCGGCAGCAGCCCCGAGAGCATGAACTCGCTGGTCCCGAGCGCGAAGACGGCGAGGCCGAGGACGTAGACGGAGAGGGGTATGCGGAAACGGGCGTGGTCGGTGGCGGGGTCGGCGGAGGGTGAGGGCATTCTCAGTGCAACCGACGACCGGGGGGCGGCATTCCCAGGGGCGTGCCGCGTAAGCCCGCCCGCAGCCCCCGGGCAGTCCCCCGGGCAGTCCCCCGGGCAGTCCATGGGGCAGCCCCCGGGCAGTCCCCCAGCCAGTCCCTCGGTCAGCCGGTCGTCAGTCCGCTGTCAGCTCGGCCAGCTCCGCCCGCAGGTTCTCCCGTGCCCGCGCCTCCCACTGCCGCTCCCCGTGGGGTGTCCGGAACAGCCTCGGCAGGTCCAGGAGTTGCCGTAGAACGGCCGCCCTGCCCTCCCGGAAGGTGTCGTCCGGGACGAAGCCGTACTCCTCGCGCACGGCGGCGGCGTAGGCGGCGTACGCGTCCGGCGGAGACGCGAGGACGGCGAGGTCCGCGTCGCACAGGACCTGCCCGTTCGGGTCGTCGGCGGCCGGGTCGTGGGTGACGGTCAGCCGGACCAGGCGGGCGACCTCCGCGACCTTCTCGTCCGGTACCCCGGCCTCGGGCAGCGCCCGCTCCGCGAGCCGGGCCGAGCGCTCCTCGTTCGTCGACCGCTCCGGCAGGTACACGGCGTCGTGGAACCAGGCGGCCAGCCGCACGAGATCCGGGTCCGCCGCGTACTCCGTCAACTCCTCGACGCGGTCCAGCACCGCGATGAGGTGGTCGAGCGTGTGATAGCGGCGCTGCGGCTCCGCCCACCGCCCGATCAGGTTGTCGGCGTAGGGGAACGGCGCGGGGTGGCAGGCACCGTCGCGGGCGGGGAGCAGGGCGCGCAGCCAGCGGCGGTGCAGGTCGTCGCGGACGTCATCGGGAGCCGTGGGCATGGGGACATTGTCCCGCCCTCGCCCCGCTGCCACACACGGCCCTCCCGCCCGACTGGACGAGCTGGACGACCTGGACGAGGCGGAAGACCTGGACGAGCTGGACGAGCTTCAGAAGGGGGCGGTCCAGCCGTTGTCGGACGTCCAAGTCAGGTAGCGGGATTCTCCGCCGTCACGGGTCGGGTCGACCTGCCACAGTGCCGCACACGCCTCCGGCGGAAGCGCGGTGGGGATCTCCACCGTCACATCCGTCTCGGGATCCTCCACGACCAGCGTGATGTCGCGGTCGGTGCGTGTGGCGCGTAGCCGTTGGAGCCACCCGTGCAGGCGCCTGCCGGCGGCGGTGGCCGGCTCGACGCTGGCCTCGGCCGCCAGTTCGCCGAGCTTCGACACATATCCGTCCACGAACTTGGTCAGCAGATAGGCCAACGGAATGCCGATGCACAGGGTCCATGACGACAGGTCTCTGCGCTCCTCCCCGTCCACCGCCACCTCGGCGTCGAGGCCGAGGTCGGCGAACAGGGAACGAAGCGCCGTACGGTCGGCCTCGGTGACCGGGGTCTCGGTCCTGACCTCGAGCATGCTCACGTCGTCAATCCCTTTCGTCTGCTTCGTCTGCTTCGTCTGCCGTCCGCTTGGGTTCGGGCAGCTCGGTGACCATCAGTCCGGCCCATTCGACCGGGTTCTCCCGCGGGAGTGTCCGGTACACGGATTTCACGGCGTCGTTGATGCGCCTGGTGAATCGGCCGGACGGGGCGATGGCGCCGTACATCGCCTTGAGGATCTCCGCTGTCGACCGGTCGGGAAGAGCCCATGCCCCGGCCGCCAGGGCGGAGCAGCCGGTCGCCAGGGCGGTGGCGATCAGCCCGGTCGGGTCGGCGCCCGCGTCGGAACCGGAACTGCAGGCCGCGGCGACGAAGAACGGTGGAAGGGGGAGCCCGAGCAGGTCCGCGCAGGCCAGGGAGCGCCCGCCGACGAACTGGAACTCGTATGCCAGCCCTTCTCCGCTGCCGTGGGTGGAGAGTACGAGGACGTCGGGCGAGGTTCGTCTCAGGGCCGGTGCCAGTTCCTCCGCCCGGTCGATCAAGGTGAGATCCACTGCTCCGGCGGTGGCGAGATCGCTGAGAGCCCGCAACTCCTGCATGCTTCCCGGCAGTTCCGGGTTGCAGTATGCGACCACGCGGGTTCTCGCGTCCGGGGCGCGCGGAGCGGGAGCCGTCCTTGCGTGCAGGAGCAGACGGAGCAGGGGCAGTCGGTTCACCGCCGCGCGGTCGGCCACGACGGTGTCGTCCGACAGTGGAAGCGCTGCCACGGGCAGCGCGCGCAGGGTGTTGTCGGCGACCACGACCAGCTCGCGGACCGAGGTGCTCCGCAGAAGCCAGTCCCGCAACGGCGCGGGCATGAGCTGTGCGGCCACGCCGTCGGCGACCTCGCCCCAGCGCGAGCGGAACCTCCGGTCGTTGGACATGACCGAGTGCAGGATCCGGGTCTCCTTGACGGAAAGCCCGAAGCGGCGAACACCGGGAGCGCACCCGGGAATCGACCAGGTGACGACTCCGGACAGTCCCTCCGAGTCATCGTCGGTGGCGGTGACCGACAGGATCGCCGCATCGCCCGAAGCCGTGATGAGGGTCTCCGCGTCCAGCGTGACCGGGATGTAGAGACGGGAGAACTCGTCGGACACCAGATGGCCCAACTCGCCCCGCAGTTCCTCGAGGCGCTTCTCCCAGTAGGCCAGGGGCGGCCCGAACCGCGCGGTCTCCTCGGTGGACGACCTCGGTCGCTCGACGCAGAGAACGCGCAACCGGTCGATCTGACCCAGGAGCTCGGCGAGTCGCGGGTCGAGCGTACGGGAGGTCTGTCTCAGCAGCGCGGCGAGCGTGTCCTCGCGCGCGGCCTCGGAGGCTTCCAACGCTGCCAACCCGGCATGTGGGGCCCCGTGTTCGGCCGCGGTCACCGCGATGTCGAGGAAACGCTGGTGATAGTTCGCCTGAGCGGACAGCAGACGCTGTCGGTGGCCCGTCGTACCGGTCCGTCCGCTGGCGAGGACGAGATGACCGACTGCTTCCCGGATCAACTCCACGGCTTCGTCATGCCGGCCGAGAGCGGAAGAGATCTCCGCGTCGAGTGCCAGAAGCTCCAGTCGTGCCAGCGGTGCGTCCACTTCCCGGATGCCGTCCAGCCCGGCCCGTACCGCCTGCCGGGCATGCTCGAACCGTCCGGACGACAGGAGGGCGGTGGCCAGGACCGCCTGGGCGTCCGATGTGATCACGGGATCGGCGGACGCCAGTTCCGCCGCGGCCCGGGCGCATTCGGCGGCGCGTTCGGCGCGCCCCGACACCAGGTGGGCACGTCCCAGCATGGCGAGGGTCTCCGCCCTGGCGGACGCGGCCTCCGGAACCCTCTCGGCCTGCTCACAAACCTGCTCAAGGTTGTCGATCGCGTCGTCCACCGCTCCGGCGAGTGCCTGGCCCTTGGCGTATTCGGTCGCTGCCCGCAGTACCAGCGTCATGATCGCGATGGGATGAGTGCCGCTGAAGTCCGTCTGTGGAAAGTAGTGGAAGAACGCTTCCAGGCAGTCGGCGGCGTCCTCGTACTCCTCGAGGAGCAGTTGGATGGACGCTCGGGCGACGAGGGCGCCCAGCAGGACAGGGTGGTCCTTGCGGCGCCGCGAGGACTCGATCACGCCGGCGCACATCCCCAGGGCCTTGCTGACGTCGCCTCGCCAGTGTTCGAGGATCGCCAGGTTGAGCCGGGTCTGGTCGATGCGGTGGTACGCCTGATCCGCGAAGAAACCTCCGATACCGCTGACGAGTTCGGTCACCGCCTCGATGGCGTCGGAGTACGCCCGGGCGGCCTCGTCCACCCGTTGCTCGGAAATCAGGCCCATGGCCTCCACCGTGCGGGTTTCCCACGCGATCACCGCACGCTCCTCCGTGCCGATACGCGGTATCTCGCTCAGCGCGCGGTCCAGCGGCTCACGCCACCGTGGATCTCGTAGCGCCTGGTAGGCCTTGGCCTGCAACGTCCAGGCGAACGCGGCTCGGTTGGCGCGACCGACGGAACTCGCCAGCTCCGCCGCCTCCCCGGCGACTTCGGACGCCCGGGCGTACTGCCGGCCGTCGTAGAGCGCCGATGCGTGGGAGATGGCCCGGTGCAGCGCGCGGGCGGTGGACATTCGCTTGATCAGAGACATGGTTCCCCCGGCCCGTCTTCAGCTTCGCGCTGGACGGAATCTACTGGAGCTGGGAATGCTTCGCTGCCGATTCACCCATCGGCTCTGGACGGTGACCCGGCGGTGATCCGGTGGCGATCCGGTAGTGATCCGGTGGTGATCCGGTGGCGCCTCGCTCGAAGACGCGCCCACGCGCCCTGGGTGACAGCTGCACAACCCCCTTCCCACGACCGCACTTGACGCGGCGCGGCGCATCAGGAGGAGGGGCGGGGAGTGGTCGCGCGTGCGTGAACGGTGATGTCCGTGCCCGGTGGTCCGGGGTGTTGGTAAATTGGACTAGACCTGTTGTCGTCATTCGAAGCCCGATGGAAGGGGCCCCATGACAACGCGCGCGCTTCTGGAGGTGATCGCCCTCGGCGCAGAAGACGCCGTCGCAGCCCAGGCCGGAGGTGCCGACCGGCTGGAGCTGGTCACGGACATGGAGGCCGACGGGCTCACCCCGGCGGTCGCGACGTTCGTGGGGGTGCGGACCGCCGTCGACATCCCCGTACGGGTCATGCTGCGGCTGGCCGACGGGTTCGCGGCGGGGGATGTGGACGCGTTGGTGCGGGTGGCGTGCGACCTGCGGGCGGCCGGGGCGGAGGAGTTCGTGCTCGGGTTCCTCGGAGAGGACGGCGGGGCGGATCTCGACGCCGTGGAGCGGGTGGTCGCGGAGCTGGACGGGTGTCCGTGGACGTTCCACCGGGCGATCGACCGCGCCGCCGACCGGGACGCCCTGCGCAAGCAACTCGCGGACCTGCCGGGGCTGGACACGTATCTCACGGCGGGCTCGAAACGAGGCGTCGACGACGGCCTGCCCGTGCTGCTCACCGAGGCCGCGCGCAGTGGCGACCCCGGCTACACCCAGCGCCTCATGATCGGCGGTGGCCTCCGCCTCGACCACGTCCCCCGCCTGCGCGCGGCCCGCGTCGACGCCTTCCACATCGGTGGCGCGGGCCGACCGGCGGGCTGGGCCGCACCGGTCGACGCCGACGCGGTACGGCGATGGCGTACGGCACTGGACGCCCACGTCGGACGCGCCGGGATCGGTACTTCGGGCAGGCCTGGCCCCACGCGACGGTGACGGCGCACGTGGGCTGCGACTCCCCGGACCGTACCGGGCCGGGCGACCAGGGGTGGGGTCGATGCGAGACGGGCCGGGCGGCCGGGGTGGGGTCGATGGGAGACGGGCCGGGCGGCCGGGGTGGGGTCGATCGAGACGGGGCCGCGTGGGCGCGGCGGGCTCCGGCTTCGGGACGATGTAGGGGTGACGGCCCCGTCGGGTGTCGCTTCCCGATCCCCGTCGAGCCGGCCGCGCGTGGACGTCGGCGTCACTCGCGTCGCCGTCGCCTGCTTCCCGGCGTCATTCGCGTCGCCGTCGCCTGCTTCACCGCGTCACCCGCGTCGCCGACGCCCGTGTCGCCCTCGGCTGTGTCAGAGCGGCGGGCGACCCCGGTCGGCTCGGCCCGGCGGTGCGCCCGCCCCGTCCCCGCTCCCCTACGCGTTCGGGTCGAAGGAGATGCCCGACGGCATCGCCGCCGCGAGGTTGGACTGGAAACTGCCGTCCTTCAGACCGAAGTTGGCGCTGCCGAAGTCGTACGAGACGAGGATGTCGCGGACGCCTGACGGGTAGCCGTTCCAGCCGACGAGCGGCGGGTACTGCCAGGCGCCCTCGTGGTTCTCCGGCGGCTCGTCGCCGGAGCCCGCGAGGCGGAAGCAGTGCGTCCGGATGCCGTCCTTGTGGTAGACGATCTTCGGGTGGGTGCCGTCCCAGCGGACCGAGGACGCGGCGTGCACGGTGAAGCCGCCGTGGGCGGATGTCGAGACGTACCGGGCGGTGCCGTTCTGCACCCAGACCACGACGTGCTCCCAGTCATGACGGTGGCCGCCGATGCCGCTGCCGGCGACCGCCTGGTCCTTCTCGAAGTAGAGGTCGTACATGATCGCGCACCAGCCGTTGTTGCACTTGTAGCGCGAGTAGCCGTTGGTGTTGTCCAGGTCGGACCGGTCGCGGCAGTCGCCGCTGAGCGAACCGGTCGGCTTGAGGCCGCCGTTGACCGTGCCGGTGGGGCCGATCGCGGGTGTGGAGTAGCAGCCGTCGGTGTCGTAGTCGTACGCCGGCTGCCAGGTCGTCTCCAGGGTCTCCGCGTTGGCCGGCAGCGCGGCGGGCGGCGCGGCGTACGCGCTGCCCGCGATGCCGACGACGAGCGCGAGCGCGCCGCCGACGGTGAGCACGGATCTGCCGACGCGGGAGCGGACGCGGGGGCTGACGCGGGGACGTGTCTTCACTGCGACCTCCTGATGGGCCACGGCGCGGGGCGGCATGCGCAGGGGGTGGGCATGCGCAGGGGTGGCATGCACACGGATGCATGCCATGGGCATGGCATGTGCAGGTCAGATTCGCCCTACCCGTGGGTAATGCACAAGGGGCGGGAGGTGTCGGAGTGATGACGAATCAATCAATGTGAGACGCCTGTGAGTTGGACTTCCAGGGCGGGCGGATCCGGCAGGGGCGGTGAGACGCCGCGATGTGACGTCACATCACGGATCGATATCCGCCACGTAGTTGTTGTGTGCGAAGTGGCCCCGAGAGGCGCCTCGGAGATCATCAAGCCCTGGCCCACGTGCATAGTTGTCTCCGCCCCAGCCAAACGGGGGCATGACAAGTTTCAGACACACGGGGACGGGCTCCATGCCATTCATACGCCGCCGTGGCCTCACGGCCGCAGCCGCCGTGATCGCCGCGGTCATGGTCACTACCACCGCCTGCAGCAAGACCGACGAAGGCGGGGCCCAGGCCTCGTCCTCGACGACAGCCCAGGCGGACGCGGGCGACAACATCGACACCGGCGAGAACGAGAGCGGAGGTGACACGACCGTCGGCGGCTTCAAGCTGCCCGAGGGCGTGCCCACCGACCTCACCGGTGACGCTCTGCAGAAGTGGAAGAACGGTGGCTGGCAGGACTTCGGCGACTGGGCGTCGAAGGCCGAGGACTTCGCCAACCCGTACATCGAGAACTTCTGGACGCCGGAGCGCGTCGCCGAGGCCGAGGAGCGGATGGCGGACCTGCCGAACATCGCCGAGGCGGGCAACACGGCCAAGGGCTCCGGCAAGACCACCCAGGCCTGGATGCCCGACGGCAAGGTCAGGAAGCAGACGGCCACCAAGGTCAAGGCGACCTACCACAAGAACGCCGCCCCGGTCGGCAAGCTCTTCTTCACCACGCCCCAGGGTTCGAGCGTCTGCTCCGCCGCGGTCGTGAAGGATCCGGCCCACCCCGGCAAGTCCAACCTCGTCTGGACCGCCGGGCACTGCGTGCACGCGGGCAAGGGCGGCGGCTGGTACCGCAACATCGCCTTCGTCCCGTCCTTCAACAACACGGGCAAGCTGAACATCAGCCAGGCGTCGGGCAACTTCCGCGCGAAGAACGTCTCCCCGTACGGCATCGCCTGGGCCGACTGGGCCACCACCTCCGGCACCTGGATCAAGGGGGGTGCCGCCAGCCAGGGCACCGTGGCCGCCGCGTACGACTACGCCGTCCTCCATGTGAAGCCGGAGAAGGGCTCCAAGTCCCTGGAGGAGCGCCTCGGTTCGGCACTGCCGGTGTGGTTCAACGCCCCCGCCGCCAACAAGGTCAAGAACATGAAGGTCCGCGGCTACCCGGCCGAGGCCCGGTACGACGGCTCGAAGATGTACCACTGCCAGGGCGCCACCAAGCGCTTCGTCCTCGGCTACAGCTACCCGAGCGACTACCCGGCCCAGTACATGGTCGGCTGCACCATGAACGGCGGCGCCTCCGGCGGCCCCTGGTTCATGAGCCACAAGGGCCGCACCTACCTGGTCTCCAACAACTCCCTGAGCGACCGCTCCTCGTTCATCACCGGGCCGCGCCTCGGCAAGAACGCCAAGCAGGTCTACCTGGCGACCAGCAACAAGTTCAAGTAAGGCGCACCCGCGCCCGATCGGCCCCCGGTGACCTCGGTCGCCGGGGGCCGATCACGTACGGGTTCCGCGTAGCGTCTACATTCGGCGGCATGAACACGTCCGAGGCGTCCGAGTGGTGGGAGCGGTTGCCCGCCGGTATCCGTGAACAGGTGGACGGATACGTCCTCCAGGACGCCCTCATGCCGGCGGTCCGTGTCGTCTTCACGGCTGGTCGCGCGCTGGGCCTGAGCCTCCACGACGCCCAGAGCGTCGTCAACGACCGCTACCTCCACCACGGCGACCGCGTCGCCCGCACCCCCGACAGCCCTCTCGACACGGAATCGCTGGCCGCCCTCGCCGCCGGCAGCCCCGGCCGCGTCACCGCGATCGAGGCGGTCTGGGACGGCGACACGGTCCACGGCTGGTTCGTCGAACTGCTGGCCCTCACGGCCGACCCGCCCGGGGAACACCGCCTGGCCGCCATCTATTGGGGGGCGGCCGAGCGGTACCTCGGCGAGGAGGCGGACGGAGACGGGCTCCACCCCTCGGCGGCAGCCGCCGACCACTGCGGCCGAGCCCTCGCCACCCACCTCTCGGTCCCCTTCCACTTCGCCAGCCCGCACACCCCGGACGACGAGGCGAGATGGCAGACCGAGGTGGGCTAGGGGGTGTTCGCGGCCTTTCGGGCGGCACGCGGCCTCGGGACCCAGGTCCTGGTCAGGCCAGCTGCGGCGGCAGGGGAGCCGCGTGGGTGACGATCAGGCCGGAGACCGCTCGGGTGAGCGCCACGTACAGGCGGCGCAGGCCGGTCCGTTCGTCCGGTTCGCCGTCGACGACCGCCTGCGGCTCGTCGAGCACCACGTAGTCGTACTCGAGGCCCTTGGCGAGCGACGCCGGTACGAGGGTGAGGCGGGTCTCGTACGTCGTCTCCTCGCCCGGCGCGAGACAGCCGATACCGGCCGCCGTGAGGGCCTCGGCGAGCGCGGGCACGCGGGCGTCGGCGGCGATGAGCCCGATCGAACCTTCGTTGCGAAGCAACTCCACGCACGCGGCGACCACTTGGGATTCGCCGGTGCTCGGCCGTACCTCGAAGAGGCCCGGGTTCTCCCGGACCGACGCGACCGGGGTAAGACCGGGCGCGATGTGAGGGAGGAGCCGGGAGGCGTACGTGATGACGTCGGTCGGCACGCGGAAACCGGCGGTCAGCTCCTCCACATGGGCCTCGGCCTTCCCCAGATGGGTCAGGGCCTCCTCCCAACTCCGGGTCGCCCACGGGGTCGTGCCCTGCGCGAGGTCGCCGAGCACGGTCGCGGAGCCCGTGGTGCAGCGGCGCCCGACCGCCCGGTACTGCATGGGGGACAGGTCCTGCGCCTCGTCGAGGACGACGTGCCCGAGGGAGTGGGTGCGCTGCACGAGGTCGGTGGTCTCGTCGACCAGCACGGCGTCGGCGGCCGACCACCTGGCCGACTTCACGCTCCGCGCGGGCTTCGCCCACAGGATCGTCTTCTGCTCGTCCCCGGTCAGGATCCCGTCCGCGTGCACGGCGAGGAAGTCCGCGTCGGAGAGGAGACGCAGCACGAGCTTGGCGGGGTCGACGGGCGGCCAGATCTCCTTCACCGCCGCCTTCACGGCGGTGTTGCGGGCCACCGCGTCCTGCACCCGGTCGTCGGGAGCCTCACCGGACCGTTCCATCTGCACCAGCACTGCGTGCGCGATCCGCTGCGGCAGGGCCTCGCGCGCGGCCCCGTAGCGAATGTCCCGGTCCAGCAACTCGCGGACGATCTCCTCGAGTTCGTACGCCGGGACGCGCCAGCGCCGCGATCCCCGGACGACCACGACCGGTTCCGTGGGGAGGGTGACGTGCGACCGTACGGCGCGGCGGAGCACCTCGGCCATCCGGGCGTCGCCCTTGACGACGGCGGCCGCCGCGTCGTCCGTGCCCCGGACCTCGACGTGGGCGACGAGGTCGTCGACCGTCGCCTGCTTGACCTCCAACTCGCCCAGCGCCGGAAGGACCTGCTCGATGTAGTGGAGGAAGGAACGGTTCGGACCGATGACGAGGGTGCCCGTGCGGGAGAGGCGCTCGCGGTGGGCGTAGAGGAGGTAGGCGACGCGGTGGAGGCCGACGGCAGTCTTGCCGGTCCCCGGACCACCCTGGACGCACAGCGAGCCCGACAGGTCGGACCGGACGATCTCGTCCTGCTCCGGCTGGATCGTCGCCACGATGTCCCGCATCGGGCCGACACGCGGGCGCTCGATCTCCCGTTGGAGCAGTTTGCTGGTGGTCGCCGCCTCGGCGGGGTCGGAGAGGTGCTCGTCCTCGTACGCGGTGAGGTCGCCGCCGGTGTAGCCGAAACGGCGCCGCAGCCCGACGTCCATCGGATCGGCCTGGGAGGCGCGGTAGAAGGGCTGGGAGACGGGGGCACGCCAGTCGATGACCATCGGGTCGCCGTCGGCGTCGTGCACATGCCGGCGCCCGATGTAGAAGCGCTCCCCCTCCGCACCCTCCGCCCGGTCCGCGCCCGGGGCGTGGAGGTAGTCGAGGCGGCCGAAGAAGAGCGGGGTGTGGCTGAGGTCCGCGAGGGCCTTGATCCGCTCGTCGATCTGGCGGGCCAGCACCTCGGCGTTCACCCAGTTCGCGGTGACGTCCCGGATGTCCAGTGCCTCCACGTCCTCCCGCATCGCCCGCAGCGCGGAACGGGAGGCGGAGAGGTGGGACCGCTCACGGGAGAGGGGGCCGGTGGGATCGGCGACGTGCGCGTCGGTGGGGTGCGCGTCGGTGGGGTGCGCGGACAAGGGGGTGCCTCCGGTGGCCTACGGGACTCAGGGGTCTGCCTGACGGCGGGATCTGCCTGACGGCGGGATCTGCGTAGTGGCGTTGGCCGGCCGGTTTCCGTCCGGGCGGCGGCGCTCCACGGACGGGAGGCGGGCAAGAGCGGAGAGTGTAGGGGAGGTGCTGGGGCGGAGGCCAATGGATTTCCCCGGGCCCCCGCGCCCACCGGCTCATGGCCCCTGGCCCCTGGCCCAGTCGGGCTCGTATACCCGGATCTCCGCCCGGCGTACCCCTAGGGGTGTTGCGAAAGTCAAGTACGAGGACTTTCGTCCGGCACGCCGAGAGCACGCACCGGACACCGCGTGCACCGCGGGCACCGCACAGGACTTTCGAACCGCCCCCTAGGGGGCCCGTACTGCTCGGGTATTACGGGAGTGCCGAACCTGAGGTGGAGCCGGGGGCTCAGCGGGTTCAGTCCGGAGACCGACGCAATCCACCGGCGCGAGTTCCACCATGGATACATGAGTGCAGCGACCTTCATCCCAGCCTCGGCCTCCGGCCGACCCGGTCCGCCGCCCGGCGCGACCGGCCTCGACGACCACCACCACCGCCACCGCCTCGCCGACGCCCTCCGTGCCATCAAGGTCTTCGCGGGCGCCGCCTTCGACGTGATCGTCCTCGGTGAGTACGCGGAGGAGGCGGGCGTCCGCCGCCGGTAGCGACGCCCGCCCTCCTCACCCTGGCCCGTGACGTCCGTCCTCGTGACTCCCGCGCGAGCCACAGGCCGCTCACGCCCCGACGACCTGGCTTCCGCTGCCCGCACTCAAGGCGGCCCAGGTCCTCGGCGGCACGGCCTGGCTCCACCTGTCGCTTGACCTGTCGCTTCGACCTGTCGCTCGACCTGCCGCTCAGCCCTCCGTCAGCAGTTCGTCGGCGTCCATGATCCGGTAGGCGTAGCCCTGTTCGGCGAGGAAGCGCTGGCGGTGGGCGGCGAAGTCCTGGTCGATGGTGTCGCGGGCGACGACGGAGTAGAAGTGCGCCTGATGGCCGTCGGCCTTGGGCCGCAGCACACGGCCGAGGCGCTGGGCCTCCTCCTGCCGGGAGCCGAACGTACCGGAGACCTGGATGGCGACCGTCGCCTCCGGCAGGTCGATGGAGAAGTTCGCGACCTTGGAGACCACGAGGACGTTGATCTCGCCCTCCCGGAACGCGTCGAAGAGCTTCTCGCGCTGCGCGTTGCTGGTCTCGCCCTTGATCACCGGCGCGTCCAGGTGGGCGCCCAGCTCGTCGAGCTGATCGATGTACTGGCCGATGACGAGGATCTGCTGCCCCGCGAAGCGGCGGACGAGCGCCTCGGCGACCTTCCGCTTGGTCGCGGTGGTGGAACAGAAGCGGTACTTCTCCTCCTGCTCGGCGGTGGCGTACGCCAGCCGCTCGGAGTCGGTCAGGTTCACCCGGACCTCGACACAGTCGGCGGGCGCGATGTAGCCCTGCGCCTCGATCTCCTTCCAGGGCGCGTCGAACCTCTTGGGCCCGATCAGCGAGAAGACGTCCGACTCACGGCCGTCCTCCCGGACGAGGGTCGCCGTCAGGCCCAGACGCCGTCGCGCCTGCAGATCGGCGGTGAACTTGAAGACCGGCGCGGGCAGCAGATGCACCTCGTCGTAGACGATGAGGCCCCAGTCGCGGGAGTCGAACAGCTCCAGGTGCGGGTAGACGCCCTTCCGCCGGGTCGTCAGCACCTGGTACGTGGCGATGGTGACCGGACGGATCTCCTTCCTCGTCCCGCTGTACTCGCCGATCTCCTCCTCGGTCAGCGACGTCCGCTTCACCAGCTCGTGCTTCCACTGCCGGGCGGAGACGGTGTTGGTGACGAGGATGAGGGTGGTCGACTTCGCCTGGGCCATGGAACCGGCGCCGACCAGTGTCTTCCCCGCGCCACAGGGGAGGACGACCACGCCGCTGCCGCCGTGCCAGAAGTTCTCGACCGCCTGCTTCTGGTAGGGCCGCAGCGCCCAGCCGTCCTCGGCCAGCTCGATCGGGTGCGCCTCACCGTCCACGTACCCGGCGAGGTCCTCGGCCGGCCAGCCCAGCTTCAGCAGCGTCTGCTTGATCTGCCCCCGCTCGGAGGGGTGCACGGCGACGGTGTCCGGGTCGATGCGCGCGCCGACGAGCGGGGCGATCCTCTTCGACCGCAGGATCTCCTCCAGCACCGGCCGGTCGGTGGTGGTGAGGACCAGGCCGTGGGTCGGGTGCTTGGACAGGGTGAGCCGACCGTAGCGGTCCATCGTCTCGGCCACGTCCACCAGGAGCGCATGCGGTACCGGGTACCGGCTGTACTGCACGAGCGCGTCCACGACCTGCTCGGCGTCGTGCCCGGCGGCCCGCGCGTTCCACAGACCGAGCGGTGTCACGCGGTAGGTGTGGATGTGCTCCGGCGCTCGTTCCAGCTCGGCGAACGGCGCGATGGCCCGACGGCATTCGTCCGCCCGCTCATGGTCGACCTCCAGGAGCAGCGTCTTGTCCGACTGGACGATGAGTGGACCATTCACGCGTGACACCCTTTCGATTCGGCCCGGACCAGCGCCTGGTCGTCGTGGGCTCTGCGGCGCTTCGGCCAAACGTCCAGTGTGCCTGATCGTTCCGCTCGGCCGCCGGGTCTGCCGTACGGCCCGCCCCCTCTCACCAGTGCTATTGGATGTCTATTCATTCCCCTGAGTGGCGGGAATTCAGATTTGTGGCAATGGTTCCGAAGAATGGCGAACCGTGCAGCCACCCACCCCGGCCGACCTCGCCGATCCGGTCACCCCGTCCGTCTCTCCGCAGGGCACCACGCTCGGCTACGCCCTGTTCGCCACCCGCTGGCTCCAGGCGCCGCTGTACTTCGGACTGGTCGCCGCGCAGGGGGTGTACGTCTACAAGTTCTTCAACGAGCTGTGGACGTTAATCGTCAAGTGCGTGAGCGGGAGCGCCACCGAGACGTACGTCATGCTCGCGGTGCTGAAACTGGTCGATGTCGTCATGATCGCCAATCTGCTGATCATGACGATCGTCGGCGGCTATGAGACCTTCGTCTCCCGCATCGGTCTCCAGGGCCACCGCGACCAGCCCGAATGGCTCTCGCATGTCAACTCCAACGTCCTCAAGGTCAAGCTCGCCACCGCCATCGTGGGCATCTCCTCCGTCCACCTGCTCCAGATGTTCGTGGACGTCCACCACACCTCGCGCCACGCGCTGCTGTGGGGCACGGTGATCCACATGGCCTTCATCGCCTCGGCCGTGCTCCTGGCGTACATGTCGGGGCCGATGCTGCGCGACGACAAGAACCACGGCTCCCCCCACGTCGCCCCCGCTCCCGCTGCTGCTCCCGCCGACGCCGACGCCGGCCCGTCCGCCCCCGTTCTCGTCCGGGCCCCGCTGCCGATCCCGGCCCAGGCGACGTCGTACGAGAACTTCGAGACGTGCGGGAGCCGGGGCGCCCCGTCCGCCTACGAGACCCGGTCCACGCGGGGCGGCACGCGGCTCGTGGCGTACGAGGCCCGGCGCGCGCCGTACACGGCCGAGGCGGAGGTCGAGGGACGGGTGGGGGCGGCCGGGTTCCCGGCGCGGAAGCTGTTGGAGGAGTTCGACCCGGGGCACCCTCGCTCCTTCGACCGGCGGCTGCTGGCGCGGCTCGGGACGCTGGACTTCCTCGCCACCGGGCGGAACGTGGTGTTCGTCGGCGCCCCCGGCACCGGCAAGACGCATCTGGCGATCGGACTCGGCGTACGGGCCTGCCAGGCCGGGCACCGGGTGCTGTTCGCGACCGCCACGGAGTGGGCCGCGCGGCTGGCCGGGGCGCGGGCCGAGGGCAAGCTGGCCGAGGAGCTGTCCGCGCTCGACGACTGCCCCCTGCTGATCGTCGACGAGGTCGGCTACCTGCCCTTCGACGCCGACACCGCCCGGCTCTTCTTCCAGCTCGTCGCCCACCGCTATGAGCGGGCCTCGCTGATCGTGACCAGCGACCGCCCGCTCGGGCGCTGGGAGGAGATCTTCGGCGGGGCCGCCCCGGCGATGGTCGACCGCCTCGCGCACCACGCCGAGATCGTCCGTCTCGAAGGGGACAGCTACCGGCTGCGGAGCGCTACTTCAGCAGGCTGACGTTCTGGATCAACGGCCCCTCCACGCTCAGTCCTTCGCCCACCAGCGTGCTGAGTTCGGGCAGGGGCAGCGGGTTCGCCGCCGAGGCCGGAGAGGCGAGCGCACCGACCAGGACGACGGCGGCGACGGCGGCGACGGCGGCGACAGCGGACAGGAGCGTGGCGATGGGGCGCATGCGTAGGAGGGGCCTTTCGAGCGCAGTGGTCGATCTCGATCGGACACAGGGTGGCTGCCCCACCGCCCACCCCACGATGCGCGCGCCCCGGCGCGACCGCTCGTCGGAGGGAAACCACCGGGTGGCCTGCATGAACTCCGGCATACGCCCGAACGGGTGAGAGGGGGGAGTCCGCTTGATCAACTAGGTCAGGTCGACTCGGTCAGGTCCAGTCGGCTCGGTCAGGGCAGGTCGACTCGGTCAGGTCGCGTCGTCCGCCAGTTCCGCGACGCCCGTGATCCGGTGGAGCGGGTAGGTGCGTACCTCGTCCGCCGTGTGGTCGTACGCGGTCACGAAGCCCCCCTCGACGCGGACGGGGGCGATGACACGCTGGCTGGCGGAGCCCTCGGCGTTGACGTAGCCGATCCACAGGGCCTCGCCGGTGAGGACGGCGGCCTGCATGGTGGCGAGGGTCTCGGCGGAGCCGGTGCGGGGCAGGCCACCGGCCGGGGCCGGGCCGCCGGGTGTCCTGCGGGGCGCCGTGGAGGCGAGGT
Source organism: Streptomyces sp. NPDC012510 (assembly GCF_042955065.1). Taxonomy (NCBI): domain Bacteria; kingdom Bacillati; phylum Actinomycetota; class Actinomycetes; order Kitasatosporales; family Streptomycetaceae; genus Streptomyces; species Streptomyces sp. NPDC012510. Next base: position 90,527 of record NZ_JBIBEN010000030.1, read on the forward strand.
CACCGGCGCGGATCGCGCGGATCGCGGCGCCCAGCAGGGTGTCGTCCGGAGCGGGAGGGCCGTCCGGGACGGGCTCCGGGGCCGTACGGGGTGGCGTGCGGCGGGCGTGGGCCCGGGTGATCAGGACGTCGCCCTCAGCGGACTCGGCGGCCGGCGCGTACCCCATCGCGCGCAGTCCGTCGAGCAGTGCCGCCGGGTCGGTCTGGGCGGCGAGGACGGTCGGCGCCAGACGCCGCAGCCCGAGCCCCTGCGACCGCTTGTCGGCCAGGATCTCGCTGAGCATCGCGTCGTCGTCGCAGCGGACGTACGCCGACGCCGCGCCGATCCGCAGATGGCCGTGGCGCCGGGCCACGTCGTCGATCAGATACGCCAGCGGCTGCGGCACCGGGGTGCGGGAGTGCGCGGTCAGGAAGTCGTGCAGGTCGGAGGCGGTCTGCCCCGCGTCCAGCGCCCGGCGCACCGAACCCGGTGTGAACCGGTACACCGTCGCGCCACCCTTCGACTCCACGTCCGCCACCACGCCCAGCATGTCGGCCAGGGGCCGCTGCAGCGGACCGGGTGCCACGGCCGTCAGGTCCGCCTGCAGCAGGACGTGGTCCAGCGGCTCGGGCAGCAGCGGCGCGAGCAGCCGGGCGGCCCGTGAGGCGGCGGCGGCCTGCTCGGCGACGGGATCGGGGGAGGGGGTGGGGTGGGGCGGCAGGGGGACGTGGTGGGCCGGGAGCTTGTCGCCGGGCGTCTCCGGCAGGCCGGCCGGGGGCGCGGCTTCGTGGGGGAGGCCGAGGAGCGCGCGGCCGTGGCTGGACAGGGCGCCGCGACCGGTGACGCCGAGCGACTCGGCCTCCGAGAGGGTCCAGCGGGCGATACGGGCGCGCAGGTCGCCGGGGAGCCGGGGCTGTGCGGACGGCGGGGGCGACGGGGGCTGTGACGTCTGCTGGGGCTGTCGGCCGCCACGGGTGGGGCGTTCCCAGTGGAGGCGGGCCAGTACGGAGTCAGGGGTGGCCGAGGTGCCCTCGGGGAGACCGGCGAGCAGGGTGAGCACCCGGTGGCGTACCTCGGGCGCGGCCGAACGGTCCAGGCCCGGCCCCAGCGCCGACAACGTACGGTCCTTGGCGTCCCGTTCACCGATCACGCCCGCCGTACGGGTCGCCGTCAGCCAGGCCGTGGCGAGCCGCGCCCAGCGCTCGGCGGCGGGCAGCTCCAGCCACTCGTCGTACGCGGGGGTCGCGGCGTACCGTTCGTCGGCCTCGCCGTCCGAGGCCAGCAGCCCGGCGGCGTAGGCGAGTTCGACCCAGAAGGCGGCGGTCGGTTCGGGCAGGTCGAGCGCGACGGCCGTCCGTTTCAGGTCCCGCACGCTGAGCCCGCCCGCCCGCAGGACGGCCGGGCCGCCCTCGTCCCAGTCCTTCAGCAGCTCCTCCACCGTCGCCAGCGCGGTGTACGCCTGGCCGGCCGCGGTCGCGTCCACCACCTGGGGGCGGTGCGCGGCCGAGGCCTCGAGCGGCGGCGGTACGGATTGGACCTCCCGGTGCGCGCGGCCCCCGCGCAGATGCAGGGCGACCTCGCGGGGGATGACGACCGTGCCGGGGGCGGTGGGCAGGAGGAGACCGCGGTCCAGGAGCCAGCGCAGATGGGGCGCGGGGTGGGCGGTGACCTGGCCGTACGGCGGGCCCCAGATCAGGCGGGTGAGGACGTCGAGGGACTCGGCGGGTGCGGAGGCCAGCAGGGCGGCCATGCGGCGTCTGTCGGTGAAGAGGGCGGTGAGCGAGGTGACGGCGGAGACCGAGTCGTGGGTGCTCGGCAGACCGGTCGCCGCGACGATCTCCTGCACCCGCCCCGGTGACATGCCCGAGGTGGCTTCCGCGACGGTCGGACCGAGGCCGGTGGCGGAGGGGTGCTGGGGGGCGGGGGCGAGGAGTTCGCGGGCCGTGCGGACGAGGCGGAGCCGGGACTCGGGGCCCCAGACGAGCGCCTGGTCGCGGAGCGTGCCGAGGGCGTGGGGCAGCGCGGTGGTGACGGCGGGGTCGGCCTGGTCGCCGGCCATGAGGGAGGCGAGTTCGTCGTACGACGCCGGGTCCGGGGCGACGGCGAGGGCCTGGGCGGTCTGCAGGGCGAAGCAGTCCAGGCGTTCCAGGGCGCGCACGACGGAGGCGCGGGTGCCGGCCCGGGTGGCCAACTGGGTCAGGTCCGTGGGCACGGGGGTGATGAGGTCAGGGCGCGCCCTGAGCAGCGCGGCGAGCGACCGGTCGTCCCTGCCCCGCAGCGCTTCCGCCAGCGAACGGGGGGCGCCTCCGGGTGACGCCGCCGTGGGGGTGTGCTCCTCGGTGCTCATCCGGCCAACGGTAGCGGAGGGGCTGCGCCGAACCGGGGCGCCTGAGGCTCGGGGCGGACTGTGTTCGGGCGGCTGAGGGTCGGGATGGGGTCGGGATGGGGTCGGGATGGGGTCGGGATGCGGGTCGGACGGGGGTCGGGATGCGGGTCGGGCGGGGGCTGATCGGGCAGTTCCCCGCGCTCCTCATGGGGCGTGGGCCCCCGGTTGCCCCAGCCGCCCCGGAGCCGAACAACTCCGGGTGCCGGGAAGCGATACCGTCGGAGGAGTATGCGCGCGGCCGACCCCGGAGGGGCTTCGTGGGGATTGAGAGCGACCAGGTCGTCTACGAGTACCTGAGCCGTGTCGGTGACGTGGCTCAGCAGAGGCAGTTGCCGTCGGGAACGCGGATGCGGCTCGTGTCGGGGCTGCGGGACGAGATCGACCGGCGGCGGGCGAAGGCGCCGGTGGACAGTCCGGCCGCCGTGCGCCGCATCATCGCCCGCCTCGGCACGCCGGACGAGGTCGTCGAGGCGGCGGGCGCGCCCGGGGACGTGCCGGAGCCGAGGGCCGCCGTGCCGGTGCAGCGGGTGACCGGGGCGGGCGAGGAGGAGGGCCGGCCCACAGGGCTGTCCAAGAGCCTGCGGCGGATCGTCCCACGGCCCCGGCCCGGTGAGGCGGACACGGACGCGGTGCCGCCTCCGGTGATGCGGGACGGGGCCGCTCCGCCGCATCTCGCTCCGCTGCACGAGTTGGGGGACGGGGAGGAGCAGCCCGACTGGTGGCGGGTCGGCGGGGGTGGGCCCGGCGGTGGTGATCTCGGGTTCGGGATCGGGGACGCGGTGCCGGGGTTCGTCGGCGGTGTGGAGATCCCCGAGCTGTTGAAGCCGCCGCCGGTGCGGGAGGAGGACAAGAAGGGGGAGGGGGAGGGGCAGAAGGGGGCGGTCGACAAGGAAGCGGTTCCCGCGGCGGCGGCCGTCGCGGGGGACGCTCCTCGGCGGCGTCGGGTGACGCTGCCCCGGCTGCGGCCCGCCGGTGGGGGGTGGAGCAATCCGCTGTTGCTGCTGGCCGCCGTGTTGTTGGTCGTGGGGGCGGTCATGGGGAGCCTGGTGCCGTTGGGGCTGGGGTGGTTGATCGCCTACCTTTCGCGGCGGCTGACGCCCATGGAGTCGAAGTGGGCGGTCATGGGGATTCCGGGGGGCGTGGCCGCCGGGGGGATCGTGTGGCTGTGGGGGCGCAGTGAGCGGCGTTGGGGCGAACCCATCGCCGAGGGGCACATGAACGCGGCGCTCGCGGAGACCTGGCCCTGGGTGCTTCGTCTCGCAGCCCTCTTCTCCGCCCTCTACCTCCTCTGGCGCTCCCAACGCCCCCGCTGACGCCGGATTCCGGGCACTTTCCTCGCCCCCGCCGCCTCTGCCAGTCCCTCCCGCGTCCCTCCCCCCAGGGGCGCCGCTCTTGCTCGCTCGCGCAGTTCCCCGCGCCCTGAAAGATCAGGCCCCGTGGGCCGAGCTGCATGGGCGCAGCCCCTGCTCTCAGGGGCGCGGGGCTGTGTCGACATGCGGCTCCGCCGCGTGGGCGCGACCAGCCCCCACCGACCCGCAGCCGCCTGCATACAGTCCGTCCCGAGCCGTCAGGCGCCCCCCATCCAGTCGCAGTCGAACGGGCCACCCCTGGCGCCCCCGCCCACGACACCCGGCCGAGCCCAGCCCAGCGGATCGGCAGAATGGGGGGCATGACTTCTCGTGGGCTGACCGTCGGGTTCGATCTCGACATGACGTTGATCGACTCGCGGCCGGGGATCCACGCCTGCTACGAGGCGCTGGCGGCGCGGACGGGGACGTACATAGACGCCGATCTGGCGATCACCCGGCTGGGCCCGCCCTTGGCGGACGAGTTGGCGCAGTGGTTCCCGGCGGCGGACGTACCGGCGATGGTGGACCTGTACCGCGCGATGTACCCGACGATCGCGATCGCCGCGACCCCCGCGATGCCGGGCGCGCCGGAGGCGATCGCGGCGGTCCGGGCGGCCGGTGGCCGGGCGATCGTGGTCACCGCCAAGTACGAGCCGAACGCCGAGCTGCACCTGGAACACCTCGGCATCGAACCGGACGCGGTCGTCGGCGACCTGTGGGCGGAGGCCAAGGCGGAAGCGCTGCGCGAGCACGGCGCGAGCGTGTACGTCGGCGACCACACCGGCGACGTACGCGGAGCCCGCACGGCGCGGGCGTACTCGGTCGCCGTCGCCACCGGGCCCTGCGACGAGCGGGAGTTGCGCGAGGCCGGAGCCGACGTCGTCCTCACCGACCTGAACGCCTTCCCGGAGTGGCTGAGCACCCACCGGCGGACGACCGCCCGCCAGTTCCAGGAAGGCGGCCGCCAGTTCCAGGAAGGCGGCCGCCAGTTCCAGGAACGCGGCCCCCAGTTCTAGGAACGCACCTCGCGCGCCCTCCTGCGCCCCGCGGCGACGGACTGGAGGACCCCGGCACCGGCGAGGAGAAAACCGACACCCATGAACATGCTCAGGATGAACATGTAGGTGGGGAACGGAGTCGTCCCGAGGAACAGCGGGGCCACGGTGACGAGTGTGGCCACGGCGCCGACGAAGAACACGACGGCACCGACTCGGATCAGCCGGTCACCGGGTTCGGCGGAATTCGGTTGGGTTTTGTCACGCACCGGACCAGGGTAGTTCCCTGCCTTCACTGGGCAGCGGCTCAGTCTCGTTTTCGGGCGGGATTAAGGCTGTGTGTCCCTGGGGAGAGCCCCAGTAAGGTGGTCAACGGCAGTTCAAAGGCGTCCGGCCCCGTCCGGGACCGATCGAGGGAGCGTGTGCTTTGCCGACTGGCAAGGTCAAATGGTTCAACAATGAGAAGGGCTTCGGCTTCCTCTCCCGGGACGACGGCGGTGATGTCTTCGTCCACTCCTCCGTACTGCCCGCCGGTGTCGACACTTTGAAGCCGGGACAGAAGGTCGAGTTCGGAGTCGTCGCCGGTCAGCGCGGTGACCAGGCCCTCTCCGTGACGATTTTGGAGCCGGCCCCCTCGGTCGCCGCCGCCCAGCGGAAGAAGCCCGACGAGCTGGCCTCGATCGTGCAGGATCTGACGACGTTGCTGGAGAACATCACGCCCATGCTGGAGCGGGGCCGCTATCCCGACCGTGCCGCCGGCAAGAAGATCGCGGGTCTTCTGCGCGCCGTGGCCGACCAGTTGGACGTGTAGCCCCCTCAACCACGGGATTCCTCAAGGGAAGTCGAGCGCGTCCGGGCCGAGGGGCGGTACCAGTCCCTCGGCCGCCGCACGCGTGAGCAGGCCCCTGACCGCCGCGTAGCCGTCCGCGCCGAGCTCGGCCGTGAACTCGTTGACGTACAGGCCGATGTGCTGGTCGGCGACGGCCGGGTCCATCTCCTGGGCGTGTTCGAGGACGTACGGGCGGGAGGCCTCGGGGTCGTCCCAGGCCGCGCGGACGGACGCGCGGATCGTCTCGGCGAGCCCCGTGAGCGTCCCGGCGCCCAGTGAACGCCTGGCGATGATCGCGCCCAGCGGGATCGGCAGGCCGGTGGTGTCCTCCCAGTGCTCGCCCATGTCGGCGAGCTTGTGCAGACCGTAGTCCTGGTATGTGAAGCGGGCTTCGTGGATGACGAGACCGGCGTCGACCTTCCCGTCCCGCACGGCCGGCATGATCTCGTGGAACGGCAGGACGACGATCTCGCCGACCTCGCCGGGCAGGGTGTCCGCCGCCCAGAGGCGGAAGAGGAGGTACGCCGTCGACCGCTCGCTCGGCACGGCCACCGTACGGCCGGTGAGGTCCGTGCCCGGCTCCCGCGTCAGCACCAGCGGACCGCAGCCCCGGCCCAGCGCCCCGCCGCAGGGCAGCAGGGCGTAGGTGTCGAGGACGTACGGGAGCACGGCGTACGACACCTTCAGCACGTCGAGGTCGCCGCGTTCGGCCATGCCGTTGGTGAGGTCGATGTCCGCGAACGTCACGTCGAGCGGGGGCGCGCCGGGGATGCGGCCGTGGGCCCAGGCGTCGAAGACGAAGGTGTCGTTGGGGCAGGGCGAGTACGCGATGCGCAAGGGCTCACTGTTCATGCGGGTCCCAACTCTCCAGTACGGCTGTCAGCTTCCCGAAGGCCTCGGTGAGCGCGGCCAGCGCGTCACCGATGCGCCAGGCCGCGCGGTCGCGGGGGCCCACGGGGTTGGAGACGGCCCGCAGTTCGAGGACGGGGGTGGTGTGCGCGGCGGCGGCCTCGGCTACCCCGAAGCCCTCCATCGCCTCGGCCAGGGCACCGGGGTGGCGGGCCCGCAGGGCGGTCGCGCGCTCGGCGCTGCCGGTGACCGTGGAGACGGTGAGCACGGTGCCGACGCGGGCGCCGGTGGCCGTCGCGGCGGCCCTCACGAGGTCCTGCGGCGGGCGGTGGGTGACCGTGCCGAAGCCCAGCTCGGTGACCGGGACGAAGCCGTCGGGCGTCTGGGCGCCCAGATCGGCCGCCGTGATCGCGTCGGCGAGCACCAGGGACCCGAGGGGCGCCTCGGGCAGGAAGCCGCCCGCGATACCGGCCGACACGACCAGTCCGTACGGCCTGCCTTCCAGCGCGGCGGCCGTCAGCGCGGCGGCGGTGGAGGCAGCGGCTAGGGCAGGGCCCACACCGGCGGCGAGAAGGTCGTGTTCGTGTTCGTGCTTGCGACGACCGTGGCCGTCGTGGAGGCGGTGGAGGGCCACGGCCGGGAGACGTACGTCGGTGCTCGGCCCCGGAAACGCCCGTGCCACCGCGTCCCGTTCGGCGGGGACGGCGGTGGCTACGAGGATGCGCATGGGCGAAGGCCGCGGATCAGGCGTCGGGGTTCTCGAGCGTGAAGTTCCACACGCCCTTGTACTCCGTGCCTTCCTTGTTCTGTTCGACGATGCTGATGGTCAGGGACTTCTGGGGGGCCTGCCCCGGCTGGGCGGAGAACAGGTCGCCGGCGTTGGGGAAGGTGAAGTACGTCTTCTTGTACTGGGGGGTCGCCGGCCGGCCGTCGATCCACAGGGCCCAGCCCGTGTCCGCGATCTCGGGGTCGACGCCGACGCGCAGGATCTCGCCCTGCGGCAGCTCGATCGTCTCGGAGGGCTTCTCCTTGACGCACTCCTGGACCCGCTGCTGGTTGAGGTCGTCGTGGCACTCGGCCTCGGTGTGCACGGATTCGTCGCCGAGGGTGAGGGTGGCGATCGGCGTCGGCTGGTCGCAGGCCGACAGGACGAGAAGGCCGGCGGAAACGGCGCCGAGAGTGGCTGCGGCGCGACGGCCGCGTCGACGAGCGGCTCCGCCGAGGGGCTGGGAGGTCATGGACGAAGGCTATCTGGCGTGTCCAGGGGTGCCTCTATGTGGGGTACGGCGTGCCGGGTCAGGCCACGCGGGCGTGCGGCGCGCCGCCGTGACGGGCGGAGGAGAGCAGGCCGCGGACCGTGGTGAGCCAGCCGGCGGCGACGATCGCGGCGGCCACGGTCAGGCCGAGGGTGCCGTTGAGCGGGAGGGCGATGCCGAGGGCGCCGCCCACCACCCAGGACATCTGCAGCAGGGTCTCGGAGCGGGCGAAGGCGGAGGTGCAGACGAGTTGGGGCACGTCGCGCTGGATCAGGGCGTCCAGGGACAGCTTGGACAGGGCCTGGGAGAAGCCGGCGACCGCGGCGAGGCAGGCGATGAAGAAGGTGCCGAAGAACAGGGCCGCCGTGATCGCCACGGCCAGTTCGACGGCGACGACGGTCACGATGATCAGTTCCGGCGAGCGTTGCTTCACCCACGCCCCCACGGCCGTGCCGAGGGCGTTCCCCGCACCGGCCGCCACGGCCACCATGCCCAGCGAGACGGCGGCGCTCTGTCCGTGCAGCGGGTGTTCGCGCAGTAGGAACGCCAGGAAGAAGATCAGGAAGCCGGAGAGACAGCGCAGGGCCGCGTTCGCGCCGAGCGCGTGGGTGACCGCCGGGCCGACCGTCCGCAGACCGGGGCGCCTGAGGGTGCCGCTGCGGTGCGGGCCGTGCAGGTGCTCGGGGTCGGCGGCGAGGAGCGCCCGGTCCTCGCCCTTCGCCGAGTCGACCTTCGCGGGGAGCGTGAAGGAGAGGACCGTACCCGCGACGAAGATCACGAAGGCGCCGTAGAGCGGCCACTGGGAGCCGAGGGCCTGCAGCCCCGCGCCGACGGGTGCGGCGACGCCGGTGGCGAGCAGACCGCAGAGGGTGACCCGGGAGTTGGCCTTCACCAGGGAGAACCGGGGCGGGAGGAGCCGCGGGACGACCGCACTGCGGACCACGCCGTACGCCTTCGACGCGACCAGCACGCCGAGGGCGGCGGGGTAGAGCTGGAGGCTGCCGGTCTCGACGGCGCCGACGAGGAGCAGGGCGAGGAGGGCACGGGTCAGCATGGCGCCGGCCATCGCGGCGCGGCGGCCGTGCGGGAGGCGGTCCAGGAGGGGGCCGACGACGGGGGCGAGGAGGGCGAACGGGGCGAGGGTGATGGCGAGGTAGAGGGCGACTCGGCCGCGGGCCTCGTCCGTGGGGACGGAGAAGAAGACGGTGGAGGCGAGGGAGATGGTGATCATCACGTCGCCGGCGCCGTTCACGCCGTGCAGTTCGATGAGTTTGCCGAGCCCGGACTCGCCGGCGCCGTGGGCGTGGGTTGCCTTGCGGATGCCTCGTGCCGGGCCCGTCACCGGGAGGTGCAGGGCGCGGCCCACCGAGCGGACGGCGCCGGTCACCCGACCCGATCCGCGCGCTTCGCTCCGCTCGGCGCCGGTCACCTCGTCATAGTGCCCCGAGAAGGCGGGGGGTAGTGCGGTTACCGCTCGTATGGCCGTGGGTGGGAGTGCGGGCGCCTCATGGGGCGGGGCCGCGGTCTCGTCGGCGGGCGCGGGCCCGGTGGGGCTTCCCGCGCAGTTCCCCGCGCCCCTGAAAGACCAGGCCCTGCGGGCCTGAGGGACCTGGCCTGCGGGCTGAGAGACCACGGTCTGGTGGATCTGGAAGGCGGCGGTGACGGTGGGGCTGTGAGGCGGCGGTGCGGTGGGGGGTGAGGCGGTGGTGCGGTGGGGGTGAGGGGCGGCGCGGTGACGGTGGGTTTGGCAGGTGGCGGTGTGGTGGGGCTGAGAGACGGCGGTCTGGTGGTTATGGCGGGTGGCGGTGTGGTGGGTTGGCAGGTGGTGGTGTGGTGGGGGTGAGGGGCGGTCGTGTGGTGGGTTTGAAAGCTGACGGCTCTGCGAGGCGGAGGCGACCGCTTCTGCGGGCCGGTGAAAAAGCAGGGGCGGAGCCCCGGTTTTTCAGGGGCGCGGGGAACTGCGCGAGAAGCCCCACCGGGCCCGCACACGCCCGACGCACCCCGGCCCTCCGAACCGTCCCGCGCGGAGCCCCCC
>NZ_JBIBEN010000031.1:0-83624 GCF_042955065.1 Streptomyces sp. NPDC012510
ATGTTCGGCCGTGCTGGCCTCGATCTCCTTCGCAAACGCGTTTTGCTGGCACGGTGACATCCTCCGCACCGGATCACAAGATCGTCGACAGAACCCTGATCTTGACGTTGATGGCGTCGACGAAGAGGACCGGGTAGACGCTGTCCAGCGGGCGGTTGGACCATTCCGCCATGCCGTCCATCACCTTGTCGGTGATCGTGGAGATGGTGGCCTTGGACACGCTCGCCCCGTAGACCTCAGCCAGGTGCGCGGAGATCTCTCCGCGGGTGAGCCCCTTCGCGGACAACGACAGCACCATCTCGCCCACGCCGGACAGCCTGCGCTGGCGCTTTTTGACGATGGCCGGCTCGAACGTGCCCGCCACGTCCCGGGGTACCTTGACCTCTACCGGGCCGACATCGGTCAGCACCGTCTTCGCCCTGGTGCCGTTGCGGGAGTTGCCGCTGCCCCGGCCCTCGGCGTCGTGCTTCTCATATCCGAGGTGATCCGTGATCCCGCCCTCCAGGGCGGACTCCAGCACCCGCTTGGTCAACTGCACGAGCTGGCCGATGAGTCCGGCCGTGCGGGCGAGCAGGGCGAAGGCGCGGAGCAGGTTTAGCGGAAGACCGAGGTCGGCGAGTGCGGCACCGCAGACCCCGGCGCCGTTGAGTGGCAGGGTGCTGCCCAGCACCTGGGGTGGACCCGGCGGATGGCCGCGAACAGCGACAGATGCGGGCTGAACAGCCCTTCCTCCGTGGCGAGTTGGAACAGCCTCGGAGTGCGGGGTCACCTTGTTTGTGGACGTGGTGTCCGAGGCCGGGGATGAGCCCCCGGGGTCGGCCCCGAATCCGTCCGTCGGAGAGCCGTCGATGTGAAAGGGACCGAGCACCGTCGCCGGAGTGGCCTCCGCCGAGAAGTGATGGTTCAGCTGGACGACGAGCGTGCTCAGACCGAGGACGTCGGAGGCGAGGATGAACTCCTGGCGCTTGTCGTCACTGATCCGGCCGGTCGCCGTGAGCCACTCGACGGCCGCCGCCCATTCCTCCTCCGTCAGCCGGACCTCGCGGGCGTACGCGTGCAGGTGCCGCACCAGCGCCGTCATCAGCTCGGCAACGCTGCAATGGGGTGACTAGGTCGGACTCATGTCCGCTGCCGAGAAACGAGTGGCCCGTCACCGACCGGTGACGGGCCACGGGACCGCGAGGATCGGAGAGGTCAGAACATCGTGTTGTCGTTTGCGGAGGTGGCCGGGACGTCCTGTACGACGTCCCAGTGCTCGATGATCTTGAGCTCGCCGTTCTTCTGCTTCTTGACCCGGAAGATGTCCACGACGGACTGCCCACGGTCCTCGGGACTGAGGCGGTAGTGCGCGTGGATGGCGACGTAGTCCTTGTCGGCGATGACGCGCTTGCGTTCCACGATCAGGTTCGGGAACTGGCGGAAGAAGTCGGTGAACTGCTCGCGCAGGCCGGCCGAGCCGCTGGGGATGGTCGGGTTGTGCTGGTAGTACTCCGGCGCGAGGAACCTGACGGCGTCGGGGTTCTTGTCGACGAGGAGGGTGTCGAAGTAACGGGTGGCGATCTTCTCGCTGAGAGGTGTGCTCCAGCGAGGGCCGCTGGGCTGGTTCGTGTGCGGGTTGCTGACCGTACCGAACATGTCGTTGCCGTTGACGGTGGTCGCCGGCACGTCCTGGACCGTGTCCCAGTGCTCGGCGATCATGCCGCTCCTGGGGTCGAAGCGGAAGATGTCGACCACGGCCGCGCCACGGGTGCCGGGCTCGAAGACGGGGTTGGAGTGCACCAGGACCAGGTTGCCCTGGGCGAGGACCCGCTTGACGTTGTACTGGTGGTCCGGGAAGCGCGCGGTCCAGTCGCGGATGAAGTTCTTGATCGCTTCCCGGCCGTTGGGGGCGGCCGGGTTGTGCTGGATGTAGTCCGCGCGGATGTTCCGGTCGGCGACCTTGAGGTTGCCCTCCTCGAAGAGCTGGGTGAGAACGTGGACGGCGACGCGCTTGTTGCGCTCCTGCGTGGCGGGGCTCGTGTGCGGGGCGTCGAGGCCGAGGGGCAGACCGCTGTGGGACGGCGCGGAGGCGGTGGCCGTGGCGGCAGGTGCGAAGCCGGCCACGGCTCCTACGGTCGCCGCGGCCAGGAGGGTGGCTATGGCCTTACGGGTCAGCCTGGTGGCGCTGTTCGACCGGGTGGTGCTGTACATGGAGGATCTCCAATGCGTGCGGACGGCGGTGAAACGCGTCGTTGGGCGTCTGGTGAGAGAGATGGGGCGGGAGTGAGGGGGCCCGTGTGGCCCTCCGGCCCGTATGGGTTCAGGCGCGCTCGAAGGTGAGGAGGAACTCGATGTCTCCCTCGTCCTCCACCGCGATCCCGCCGAAGTTGGGTGCGTCGATGCCGTAGTCGGCGAAGGTGACCGGAATGGAGCCATTGACCCGGAAGCCGTCGGCGGTGCGCTGGGCGTCGAGGTCGAAGGAGACGGGGTTGGTCTCGCCGTGGATGGTCAGCTCGCCCGTGGCCTCGGCGCTGACCTGCTCGCCCACCTCCGGCGTCGACCCGAAGTCGACGGGCTCGGTGAGCTCGAAGGTGGCCTCGGGGTACCGCTCGGTGTTCATGACCCGGCCGCGGAACTGGCCGTCGCGCTGGTCGGAGTCGCTCTTCACCGAGGCCAGGTCGACGGTGAAGGATCCGCTGACGGCCCGGTTGCCCTCGATCTCCAGCCCGCCGGTGACCTCCTCGGTGCGGCCCACCGCCGTGACGTTCTGGCCGAAGAGGACCTCGTCGACCCGGTAACCGGCCTGCGAGCCGCTGCCCACCCGCCAGGCGCCCTCGACACCCTCCTGCCCGGCCTGCTTCCCGGAACCTGAGGAACCCCCGGAGGAGTCCGAGTCTGGCGGGTTGTCGAGCGAGAGGGCGGCCGGTGGCTCGTCCTGGACGTAGTTGATGTAGATGTAGGGGCCCGCCGTGCCCAGCACGGCGGCGGTGGCCACACCGGCGATGAGCCAGCGCTTCCAGTGCCTGCGGATGCTGCCTGCCATGGTGTCTCCCTGAGTATCTGAAGATTTCAACTGAAGTTTCAAGTATTTGGTCGGGGGGCGGCCTGGGTGTAAGGGCTGGAAGGGCTGCTACGGGGTTTCCGCGGGCTCGGTCGAGGTCGGCGAGCGGCGTGAGGTCAGTTCAGGAGCTGCTCGGAGACCTGCCAGAGTCGCTCGGCCGCCTCCGGGTCCAGGGCGTGCGGCGCGACCCCGGTGTGGGTGCCCGGCTGGTGCGGTGGGGCCTCGTCGCAGTCCTCGAAGTACCGGCCGCTGATGCCGTCGAGCAAGGGTGAGGTGGCCAGCAGGACGGAGGTCGCGGCGCCCTGTTCGACCGATTTGAAAGACATCTCGGGCAGGGGCGTTCCTTCACCGAGGAGGGCTTGCAGGTGGGTCATGAACAGGCCCATCTGCTCCTCGTCCATATAGCGCCCCAGGTTGGTCCGGATCCCGCCGGGCATCAGCGCGTTGGCCGTGATCCCGTCGTCGGCCCATCGCCGTCCGGCCTCGACCGCGAACAGCACGTTGGCCGTCTTGGACTGTCCGTACGCCAGCCACGGGTCGTAGGGCCGCTCGGTGAAGTGGAGGTCGTCGAAGACGACGGGCGAGAACAGGTGCCCGCTGGAACTCACGGACACCACGCGGGCGCCGCCGGCCCCGGCGAGCGCGCCGTGCAGTTGGGTGGTCAGGGCGAAGTGCCCCAGGTGGTTGGTGGCGAACTGCAGCTCCCAGCCCTGGGGTGTGCGGCTCTCCGGGGCCGCCATGACCCCCGCGTTGTTGACAAGGATGTGCAGCGGACCCTGCCATGCGGCCGTGAACGCGCGGACGGATGCCGGATCGGTCAGGTCCAGCGCGGCGACCCGTACGCCTTCGTTGCCGGTGGTGGCCCGGATGGCCGCGGCGGTGCGGTGGCCCGCCTCGGTGTCCCGTACGGCGAGCGTGACCTCCGCGCCGGCGCCGGCGAGCGCCCGGGCGGTCTCCACGCCGATGCCGGACGCGGCCCCGGTGACGACGGCGCGGCGGCCCGTGAGGTCGATGCCCGCGATGACGTCGGAAGCCGTGGACCGGCCGGTGAACGGAGTGGTGATGCCTGGAGTCGTGGCCATTCTCGCAATGCTCCCTGTTTGCTACGCTCGAAGCGGAGGTGCCTCCGGTTGCTCGAACCTTAAACGGAGGGCCCTCCGATTGTCCAGGAGGAAGGAAAGCTGTGACCAGCAGCACACGTGGACTGCGCGCCGACGCGAGACGCAACCGGGAACGCCTGCTCGAAGCCGCGGGGCGCGCGTTCTCCGAGGTCGGCACGGACGCGTCCCTCGAGGCCATCGCCAAGGACGCCGGCGTGGGCATCGGAACGCTCTACCGGCACTTCCCCACCCGCGAGGCCCTGCTCGAGGCCGCCTACCGCAACGAACTCGCCCGGGTCTGCGACAGTGCCACCGAACTGCTCGCACAGCTCCCTCCCGACCAGGCCATGCGGCAGTGGATGGACCTGTTCATCGACTACCTGGCCACCAAGCAGGGCATGGCGGACGCGTTGAAGGCCGTCATCGCCTCCGGCGACGAGGATCCGTTCGCCGAAAGTCTGGAACGGATCAGCACCGCCATCAGCACCCTGCTGCACGCCGGGGCCGAAGTGGGAGTCCTGCGCTCGGACGTGGACCCCCTGGACGTCGGCTTCAGCCTCGGCGGTGTTCTGCTGATCACCAGCGACAAGGGGCTGCGCGACCGCGCGGGCCGCATGCTCGACCTCCTGCTCGACGGGCTCCGCCACCGCTCCGGCTGACGCGCCCCGGCGTGAAGGGTGTCCAGGACAGGCCTCGTCGCGCGGCACACCCGTGCCGGGAGTGGTGGGGCCGTCGGGCTCCGTTCGGTGGCGAGACCCGCACCGGAGGAGACTCGGCCCGCGGTCCACGCCGGACCGGGTCACACGCCCACGTCACCGGCGTCGGCCGGTCAGGACTGACGGTGAATCACCGGCTCAGGTTCTCGAACAACACCATGCCGGCCGCCGTGTTGGACGCGGGTACGTGGTACGTCTCGTGCACGCGTCGGATCCGTGGCCCCAACGCACCGCGCATGATCAGCCACATGATGAGTTCGATGCCCTCGGAGCCGGCCTCGCGGATGTACTCCTCGCGCGTCAGTGCGGCCAGCTTCACAGGGTCGTGCTCGATGGCGTCCAGGAACATCCGGTCGAAGTCCTGGTTGATCAGTCCCGCGCGGGCGCCCGCGAGCTGGTGGGACATGCCGCCCGTACCGAAGACGGCGACCTTGAGGTCCTCGGGGAAGGACCGGATCGCCTCGCCGAGAGCGCGGCCGAGGGCCAGGCACCGTGCGGCGGTCGGCTGCGGGTACTGGATGACGTTCACCAGGAGGGGCACCACCGCGCAGGGCCAGCGTTCGCCGGGATCGGGGCAGTACACCGACAGGGGAACGGTCAGGCCGTGGTCGACGTCGAGTTCCTGATAGACGGTGAGGTCGAAGGAGGCGTCGATCAGGCTGTTGACGAGGTGGTCGGAGAACTCGGGAGCGCCCGTGACCGCGGGCACCGGGCGGCTGCCCCATCCCTCGTCGGCCACCCGGTACGACTCCGCCGTTCCGAGCGCGAAGGTCGGCGTGACGCTCATGTCCACGGCGTTGGCGTGGTCGTTGTAGACGACGACCGCGATGTCGGGCGTGTGCCGGGCCATCCACTCCCGGGCCGGCGCGTATCCGTCGAACAGCGGCTTCCAGTAGGGGTCCTCGGTCTTCCCGCGGTCCATGGCCGCACCGATCGACGGCACGTGCGATGTGGCCAGACCCCATATCACCTCAGCCAAAGCTCCGCCCTCCCGCTTTCAGTGCCTGCGCGAACTCCTCGGTGGTCATGCCCGTGAACACCCCGCCGAGGTACTGCATGGATCTCTGGTCGACCATGGCGAGCTTGAAGACGTAGAAGATGGAGCCGCCCAGCTCCATCATCCGGTTCCAGTCCCGTCGCAGGACGGCGTCCCGCTGCTGGACCGTGAGCCCGTACGTCTCGCAGTACGCCGCTTCGTCGGCTTTGAACCTTTCCCGGTTCTCGGCCTCCTTGAGGGAACCGCAGAGCCGGTTGAGGGCCCGGGCGCGTCGGCTTTCCGCGGCGTCGAAGACGTAGGTGCCTGGGACCTGGGGTGTGATGCCGTTCATTCGTTCCTCTCCTCTCCCGTGGTGTCGCCGGTCAGTGCAGGAGCCCGCCGCCGTCGCAGACGAGTGTCTGGCCGGTAACCATGACCGCGTCGGGGGACGCGAGATAGGAGACGAGGCCGGCGAAGTGCTCCGGGGTGACGAACTCCTCGATCGCCTGTCGGCGCATGGTCGCGGCGAACACCTCGTCGTCGGAGTGCGCCCGGGTGCCAGGAGTGGCCACCTGCGCGGGTGCCACCGCGTTGACGGTGATCCGGTGCTCGCCCAGCTCGCGGGCCATCACCCGGGTCATGCCGATGAGTGCGCCCTTGCTGGCCACGTAGGCGATCTGGCCCGGCGCTCCCGTGAAGAAGGTGCGGGAGGCGACATTGATCACCCGCCCTCGATACGGGCTTGCGCTCAGCCAGGGCACACAGGCCTGCACCATGAGCAGCGGGCCGACGGCGTTGACGGCGAAGAACCGGTGCAGTTCCTCCGGGGTCGTCTCCAGCAGTGGTGCCCGGCCGGAGAGCAGTCCCGCGTTGTTGACGAGTACATCGATCCGGCCACCGCCGTACGTTTCGGCGATCTCCGTCACGGCCCGGCGGGTCGCGGCCGGATCTGTGACGTCGCAACGCCAGGCCCGGACACCCGGAATCGGGTCCGTGTCGTCGGGTTCGGCGATGTCCAGGGCGGCGACCGCGAATCCGTCCCCGGCCAGTCTGCGGGCGACGGCGAGCCCCAGGCCACCGGCGGCACCTGTGACCACCGCGACCCGTGGGCTTCGACCGTCAGGGCGCACGGTCATGGCGCCTTCTCCTGCGGATGGGTGGCGAGCGCCTCGACGGTGATGTCCATCCATTTCCACATGGGCAGGGAGACCAGGGCGTCGTGCAGTTCCGCCGGATCGGCTGCTTCGTACAGGCCGATGGTCGCGTTGCGGCCCGGAACCCGCCACAGCCGCTTGAGGATTCCCGACTCCCTGAGCTGCATGGCCCGTTCGCGCTCGCCCTTGCGCAGGCTCTCGCGTACGTCGTCAGGCGTGTCCGGGGGCAGCGTGTTCTCGGTACGGACGAGGAATTCCATGGGGCGTTCCTTCACGGGTCAGGCTGCCGCGATCTCCAGCAGCAGTTCGGCCAGTCGGCCCGGGGCGGTGACCATGGCCTCGTGGCCGGTGGCGATCTCGTGGACCGGCCAGCCACGGGCGGCTGCACGCTCGGCGTGCGGGGTGAACACCCGCATCCAGTCGGTGCACTCGATGAAGGCGCCGGGTACCTGGTCGGCCTTCCCGGTGAGACGGAGGGGTTCGGTGTAGGTCAGCCAGGGGTGTGGGGTCAGCCGGGGGCCGAGCCAGTCCAGGTCCGACTGTTCCTTGACACCCAGCACACTCAGCGAGCGCACCGGGATGAGCCAGCCGAAGCCGGGGCCGGCCACGGACTCCCGGTAGTGCCCGGCGATGCGTTCGGGAAGGAGGTCGATCGCCGCGTCCTTGTCGTCGCCGACGAAGGCGTCGAGGTGCACGCGCCGGGCCAGCCGGTCGGGGATCCGGTCCGCGACCCCGGTGACGACCTGGCCGGCGTAGCTGTGCCCGACGAGGACGACGTCCCGGGCGTCGTGGGCCTCGATCAGCGCCACGACGTCCTGGATGTGGGTGCTGAGCCCGATCTGCGGGCTGAGCAGATGGGCACGGTCGCTCACCCCGGTCAGCGTGGGGGAGTGCACTTCGTGCCCGGCCGCGCGCAGCAGCGGTGTGACGTGCCGCCATACCCATCCGCCGTGCCAGGCTCCGTGGAGCAGTACGAAGACGTGGCGGCCGCTCATACGGACGCCCTGCTGTGAGCGATGCGGGCGTCCTGCTGTGCGCGCTGTTCGCGGGCGAGCATCTTCACCACCGCACGGCGTCCGCGGAGTGCGGCGAGGTCGGACCTGATGCTGGACTCGGCGGTGCCGCCCGGATCGGTGGCGTACATGATCTCCTGCGCCTCCAGGGCGTCGACGTCCTCCTGCATCACGGCGAGTTGCTGCTCGTGCTGGAACTTCGTGAGCTCCTGGTCGTCGATGAGGTAGTCGCGGCCAAGTGCGTAGAAGTCGTGCGTCTCGTTGCCGCGCCCCGGTGTCATCCCGTAGAGCACCTTCATGTGGAAGCCGTCCGGCTCCTCGGTGCCGGTGGCCGCGACGCGGATATTGAGGACGAAGATGCCCGGAGGGTAGAAGTCGCCGTCCTGCCAGCGGTCCACAGGAGAGGTCAGCCCGCAGGACTTCTCGTAGAACGGAGGGGCGTCGATGCCGATCATGCGTCGGCTGAAGCCGACCCGGTCGCCGTCCACGGTCACGTCGATCGGGGTCGCGGCGACGGCCGCGTTGCCGATGCTCGTCGGATGCAGGAACGTCTCATGGGTGAGGTCGAGCAGGTTCTCCAGGAGCAGCATGTGCCGTGCCTTCAGCGGGACGACGCCGTGCACATGGGTCCAGCTCGGGTCGGTCAGCCACGAGGTGTCGGGCAGCAGGCCCTCGTCGGCCAGTTCCGGGTCCCCGGGCCAGATCCATATGGCACCGTCCCGCTCGACCAGCGGAAACCGGCGCAGTGCCGCCTTGGGGCGGTCGGCCTGCTCGGCGACCCCGACGCACACGCCCTGGCCGTCGAAACGGTAGCCGTGGTAGTCGCACTGGAGGGTTCCCTCGTCGTCCAAGTGGCCCAGGGACAACGGGTACTTGCGGTGGGGGCAGCGGTCCTCGACGGCCGTGACGGTCTGGTCGGGCAGCCGGTAGAAGCAGACGGGAATGTCCGTGATCCAGCGCTGCTTGAGTGTTCGGCCGATCTCGTCGGACCAGGCTCCCAGGTACCAGCCGTTGCGCACGTGCTGTGTCAATGTCATCGCGGGTCCTTTCTTCGGCGTCGGCCGTCCGGCTCGGGCGTGTGCCGGGTCGGTGATGGGTACTGAGGTGCACCGGTCCGCTTGCGACCCCGACAGGGCGCTGTCCGGACCGGGTTGGGGGTGTCAGAGATCCAGGACGAGGCGTCCGCCGCGCGCCCGGGAGACGCAGATCAGCATCGTGTCGTTCGCGGCGCGCTCGTCCTCGGTGAGCAGTGAGTCGCGGTGGTCGACCTCACCCTCCAGGACGGAGGTCTCGCACGAGCCGCAGATGCCTTCCTCGCACGAGGACAGGACAGGGACGCCCGCCTCCTCCACGGCCTTGAGGACCGACAGGCCGGGCGGCACGGTCACTGTGGTCCCGGACGCCCGCAGTTCCACCTCGATCGGCTGCTCGGCCGTGTCGTCGGCGGGCTGTCGGACGGCCGCCGCGGCGAACCGTTCGATGTTCAGCGCACCGGTCGGCCAGTCGGCGCAGTGCGCTTCGACCGCGTCGATGAGCCCTGCGGGGCCGCAGCAGTACACCAGCGTGGACGGGTCGGGATCACCGAGGAAGCCGGCGAGGTCGAGCAGTCCGTGCTCGTCCTGCGGCCGCACAGTCACGCGCTCGCCGTGGCCCTCCAGTTCGGACAGGAACGCCATGGAGGAACGTGTGCGGCCACCGTAGAGCAGGGACCACTCGGCCATGGCGGCATCGGCCTCGGCGATCATCGGGAGCAAGGGGGTGATGCCGATGCCGCCGCCGACGAACAGGTATCGGGTGGCGGGCCGCAGCGGGAAGTTGTTGCGCGGGCCGCGCACCCGAAGTTCGCCGCCCTCCTCGACGTGGTTGTGGATCCACTGCGAACCGCCGCGCCCGTCGGGCTCCCGGAGCACCGCGACACGCCAACGAGCCGTGTCTCCCACAGGGCCGCACAGCGAGTACTGCCGGGTGGCGCCCGTCGGCAGGACGACGTCGATGTGCGCGCCGGGCTGCCAGACCGGCAGCGGTTCGCCCGAACTCACCGCGAGCTCCAGCGACACGACGTCGTCCGCCACCGCCTGCCGGGCCAGCACCGTGACGGTGCCTTCGAACTCGGTGCCGCGCCGGGTCCCGGACGGCGTTCCGGCCGCGGCGGAACCGAGAGGGCGCGTGTCCGGGGCGGTGGCTGAGGGGCTCGTCACGTTCGTCATCTCCTCGGTACGGTCGGCAGGGCGGGCCGCCCGGTGTCGGTGGCGGCACGACCGACGCTAGCCACCGCGGGATGCCCAGGTCATCGCTCGAATGACCGGACCGGGGCGGCGTATGGTCGTGGCCCGGACTACGTCATCCGTCGCGCGGGCCGGGCATGTCGTCGTCCCTGCCTGCCCGCGGGGCCTGGTCGAGGTGGATCCGCACCTGGCGGTCGTCCTCGTTCCAGAGGGCTTCCACGACGGCGTGCAGCCGTTCGACGCCGGTGCGCCACATCACCACGCCGTGCCGGTCGTCGCGTGTGAGTGCGTCCTCGGGGACGGCCTCGGCCAACAGACTCCGGGGGTCGTACGTTCCGGCCGTTCCGTGCACCCTGTCGGTTTCGTCCGTGAACTGCACGTACAGAGACGTGTCGAGGAAGGGAACCCAGACGTGTGTGGCCGCGCGGGCACCCGTCGCGTTGTGCGCCGTCATGCCAGGACATCCGTCGTCTGCGGGTAGAGCCGCACGTACGCCTCTCCCATGGTTCCGTGTGCGAGGCCGAGGTTGGGTCCGGCGTTGCGCTTCAGCTGAACGCCGCGCCGCTTGGCGAGGTCGGTGTAGTAGTCCCACATGTGCTGCTGTGCGGCCAGGCACTCCATGGCCTTGCGCTTCCTGTCGAAGACGGGGGTGATGTCCAGCAGGACGTTCGGCTTGAAGTCGCACTGCTCCGGCTGGTGCGGCTCGAAGAAGAACACCGGGGGAGCGCCGAGCGGTTCACCTGGCGCGTCGTAACCGACCGCCTGGGCGAGTACGCGTGCCTGGAGCGCCATGCGGGCGGCGGCCGGATGGTCGCCGTTGTAGGGGTCCGTGAGGGTGTGGGTGAGGACGACCGCGGGATCCACCTCCCGGTACACGTGCACGACGCGGTCCACCAACTCCTGGGTCTCCGGCAGCGGGTAGTCCCCGGCGTCCAGGAACTCGATCTCCGCACCCAGCGCGGCCGCGGCGTTCGTGGCCTCGGTGCGGCGGAGTTCCTTGATCTCGTCCAGGCTCAGGCCGTCCCGCCAGGCACGGGCGGACTCGCCGCGCTCGCCGAAGCTCAGGCACAGCACCTTCGCGCGCTGACCGCGTTCGGCGGCCAACGCGATGGCGCCGCCGGCCCGCCAGACGAAGTCGCCCGCGTGCGCGCTGATCACCAGCAGCGCGCCTTCGGACGTGGTGGAGGTGTCGTGGCTCATCAGTACTCCTTGGGTCGAGTGGGTTGGGTGGGTGAGTAGAGGGAAAGGCAGGTGGGCCCCGGATGCGGGCCGGAGACGGCCGGGATCGCTGTCGGCGTGCCGGGGTGGAGAACTCGGACGTCGGCCGAACTCCCATGCCTTCGCACGGACTTGACCGATGGTGCGACGAAATGGATCAGCCAAGTTGATGTCACCATATATCCAACTTTTTTGTTGACAATGGTGTTTTCTTCATGAAGTCTCCTGACACCAACCCTGAGTATTTCGGAGGAGTTATGCGCGACCGCCACGTCGTTGTGAGGAACATCGCCCGGCCCGCTGCCGACGTCGTCGCCCGGCTCGCCGAGGCGGGGGTGTCCACGGTCCACGAAGCCATCGGCCGCCGCGGCTTCGCGGGGACCGGTCTGATGCCGAATCAGCGAAACGTGCGTGTGGCCGGTCCCGCGGTGACGGTCAGCTCCCACCCGGGGGACAACCTGATGATCCACGCCGCCGTAGAGGTCTGCCGGCCCGGGGACGTCCTGGTGGTGACGACCACCTCGCCGTCCACGGACGGCATGTTCGGCGAACTGCTGGCGACCTCCCTGGCCACCCGGGGCGTCATCGGCCTGGTCACGGGAGCCGGTGTCCGCGACACCGCCGAGCTGCGGGGCATGGGCTTCCACGTCTGGGCGCGGTCGGTGTCCGCGCAGGGCACGGTGAAGGCGTCCCCGGGATCGGTCAACGTGCCCGTGACACTCGGCGGAGTGAACGTTTCCCCTGGTGATGTCGTCGTCGCCGACGACGACGGCGTGGTCGTCGTGCCCCTCGCGGAGGCGGAGGAGGCGGCCGAGCTCGCGGAGAAGCGGATCGCCAAGGAGGCGGCCACCCGCGAGGTCCTGCGCTCCGGGACTCTGGGTGTCGACTATTACCAACTGCGCGCCAAGCTGGCCGACCTGGGTGTCGTCTATCAGGACTGACCGCACGCCCACGCCCCCGCTGCTGTGCCGCCGGAGCCCGCGCTGCCGACGGCACGGCGCCGGCAGCACGAGGGTGAGTACGCACCGCGACAGCGCCTGGTCGAGGCGGACCCCTGCGAATGGTTCGGCGCCGCCCGCGCCGACGTCAGGTCGGCTCGGCGGCAGCCGGCGGCGGAGGACCCGGTGGAGATCCGGCGCAATCGTGGCGCACGCGCCCGGGAGAGCAGCTCCGCCGAGGCCGTCCGGATCACCGAGGTGCGGATGGTCGTGGAAAACCTGATGGCCGCTCTTACAGAGGGTCAGCCGAGCGCAGGCCGAGGAACTGCGCGGCATCGGCACGGACATGGCGAAGGCAGTCGCCGACGGCGAACTGATGACGTACAGCGACCTCGACGCCCGTCCGCACGGCCGTGTGCGCGACCTCGCCGGCGATGACAGGGCCGAGCAGGTCCTCGAACGGCTGCGGGCGTAGACAGTCCGACACCGTTTCGTGCTCTCCCCGGTGCCGGGGCGGGCCCATGTGTCGCTGCCCCGGCACCAGCGGATCATCGCGGCGATCGTCACCAATGACCCGGCGGCGGCCGAAGCCGTCGCGCGGGACCATGTGGCCGGTGTGGTGGAGGCACTGCGGACGCGCGGAGCCCGCCAGGAACGCGCGAGCCGAGCCCGGCCGTGGCAGCAGACCACGGCGGACCCGCGGTACCCCCAGTGGCTTCCGCCTTCCGGGAACGGGAACGAGGCCCTTGCGTCCATCGGCTCGGGACCGAGGCCGTACGCCTCCTGCGGACCGGCGCTGCCGCTGGAACGCCGCGTGGACCGCCGCGTGGACCGCCGTACGGGCCGCGCGGCGGCGTGCTGGTCGGCCATGGCTGCTCGCACCCGACTGTCACACTCTGTCGCCCGCGTCGGACTCCTGGACGGTCTTCTTGGCCCAGGCGACTTCGAGCTTTCCGGTGGGGGTTCGGGGCAGGACGTCCGTCAGGACCACGGAGCGCGGCACCTTGTAGCCGGCGAGGCTCCGCCGAGCCCAGTCGCGCAACTCCTGCCCGGTGACGGTCGTGTCCGCCCGGACCGCCACGACGGCGGCGACCCGCTCGCCCCAGGTCTCGTCAGGGACGCCGACGACGACACAGTCGGTCACACCGGGGTGGGAGAGCAGGGCGTTCTCCACTTCCTGCGGGTGCACCTTCTCGCCGCCCGTGTTGATCACGCCCGAGCCGCGTCCGAGGAACCGGATCGCGCCGTCGGCCTCAAGACGGGCGAGGTCACCGGGGATGGCGTACCGGACTCCGTCGATGGTGCGGAACGTCGTCGCGCTCTTCTCGGTGTCCTTGTAGTAACCGAGCGGCATGGGCCCGCAGTAGGCGAGCATCCCGACGTCGTCACCGCCGGGTTCGACGAACCGGTCGTCGTCGCCGATCACCCTCGTCGCGGGCACGGGGAAGAATCGGGCGGGCAGGTCTCCGAGGGAGGAGGTGATCGCGAAGGCGAAAGGCCCCCCTTCGCTCGACGCGATGGCATCGATGACCGTGATCTCGGCTCGCTCGTGCAGTCGCCGCTTGAGCACGTCGCTGAGAGCTGTGCCGGAGCTGAGGACTCTGCGCACAGAGCGCAGAGCGTGCGGCGTCCCCGCCTGCTCCGCCCGCACGAGCTCGTCGACGAGCGGTCGGCACACGGCATTGCCCGCGACGATGACCGTCGCGACCCGCTGATCGGCGACCGTGCGCCAGACGTGCTCCGGGTCGAGCCCGCCCTGCCGCGCGGTGACCGCCCTGCCGCCCACCATCAAAGCGCCCATGGTGTTGAACAGTCCGGTGGCGTGCATCAGCGGTACGACGGGCATCGTGGTCGGCGCGCTGCCTTCGCGGTGTGCCTCGACCGCGATGGCCACGGCCTCGTCGAGCGTCGCCGGCAGCTCGGTGACACCGAGCGGATGGAAGATCGGCACCACCAGGGAGTGCAGCAGATCGCTCTGTCGCCACACCACGCCCTTCGGCTTGCCGGTGGTCCCGCCCGTGTACATGAAGAGTCGGTCGGATCCGGGGCGTGGCTGCGGCCTACGCGGTTCATGCGCCGCCAGCAGTTCTTCCAGCTCGGGTACGGCAGGCCCGGCCGGGCCGCCGGCAGGCTCGGCGCCGTCCCTCACGAGCAGCTTCAGCGTGCTCACATGGGCGGCGGCATGCGTGACCCGGGCGGCCAGGGCGCCGCTGAAGACGACCACTGCCGCGTCGGCGTCGGCCAGGAGTTCGGAGAGCTCCTCGCCGGTGTAGCGGTAGTTGGCGTTCACCGGTACGGCACCGAGCTTGAAGGCGGCGAAGACCGTCTCCAGGTAGGTGGCGCCGTTGTACAGGTAGCAGGCCACGGTGTCGCCCTCGCCGACGCCGGCCTCCTCCATCGCGGTGGCCAGCCGGGACGCCCGCTCGTCGAACTCGCGGTAAGTGATCTCGCGCGCTGGCTCCGTGATGGCGACGGCATGGGGCAGCGCATGGCACACCGCCTCCCAGATCGTGCCGATGGACACGTCCACGTCTCGGACCTCCTCGTCCTCGATGGCTCGCGCGGACCACATGATCGAGCAGGCCGCTCGTGCGGCCCCACGGACCCTTTCGGGGGAGTGAAACGGTCCGCGGGGCGCCCTTCCAACCTAGGCAGCCGCCCTCAGCAGGGGGAACGCGAGCATTGACTGAACCTGATCGGCGCTTCGTCCCGCCGATGAACAGGTCGAATGACGTAGGACCGCCCGGAATCCGCCGGGCTACGATGCTGTCCACGGTCGAGGGCAGACTGCGCGAGGGCACCGACGCCGTGGACTGCCCTGAGTCGGCTTCGTCCCCAGGCCGACCGACGCCTGCCGCGGAGGCACCCGGTTCCACGCAGCGTCCGCCTGGCACGGCGGGCTCCCGGGCAGGTTCATCGTTCGTCGACCATGAGGAGATCGGTCATGTCCGCGTCGCCGCTCGTGGGGTGGGACGACATCGCCGCCGCCGCGCCGGACGGCCTCGCTGTTCTGGACTGCGTGGGCCGCTTCGTTCGGCTGAACCCGGCGGCCGTCGCGCTGCTCGAGGCGGACTCGGAGGGTGAACTGATCGGTGGGCCGTCCCCGTTCACGCCGCCGGAGGGGGTCGGCGCATGCCGGGCCGGGCTGCTGGAAGCTCGATCGGACGAGCAGGTGGCCCACTGGGAGCCCGCATCCGGGCCCCGTCGCGAGTTCGCCTACCGGACCCGCAGTCTGCCGACCGACCCGAAGTTCACGGTGGTGTCGTTCCGCGACGTCACCGACGAATGGCATCGGCAGCGCAGGATCGCGGCGATCGCCCGGACGTCGATGGCGCTGGCTTCGGAAGGCTCGCTCAGCTCGACACTGGACGCCGTGGCCCGGCAGATCGTCCAGGCGGACGGCCTGGCCGGCGTGCAGATCCTCACCCTCGACAGCAGCGGCCGAGAACTGAGGCTGATGGGTTCCGCGGGGCTGCGGCACTGGGACGGGTTCCTCGACCGTCTCCTGGAGTGTCGTGACCGGGGCGCCCGGCTGTGCATGCTGGACACCCTGAGGGAGCGCAGGCCGATCGTCGTACCGCACCGATGGGCCCAGATCCTCGAGGACCCCGCCTGGGAACCGCTGCACGCGTACCTCGGGGAGCTGAACTGGGACTCTTTCGTCAGTGTGCCGCTGATGGCGCGCGGCCGCCCCGAAGGAGTGCTGAACGCCTACTTCGCCCCCGGCCAGGAGATCGGCAGCCGGACCCTGGAGTTCCTCGCCGCCATGGCGGAACAGGCCGCCCTCGCCGTCGACCACGCCACCCTGCTCCAGACGGAGCGTGAGGGTGCCCGCCGCAACGAGCGTCAGCGCCTGGCCCGCGACCTGCACGACTCGATCGTTCAGCAGGTGTTCTCCATCGGCATGCAGGCCAACGCCGTGGGAGTGCTGGGTGCGCGGGGCGAAGCGGTTTCCGCGGTGGCGGTCCGGAACTTCGCGGACGAAGTCGGGTCCCTGTCGCGGACCGTACTCGCCGATCTCCGGGCCATGGTGCACGAACTCCGTCCGTCCGCATCCCTCCGGCTCGGGCTGGAGGACGCGGTGACCACGCTCGTCAAGAGCACCGAGAACCGGACGGGTCTCAGCATCCGGCTGGAGTGCGGGCAGGAAGTGGACGCGGTCGAACCCGAACTGGCCGAGGACATGTACCGGATCGTCGCCGAGGCCATCCACAACGTGGTCAAGCATGCGGAGGCCACCGCCGTCACCATCCGCCTCGGTATACGCGACCACACGCTGACCGCCGTGATCCGCGATGACGGCCGCGGATTCGCTGACTCCGGCGGACGACGAGACGCGCCGGACAGCAAAGGGGGCCGAAGGACCGGTCCCCACCGGCACCACGGCTATGGACTGACGACCATGCGCGAAAGGGCGGAGCGATGGGGCGGCACCATGAGGATCAGATCCGGCGCGAGGAGCGGCACGACCGTACGGGTCGTCGCGCCCCTTCCGGTACGAGTGCCCCAGATGCCGCCCGCGGACTCGGAACGCGGCCGGAACGCTCCCTCGGCAGTCCCGCTCACGGAGGCGGAGCACTCCGCCCGGTCCGGGTCCTGATCGTCGACGACCACGCCGTGGTACGCCGCGGAATCCGCGCCTACCTCGAGGTCCTGGACGACATGGAGGTGGCCGCGGAGGCCGCGGACGGCCAGGAGGCGCTCACCAGGCTGGACGCGATGGCCGCGCACCGGGAACTGCCGGACGTGGTGCTGATCGACCTGCTCATGCCCAGGATGGACGGGGCCACGGCGATCGGAGCGATCAAGCAGCGTCACCCCGGTGTCCGGGTCGTGGTCCTCACCAGCTTCGGCGAAATGGAACGCGTTCACGCGGCGCTCGCCCAGGGAGCCGCCGGCTACCTGCTCAAGGACGCCGAAGCGGGTGAGGTGGTAGCCGCGATCCGCGCGGCCGCCCGGGGCGAGGTCTTTCTCGACCCCGCGGTGGCCAGGGGGCTCACCCAGGAGATCGTTTCGCCACCGACCGGGCTCGCCTCGCTCACCGGCCGGGAACGCGACGTGCTCGTCCTGGTCGCCGAGGGGCGGTCGAACCAGCAGATCGCCGACGAGCTGGTGATCAGCGAGCGCACCGCCCGCACCCACGTGAGCAACGTCCTGCGCAAGCTCCGGCTCACCTCCCGGACCCAGGCCGCGCTGCTCGCAGTACGGCAAGGGCTGGTGCCCCCGAAGGGCTGACCTCTGCGCCGACCGCGACGGATGTCCCGGACCGGACGGGACAGAGGTCGGCCACAGGTGCCGTCATCAGCGGGATCCTCACGGGCCCCGGCGTTCCTACGCTCAGAAGGACGCCGTGTCGACCAGCTCAGGAGGACATCATGCTCGACGGCAAAGCCGCCATTGTCACAGGTGCGGGCCGAGGCCTGGGACGTGCCTACGCCCGTGCCATGGCGGCGGCGGGTGCCTCCGTCGTCGTGAACGACCTCGACGCCGACGTGGCCGAGGAGACGGTTGACCTGATCACGGACGCGGGTGGAGCGGCTGTCGCGCATGTCGGGGCGGTCGGCGGTTCCGAGTTCGCCGACGGGCTGGTGCGGCGCGCGGTCGACGAGTTCGGCCGTCTCGATGTGATGGTCACCAACGCCGGTGCGCTGCGTGACAGGACCCTGCGCAACACCACCGACGACGACTTCGACGTCGTCGTCAACAGCCATCTGCGCGGTACGTTCACCTGCGGCCGCGCGGCGGCGGCCCACTTCCGGGAACAGGGCGAGGGCGGTCGGCTCATCCTGGTGGGATCGCCGGCGGGGCAGCGCGCCAGCTTCGGCCAGACCGCGTACTCGGCCTCCAAGGGCGCGATCGTCGCGATGACACGCACCTGGGCGCTCGAACTCGCGAAGATCGATGTCACCGTCAACGCCATCGTGCCCACCGCGCTGACCCGCATGGTGGCGACCATGCCCCGGGTCGGTGACCTGGTGGCGAAGGTCGACGCTGGGGAGCCCGTTCCCGACGCCGTCCGGCGCCAGGGGCTCGGATCGCCGGACGACGTGGCACCGGTCATCGTGTATCTGGCGTCGAAGGAGTCGGCCCACATCACCGGACAGGCCATCGCGGCGGGAGGCGACCGGATCGCTCTGTGGACGCACCCCGGTGAGGTCGAGGAGCGGTTCCGGCAGGACGGCTGGACCGCCGGATCAGTCGCGGAACTCTTCTCCGGCACCTATGCGGACCGGCTTCAGGACTTCAGGCCCACGCCCCTCGACCTGGCGGCCTTCGAGGAGGCGTGACGCGCACGCGGCCCCTCGACGGCCTGGTCCGTGCAGGGGGCAGTGGCTCCTCAGGCCTGCGGCACCGCGGCGACACGGGCGAAATCCGCACTGATGTCTCCCGCCGTCTGCAACAGCGGTGGCAGATGCTCCTCGACACGTCGCTCGACCGATGTCTCGGCCGCGTGACAGTTGACATTGAGCGCCGCGATGACCTTGCCGGAGCCGTCACGCAGCGGGGCCGCGACCGACCGGATACCGGGCGCCAGTTGCTGGTCCGTCAGAGCCCATCCCCGTGCTCGCACTTCGCGCAGGACCGCGTCACGTTCGCCGAGGTCGGGCTGCCAACACGGCGTCAGCCCCGAGCGGGAAGGCTCGGCGAGCACCTGCTTCAGCTCATCGGCCCGCAAGGCTGCCAGCAGTACCTTTCCCAGAGAGGTCTGCAGAGCCGGAAACCGCGTTCCGATCTGCACCGACAGGGTCACGAGCTTGGGGACAGCCACCCGGGCCACATAGATGATGTCCGATCCGTCCAGCTGAGCCACGGAGCACGACTCGCCGGTTCGCTCCACCAGGCGCTCCATATGGGGCCGCGCGATGTCCCACAGACCCATGGAGCGTACGTAGGCGACCCCGAGTTCGAGCACCCTGGGGGTCAGCGCGAACCCCGCCTCACACGAGCGGACATAGCCCAGTTCCTCCAGGGGCAGCAGAATCCTGCGGGCGGTCGGCCTGGCGAGCCCGGTGGCGCCGGCGACCTGACCCCAAACTGTCCGCCAGGCGGACCATTGTCCGGCAGGCGTCATCGCCCCTTCCTCCTCGCGCTTCCTGGTCATCGACGTCCGGCACGCCGAGAGGCGGGGAACGGCGCAGAGGCACGGAACGGCGGGGCCCACCTGATCCTCTGGAGAGTCACATGTCCGAAAGAGCCCACACCACACCGACGGAGACCGGGGCGGCACCTGTCCGTACCGGACTGCTCATCGACGGCAAGACCGTCGAGACCGAAGACTGGACGGCCGTCCACAACCCTGCGGCCCCTGATCAGACCGTCGGTCATGCCGCGGCGGCCACCGTTGAGCAGGCCCGGGCGGCGGTGGCCGCCGCGGACGCGGCGTTCCCCAGCTGGGCGGCGATGCCCGCACGCCGGCGAGCGGAGATCATCGGCCAGGCGCTCACCCTCCTCGACGGCAGTGAGGCCGAGCGGGCGGCCCTGATGACCAGGGAGAACGGCAAGGTCTCCTTCGAGAGCCAGGTGGAGATGGGGGTTTTCGTCGCACGCACCCGGGCGGCGATCGACCTGGCCGACTCCCTCGACCAGGTACGACGCCTCGACGGCCCTCCGCTGACCTCGCACATCCATCGGCTCCCTACGGGCGTGGTCACCGTCATCGTGCCGTTCAACTGGCCGATCGCCATCCTCGGGGCGAGCCTGCCGTACGCGCTGCTCGCCGGGAACACGGCCGTGGTCAAGCCCCCGCCCACCGTGCCGCTGGCCATGGTGCGCACGCTGGAGCTGTTCGCCGCGGGGCTCCCGGCGGGGGTGCTGAACGTCGTCACGGGCAGCAACGACGCGGTCGCCCCACTGCTCACCGACCCTCGTGTCCGAAAGATCGTCTTCACCGGCAGCACGGCCGCCGGCAAGCACATCATGGCGGCCGCCGCACAGAACCTCGCCTCGGTGACGCTCGAACTCGGCGGCAACGACCCCGCGATCGTCCTCGACGACGCCGTACTCGACCAGGAGCACATCGGACGGCTCGTCCAGGGCGCTTTCCTGACCAGCGGCCAGGTCTGCATGGCGGTCAAACGGGTGTATGTCCATCGCTCCCGCTACGACGAGCTCGTCGACGCGCTGACCTCCGCCCTCGACACCCATCGGGTGGGCGCGGGAACCGATCCCGCCTCGACCATGGGCCCGCTCAACAGCGCCGCCCAGCGCGACAAAGTCACCGCCATGCTGGCCGAGGCCGCCGACGCCGGAGCCGAGGTGCGCGAACGGGGCACCCTGGCCCCCGGCGCCGCCACCTCCGCCGGCCACTTCCTGCGTCCCGCACTCGTCCTCGACCCCGACCCCCGCTTGCGGATCGTCACCGAGGAGCAGTTCGGCCCCGCCCTGCCGATCTTGCCTTTCGACGACGTCGATTCCGTGGTGGACCGGGTCAACAACGACTGGTCGGGACTGTGCTCCTCGGTCTGGAGCGGCGATCCCGCCCACGCGGGCAGGATCGCCGAAAGGCTGCGTACCGGCACCACCTGGATCAACCACGCCAACGCCGTCGCGTGCGACGACCGGGCTCCCTTCGGCGGCTTCCGCCAGAGTGGCATCGGACGGGAGATGGGCTCGGAGGGTCTGCTCTCCTTCACCGAAGCGCACACCATCACGACGCACGGCTAGAAACGGCGAGTGCGGCTGTACCCCGCCGGCCTTGAGCGGGCGGGGTACAGCCGCACTCCGGCCGTACGTCAGAGCAACGGACCCCGCCCGCTTCGAGCGGACGGGGTCCGGCCGTACTCCGGCCGTACGTCACACCAACGGCACGGACACCGCGTTGTAGGGGGTGTTCTCGTCCCGGTCCGGGGTGGTGAAGCGGGAGTTGGGCAGGTAGAGCCGACCCTTGTACGCGGCGGCCGTGGTGGGCAGGTCGAAGCGGTCGTCCCTGATCACCCCGATCGCGGTGCCCCTTGTGCCCGACCGGTTGAGCCGGATCACGTCCACCTGGTTGAGGTTGGGCTGGACCACGTAGAGAGTGTGGCCGATGAGCACCAGCCCGTCGCCGCTGGGCAGCGTCGCGTCGCCCAGGTCCACCTTGCGGGCCACGCCGGTGCGGGGGTTGACGCGCATCAGCGATCCGCCGTCCGCGGCCGCGTTGGTGACGAGCAGTGCGCTGCCGTCGGGCGTGAGCGAGATGCCGTTGGACGTGAAACCGGACTGCACCCAGTCACCGCTCAGCGTGAGGCTCTCCGGGGCGCCGATGCGGCCCTGCCTGCCCAGGGGCAGCTTGAACAGCCGCGCGCTGAACGACTCGGTGAACCAAGCGGCGTCGCGGGTGAGCAGGACGTCGTTGACGAAACTGTTCTCTCCGGCGACCACGTGGTTGGCGAGCAGCGCACCCCTGTGGGCGTCGACGACCCGCAGTTCGCCACTGCTGCCGCCGGCCAGGAACAGCCGGCCCCAGGAGTCGGCCTTCAAGCCGACCGTCATGCGCCCCAGGCCGCGGTGGACGACCTTGCCCTTGCCGCTCGCGAGGTTCACCCGGTACACGCCGCCGGTGGCGATCGATCCGAAGTAGGCGTACGGCCCGGAGCCGATCGCGACTCCCTCCGGCCCCCACCCGTTGGGCAGCGAGAACTCCCCGGGCCAGGATCCGGCCGTGCCCGGGGCGGCCTGTGCCGTACCACCGATCAGGGCCGTCGCTCCCAGGGCGATGCCCGCGCCGAGAAGCTGCCTGCGTGCGAGAGAACTTGTCATCGATCGTCCTTCCACGGAAAACAAGACGGGCCGTGCCGGTCCGGCTGGGCTCCTGGATCAATTCTTGAGAGTTCAAGTACCCGTGCACAGCGACGAATGTCCTGACTCTCCTCGGTCCATCGGACGGAAAGGTGCCGCCCGGTGGGAGCACGGACCGCGAAGGCGCGCCACTCGACAGCAGGCCGACCTGACAAGGCTGAACGTCGCGCACGAGATACGTCATTCGTCCTTACTTCCAGCGCTCGCCTCCCGGCTCTCTGTCCAGGCCGTCACCGCTGGGCCATCATCCGAAAACCTGCCGGTCGCAGAGGCGCGACCGGCGCGAGCACGGTGACGGCTGAGCGCCGCACCGGGAGGGCGAGCGGGCATGAGCGTGCAGCGACCGCACATCGAACCGGGCAGGCTGTTCATCGGCGGAGAGTGGCGGGACGCGGAGTCCAAGGAGCGGCGCGACGTCATCGACCCGTCCACCGGCAAAGTCGTCACCACGGTCGCGGAGGCCGACGGGGCCGATCTCGCCGCCGCGGTGGCCGCCGCCCGCGAGGCCTTCGACGCGGGGCCGTGGACCCGGACGCCCGCCCGCGAGCGCGCCCGTGTACTGCACCGAGTGGCCGATCTGGTGCGCGAACGGGCGGACGAGATCGCCGCCGTGGAGAGCCTCGACGTCGGCAAGCCCGTCTCACTCAGCCGAGCGGTCGACGTGGAGACCGTGGCAGAGACGTACGAGTACTACTCGGCGCTGGCGCAGTCGGTCGACGGGGCCACGCGAGAGATCCCCATACCCTCCCACGCCTACACCCGCAGGGAGCCCATCGGCGTGGTGGGAGCGATCACCCCGTTCAACTTCCCGTTGATCCTGAGCACGTCGAAGTTCGCCCCCGCCCTGGCGGCCGGCAACACCATCGTCCACAAACCGGCCGACGAGACCCCTCTCAGCGCGCTGCTGATGGCGGAGATCCTCGCCGACGCCGGCGTTCCCGCGGGTGTGGTGAACGTCGTCACCGGCAGCGGCCCCGTCCTGGGTGAGGCACTGCTGCGTCATCCGGGCGTCGACAAGATCGCCTTCACCGGGTCGACGAGGGTCGGCCGCCTGGCGGCGAGCACGGCCGGCGAGCAACTCAAGCCGGTCACCATGGAGTTGGGTGGAAACGCGCCGCACATCGTCTTCGAGGACGCCGACGTCGGGAAGGCGGTCGGCGCGATCATCAAGGCCTTTGTCTTCAACACCGGACAGTTCTGCATGGGCGGACCCCGGCTGCTGGTCCACCGGTCCCTGTACGACACCACGCTGGGCATCCTCGCCGACGCGGTTCCGGCGGTCCCCGTCGGCGACCCCTTCGACCCGGCCACCGTCGTCGGGCCGATGGCCGGCGAGCGGCACGTGGAGAACGTCGAGCGCTTCGTGAGAGCGGCCGTCGAGGACGGCGGCCGCGTCGTCGTCGGCGGCGAGCGCCTGGAACTCAACGGCGGTTACTACTTCAAGCCCACCGTCATCGCCGGCCTGGACAACGACGCCCGCACCGTCCAGGAGGAGATCTTCGGCCCGGTGCTGACGGTTCAGCCCTTCGACACCGAGGAAGAGGCGATCGCGCTGGCGAACAGCACGCCGTACGGACTCGCCGCCGGTCTGCAGACCTCCGACCTGGCGCGCGCCCACCGGGTCGCCGCACGACTGGACGCCGGCATCGTCTGGGTCAACGACTGGGCCATGCTCGATCCCGCCGTGCCCTTCGGCGGCGTCAAGCAGTCCGGCTACGGACGTGAATCCGGGCCGGAGGCGCTGCAGGCGTACACGAGGACCAAGTCGGTCGTTATTTCCCTCGCCTGATCCCTCGACACGGCCCGCTCCGAGCGCCCGGCCACTGCCGGCGGTTCTTCCCGGCCGGATCTGGCCGGGTGAACTCTCCGTCCCCGGCTCTCAAGAGCCGGAGGTGAGCCGGGGGCACGGCGGCCTGGCAGTAGGCGTTGTCGCCCGGGCCGTGGACGCCGCCGTGGAAGGTGACCCGGTACGGGCGGTTCGGCGCGAAACGGCGGGCGGTGGTGAAGCCGACCGCGTCCTCTTGTGCATGCCGTTGACGACCCGGGCGCTCAGGTACCGGCGCAGACCGTGGTCGGTGCGCAGGTCTGAGGAGGGAACGGGCGGTGAGGTCGGCGCGGGAGCAAGGCGGTGGACTGCGCCGGTGGACCGCCCTCGACGGCCTCGGCTCCTGCCTGAGCGGCGTCACTTTGCAGGAAGGTGATCCCGTAGCTATCGTCATACTCAACAATGCGACTAGGTGACTAGTTGTACAGCGATGGCCGTGTGCCACTTCCATCAGCAGCGTTGACGAGAGGCGGTCGGCCCCGTGTCGAGCAGTGGGTATCTGCGCTATGTCGCCCTGGGTGACAGTCACACCGAGGGGCTCGGGGACGGCGACGACTTCCGTGGTCTTCGGGGCTGGGCGGACCGGCTCGCCGAGCAGGTCGCCCACCACAGCCCCGGCCTGCTCTACGCCAACCTCGCGGTGCGCGGCCGCAAGGCCGGTCAGGTGCGCGCCGAGCAACTCGCTCCGGCTCTCGCGATGCGGCCCGACCTCGCCACCGTGGTGGCTGGGGTCAACGATGCGTTGCGCCCGAGCTGCGACCTCGACGAGGTGGCCGGCCACGTTGAGGCGATGTTCGCCGCCCTCACGGCGCAGGGCGCCACCGTCGCGACCCTCATGTTTCCCGACGTCGGGCGTATCACCCCGTTGGCCCGCCCGATCGGTCACCGTGTTCTCGCACTCAACGCGCGCATCCGGGAGGCCGCCGACCGCCACGGCGTGGTGGTGGCGGAGACGGCCGCGCACGCGGCGGCGACCGATCCGCGGTTGTGGAGTGCTGACCGGCTGCACGCCGGCCCGCTGGGACACGCGCGCATCGCGGCTGCCGTGGCCCAGGCGCTCGGTCTGCCGGGCAGCGACGACAAGTGGACCCTTCCCCTTCCGGCCGAGGGGACAGACAGCTCTGTCTGGAGGACCGTGGGTACCGAAGTGCGCTGGGCCGGCACCTTTCTCGGCCCCTGGGTCGGCCGCCGCCTGCGTGGCCGCTCCTCCGGCGACGGCCGCCAGGCCAAGCGGCCGGCGCTGCTTCCGGTGGCCGCGTCCGCTGGGGACACCTCCCCAACGGTGTGATGCTCTGGCTTGCGGCGACGCCGGCGGCTCCTCGTAGCGACATGGGCACGCTGCGGATCCACAGCCTGCTACTGCGGCGACCGATCTCCTGCGACGCCCAGGGCGACGCCGGACTGCCCCGAGCGTGGGCGGGGCCGCCGCAGTCAGCCGTCGGCCCGGAGCGCGGCCGTGCGCTGTTCGAGCCTGCGCAGCGCCATGTCCCCCCACTGGAGGTTCTCCCGCTCGAACGACATCCCGCGCAGCAGGGTGAGGTACGGGCCGATGCGCTCGGCCTCGGCGAAGTACGCCTCCTCAGAGCGCCCGTCGAGCAGGCGCTGCCGGAGCCTCTCGTAGCGGGCCAGCTTGGCGGTGGCCCACTCCATGCGCTCGGTGATGGCGGTCCGGACTGCTTCCATGTCGCCCGCGTCCAGGCACTGCACCTTGACCAGCAACTCGTCCCGGATCACCGCCGGTTTGCCCAAGGGCTCGGCGGTGTAGGCGTGAACGGCCTTCCGCCCGGCCTCCGTCAAGGAGAACAATCGCTTGTTGGGGCGGCGTTGCTGCTCGATGACGCGGGCCGTGACGAGTCCTTCGGCCTCCATGCGCTCCAGCTCCCGGTAGAGCTGCTGAGGCGTCGACATCCAGAAGTTGGCGACCGTCGCGTCGAACGCCTTCGCGAGGTCGTACCCGGACGCCTCGCCCTCCAGCAGCGCGGCCATCACCGCGTTCCGCAAAGCCATGGATGCAAGCTAGCAGATTAATCAACAACGTGACTAATAGTCACCTCTTCCGCTGTGGACAAGCCCTAAAGGTCCCTCTACTCTCCAACACACCTATTCACATTTCTGAGTATCAAAGGTGGGTTCATGCATCCCTTCCGCAAGGCCGTCGAGAGCGGCGACCTGGACGCTGTGGCCGCTCTGCTGGCCGACGACGTCGTCTTCACCAGCCCCGTCGCCTTCAAGCCGTACCCGGGCAAGGCCATCACCGCCGCGATCCTGCGATGCGTGCTCCGGGTCTTCGAGGACTTCACCTACATCCGTGAGATCGCCAACCCCGACGGCCGCGACCACGCCTTCGTCTTCACCGCCACCGTCGCCGGCAAGCAGCTCCAGGGATGCGACTTCCTGCACTTCGACGACGACGGGAAGATCGACGAGTTCACGGTGATGGTGCGCCCGCTCTCCGCCGCCCAGGCGCTCGGCGAGGCCATGGGCGCCCAGTTCGAGCAGATCGCCCGAGAGGCCGCCGGACAGTAGCCACGACGACGGACTTCGACGCGGTGGTCATCGGCGCGGGACAACGCCGGACTGACCGCCGCCACCCGCAACGCTGGGACCGCGCACCCTCCTGGCGGAGCGCAACAACGTCCCCGGCGGCTGCGCCACCTCCTTTCGACGAGGCCGCTTCGAGTTCGAGACGGCGCTGCACCAGATGTCCGGAGTCGGCCTGGAAGTCCAGCCGTACGCGCTGCGCGGGCTGTTCGAGAAGCTGGGCGTCGCTGACTCACCGTAGTTCGTCCAGGAGTACGACCTGTATCGCGCCGTGGTACCCGGCCGGCACGAGGTGCCCCTGCCCGCCGACTGGGCCGGCGCCGTGGACGCCCTGGAGGACGCCTTCCCCGGTAACCGCGCCCGTGTCGAGCGTTTCTTCGCGCTCGCCAGGG
Source organism: Streptomyces sp. NPDC012510 (assembly GCF_042955065.1). Classification (NCBI taxonomy): domain Bacteria; kingdom Bacillati; phylum Actinomycetota; class Actinomycetes; order Kitasatosporales; family Streptomycetaceae; genus Streptomyces; species Streptomyces sp. NPDC012510. Next base: position 26,916 of record NZ_JBIBEN010000031.1, read on the forward strand.
ACGCGGCCCTGAAGACCGCAGACGTGAAGCTGGATCTGGCGTACCGGATGGCCCGCAACCACCACAACCCGATGGAGCCGGCCGGCGCCGTCGCCCGCTGGGACGGCGACCAGCTCACCCCATCGGAGAAGACGGCTCGCCGACTCCCTCATGGCGTCGGCCCCCGGGGCACTTCGGTTCGCAGACCATGGCCAGTGTCGGCTCCGCCGTTCAGGACGGCGGCGACAAACTGCGCAAGCAGGCCATCACGCTCGTGGTCAAGGACGAAGGGTCACCGCTGCACGGCGTGCCGACCCGTCGACGTCGTGGTACGCGGCGGCCGACTGCACGTCAACGCGGTCTTCAACGCCACCGGCCGCCGGATCCGTGCACTTCCCCGCACCCCCGAAGCCCTGCTCTGAACGCCTGTGCGGGCCCCCGGTTATGCCGTGAAGCTTTTCATGAAGCTATTCGTCTAGGGACCTAAGTGGAGTCGTGACAGCGACACCAGATCCCGTGGCGGCCTGGATGCAGGCGTGGCGAGCGGAGCTGCCCGAGGTCCTGTTCGCCTCCTCGGAGCTGAGCAAGCGAATCATGTTCCTGTCCGCGGCGCTGGACCGTGTAACACGGAGCGACCTGGCCGAACTCGGTCTCACGGTGGCCGAGTTGGACGTGCTGGTGACGTTGCGCAGGGCTGGTGAGCCGTACCGCATGAAGCCCAATCAGTTGGCCCGCGCCCTGATGCTCTCCACTGGTGGTACGACCAACGTCACTCACCGCCTGGTGGCCCGCGGCGCCGTCCAGCGGGAGGACGACCCGGCCGACGCCCGCAGTACGTGGATAAGGCTGACATCGGACGGTATCGCGCTCGCCGAGCGTGCGGTCCTCGCCATCTCGGCCGAACACGACGCATTCTTCGAGGGCGTGCCCCCAGAAGTCATCGAGGCGGCGACCACGGCGCTTCGAGACCTCATCGCCGCATGCCCGAGCCTGCTGCCCCGTGGCTCAACGGCGCGGGCCGCCCGAGCACAGGGCAAGGTCTGAGGTTCGTAGGGAGGGGCCCCGTGTGTTTATGAGCGAGGTCCCTCAGGCCGGACCCCGGGTATGTCGAGCGGATCGCCATCGACAAGTTCACCCAGAGCCACCCCGTCCAGATGGCCGACAACTGCAAGTTCCTCGTGCTGTCCACCGAGGACTTCGCCCTGCCCGATGCCGGCAGCATCACCTTCTCCGCCTCGATCGCGGCCGAGGCGATCAACGCGACGCCGTACGACTACCGCGACGGCTTCGCGGCCTTCGTACTCTGCGATCCAGTGGGCGGCCGGGTCTACGACCTGTGCACGAGCGGCGAGACCGTGTTTGCGATCAGTGAACACCTGGCGTACCCCGGGGTCACGTCACCCTTCACCCGTGTGGTGAGCGACCCGCTGTTCGGCCCGTCCGCGACGCCCGGTCGGTTCCACGACTGCGAGATCACCCTCGACACCGCCGCCAAGCGTGTCACCTGGAAGATGGACGGAAAGACCATCCACGAAGAGCTGGTCGCCGAGCTGCCCACGTCACTCAAGATCGGCATGGGTATCTTCACCGTGCACCCGTTGACCGATGGTGCCGGCACGTCCCTGCGCGGACAGGGACTCACCGCCGGCTGGCGCGATCTCCGTGTCCACAACTGAAACCACGCCTGCAGCGGTACCTGCTCGCACCGGAGCACACGGTGGGAGGACGGGACTCGCCCGCCGATCCAAGATGGTCGGGGCGCCCGGAGTCTGAAGTTTCCCCGTGATCTCGGACACGTGATTGTTATGCCGCGAGGGCGTGCTGATGCCGCTGCCTGGTCTGGGCCGGGGTGAGGTAGCCGAAAGTCCGGTGCTTGCGCAGGCGGCGGCGGTTGTAGAAGGTCTCGATGAAGGAGAAGACCTCGGCGCGGGCGGTGGCCCGGTCGGGCCAGGTACGGGTGCCGATCTCCTCCTTGAGCAGGGCCCAGAAGCTCTCCGCGGCAGCGTTGTCGAAGCATGATCCGGTCCGTCCGCAGCTCCGCCGCAGCCCCAACTTCCCTATTCGTTCCCGGAACTGGGCCGACGTATATTCACTGCCGCGATCGCTGTGAACCACGCAGCCGGGCTCCAGTCCGCCCCGGCCGTGGGCCATGTCGAGAGCGTCGACGACGAGTTCGGCGCGGTGGTGGTCGGCCATGGCGTAGCCGACGACCTCGCGGGTGGCCAGGTCCAGCCAGCAGGCGAGGTAGAGCCAGCCCTCGGCGGTGGGCAGGTAGGTGATGTCGCCGACCAGCTTGGCCCCGGGGCGCTCGGCATGGAAGTCGCGGCCGATCAGGTCCGGGGCCGGCTTCGCCTTCGCATCCGGGCGAGTCAACGAACGCCGCCTGCGCCGGGTGACGCCGCGGATGTCGCGCTCACGCATCACGCGGGCGACGCGCTTGCGGTTCACCCGCCGGCCCAGGCGGCGCAGTTCGGCGTGGATGCGCGGGACACCGTAGGTGTGCCGGGAAGCGATGTGCACAACGGTGATCTCGTGCGCGATCGCGTCGTCGGCGGCCTGCCGGGCACGGCGGGCGGCCTCGCCCTCGCGCCAGGCGTAGTAGGAGGAGCGGGCAACCTTCAGCACACGGCACAGCAGGACGATCGGGTAAGTCGCCTTCTCCGCATGGATCAACCGGTACAGCTCGTTCACCGGTCGTTCTCCTTCACGAAGAAGGCCGTCGCTTTTTTCAGGATCTCGATCGTCTGCTGCTGTTCGCGGACCTCCTTGCGCAGCCGCTTGAGCTCCTCACGCTCGGCGCTGGTCAGCTCACCGGACTCGCCCTCGCCCCGGTCTGCCTGCGCCCGGCGGTACCAGCCGCGCAGGGACTCGGAGCTATACCGAGTTCCCGGGCGACGGCGGTGACCGTCTTGCCCGAGGAATCGACGAGCGCGATCGCGTCCCGCTTGAACTCCTCGGTGTACCGCTTCGTGTACTTGCTTCCCACCTGGTGCTGCTTCCTCTGGAACCTCAAGATCCCAGTCTCCAGGTGTCCACGATCAAGGGGAAGCTTCACCGCACGGTGCCACCCGAGGAACGGACACAAAGGCTGTGAGAGGAGGCGGACCGTCATGCTGAGCAAGGTTCCGGTCGCCTACAAAACGACGAACGGGTCGACCGCGAGGGTCGCGGAGGCCGTCGCCGACGTCCTGCGCAGGGAGGGACTGACAGTCGAGGCGATGCCCGCCGGTCCGTGACGAGTGACGAGTCTGGAGTCCTTTGACGCCGTGGTGGTCGGCGGAGGACTGTACGCGGGGCGCTGGCACAAGGACGCTCGGCGCTTCGTCCGGCGGTACGCCTGCGGAACACGTAACGTTCGGCGGTTGCCTGGACGAGGGGCCAAGGGATTCATCGCCCGGAAAATCGTCTCCTCCGGGAAGGGCGGGGACTTCCGCGACTTCGATCGGATCGAGGTGTGGGCCGCGCGCCTCGGCGACGAACTCGTGAAGGAGTCGCACGGGAGCTGAACCGGACGAGCGGTGCCCGTTTCCGGTGGCCGCGTCCGGTGCGCCGATGGGTGGCGGCCTGAACCGTGCGGGCGCCGTCCCGACACCCGGGTCCAGTGGCCCGTGCACGTTCGGGAGGCGGCCGCCCGCGGGGCGATCAGGCCCGCTCCTCCGGAGCGGTCGTCTCCGAGCCGCCCAGGTCCAGGCGGAACGGTGGGTACGCGTCGGTCATCAGAGTGGCGTACGCGGCGACCCGCAGGACCCATCGGTTGAGGCCGAGGAGTAGGTCGAACAGATCCTTCGGATACTTCTCGGTGAAGGCCAGGATCACGGCCGCGATGACCGTCAGAACGCCGATCAAGCCGCCGGACCACCAGCCGACGTGGGAGCCACCGGTGAAGAAGGCGATGACCAGGTAGTGCGGGATGGCCAGCAACCACCACTTCACCAGCACCAGGCCGCGGGAGAGCCGTTCCGGGCGGGCGATGTCCAGCCGTGCCGGGTAATCCGGTTCCTCCCCCAGACTGAACGGCGGGTAACGGTCGGTACCCAGCGTGTCGTACGAGTAGTAGGCGACCCGCCAACTCCAGCGCATCACTCCCAGGTTGAAGTCGAACAGGGCGCGGGGGTAGCGCTCGGTGAACAGGATGGCGAAGAACGCGATCACGGTCACCACGGTGAAGGCGATCCAGAGGAAGAACAGCACCACGTAGTGAGGAATGGAGAGGATCCACTTCACGAGCCACAGCCATCGGGACAGTGGCGAGTCGATACGTGCGTACACCCGGACCGGGCGGTCCGGGAATCCCACCAGGGTCGTCATGATGATCAGCTCCTTCGCCCCGGCGTATGAGTCGCCGGGTGGGCTCATGACCAGCCTGGCCGCTTCCGCGTGACGCCGCGAGGGCGGTGCGGGCCCGCCCGGGGACGGCGGCCGGACCGGTGCACTCAGGATGTCCATGGGCCCCGCCTCCCGTGTGGGCCCGGCCTCCCGTGCGGGGCCCACGTCCGACCGTCAAGGCGCCGACCGAAGCGAGTGCCACTTCCTCCACCGGGTGGCCGCGCGACGGTCAGCAAGTCGAGTTGGCCCGGGTGAGCAGGCCCAGTCGCCATGGCAGGCTGTCGTAGTCGTCGCCGGCGTCGGCGTCGGCGTCCTCGCCCTGGTACAGGTACCGCAGCTTGCGGGCCGGGATCGTGAGCGTCTGGCCGCAGCCGGCGTCGGGCCGCGATTTCGAGCATCCCGCATGGGTCGTATGCGTGCCAGGGTCCCGTTGTGCGCCACGCCATCCGCTGTCTTCCCACCCCCGACGGTCCGGCCACCGGCTCCACCGCCGACGGGCTTGCGCATCACGCGGGCACCGTCCTGCGCCGTCCCCGGTTGAGCGGGGTGCGCCGCGGCGGGATGCTGGGTGAAGCGCCCGGGACGCAGGACGCGACGTCGTGCTGGGGCGCGGCAGCTACGAAGTCGGGATACCTGTCATGGACAACGAACCCGGCGCGACCACCGGAACAGGGGGCGCGGGGGTACCGGAGGACTTCGCGGTCGTCATCGACGCCGGCGGAGCCCTCATCGCGTGCAGCGCCGGAGCCGCGCGGCTGCTCGGGTACGAGCCCGAAGAAGTGGTGGGTCGGTCGGTAGCCCCCCTGCTCACCACGAAGCTGCCCTACGCGTTGCGGCGCCACCTGACCGCCGGTGAGCCGTGGACGAGCTATGTGGCGCTGCAGAACCGGGACGGCGACCGTGTCACCCTGCGGCTTAGGGGCACGCCGCTGGTGTGCGGGTCCGCCAGCACGTGCTGGGTCGTCACCCCGGCGGCGGTGACATACGCCGCCGGGGTGACCGACGTGGGGACGGCGGAACTGTGGAACCTCACGCTCGCGCAGCTCCCGGTGCCGGTGGCCGTCTACGACCGCGAGGCACGGTTCGTGGCCTGCAACCAGGTGATGAGCCGTGCCATGGGGCTGACGCAGGAGGAGATGAGGGGCCTGACACTCTGGGAGATCTATCCCACCGAGCCCATGGATGAGATCGATCGCCTTCAGCACCAGGTCGCGCGCACCGGTGAGATGATCTTCCGTGAGGAGCAGCCTTTCCGAGCCTCCGGTGAGGTCCGCGATCACGCGTGGTCGCTCTTCCTCTCCCCGCTGAAGGACCCGTCGGGCGCGGTGCTGGGACTGTCGGCGTTGGTGATCGACATCACCGAGCAGTACTGGGCCCGGCGTCGCCTGGCGGTGCTGAACGACGCCGGCGAGCGCATCGGCCGCACCCTGGACGTGACCCGGACGGCCGAGGAACTGGCCGAGGTGGCGGTGGCGGGGTTCGCCGACTTCGTCACCGTCGACCTGCTGGAGTCGGTCGTCCAGGGCCACGAGCCGCGACCTGTACCCTCCGACACACCCGTCGTCTTCCGCCGTACCGCGCAACGGTCGGTCCTCGCGGGGTGCCCCGAAAGCGTGGTCGCCGCGGGCGACACCGACGTCTACCCTCCCGGCTCCCCACCGGCCCAGGCGCTGATCACCGCCCAGGGCGCCTACTACGGTGTGGGCGACCCGCTCCTGCGCGCGTGGTCGACGACCTCTCCCGCCCGTGCCGAGAGCGTGAGGAGGTACAAGATCCATTCGGTGATGATGGTGCCGCTGCGCGCGCGGGGCGTCACCCTGGGGGTGATGCACCTCCTGCGGCACCGTACCGCGGACCGCTTCGGCCAGGACGATCTGGTGCTCGCCGAGCAGATCGCCGCCCGGGCGGCGGTGAGCATCGACAACGCCCGCCGCTACACCCGTGAGCGGCACACCGCGCTCACCCTCCAGCGCAGTCTGCTGCCCGAACGGTTGCCGCAGGCGCACGCGTTGGACCTCGCCCACCGGTACTTCCCCGCCGGTTCCGGCGAGGAGATCGGCGGCGACTGGTTCGACGTCATCACGTTGTCCGGGGGCCGGGTGGCGTTGGTGGTGGGAGACGTCGTGGGCCACGGCGTGCACGCCTCGGCCACGATGGGCCGCCTGCGCACCGCGGTGCGGACCCTCGCCGACGCCGATTTCACACCCGAGGAGCTGCTCACCCGGCTGGACGACCTGGTCATCCGCCTCGACCGGGAGGAAGGCCCGGAGGCGCGACGGCAGGCGGACGGTGCCTCCGGAGAGGTCGGGGCCACCTGCCTCTACGCCGTCTACGACCCCGTCGCCGGCCGATGCGACATGGCACGGGCCGGACACCCGCCGCCCGTCCTGGTCACCTCCGACGGCACCGCGCGCTTCGTGGAACTGCCCGCCGGGCCACCGCTCGGCCTGGGCGGGCTGCCCTTCGAGGCCGCCCGGATCGACGTGGACGAGGGCAGCCTGCTCGCCTTCTACACCGACGGCCTGATCGAGGCCCCCGGCCGCGACATCGACGTCGGCCTCGACCTGCTGAGCGAAGCGCTGCGCCGCCCGGCCGCCGACCTGGAGGAAACCTGCGACGAAGTGCTGCGCAAGGTACGGCCCACCCCCTCCACGGACGACATCGTCCTGCTCCTGGCCCGCCCCTCCCGTCTCGGCGCGGACCGGGTCCACACCTGGCGGCTGCCCGTGGATCCCGCGGCCGTCGCCGGGGCCCGGAAGGTGGCGAGCGAACAGTTGGCCGAGTGGGGACTGGTCGAGCTGGAGTTCACCACCGAGCTGATCGTCAGCGAGTTGGTCACCAACGCCATCCGTTACGGCACCGCCCCCGTCGAGCTACGGCTCATCCGCGCCGACGCGCTCATCTGCGAGGTCTCCGACGGCAGCAACACCGCCCCGCACCTGCGGCGGGCCCGCGTCTTCGACGAGGGCGGACGCGGACTGCTGCTCGTCGCCCAGGTCGCCGAGCGCTGGGGCAGCCGGCAGAGCACCACGGGCAAGACGATCTGGGCCGAACAGCCACTGCCGGACGAGCATCCCAACGAGGACGACGACCGCCACGGGGCGAGAGAATGAGGCGACTGACGCGACACTCGTGGATCAACTCCGGGGAACGGGCCCGGCCGGTCACCCGACGCGGAGCCTTCCCGCGTCCGATCCCGGGCGCCACGGTGGCGGAAGACCGCCGCCGACCACTCCACTGCGGCCGCGCTCGGGAGGAGTTGGTGGCATGTCACTCACCGGTGCCGCCGACGCCGACCCGCTCGGGAGTCGTAGGCATGCGAGAACTCCCGGGCGCGGTGGCCTGTCACCGGTCCATGCGACAGACCCGGTGCGACGGCGACGGCGACGGCGACGGCGTCGGCGAGGACGCGGACGTCCGGGCGCCGAGCCGCACGGGCGCACGGGCCGGGACGATGTCACCGTCCAGGGCGGCAGTCACGTCCACCGAGGCCTCCGCCGGTGGCGGGCTGCCGGCTCCGGTTGTGGCCGACGTGGCCGACGTGGCCGACGTGGGCGAGGTGGACGACATGGCCGCGCCGGCCGTCGGCGGCAAGCGGCACCGGACGGTCCCGGCGTGCGGTGTCCCGCGGACAGAGGTATGACTGACAGGAAGCCCGGAGGCGCGGGCCCAGGACGCATCCTGTGTTGCCGCTGGAAGGAGCGTCCGGTATGGCTGAGCGAGGGACCCGGGCCGGGGACGGCCGTCCGGACGGTGTCTCCGCTGCGCCTGGTGGCCTGCTCGATCTGCTGCGGGTGGCGGCCCTCGTTCTGCGCAGCGACGCCCGGATCGCGCTGTGGAGTCCCGAAGCCGAGTCGATGCTCGGCTTCTCCGCCGCCGAAGCGTTGGGCCGGGACGCGGGCGTGCTGCTGGTGGCCCCGGAGAACCGGTCCCGGGCACGCGAGCTGTTCCGGAGCGTACGCACGGGCGCTCGCTGGGCGGGAGTCTTTCCGCTGCGGCACAAGGACGGCTCGACGCGCCGGGTGGAGTTCCGCACCATGCAGTTGCGCGACGCGGACGGCGACATCCTCGCCCTGGGCCTGGGCACCGACGCCGAGACCGTACGGAACGTGGAACGGGACCTCGCCCTCTCCCACATCCTGGTCCGGCAGTCGCCGGTGGGTATCGCGGTGTTCGACGCCGACCTGCGGTGGCTGCGCGTCAATCCGTCACTGGAACGGATGAACGGAGTGCCTGAGGAGGCGGTGCTGGGGCGCCGTGTCGGCGAGGTGCTGCCGGCGCTCGATGTCGAGGCCATCGAGTCGCGGATGCGGCAGGTCCTGGAGACCGGTGAGCCCCTGCTGGACCAGCAGACGATCGGCCGGACGGCCGCGGACAGCGAAGACCACGCGTACTCGGAGTCGTATCACCGACTGGAGGACCCGAACGGACGCGTGCTGGGTCTGGCCATGGCGATACTCGATGTCTCCGAACGACAGCGCGCGGCCGCGGAGGTCGCCGAGGCGCGGGAACGTCTGGCCGTGATCGCCGAAGCCGGAGTCCGCATCGGCACCACGCTGGACCTGCGCCGGACGGCAGGGGAACTCGCGGACGTGGCCGTTCCGCAACTGGCCGACCTCGCGGCCGTAGACGTACTCGACTCGGTCGTGCGCCTCGGCGGCACGGCCGCGGTGCGGGCGGACGACTCCCTCGACTTCCAGGAACTCGCCCTCAAGGCGCGCCGACCCGGAGATGCGTTCAGCACCAGGGATCCGGTCGGCGAACCGGTCTCGTACGACTCGTCACGAGTGATCACCCAGTGCGTACGAGAGGCGCGGCCGATCCTGCTGCGGCACGTGGACTACGCGGCGCTACGCCGTATCGCCAGGGACGACGCCGCCGTCGAGGAACTGCGGCGAGCCGGAGTCCACTCCTACCTCGCCGCTCCCCTGACAGCGCGCGGCGAGGTGCTGGGCACGCTCAGTCTGTGCCGTACGGTCAATCACCGGCCCTTCGACGACCAGGACCTCACCCTCGCCGCCGAACTGGCCGCGCGCGCCGCGATCTGCATCGACAACGCCCGGCTCTACGGGCGCGAACGCACTACCGCGCTGACTCTCCAACGCAGTCTGCTGCCCCAGGAACCGCCGCACCAGGGCGGCATAGAGGTGGCCTCGCGCTATCTGCCCGCTGGCAGCGAGGTGGGCGGGGACTGGTTCGACGTGCTGCCCCTCAGGGGCGACAAGGTCGGCCTCGTCGTCGGCGATGTGATGGGCAAGGGAGTGCACGCTGCAGCGATCATGGGACAGCTTCGCACCGCCACCCGCGCCCTGGCCCGGCTCGACCTGCCTCCGGCCGAGCTGATGGACCACCTCGACGGCATCGCGGCCTCGCTCGGTGACTCCGACACGCTGGCCACCTGCCTCTACGTCGTCTGCGACCCGCGGCACGGCCGGTGCGAGGTCTCCCGCGCGGGCCACCTGCCACCGGCCATGGTGGCCCCGGACGGCCGAGCCGCGTTCCTCGACGTCGCCGCCGGAGTGCCTCTGGGGGTGGGTGGCGTGCCGTTCAGTGCCGTCGAGCGGGAGCTGCCCGAGGGCGCACTGCTCGTCCTGTTCACGGACGGCCTGGTGGAGAGCCATGACATGCCCGTCGACGCCGGACTGCGGAACCTGCTGCAGCTTCTGGACGGCACCCGTCTTCCCCTCGAGGAGACCTGCGACCTGCTGCTCGGCACCCTGAAAGGGGAACCCGACGACGACGTGGCCCTGCTCCTCGCCCGGCACAGACCGTGAGGCGCGCCGGAGCGTGCCGGAACCTCCGTCGGGGGGTGGCGGGCACGGCGCCCCGGCGGCGGGGCCGGTCAGCCGGGCCCGCCGGCGCCGATCTCCGGTCCTCGATCTCGACGGTGTGCCGCTGCCCGTCGCCGACGCCGTGCTGGACGAGTCCGCCGTCCGGGGAGTCGACGAACAGACGACCAGGCGACCAGGCGAACGGGTGAACGGGTGAATGGCGGGCCAACGTCCGTCTGGTGGGCCTGTGGTCGGACGGAGTGACGGGAAACCAGGCCGGCTCGACGACACGCTTCGAGGAGGTGCGGCCCGAGCCGGGTCGCCGGCGCCCACCCGTTGCTCGTACCGGCACGTGAAGCACGGTGGCGGCGCACGCCGGACCTGACGTACGCCTGTCTGCCACCGTACGCCCATGAGCGGTACGGCCGACCGGGCCCCGCACCGGCCGTGGTCACCCACCACCCACGGCTCACCGGCACCCTCCTGCGCTGTGTTCCCGCACGTCCGCGTCGGCGGCCGCCGCCCACACGCATCCTCCGCGCAGTGTCACGGCTCGGCCCCGGCACCGCCCGGCGCCGTACAAAGTCAGGAGACAGCTCGCCATACTGGACGGGCCAGGGTCTGTCTTGCGGATCAGGTCGGCTGCGGGCCGCGACGCCCGACGGCCGCGACCACCACCCTGATCCTCGGGACGGGCCCCAGGGGAGGGCGGGTTCGTGGGGACGGGGGCGATCGTTGGCGATGGCGGAGACCAGGCTGATCCAGGGCCGGTACCGGCTGCTCGATCTGATCGGGCGCGGAGGCATGGGCGAGGTCTGGCGCGCGAGGGACGAGTCACTGGGCCGGCAGGTCGCGGTCAAGTGCCTGAAGCCCGTCAACGCCCAGCCAGAACAGTCCTCCACCCGTGTCCTCAGGGAACGCTTCCGGCGTGAGGCGCGTGTCGCGGCCGCCCTCCAGCACCGTGGGGTGACCGTCGTCCACGACTTCGGTGAGTCGGACGGAGTGCTGTTCCTCGTCATGGAGTTGTTGGAGGGCCGCAACCTCAGCCAGCTCCTGGAGGACAACAAGCACCATCCGCTGCCCGTCCCCGACGTCGTCGAGATCGCCGACCAGGTGGCCGCAGCCCTCGCCCACACCCACCGACAGGGCATCGTCCACCGCGACCTGAAGCCCGCCAACATCATGCGGCTCACGGACGGAACCGTGAAGATCTGCGACTTCGGTATAGCGCGTCTCGGCCGTGACGCCACCTTCACCTCACGACTCACCGGCACCGGCATCACTATGGGCACCCCGCACTACATGTCGCCGGAGCAGATCAGCGGTAATCACGTCGACCGGCGCAGCGACCTCTACTCCTTCGGTTGTGTGCTCTACGAGATCACCACCGGGGTGCCGCCGTTCGACCTCGACGACGCCTGGGCGGTCCTCATGGGACACCGCGACACCGCGCCCCGCCCGCCGCGCAGTCACCGCGACGAAGTGCCCGAGTACCTGGACCGGATCATCCTGGACCTGCTAGCCAAGGAGCCCGGTGAACGTCCGTACGATGCCCGCGTGTTGGGCCACAGGCTCGTGGAGGGACGCCGGGCCGACGCCGCGGTCCCCGCCCCCGTGCCGCCCGCCGCGCCGCGATCTCGCCCGGCCCCCGGCGCCACTCCGGACAGCCCCTGGTCCTGGTCCCGGTCGCGGCCCGAGCGGCCTCTGCCGTGCGAACCCCGTCCGCCCTCCCGGACCCGTGGCACGACCACCGGCCCCAAGGCCACCGGCACCGCCGTCGGACCGGTCCTCACCCCGCCGGACGCCTCCGCCGGGCTCACGGGGGAGTGGATCGTCCGTTCCGCCACCGGGCCTGTCGAGGAACCCTTGCCCCCCTGGTGGCCCACGCCGTCGACGGAGTTGCTCAGCACGCTGGCCGGGAGGCACGACGCGGGCCTGAGTCTGGGACGGCTCGGCCGCTGGACGGAGGCCAATGAGGTGCACCGCGCGGTCGCCGCCGAACGCGAGCAGGCCCTCGGCCCCGACCATCCCGACACCCTCTCCAGCCGCTACGAGGTCGGCTTCACCCTCAGCCGTACCGGACGCCCCGCCGACGCGCTGCACGAGTTCACCCATGTCGCCCGCGCCCGCGAGCGCCTCCTCGGCCCCGAGCACGCCGACACCCTCGCCGCTCAGCAGGAAATGGCTTATGTGATGGGCCAGTTGGGCCGTCACTTCGAGGCCCACCAGGCCTACACAGCCGTCCTCGCCACCCGTGAGCGCATCATGGGGCCCGAGCACCCGGACACCTTGCGCTGCCGTCACAACCTCGCCTTCAACCTCAGCAGGCTGGGTCGTCCGGAGGACTCGTACCGCATGGCGAGCGAGGTCGCCGACGCCCGCGCCCGTGTGCTGGGCCCTCACCACCCCGACACCCTCGTCACCCGGTACGAAGTCGCCTACGCGCTCGGTCAGTCGGGCCGATGGGCCGAGGCGCTCGAGACCTACCGTCAGGTCGCCGAGTCACGCGCCCAGGCGCTCGGCCCCGACCATCCCGACACGCTCGCCGCCCGCCACGAGGTCGGGATCAGCCTCGGCAGGCTGGGCCGCAGCACCGACGCGCTGACCCTCTACCGCGCCCTCGTCCACGACCGCACCCGCGTCCACGGCCCCGTCCACCCCGAGACGCTGCGCGCCCGGCACGGTCTCGGTGTCAACCTCGGCCGCCTCGGCCGCTGGGAGGAGGCCCTCGCCGAGTCCCGCGACGTGCGCGCCCTGCGTGAACGCCTCCTCGGCCCGGATCATCCCGACACCCTCGTGAGCCGCCGCGAGGTCGCCGTCGGCCTCGGCTGGCTCGGCCGCTGGGCCGACGCGCTCACCGAATACCGCCGGGTCGCCGACGCTCGCGCACGCGTCCTCGGCGCCGATCACCCCGACGCCCTCGCCAGCCGCAACGACGAGGCTCACTGCCTCGAACAACTGGGCATGGGCCGGGAGGCGGTGGAGCTCTACCGACGAGTGGCGGCGTTACGACAACAACGGGCGCCCGGCGGCCACTGACCCCGCCGCGCACGGGGACCCGTGAGTGGCGAAGGCTCCGAGGAACGGCGACCGCACGGGGTGTCCGGCGCATGCTGAGCGGCCGGCGGGGCGGCCCCGAGTCCCCTCCCCGGGCGTTGATCCACCTGACACGCATCCCTGGCCGATCCCGATCATCGCGTGTTACCAAGAGGCATGCCTGCCACCCCCTCACCTGCCGCACAGCCCGGACGCCCGGCCGCAGTCCGCTCACGTGACACCTACGACGCCGTGATCGTCGGTGGCGGTCACAACGGACTGGTCGCCGCCGCCTATCTCGCCCGTGCCGGGCGCTCCGTGCTGGTGCTGGAGCGGCTGGACCACACCGGTGGCGCCGCCGTGTCGACCCGCCCCTTCGCCGGGGTGGACGCCCGGCTGTCGCGGTACTCGTACCTCGTCAGCCTGCTGCCCCGGAAGATCGTGCGGGACCTCGACATCGATTTCCGCGTCCGTGGCCGTACCGTCTCCTCGTACACCCCCGTCGAACGCGACGGTCAACCCACCGGCCTGCTCGTGGGCGGTGGCGAGCGCCGCACGCGGGAGGCGTTCGCACGGCTGACCGGTTCCGGCCGTGAATACGGGGCCTGGCAGCGCTTCTACGGGATGACGGGCCGTGTCGCCGAACGGGTGTTCCCTACGTTGACCGAGCCCCTGCCCACCCGGGACGAGCTGCGCCGGCGCGTCGACGACGCGGAGGCGTGGCGGGTCCTGTTCGAGGAACCGATCGGCGAGGCCGTGGAGGCGACCTTCACCGACGACCTCGTACGCGGTGTCGTCCTCACCGACGCGCTCATCGGCACCTTCGCGGACGCGCACGACCCGTCGCTGCGTCAGAACCGCTGCTTCCTCTACCACGTGATCGGCGGCGGCACGGGCGCCTGGGACGTGCCCGTCGGCGGCATGGGCGCCCTCACGGACGCGCTGGCCATGACCGCGCGCGACGCCGGTGCCGTGATCGCCACGGGACACGAGGCACGGCGGATCGCCACGGACGGCCGGTCGGCGGAGATCACCTACCGGACGACCGAAACGGAGGGCACGGTCTCCGCACGCCACGTGCTGGTGAACGCCTCGCCGCAGGAACTGGCCGCCCTGACCGGCGATGAACCGCCCGCCCCTGCCGAGGGCGCCCAGCTCAAGGTGAACATGCTGCTCAAGCGGCTCCCGAGGCTCCGCGACGAGTCCGTCGACCCACGCGAGGCGTTCTCCGGGACCTTCCACATCGCCGAGGGGTACGACCAACTGGCTGCCGCCTACGCACAGGCCGCCTCCGGAAACCTGCCCGAGGCACCGCCCTCCGAGATCTACTGCCACTCCCTCACCGACCCGACCATCCTCGGCCCCGATCTGGTCGAACAGGGCTACCAGACGCTCACCCTGTTCGGTCTGCACACCCCCGCGCGGCTCTTCGAGACCGACAACGACGCCGTACGCGAGGAACTCCTCACGGCGACCCTCGTCCAACTGGACGCCCACCTCGCCGAACCCCTCGCCGACTGCCTGGCCACCGACGCCGACGGCCGCCCCTGTGTCGAGGCCAGGACCCCCCTCGACCTCGAACGCGACCTCGGCCTCCCCGGCGGCAACATCTTCCACCGTGACCTCGCCTGGCCCCACGCGCAGGAAGGTGTCGGCCGCTGGGGCGTGGAGACCCGCCACGCCAACGTCCTGCTCTGCGGCGCGGGCGCGGTGCGCGGCGGCGGGGTGAGCGGCGTCCCCGGACACAACGCGGCGATGGCGGTCCTGGAGGAGTACGGGCTCGGCGGCGCAATGTCGTAGCCGCCGCCGGATCAGCGGGTACGGGGGTGGGGACGTCCCGACAGCGCCGCCGTCGCGAGGCGAACCCACTCCGCCCCGCGATGCCGTGACGACCTTCCTGGCCGACGGTGGCCGTCCAGCCCACCGCCGCTATCCGCCCCGCGCCGGGCAGTAGACCCGACTCGGGCAGCCCGTGCGGTGTCCCTCTGTGCTTCGTCAAGGGAAACGGGCTGCGTGACCACTGCCTGCCAGGCAGCATGACAGCGTGCCCGATCTGTTGTGGGATGACCTTGGATGGCCGGCCGGGTCGATGTTGGGGTCGGCGTCGAAATCGAAGTCCCGCGCAGGAAGTTGTTCACGGTCGTCATGGTGTGTGCGTTCCAGGCGGTGCTCATCACGTCGTCACCGTCCAGGTCGGGCTGTCGCCGCCGAGTCCTGCGCGATGGGCGGTTCTGCAAGGGCATCTCTCCCCCCGCTATGGGGAGAAGTCGCGTATGGGCAAGGGGAAACAGATGCGGCAGACGGATCAGCGGGACTACGAACAACTACTGGATCTCGCCGTGCACGTGTTGGAAACCCGGCGACCGGAGTTGATATGGCCTCGCATCGCGGAGGAGCTCGGCCGCGCTCTGGGTGGTGCGGCTGTCGTCATGAAGGACGGGGACTGGACCGAGAGCGCCGGCCACGTACGAGTCTGGCAGCCGGGTGCGTCGTCGGAGTACACGGCCACTCCCGACACCGCCCGCTGCATACGCCTGGGGTATCCCCTCGGCCAGCATTACGCCGCAACCGCCGACCGCACACCGATGACGGCGGAGCAATTCGTGGGCAGCCGCCAGTGGTTCCACAGCGAAACCGCCAGTGTGATGCGCGAAGCCTTCGGTACTCGGCACCTGCTCGGCCTGCCCCTGCGGGGCGTCGGCTCCGTACACGGCTTCGTCATCCACCGGGCAGGCCAGGGCTACACCAGCCGGGACAGCGAGTACGCCCTTCGAGCGCAACCCCTTCTCACTGCCGCCGCCGCACACCACGCGGCCCTCGAACGCCACCTCTCGCCCCGCCACGGCACGGACCGGGATGCGCCCGCCAACGTCGCGGAAGGACTCGGCCTGACGCCGAGAGAGGTGACGGTGCTCGAACTGCTTGCCGACGGCCTGTCCGCCCGCGCCATGGCCCACCGACTCACCATCTCCGTACGCACGATCCACAAACATCTGCAACAGCTGTACCGAAAGCTCGAGACGAACGACCGGCTCACCGCCGTCCTGCGGGCACAACAACTCGGCCTCCTCCCGCGCGACGACGAATAGCGTTGTGCTGGAGTGTGCCGAGGTCGATGTGCGACGAAGCCATGGTTCGTCCCGGAGCCGTGCGCGGACGAGGTCGATCCGGCAACGGGGCTGGCCGGCCCCGACGGTTTCGACCGGGCGGGCATGCGCGTGAGGGCCACCGCAGGGCGCGTGCCGAGTCCATCGGCCAGTGCCGCGGTGGCCCCCGTACAGTGTGCCGTTCGCTACGGCAACGGGCGGGTTACCACCACTCGGAGCAGCGGACGATGTTGTTGGAGTTGAGCGAACCGCACACCCGGAACTGGTAGTCAGGGTCGGTGCTGGTGCGCTTGAACGGGGTCGTCAGGCTCTGCCCGATACTCTGCACGGTGAACGGGCCGCACTGTAGCCAGGGGCGGATCGGGGTGCCGGGAGGGCCTCCCTGGTCCCAGCCGTCGGCCTTCCAGTCCATCCAGACCTTGTCACCCGGGAACGTGACACCGCTGATCTTCCCGAAGGCGATCTGTTGCCCCGCGTACACCCCCTTCTCCAGGGTGATGACGATACCGCTGCCCATGTCGATGCTGCGGGGCTTGTGCGTGTCGCCGGAGGCGTTGTCAGGGTGGTCGCGGAACCCGCGGGCGCCGCCCGTGCAGTCCGACGCTGCGGCCTGGGCGTTCCCGGCGGCGCTAGCCATGACGACACCGGCCGCGAGGGCGCTGACCGCCGTGAAGGACGCGAGTACGGAACGCAGTTGACGCATTGAGCGCATGTCGATGATGACCTTTTCCGCTGGTTGACGAGAGCGGCCTCAGCCGCGCCAGACCTTGACATGGGTGACGGCGTCGTTGAGCGTGTCGCCGACGTACCGAACGTCTCCGGTGAAGGAGTCGTTGCCGCGCGGACCGCTCATGAAGGACTTGGTGCAACCGCCCATCACCTGGAACGACGTCAGGTTGTTCGACCACCACGTACTCGGGTCGAAGGTGTAGCCGGCGGAGTCGCACGGGCCGTCGTAGCCGTAGATGCGGTCGTACACACCGCCCCAGTCGCGGTGCTCGGACCAGATCATGAGTTGGGTGGCGGCGGACGGTGCCGCTCGCTCGGCACGGTCGCCCGCGTCATGTCCCGTGAAGCAGGCACGCGAGCGGACCGTCGACTCCTGCTCGCCGTGCTCAACTCCGTTCAGCACGGTGACGCAGTGCGTCGCGCCCCCGTGCTGCTCCGCAGCGGTCGCGGTTGGCGCGAGGACGCTGAGGCAACCGGTGGCGGCGAGTGCACCGGCGAGTACCGCACCGCCGCGACGGCGATGTGACGGCGTGGCGCCAGGCACAGCTCTTCCGGCCGCTGTTCTTCGGAACATATGTGGTTTACCCCCTTGATCGGCGGACCGCAGGTCGTTGGTCCCTCGGTGACCGATCATGGCGCGGCCCGGGCATCCGGGCCATGGGGAGAAGTACGTATGGACAGCAGCGGGTTACCGCGGATCCGCACAGTCCACTCCGGGCTCTCGGGAGAAGCCTGCTTGTCCAGCCGGCTCCGCTGCGGCCCGCCGTCTCCGGCGGTCTCGCCCCGGACTGGCAAGACCCCCGCCCGGTGCCAGTACCCGCCCACCGAACCGGCGACGGCTCTGCCCCACCCACCCCCCGTCGAACACGCCGGCACACCTCGCGGGGTGAGCCCTCGGCAAAAACTGACGGTACATCAGAATACCCCTTCCCTCGTCCGGAGGACTACGGCATCCTGCGCTCCATGCAGACGGAGCTGAGCAACAAACTCGGAGTCCAGTACGCCGTCTTCGGCTTCACGCCGTTCCCCGCGGTCGCGGCTGCCATCAGCCGGGCCGGCGGCTTCGGCGTGCTCGGCGCGGTCCGCTACACGGCCCCCGACGACCTCAAGCGCGACCTGGACTGGATCGAGGCCCACGTCGACGGCAAGCCGTACGGACTGGACGTGGTGATGCCGGCCAAGAAGGTGGAAGGCCCGAAGAACCAGACACTGAGCGAGGCCGATGTCGAGGCGATGATCCCCGAGAGCCACCGGCAGTTCGTCAAGGACACCCTCGCCCGGTACGGTGTGCCCGAACTCGCCGAGGGGGAGGCCTCCGGCTGGCGCATCACCGGCTGGATGGAACAGGTCGCCCGCACCCAGCTCGACGTCGCCTTCGACTACCCGATCCGGCTGCTCGCCAACGCGCTCGGCTCGCCACCGGCCGACGTCATCGACCGCGCCCACGAGCAGGACGTGCTCGTCGCGGCGCTCGCGGGAAGTGCCCGGCACGCCCGCAAGCACGCCCAGGCGGGCATAGACATCGTCGTCGCCCAGGGTTATGAGGCAGGCGGCCACACCGGCGAGATCGCCTCCATGGTGCTCACCCCCGAAGTCGTCGACGCCGTCGATCCGTTGCCCGTCCTCGCCGCCGGAGGAATCGGCAGCGGACGGCAGGTGGCCGCCGCCCTCGCGCTCGGCGCCCAGGGCGTCTGGCTCGGCTCCCTCTGGCTGACCACCACCGAGGCCGAACTGCCCTCGCCCCGGCTGATCGAGAAGCTGCTCGCCGCCGGCTCCGGCGACACCGTCCGCTCCCGCGCCCTCACCGGCAAACCCGCACGCCAGCTCCGTACCGAATGGACCGACGCCTGGGACGACTCCGCCGGGCCCGGTGCCCTCCCCATGCCCCTGCAAGGGCTGCTCGTCGCCGAGGCGGTCTCGCGCATCCAGAAGTACGAGGTGGAGCCGCTGCTCGGCACGCCGGTCGGGCAGATCGTCGGCCGGATGAACAGCGAACGCAGCGTCCAGGCCGTCTTCGACGACCTCACCCGAGGCTTCGAGCAGGCCGTGGAGCGTGTCAACCGGATCGCCGGAAGGAGCGAGGGACAGTGAGCCAAGCCCCCCAGAGCCAAGCCCCCCAGAGCCAAGCCCCCCAGACCCAACCCCCGCAGGGCTTCTGGGCGCAGGCCACCGCCGACCCCGACCGTACGGTGCTCATCGCCCCCGACGGAGAGGAATGGACCGCGGGACGTCTGCACGTCGAGGCCAACCGGCTGGTGCACGGGCTGCGCGCGGCCGGACTGGGACGCGGCGACGCCTTCGCGGTCGTCCTGCCCAACGGCGTCGAGTTCCTCACCGCCTATCTCGCCGCCACCCAGGCCGGCTTCTACCTCGTTCCCGTCAACCACCATCTCGTCGGCCCCGAGATCGCCTGGATCGTCTCCGACTCCGGCGCCAAGGTCCTCATCGCCCACCAGCGGTTCGCCGACGCCGCACGCCACGCCGCCGACGAGGCCGAACTGCCCGGCAGCCACCGGTACGCGGTCGGCCCGGTCGACGGCTTCCGCCCGTACGCCGAACTCCTCGACGGGCAGCCCGGGTCGGCTCCGGACGACCGCACCCTCGGCTGGGTCATGAACTACACCTCGGGCACCACCGGCCGCCCCCGGGGCATCCGCCGCCCCCTGCCCGGCAAGCTGCCCGAGGAGTCCTACCTCGGCGGCTTCCTGGGCATCTTCGGCATCAGGCCGTTCGACGACAACGTCCACCTGGTGTGCTCGCCGCTGTACCACACGGCAGTCCTGCAGTTCGCCGGGGCGTCCCTGCACATCGGGCACCGGCTCGTCCTCATGGACAAGTGGACGCCGGAGGAGATGCTCCGCGTCATCGACGCCCACCGCTGCACGCACACCCACATGGTGCCCACCCAGTTCCACCGGCTCCTCGCGCTTCCCGGGGAGGTGCGCGCCCGCTACGACGTGTCGTCCATGCGGCACGCCATACACGGGGCCGCGCCCTGCCCCGACCACGTCAAACGGGCCATGATCGAGTGGTGGGGCGAATGCGTCGAGGAGTACTACGCGGCCAGTGAGGGCGGTGGCGCCTTCGCCACCGCCGAGGACTGGCTGAAGAAGCCCGGCACGGTCGGCAAGGCCTGGCCCATCAGCGAACTCGCGGTCTTCGACGACGACGGCAACCGGCTGCCGCCCGGCCAACTCGGCACCGTTTACATGAAGATGAGCACCGGTGGCTTCTCGTACCACAAGGACGAGGGCAAGACGCGCAAGAACCGCATCGGCGACTTCTTCACCGTCGGCGACCTCGGCCTCATCGACGAGGACGGCTATCTCTTCCTCCGGGACCGCAAGATCGACCTGATCATCTCCGGCGGCGTCAACATCTACCCCGCCGAGATCGAGGCCGCCCTGCTCACCCACGCCGCCGTCGCCGACGCCGCCGCCTTCGGCATCCCGCACGACGACTGGGGCGAGGAGGTCAAGGCCGTGGTCGAACCGGCCCCCGGATTCACGCCGGGACCGGCGTTGGCCGAGGAGATCCTCGCCCACTGCGCCCGCCGACTAGCCGGGTACAAGCGCCCGAGGAGCGTCGACTTCACCGAGGCGATGCCCCGCGACCCGAACGGCAAGCTCTACAAGCGCCGGCTACGGGAGCCGTACTGGGAGGGCCGGCCGAAGACCGTCTGAGGCGTCCGCCGCGGACCTCGCACTGATGTGGTTCTCCGCCGCGCGCAGACCTCAGGGCTTGCGCGCGACCCCGCCCACCGCGATCACATCGCCCGACCGGTCGGCACCGTCCGGGTCGGGGCGCCAGTCGTTCAGGGGCACGACCCCCGGCGCCAGCAGCTCCAAGCCGTCGAAGAACCGGACGAGTTCGGCCGGAGCGCGCAGGTGGTAGGGGACCGCGCCGCTCTCGTTGTAGCGCCGGGTGGCCTCGGCGTTGGCCGCGTTGGTGTCGACGCTGTCGTTGAACGCGAAGTAGCTCCCCGACGGCAGGGCGGCCATCAGTGCGCCGATGATCGAGCGCGCCTGCGCGTGGTCGGCGATGTGTCCGCTCACCTGCATCATCGTCAGCGCGACCGGCCGGGAGAGGTCCAGCGTCCTCGCCGCCTCCCGCAGAACGGTCTCGGGGTCGTGCAGGTCGGAGTCGATGTAGTCGGTCGCGCCCTCGACCGTGCTGGTGAGCAGGGCCCGCGCATGGGTCAGGACCAGCGGGTCGTTGTCCACGTAGACGACCCGCGCGTCCGGTGCCACCCGTTGGGCGATCTCGTGAGTGTTGTCCGCCGTCGGCAGACCGGTGCCGATGTCGAGGAACTGGCGTATCCCCGCCTCACCGGCGAGGAAGGTGACGGCCCGGCCGAGGAAGGCCCGGGAGTCGCGGGCGAGGTCGGTGATACCGGGGAACACCGCGCGGAAGGCGTCGCCCGCCGCGTGGTCGACCGGGTAGTTGTCCTTGCCGCCCAGCCAGTAGTTCCAGATACGGGCCGAGCGCGGCACCGTCGTGTCGATCTCGGCGGTCGTGTCCGTCTCGGGACGTAACGAGTCCTGTGCCATCGCGCGGCGGCCTCCTCAAGGGGGAACGAGTGATATGCCATGGGCATGGTGCCGCCCCGGAGGGGGCGGCACCACCACCTCTGGCTCAATCGCGCACGTGGACCACCCTCAGCTGCGGCGAGGACAGGATGTCCTTCTCACAGAAGCGGGACGTCACCCACCTCTCCGCCGAGAACAGCCGGGTCTGGTCCGCGTAGTGCGGCGAGTCGGGGTTGGAGGACTGTGAGTACGTCAGCAGTGTGCGGGCCACCGGGCAGCGGCTGCCGTCCCAGCCGACCGCCTGGACATGGCTGGATCCCATCGAGACCTCCGGGTAGCCGCCCGCGGCCGGTCGCCACGGCGCCTCGATCTTGTTCCACACGCCCAGTGACTCCGTGCCGCCGGACACCGGGACGCGTTGCCCGTCGCGTACGACGAACTGGTGGTCGCCGAGCTTGGCGTCCAGCGCCGTGCCTGCCGCCCGCAACTCCGTCACCGTGTCGGCGAGGGCCGTGGCGAAGCCGGGCGCGTCGGTGTTGAGGGTGTGCGGGGTGTGGACCGGGTCCGCCGCCGAGAACGGCACCTTCCAGAACTCCGCACGCGGCACCACGGCGTTCAGCCGCCGCCAGAACCGGTCGAAGAGCAGCGCGCCCCGACTGGCGGTGTCCATGGTCCGGTCCCACGCCGCGAACACACCGCACGCCTCCGCCACCTCGACGGCCTTGCCGTCACTGCCGGTCGCCGTACCGCCCGGCAGAGCGGCGCACGCCCGAGCCACGTCCTCGACAGCGAGGTCGGCCGCCGGCACGCGGTTCGCGAACTGCTGCCGCTGGAGGTCCCGCACGGTCAGACCGCCTCTGTCCGCCATCGCCGCCACGTCCTCGACCGCGCCCCGGGTCCGCATCGACCGCTGGGTCCCGACGGTGCCGAAGACCCGCTCGTACCCGGTCAGCGGCTGGTCGGCGTTGGCCAGCCACGCACTGTCGTTGGAGTTCTCCGCGTACGGCGCGTCCTTCAGCGTCGGCATCCTCGCGGGGCCGAAGATCCCCGGCTGCACGGCGTCGGTGTCGCTGCCGAGCGCGCAGTCACCGCGTGAGCCGTCGAGGACCGCCACGCCCGCCGCCGGATACGTGGCCCTGCCCAGCGGTGTGGAGCAGCGGGCCGCCAGGTCGTCGGTGATCCGGGGAAGAGTCTGCGACTGCGTGAACAGGGTGTGCCCGGCGGAGTCGGCCGCGACGGTGTTCACCCAGGGCAGCCCCTGGTGCCGGGCGAGCGTCTTGAGGACGTCCGCCGTGCCGCGCGCCTTGGCGAAGCCCAGCGAGGTGTCGGCGAAGCGCATGTTCACCGCGTTGAGGTCGTTGAGGGCGTACGCGGTACCGGCCGTCCAGGGCAGGGGGAGGTCGGCGCCGAGCGAGGTGACGACCGGGCCGTACCGCGTCCACCACTGGGTGCGGGTGACCGGGGCGCCGTCCTTCACCCCGACGGTCACGGTGCGCTCGGTCATCCGCTCCGGCTCGCCGTCCACGAGATACGCCGTCGGGTCGGCCGGGTCCAGCGTGAGCTGATGGATGTTCATGGGGACGCCGGTGGCGACCGTATGGCTCCAGGCGACCTTGGCGTTGAACCCGATCTGGGTGATCGGTGAACCGAGCAGCGCGCCGCCCGAGACGTTCAGTTCCCCGGGGATCGTCTGCTGCGCCTGCCAGAAGCGGCGCCCGCCCGCCCACGGGTAGTGTGGGTTGCCCAGCAGCAGACCGCGGCCGTTCGCCGTGGTGTCACCGCCGAAGGCGACCGCGTTCGACCCCATGTCCGCGTTCGCGGCGGAGAACAGCTCGCTCGCGGCCCGGGCGGCGGTCCTCGGATCCGGTGCGGCCGCCGTACCGGCCGGGGCACCGGAGGCGGGCGGCCGGGCCGTGGTGATCGCGTCCACCAGCCTCCCCTCACCGCCCAGCACGGCGAGGGCGTACGCGCGGGAGAACACGTCGAGCGTGGTGACCGGGCGCACCCAGGCGGCACCCCGGCAGGCGGGGTCGGTGATCCGGTTCTTCCTCAGCCACGCGTTGTACCCGGCCGCCCAGCCCCTCATCAGCTCCTTGACCTCACGGCTCGGCCCGAGCGGCACCGGCTGGTCGAGCAGCCGCTTCACCGTGCCCGCCTCCCGGACACCCCGGAAGTAGAGGTCGCTGGTGAGGTTCCTGGTGGCGGAGGAGAGCGAGAAGTCGGGTGCCGCGTCCGGCCCGAAGTGGCGGGAGCGCTCGCCCTTCACGGTCACGAACCCGTCGGCGAGCACACACACCTGGTCGGCGGCCTGCGCCCACCCGGTGCCGAAGCCGAGGTTCGCGTAGTCCTTGCCGACGATGTGCGGAACGCCGTACTCGGTATAGCGGATCACGGCGGACAAACCACCGTGGGACGGGCCTTGCCTACCAGCCCGCTCGCCGTCGGCGGCGGCGGTGGCCGACGGCAGTACGGCCGAGGCGGTGAACAGGGCGACGACCGAGACCACGAGCTGTCTCAGACGGGTGCGCATGGAGCCTCCCAACATCATCGGGGAAGGGACGGTTGAGCGTGTCGACACAGATGTGCGTAGTCCATGTGTGTGATGGATCTTCCCTCTGGTTGACTCGCGCCCCAGGGTCGGAGTTGAGCCACTTCACGCCATGCGTGCCGGATTCCGGCCATGCGGGTGGTGTGCTTGACCTCGCTCGCGCGACGGACCGAGGATCGCGTCAGAACGGACTGAGGAGCGGACGACATGACGGCTGGTCGCAGCGTGACGGTCGACGGGACGTTGCGGCGCAGCGCCCGACGGACGCCCGCCCGCGTCGCGATCCACTACGGCGAACGGTCCTGGACCTACGCCGAACTGGACGACGCGGTCTCCCGAGCCGCCCGCGCGCTGCGCGACACCGGGCTCCGGCCGGGGGACCGGGTCGCCGCCTACGGCCACAACTCGGACGCCTACCTCGTCGCCTTCCTGGCAGCCGCCCGCGCCGGCCTGGTCCATGTGCCGGTCAACCAGCACCTCACCGGTGCCGACCTGTCGTACCTCCTCGACCAGTCAGGCAGCACCCTCGTCCTCACCGACCCGGACCTCGCCGGGAACCTCCCGGACGGCACCCGCACCCTTCCGCTGCGCGACGCGGACGACTCGCTCCTCGCACGGCTGGCCGCCACGGAGCCGTACGACGGTGAGGAGCCCCGCGCCGAGGATCTCGTCCAACTCCTCTACACCTCGGGGACGACGGCGCTCCCCAAGGGCGCGATGATGACGCACCGCGCGCTGGTGCACGAGTACCTCAGCGCGATCACCGCCCTCGACCTCCAGGCGGGCGACCTGCCCGTGCACTCCCTCCCGCTCTACCACTCCGCGCAGATGCACGTGTTCCTCGTGCCGTACCTCGCGGTCGGCGCCACGAACACGATCCTGGAGGCACCCGACGGCGACCGGATCCTCGACCTCGTCGAAGAGGGCCGCGCGGACAGTCTGTTCGCCCCGCCCACGGTGTGGATCGCGTTCGCCGACCGCCCCGATTTCGACACCCGTGACCTCAGCGGCCTCCGAAAGGCGTACTACGGGGCGTCGATCATGCCGGTGCCCGTCCTGGAACGGCTCAAGGAGCGGTTGCCCAAGCTGGCCTTCCACAACTGCTTCGGCCAGAGCGAGATCGGCCCCCTGTCCATGGTCCTCGGCCCGTACGAGCACAAGGGCCGCATGGACTCCTGCGGACGACCGGTCATGTTCGTCGAGGCCAGGGTCGTCGACGAGAAGGGCGAGGACGTGCCCGACGGCACCCCCGGCGAGATCGTCTACCGGTCGCCGCAACTCTGCGAGGGCTACTGGGAGAAGCCTGAGGAGACCGCGGAGGCCTTCCGTGACGGCTGGTTCCACTCCGGGGACCTCGCCGTGCGTGACGCCGACGGGTTCTTCACCGTGGTCGACCGGGTGAAGGACGTCATCAACTCCGGTGGTGTACTGATCGCCTCACGTCAGGTCGAGGACGCGCTCCACACCCATGACCGGGTCGCCGACGTCGCGGTGATCGCCCTGCCCGACGACCACTGGATCGAGGCCGTGACGGCGGTCGTCGTCCCTCGCGGCGAGGTCACGGAGGACGAACTCGTCGCCCACGCCCGCGAGCGGCTCCCCCACTTCAAGGCGCCGAAGAGGGTGCTGTTCGTGGACGAACTGCCGCGCAACGCGAGCGGCAAGATCCTCAAGCGGGAGCTGCGGGACCGTTTCGCGATGACCTGACCTGACCTGACCTGGCCCTCCCGCTGGCCCGCGCGTGAGAACCGCGTTGCGGTGGGCGCGGCGCGACGCGAAGATCGACACCATGCCGACCTTCACCGCACGCGACGGGACCGAACTCGCTTACCACCTGCGCGGCGAGGGCGACCCACTGGTCGTCCTCCCCGGCGGCGCCATGCGCGCCTCCGCCTATCTGGGCGACCTGGGCGGGCTGACCACCCACCGGCGCCTCATCCTGCTCGACCTGCGTGGCACGGGTGACTCCGCGATCCCCGCCGACCCGGCGACGTACCGGTGCGACCGGCAGGTCGACGACGTGGAGGCACTTCGCGCGCACCTCGGCCTGGAGCGCATGGACCTCCTCGCGCACTCGGCGGGCGGCAACCTGGCGCTTCTCTACGCGGCCCGGCACCCCGAGCGGGTGTCCCGGCTGGCGCTGATCACGGCCACCCCCTGGGCGGTGGGCCTGCCGGTGACCGTCGAGGACCGCCTGTCCGCCGCCCGCATCCGCGCGGACGAGCCGTGGTTCGAGGAGGCGTACCCGGCCTTCGAGGCCGCCTGGACCGGCCGGGGCCCCTTCGACGACGCCATGATGCCCTTCTTCTACGGCCGTTGGGACGACACCGCCCGTGCCCACATGGCCGCCGAGGAGGACCAGACCAACGAGGAGGCGTCCGCCCTCTACGGGTCCACAGGCGCCTACGACCCTCCCGCGACCCGGGCCGCGCTTACCGGCCTGCCGGCCCCGGCCCTCGTGTTCGCGGGCGAACTCGACACCGGCCCCACCCCCGACCTCGCCCGCCGTACGGCCGAACTGCTCCCCGGCGCGCGGTTCACGGTCCAGCCCGGCGGCGGCCACTTTCCCTGGCTCGACGACCCGGAATGGTTCGTACGGCACGTCATGGCCTTCCTCACCGAACCCTGAGCCGCGCCCGCGCCCGCGCCCGCGCCCGCGCCCCGCACCCGAACCCCGCACCCGAACCCCGCACCGGGCGCGAGCCGGCTTCCCTCCCAGGAGCCCGATCAGGCTCCCGGGCGGACCCGGCCGTCCGCCGCCGACGCCACCGACCGTGCCCAGCGGTAGTCCGCCTTGCCACTGGGGGAGCGCTGGACGGTGTCGGTGAGTACCAGTTGGCGGGGGATCTTGTAGCCGGCGAGGCGGGTGCGGCAGTGGGCCTGGACGTCCTCCAGGGAGAGGCGGGCGGCGCCCTCGCGGAGCTGCACCACGGCCGCGACGTGGTTGCCCCAGCGGGCGTCCGGCACCCCGGCGACCAGCGCGTCGTACACGTCGGGGTGGGCCTTCAGGGCCTGCTCCACCTCCTCCGGGTACACCTTCTCGCCCCCGGTGTTGATGCACTGCGACCCCCGGCCGAGGACCGTGACGACACCCTCCTCGTCGATGGTCGCCATGTCGCCGAGGAGCACCCAGCGCTCGCCGTCCCGCTCGAAGAACGTCTCGGCGGTCTTCCTCGGGTCGTTGTAGTAGCCGAGGGGCACATGGCCACGCTGGGCGACCCGGCCCGGCACACCGACCGGGACGGGCTCGTACGTCGCCGGATCCACGACCTGCGTATGGGAGTGGACCCGGATGCGGAAACCGTCACCCGCGCCCGAGTCCTCGGTCGCCGTGCCGTTGAAACCGGACTCCGACGACCCGAAGTTGTTCAGCAGCATCGCGTGCGGCACCAGAGCCTGGAACTGCCGCCGGACCGTCTCCGACATGATCGCGCCCGAGGACGACACGCTGAACAGGGACGAGCAGTCGGTGCCCTTCATCGGGCCGTTCAGCGCGTCGATGAGCGGGCGCAGCATCGCGTCGCCCACCAGCGACACACTGGTGACCTTCTCCCGCTCGATGGTCCGCAGGGCCTCCTCGGGCACGAACTTGCGGTGGATCACGACCCGTTGGCCGAAGTTGAACCCGATGAACGCCGTGAGCGTGGAGGTGCCGTGCATCAGCGGGGCGGTGGGGAAGAACGTGATCCCGTCACCCCCGGCGGCGACTCGCTCGGCCAGCTCCTCCGGTGCGTTCACCGGCTCACCGGTCGGCGCGCCTCCGCCCAACCCCGAGAAGAACAGGTCCTCCTGACGCCACATCACACCTTTCGGCATGCCCGTAGTGCCGCCGGTGTAGATGATGAACTGGTCGTCGCCCGAACGTGCCGGAAAGCCCCGCTCGGGCGACGCGGAAGCCTCCGCCTCGGTGAAGCCGGCGACCTGGAGCGCGGGCGCGTCCGACGCGGGGGAGCCCACCCGCACCAGATGCCGCAGCTTCTCCGTCCGGGGCCGCGCCTTCGCCACCCGCTCGGTGAACTCCGCGTCGAAGACCAGGCCCACCAGATCCGCGTCCCGGTAGAGGTAGACCAACTCCTCCTCGACGTAGCGATAGTTGACGTTGACGGGCACGATCCGCGCCTTCAGGCAGCCGAGCGCGGTCTGTAAGTACTCGACGCCGTTGTAGAGGTGCAGCCCCACGTGCTCACCGGGCTCGATGCCGTTGTCGAGCAGATGGTGACCGATCCGGTTCGCCGCCGCGTCCAGCTCCGCATAGGTGAGCCGGCGGTCCGCGCCCGTACCGGGGATGTCGAGGTACGCGAGCGCCGCGCGGTCGGGGGCCACGTCGACCACCGACTCGAACAGGTCGGCAAGGTTGTACTCCACCGCGCTCCTCCTGACCTCGCTGCCCCTCGGTTGCCGGTCATCAGAGCAAAGGGCGGCACAACTGTGAAGAGTCTCCGCACAGAAATCTGACTGTCTGTCAGAAAACCCTTGAAGTGCCGACCCGCCTCCTGCAACCTGTTCTCGTTTCCTGTGGACGGAGGACACCGGATGGGCGGCACAGAACACCTCACCGTGCGGCGCGAAGGCGCCACACTGGTGCTCACGCTCAACAGGCCCGAGGCCAAGAACGCGCTCTCACTGCCGATGCTCGTCGGCCTGTACGACGGGTGGGTCGAGGCCGACGAGGACGACGCGGTCCGCTCGATCGTCCTCACGGGAGCCGGCGGCGCCTTCTGCGCCGGAATGGACCTCAAGGCCCTCGCGGGCGAGGGCATGGAGGGGCAGCAGTACCGCGAGCGGCTCAAGGCCGACCCGGACCTGCACTGGAAGGCGATGCTCCGTCACCACCGGCCGCGCAAACCCGTCATCGCCGCGGTCGAGGGCCACTGCGTCGCCGGCGGCACCGAGATCCTCCAGGGCACGGACATCCGCGTCGCGGGGGAGTCGGCGACGTTCGGGCTCTTCGAGGTGCGGCGGGGCCTCTTCCCGATCGGCGGGTCCACGGTCCGTCTCCAGCGGCAGATACCGCGCACCCACGCGCTGGAGATGCTGCTCACCGGGCGGCCGTACTCCGCGTCCGAGGCCGCCGGGGTCGGGCTGATCGGGCAGGTCGTGCCCGACGGCACGGCCCTGACGAAGGCGTTGGAGATCGCCGAGCGGATCAACGGCTGTGGGCCGCTCGCGGTGGAGGCCGTGAAGGCGTCCGTGTACGAGACGGCCGAGATGACCGAAGCGGAGGGGCTGGCCGCCGAGTTGAAGCGGGGGTGGCCGGTCTTCGACACGGCCGACGCGAAGGAAGGGGCCCGTGCCTTCGCCGAGAAGCGGCCGCCTGTTTACAAACGGGCGTAGGCCTTGTGTCGGGGGAGACCGGTCGTGTTCGGCTGCGGGACCGGTCGGTCGTGGCTGGTCGCGCAATTCCCCGCGCCCCTGAAGGACGGGCGCGTGTGCGTGCCCCGATACGAAGGAGACAACCCACTGTGTCCGCGATACTCAAAGCCCCCCTCACCGTCGAGTTTCCCTTCACCCGGTCCGTCGGGCCCGTGCAGAGCGCGTTTCTCACCGGGCTGCGGGAACGCGTCGTCCTCGGTGTGCGGACCGGTGACGGCAGGGTTCTGGTCCCGCCTGTCGAGTACGACCCCGTCACCGCCGAGGAGATCCGCGAACTGGTCGAGGTCGCGCCGACCGGCACCGTGACCACCTGGGCCTGGAACCACCGGCCGCGCCGCGGGCAGCCCCTCGCCACCCCCTTCGCCTGGGTGCTGGTACGGCTCGACGGCGCCGACACGGCCCTGCTGCACGCCCTCGACGCCTCCGGCCCCGATGCCGTGCACACCGGCATGCGGGTCCGGGTCCGGTGGGCCGAGGAGCGCTCCGGTGCCATCACGGACATCGCCTGCTTCGAGCCGTACGACGGTGAACCGGGGGAACCCGCGGGCCACAGCGGCGAGTTCGAGGACGCGATCACCGGGATCGTCGCCCCCGCCCGCCTCGACTACACCTACTCACCCGGCCGCGCCCAGACCGGCTACATCAAGGCCCTCGGCGACCGCCGCACCGTCGGCGAACGGTGCCCGTCCTGCCGGAAGGTGTACGTCCCGCCCAGGGGCGCCTGTCCGACCTGCGGGGTGGCCACGGCCGAACAGGTGGAGGTGGGGCCCGGCGGGACGGTCACCACGTTCTGCATCGTCAACATCAAGGCGAGGAACCTCGACATCCAAGTCCCCTACGTCTACGCACACATCGCCCTCGACGGCGCCGGCCTCGCCCTGCACGGCCGGATCGCCGGCATCCCCTACGACCAGGTGCGCATGGGCCTGCGCGTCGAACCGGTGTGGACGGAAGGCGCCCGCTATCCGGACCACTACCGGCCCACCGGCGAACCCGACGCGGACTACGACACGTACAAGGAGCTGCTGTGACGCGCGAGGCACCCCGAGCCGCGGACGGACGTGACATCGCCGTCGTCGCGTTCGCCCAGACCGACCACCGCCGCACCAGCGACGAGTTCTCCGAGGTGGAGATGCTCATGCCGGTGCTGCACGAGGTCCTGGAGCGGACCGGGCTCAAGACCGCCGACATCGGGTTCACCTGCTCCGGTTCCAGCGACTACCTCGCCGGCCGCGCCTTCTCCTTCACCCTCGCCCTCGACGGCGTGGGCGCCTGGCCGCCGATCTCCGAGTCGCACGTCGAGATGGACGGGGCGTGGGCGCTCTACGAGGCCTGGGTGAAACTCCGGACCGGGGACGCGGACACCGCGCTCGTCTACTCGTACGGCAAGTCCTCGCCCGGCTCCGTGAGGGACGTCCTCACCCGGCAGCTCGACCCGTACTACCTGGCCCCGCTGTGGCCCGACTCCGTCGCCCTCGCCGCCCTCCAGGCCCAGGCGCTCATCGACGCGGGGACGACGGACGAGCCGGCACTGGCGGCCGTCGCGGCGCGCAGCCGTGCGGACGCCGCCGCCAACTCTCATGCCCAACTGCGGGGTTCGGTGCCGCAGGGCGAGTATCTCGTACGGCCCCTGCGCACCGGGGACTGTCCGCCGATCGGCGACGGCGCCGCCGCCGTGGTCCTCGCGGCGGGGGAGCGGGTCCGGGAACTGTGCGAGCGGCCCGCCTGGATCCGGGGCATCGACCACCGCATCGAGGCCCACGGCATCGGCGTACGCGATCTGACCGACTCGCCGTCCACCCGCCTCGCCGCCGAACGGGCCGGCGCGTTCGAACGGCCCGTGGACACGGCCGAGTTGCACGCGCCCTTCAGCTCCCAGGAGGTGATCCTGCGCGAGGTGCTCGGACTCGACGACAGCGTGAGCGTCAATCCGTCGGGCGGGGCCCTGGCCGCCAACCCGGTGATGGCCGCCGGACTCGTCCGGATCGGGGAGGCGGCCGCCCGTATCCACCGGGGCGAGTCCGATCGGGCACTGGCGCACGCCACTTCGGGCCCCTGTCTGCAACAGAACCTGGTCGCCGTACTCGAAGGGGATCCACGATGAGCAAGGAGCCCGTGGCCGTCGTAGGCGTCGGCCAGACCAAGCATGTGGCGGCGCGCCGGGACGTGTCGATCGCCGGACTGGTCCGCGAGGCCGCCCGACGGGCGCTCGACGACGCGGAGCTGACCTGGGCCGACATCGAGGCCGTGGTCATCGGCAAGGCGCCCGACTTCTTCGAGGGCGTCATGATGCCCGAGCTGTATCTCGCCGACGCGCTCGGCGCGGTGGGCAAGCCCATGATGCGGGTGCACACGGCGGGCTCGGTCGGCGGATCCACGGCCCTGGTCGCGTCGAGCCTCGTCGCGGCCCGCGTCCACGGCACCGTACTGACCCTCGCCTTCGAGAAGCAGTCCGAGTCGAACGCCATGTGGGGCCTGTCCCTGCCCATCCCGTTCCAGCAGCCGCTGCTGGCCGGCGCGGGCGGCTTCTTCGCCCCGCACGTCCGGGCGTACATGCGGCGCAGCGGCGCCCCCGACACCGTCGGCTCCCTGGTGGCCTACAAGAACCGCCGCAACGCGCTCAGGAACCCGTACGCCCATCTCCATGAGCACGACATCACCCTGGAGAAAGTCCAGGCGTCACCCATGCTGTGGGACCCGATCCGTTACTCGGAGACCTGCCCGTCCTCCGACGGGGCCGTCGCGATGGTGCTCACCGACCGGGCGGGCGCGGGCCGCGCGCCCCGGCCCGCCGCGTGGATGCACGGCGGCGCGATGCGCAGCGAACCGACGCTGTTCGCCGGCAAGGACAGCGTCTCTCCGCGTGCCGGGCGGGACTGCGCGGCCGACGTGTACCGGCAGGCGGGGATCGCGGACCCGCGCCGCGAGATCGACGCGGTGGAGATGTACGTGCCGTTCTCCTGGTACGAGCCGATGTGGCTGGAGAACCTCGGTTTCGCCGACGAGGGGGAGGGCTGGAAACTCACCGAGTCGGGCGTCACCGAACTGGACGGAGATCTTCCGGTCGACATGTCGGGCGGGGTGCTGTCCACCAATCCGATCGGCGCCTCCGGCATGATCCGTTTCGCGGAGGCGGCACTCCAGGTGCGGGGGTTGGCGGGAGAACACCAGGTCGAAGGTGCCCGCCGGGTGCTGGGGCACGCCTACGGCGGCGGATCGCAGTTCTTCTCGATGTGGCTCGTGGGCGCCGAGCCACCCACCTCCTGAACCTCCCCCTCGCGTGGCCTGTCGGCACTGGTGGTCGATCGCTAGTCTGGCGGGCGGACGACGAACCGGGAGGAGCACGGACGTGGCCGAGAGCACCATGGAGCAGCGATCGCTCGACGGCTGGCACAAGCCGGCGGAACTGGATCTCAGCAACGCGGACTGGCGGTCGAGCAGCCAGGGACGGGGAGATGTCCAGATCGCGTTTGTCGAGGGTTTCATCGCCATGCGCAACAGCGGCAGCCCCGAGAGCCCCTCGCTGATCTTCACCCCCGCCGAGTGGGGCGCCTTCGTGTCGGGGGCCCGGGAGGGTGAGTTCGACCTGACCTGAGGGATACATCGGGCGCACCCCTCCGTGGGGGCGGCATTGGCAAGGCCCAGGCGGGCGGCTACGGCGCCGGCTCTCCAGCCGCCGCGGCCGAGGCGGCCCGGCTTTCGGGGAGGAGCGGGCTTCGAGGAAGCCGGCGCCCGTCGATCACCCGCTGTCGGGTCTGCGGCCCATTGCCGAAGGCCGCCTCCAGCCCGCGACACAGGGCTGGGGCGAGAAAGCACGCCCACGAGCCGCTAATGGATGGGGTCGTGCCTATCATTAGTCCATGGAGTACTCGACCAGCGTGGACGCGCGGCTCGTCCTGGATCTCGTCCTGACCGTTCGCCACGACGGTGACGGCGGGATCGCCGACGACCTGGCCGACGCCGCGGGGCTCGCCGCCTGGGTGCGGGGGCACGCGGACGTCCTGCCCGGCGTCGGCTCCCTCGGCGACGAGGCCGGCCTCGTCGCCGTACGTGATCTGCGTGCGGCCGTCCGGACCCTCTTCGCCCACGCCGTCGGCCCCGGCGAACCAGGCCCGGCCGACGCCCCCCGGCTGCTGCCGGTCCCCGAGGCCCTGGCCCGTCTGAACGCCGCCGCCGCGCTTGCCCCGACCGTCCCGGTGCTCACCTGGGCCCCCGACACCGAACCGGTCGTGCGCCATGAACCCACCGCCGGCGAGGACGCGCTCACCGCCGCCCTCGCCCGTGCGGCCCTCGCCTTCCTCGCGAGCCCCGAACGGCGGCGGCTGCGCGCCTGCCACGCACCACGCTGTGTGCGCTACTTCCTCAAGGAGCACCCCCGCCAGGAGTGGTGCAAGCCGTCCTGCGGCAACCGCGCCCGCGTCGCCCGCCACCACGAGCGGCACAGGAAGATGGCGAGCTGACGCCCGGCCCGAAGAGCTCCCCGTCCCGAAGCTCCCTCGGCCCCGCCGTCGGACGACACGCCGTACCATTGCGGCATGTCCTTCCTCCGCCGCCGCAGCGCCACCCCCGCCGGGCCCGATTTCGACGTACTGGCCATGGACCCGGGCGACTGGCCGGGCAATCTCGGTGCCGGTCTGCTGCCCGCCCCAGACGGCAGCTGCCAGGGCGTCTTCCTGCGCTACGACCTCTACGGCGGCCGAGGCCCCGCGATGATCATCGGTAACCTCCCGGAGGGCTCCCCGGCCCGTGAGGTCTCCGACGGCGAGATCCCCTTCGAGGTGGCCCAGTTGCTGATCGCGCTGGAGAACGAGGAGGACATCACCGTCGTCGGCTCCGAGGACATCCCGGTGATGCAGGGCGACAACCTGCTGATCGTCCGCCGCCTCAAGCTCTCCGAGTCCCGGATCTCCTGCGTCCAGTTCGACCGCAGCGACAAGGTCCTGGTGACCATCGCCGCCTGGGACCGCCCCATCACGGACGACCTCTACGCGCTGCTCAAGCCGCTCCCGGCGGAACTGTTCCAGCAGGGCTGAGAGCACGCACACGACGCACGACGCTCGCAGGGGCCGAGGCCCGAAGAGGTCGAGGATCGAAGAGGTCGAGGATCGAGAAAGGGCCGGGTGTGGACCCGGCCCTTCTCCGCGCTCGGCCCTTCTCCGCGCTCTCCGGGGCCACCTGCCGCTCACCCGGCCGGCAGCACCCGCACATCAGCCGCCCGCACGAACGCCACCCGGTGGCCGAACTGGATCTCGTAGTACGCGTCCTTGCCGACCACGACCCGGTGCCCGCTCGTGTCGAAGGTGACGGCGTAGTAGTACTCGCTGGGCACCAGGCCCCCGGTGACGTACTTCTGCCCCTGGAGGAGCTTGTACGGCCATGGGGACACCGCCTGCGCGGGCACACCCGCCGGGTACGCAGACGCCTCCGGGTAGGCGCGGCCGTACACCGGGATGTCCGCCAGGCCCTCCCGGGGCGTCACGACCAGTCCGGCCGCGCCGACCGCTGTCGGCTCCGCCTTCGGGTTCTGGAACCAGGCCTTCTGCCCCAGGAACCAGATCGCCGTCCAGTCGCCCTGCCGCTCCGCCACCGCGTACTGCTGCCCGGTGGAGACCCGGGAACCGAGGTCGTTCACCCCGGTCGTCGAGCCGCTGCCGTCCGGCCGCAGCCCGATGTCCTTGACCAGCGGCGAGGTCACGTCGGGCCGGCTGTAGAGGCGTACGGCGCTGGATCCGTGCACCGCGCAGGTCGCGCCGCCGGAGCCGCAGCCGGTGAACACGGGCCGGTTGGTGGCGTAGTCCGGCAGGACGGTGACCATCGTGCTGTCGCTGCCGGCCGTCGCGCCGAGCGGCTTGCCCAGCAGCTCGAAGTAGTGCCGCCAGTCCCAGTACGGGCCCGGGTCGGTGTGCATCCCCGGGATCGTCGCCGTCGTCGGACCGGGCACGGTGTCATGGCCCAGGATGTGCTGCCGGTCCAGCGGAACGCCGTAGTTGTCGGCCAGGTACCGCACCAGCCGCGCCGACGACCGGTACATCGCCTCCGTGTACCAGGCGTCCGGCGAGGTGAGGAACCCCTCGTGCTCCAGACCGATCGAGCCCGCGTTGACGTACCAGTTGCCGGCGTGCCAGCCCACGTCCTTGTGCTTGATGTGCTGCGCGATGTGCCCGTCCGTGGAGCGCAGCG
Source organism: Streptomyces sp. NPDC012510 (assembly GCF_042955065.1). Classification (NCBI taxonomy): domain Bacteria; kingdom Bacillati; phylum Actinomycetota; class Actinomycetes; order Kitasatosporales; family Streptomycetaceae; genus Streptomyces; species Streptomyces sp. NPDC012510. Next base: position 62,494 of record NZ_JBIBEN010000031.1, read on the forward strand.
AGTAGTGCCACGACACGTACGTCGGGTCCTGGACCAGTTCGAGAGTCGTGTCCCAGTAGCCCTCGGTGTCATGGACGACGATGTACCGGATGGGCTGCGAGTTCGGCCGGTCGGCCAGGTCGTGGTTGCCGTAGTCGTTGTCGCCGAACTCCTGGTACGGCGCCGGGATCCACTCGCAGGACACCGTGGTCGGGCACTGGGCACCGGCGGCGGCCGTGCGCAGCCCGGCCCGCGCCAGCTGAGCGGTGTCGGGGGAGAGGTCCGGGTCGGCGGCCAGGGCTACCCGCTGGCCGGAGTCCGTGACACGTTCGGCGCCGGCGCGGATGACCGCGAACACGTCGTTCGCGTACGCCGCAGCCGTGGTCCGGTCGTCGGCGCCCGAGAAGCGCGCCACCGCCCCGTACCAGTGGGCCGGATCGGCGCTCGGCCGCGCGCCGAGCTGTCGCTGTGCGGCGGCGAGCAGCGCGGCACCGCCCGCCACGTTCGCCGCGGCGTCCGTGCGCAGCTTCCGCGCGGGCAGACCGGTCAGCTCGGCCGCCTGCGTCAACGTCCGCAGCCGGGCCGGGAGTTCGGTGGGTTCCGGCAGCTTCGCCTCGGGTGCCGGGAGCGGGCGGGACTCGTCGCCGCGTGGGTCCTCGTCGCCCTCGCTGTGGTGCGGGGCCTCGGCCAGGGCCGTGCGCGCGTCGGTGAGATGCATGGGCCCGTAGCCGCCGGTCACACTGGGCGCGCCGCCGTGCGCGTCCCAACGGGACTGCAGATACGAGACGCCGAGCAGAACACTGCGTGGTACGCCGTACTTCTCGGCCGCGGCGGTGAACGCGCCCTGCAGACCGGTGGGGGCCGAGGACCGGCTCTCCGGCGGGGCCGCCCCCAGCAGGGGCAGGAGCAGGACGGCGGGAGCGACCGAGAGCGCCGCTCTACGGGCACGTCTGGGACGCGGGGTGGGCCTGCGGTCGGTGGGGGATCCTCGCAAGGCTGCCTCCTCTGACGGTGGGGCGTTGGCGGGGCGGCAGACCTGGGGCTCCTCCAGCCGGGCCAAGCCGAGCCTGGGGGAGGGCGTCCGTGCTGTCGGTCGGCCGACGATCCGTCAATCATGCCCCCAGGAGACCGCTTCCCCGGTGATTGCCGGACGCATCGGGCCACCCCGGGGCATGACGAAGGTCCGCGGCGCCGCCCCTTGCGCAGGCGTACCGCGGACCTCCGTATCCCCTCAGCGAGTGCCGACCGCCGCCCGCACGGCCTTGCGCGCAAGCTGGCAGTCGTCGTGCAGCCGCCTGAGCAGCAACCGCTGTTCCTCGCCGGACGGCGCGGCAGCCGGGTGGGCCGGGCCCGGTGCCGCCGGGCCCGCGTCGCGCATCGAACGCTGCACGGCCGTCTCGTAGGTACGGATCTCACGGGTGAGTACGAGCATCAGGTTGACCAGGAAGGCGTCGCGCGAGGCCGGGCCCGCCGACTGCGCCAGCTGACTGATCTGACGGCGCGCCACGGGGGCGTCCCCGAGGACCGCCCACAGTGTGGCCAGGTCGTATCCCGGCAGGTACCACCCCGCGTGTTCCCAGTCCACCAGCACTGGACCGGCCGGTGAGAGCAGGATGTTCGACAGCAGGGCGTCACCGTGACAGAACTGGCCCATGCCCTGACGGCCCGCCGCGTGCGCGATGCCGTGCAGCAGCTTCTGCAGATCGCCCATGTCCCGGTCGGTGAGCAGCCCCAGCTCATGGAAGCGGGAGATCCGTTCCGCGTAGTCCAGCGGGGCGTCGAACGTCCCCGCCGGTGGCCGCCACGCGTTCAGCCGGCAGATCGCGCCGAGCGCCGTCCGGATGTCGGCGCGCGGTGGCGCTTCCACCGGGTGCCGTTGCAGGGCGGCCACCCTGCCCGGCATCCGCTCGATGACGAGGGTGCAGTTGTCCGGGTCCGCCGCGATCAGCCTCGGCGCCCGCACCGGCGGGCGGTGCCGGACGAACGAGCGGTAAGCGGCTATTTCGTGCCTGAGCCGCTCCTCCCAGATGGAGGAATGATCCAGTAAGCACTTGGCGACGGCCGTGCTGCGCCCTGTCGTACCGACGAGCAGCACCGAGCGGCCGCTGCGGCGCAGCACCTGGACCGGAGCGAACTCCGGACAGATGCGGTGCACCGAGGCGATCGCCGTGCGCAGCTGCACGCCTTGAGGGCCGGACAAGTCGAGTCTCCCGCTGAGCGGTTGGGTGCCGAGCCCCGGAACGCGCCGGGTCCGGCCGCCACCGAGCACCGGGGTCGCCGTACGCGTGGGGTCGAGGTAGGGGCCGCCGCTGCCCGGCTGGCGGGGGTGCAACGACCGGGGAGGAGCGGACACGGAGGACGATGCTGCGTACATGGGGGAAGACAGATCCCTTCGTGTGCCGGCGATGTCACGCGCCGCCCGCCCCGGCCGTCCGGGGGACACCCTGGGGAGTGCCCGTCGGGGCGACCGGGTCGGGGTGGCGCTTTCCTACCTGACACCGGATGGCCCGTGGCACACCATCTAGCGCACCCTGGCGAAGCCTGGCGAATAGTCCCCCAGCAACTGACAGCGGGCTACATTCAACTCAGCCGAGAACCTGGGGGCTTGACGTGAGCGGACAACCCAACACCCGACTCTCAGACCTGTTCGGCCTCGCCGGCTGGTCGAAGGGAGAGCTCGCGAGGATGGTCAACCGGCAGGCGGCGGCCATGGGCCACCCCCAGCTGGCGACCGACACCTCACGGGTGCGGCGGTGGATCGACATGGGAGAGATCCCGCGCGATCCGGTGCCACGGGTGCTGGCGGCGCTGTTCACCGAGCGTCTCGGCCGTGTCGTGACCATCGGGGACCTCGGTCTGGTCCGGCACGGGCGTACGGGGAAACGGCAGGGCGGCGGGAATGTGGAACATCCCGACGGTGTGCCGTGGGCGCCCGAACGGACTGCGGCGGTCCTCACCGAATTCACGGGAATGGACCTCATGCTCAACCGACGCGGCTTGGTGGGTGCGGGCGTCGCGCTCACCGCGGGACCCGCACTCAGCAGCGCCATGCACGACTGGCTGCACACCGACCCGGCCCTCGCGGCCGACGCCCCCGACCTCGACCACCCCCTGCACGCCGACCCCGCCGGGTTCGACCGTTACGAGGCCGCCCCCATCGGGTCGCAGGAGATCGAGGAACTGGAGCGCTCGGTCGAGGTGTTCCGGGCCTGGGACGCGGCCCGCGGCGGCGGACTGCAACGCAAGGCTGTCGTGGGACAGCTCAACGAGGTGGGAGGCATGCTCTCCTACCGCCACCCCGAACATCTCCAGCGACGCCTGTGGGGCGTCGCCGCCAACCTCGCCGTCCTGGCCGGCTGGATGTCGCACGACGTCGGCCTCGAACCCACCGCTCAGAAGTACTTCATCATCGCCGCCCACGCCGCCCGGGAGGGCGGCGACCGGCCCCGCGCCGGCGAGGCCCTCTCCCGGGCGGCCCGACAACTGGTGCACCTCGGCAAGCCCGACGAGGCGCTCGACCTCATGAAGCTCGCCCAGTCCGGCTCCGGCGAGCAGGTCCTGCCCCGCACCAAGGCCATGCTCCACACGGTCGAGGCCTGGGCGCAGGCGTCCCTGGGCAAGGGCCAGGCCATGCGCCGGACCCTGGGCCAGGCCGAGGACCTGTTCGTCTCCGACCGGGGGGATGTGCCGCCGCCCAGTTGGATGCAGATGTTCAAGGAGGAGGACCTCTACGGCATGCAGGCGCTGGCCTACCGCACACTCGCGGAGCACGACCCGGCCGCGGCCAAACAGGCCCAGCACTACGCGGAGAAGGCCCTCGAACTACGTGTCGACGGCCGGCAGCGCTCGAAGATCTTCGATTTCCTGTCCATGGCCTCGGCCTGCTTCATCGCCGACGACCCGGAACAGGCCTCCAACTACGCCCGGCTCGCACTGGCGGCGATGGGCTCCAACTCGTCCCACCGCACCTGGGATCGGCTGCGCCAGATGTACCGGCTCACCGGGCAGTACTCCAGCTATCCGAAGATCCAGGACCTGCGGGAGGAGATCAAACTCGCCCTGCCCAAGACCCAGTCGAAGAACAAGGGCGACATCGCCCCGGTGTGAACACCTGGGGGCCGCCCTCAGGACCGACCCTGGCGACGAGCCTCAGGAACTGACCCTGGCGACGAGCACACAGGCGTCGTCCGCGCGCTCGGTCTCGCCGAACTCCTCCACCACTGTCCGCACACATTCCTGGGCCGTACGCGCCGCACCGAACCGTGGGGCCAGGTCCAACAGCCGCTGGACGGCTGCCTCTCCGTCCCGCCGGGGGACCAGTCCGTCGGTGTGCAGGAGCAGCAGATCGCCCTGTTCGAGGGACACTTCGGCCTGCCCGTAGACGGCACCCGAGGTCGCACCGAGCAGGACACCGTCCGGCGGTGTCAACACGCGCCCCGTCCCGTCGCGGAACAGCAGCGGGGCGGGGTGCCCCGCCTGTGCCCAGACGAGGGTGCGGGTCGATGGTCGGTAGCGGCAGCACACCGCGCTGCCCAGCGCCGGTTGCACGGTGGCGTCCAGTAACTGGTTCAGGCAGGCCATCAGCCGGCCGGGCTCGGTGCCGGCCACCGCCATGCCGCGCAGCGCGCCGATCAGCATCGCCATGCCCGAGGTGACGGTGACGCCGTGGCCGGTGAGGTCGCCCACGCTCAACAGACTGTCACCGCCCGGCAGTTCGAGGGCGTCGTACCAGTCGCCGCCGATCAGGGCGCTGGTCGAGCAGGGCAGGTAGTGGGCCGCCAGGTCCAGGCACGCAGGGCCCTGCTGCGGGAGCCGCAGGGAGCCGCGCCACGGTGGCAGCACGGCCTCCTGCAGCTCGACCGCGAGCCGGTGCTCGGCCTGCGCGATGTGCCGTTGGCGGTGCAGCGAGTCACGGGTCTGGCTCACCGCACGCTGGCTGCGCCGCAGTTCGCTGACGTCCCGCAGCACGGCCCACATCGAAGCCGTACCGCCGTCGTCGTCGAGCACGGGCTCGCCCATCATGTGCACGGTGCGCACCGCGCCGTCGGGGAGCACGATCCGGAACTCTCCGTCGATGCGTTTGGCGTCGATCAGACAGTCCGTGACCATCGCCGTGAGCTTCGGCCGGTCCTCGTCGAGCACCAGCGACGGCAGTTCGTCGAGGGTGAGCGGCGGGGCGGTGGGGTCGCGGCCGAGGATCTGGTACAGCTCCCCAGACCAGCTCGCCTCGTCCGTCAGAAGGTTCCACTCGGCGCTGCCGACCCGGCTGAGCAGCGATTCACACCGGGGCGCCGGGGGCGGCGCGACCGGGGTGTCGGCAGTGGCCTCAGGGGCGGGCGGCGGTACCGGGCCGTCCCGTAGCTGGGCCAAGTGATCGTCCAGATCATGGAGTTGCCGTAGCGCCAGGTCATAGAGGGCGCGCTGCCAGCGGCCCTCGGGGTCCGCTGTGTCGGCGTGCGCGTCGCGCCGTACGGCGTCCATGTCGCCCCGCAGCCGCCGCGTCTGCGAGATGAGCGCGTCGACCGTGCCGCGTCGTGGCGGCTGGGCGGCGGGACGATCCGCAGAGAGGTGGGACGGCATCACGTACTCCGATGGGGGACGGTACGACCAACGCTGACGTAAGGGCCGATTACGACTGTTGCACAGCCCGCGACGCGCTGTAAGGGATTTGGCAAGACACGATACGGTGGTGCTTCTGGCATATGCCACCGTCCTTGCGGGTGGGCTTCTCCGTGGCAAGTCCGTGCCCGCCCGAGGGTGTCAAGTCGTAGTGATCGTACGTGACTTGACGGGCGGTCGGGCCTCTTCACCTGTCTGTCATTCCCGTGTTCGAAGGGCATATGTGCGAGCCCTCTCGATTGTGTGGATCGTGACATGGGTCACAGCGATGAATCCATGAAGCCGCGTCATGCGAAAGCCCTCCGCGAGGTCGAGAAGGCATGTCGGCGCACCGGCCGGCCCGCACCGCAGGAAGAGCTTCACCCGAAACGGAGACCGTTCATGACCGTCACGCTGGAACAGCCCGCCCGCGCCCTCCTCGTCACCGACGAGGACCGGGAGATCCCGGTGCCCGCGAGCCTGCGCTATTCCTCCGACGACCCGCTGGCCGTGCACCTCGACTTCCCGGCCGACATCTCGCTCAGCGGTGACAGGGTGACGTGGACCTTCTCCCGCGACCTGCTGGAAGGAGGGGTGATGGCTCCCGCCGGCACCGGTGACGTGCACATCTGGCCCTGCGGCCGCTTCCGCACGGTGGTGGAGCTGCACTCCCCGTACGGCGTGGCGCTGCTCCGGTTCGAGAAGGCGGCACTCCAGCGGTTCCTGCTGCGCAGCTATGCCGTCGTGGCCGCCGGCCGGGAGGAAATGGGCCCGGCGGTCGACCGTGGCCTGGCGTCCCTCCTCGGCGGTGTCTGACACCGCCGAGGAGGGCCTCGGTGCGGGCGGGCCGGGGTTCAGTACCGCAGGACGCCCGCGATGCCCCGGGCCTCGCCGAGCGTGCCGTCGGGGACGAAGCGGACCTCGGCGCCGGTGTCCAGGCACCGCTCGACGATCTCGTCCACGATGTCCTCGCGGACATCGAGGTCGCCGCTGTCCGCCGGGACGAGATGACCGCCGTCGCTGTCGGCCCGGACGGTCGCCCGGTAGTTCTCCTCCACGGCCAGGAGTTGGATGCGCCCCTGCTGGGCGTTCTGCCGGACCTCGTCCACCCCGGCCGCGAACGCCTTGCGTCCACGGGCCGCCTCCAGTCGTCTGGCCACGGTGTCGACGTTCCTTCGGTCCTCGTCGGCGACCACGGGGCGCACCGCCTGCCACACCGCGTCGGGAGTGCCGTGCGCGAGCCCGCCGTGCGGGACGTGGGTGGCGTCCTTGGTGACGGTGCCGATCTCGTCGAGCAGGGACAGCGCCGCCGTCTCCCCGGTGACGTACAGCGGCCGGGGGCGCGTGCTCAGTACACGGGCGAGGGCCGTGTCGGCCTCGCGCAGGAAGTGGCGGGTGTCCTCGTCCCGGAAGGCGGACGGCAGGTCGCCGGTCCGCTCCTGCCGCTCGGCGTCGAAGTTGTCGCGGTCCCTGGTCAGCGGGAAGCCGCCGAGCCGTGCCTCGGTGACACGGTCGCCGCCGCCGTTCCACAGCGTGACCCGGTCCGAGGAGACCGACAGCACCCAGAACGACCGCTCGGCCACCTGTGCGGCCACCAGGTTCCGTGTGAGGAAGGTGTCCGAGAGCACCACGCGCTCCGGCACGGGGCGGGCCAGTGACCAGACCTGGTGCTCACCGGGCGCGGCGAAGATCACCAGGCCGTCCTCGGCGTGCGTCAGGTCCACCTCGGCCACAGCCTGGTCGAGCTGCTCGGCGACGTCGGTGCGCCGTTCCCGCGTCACCGCGGGGTCGTGCTCCAGCCGCTTCTTCGCCTCGGCGACGACATTGCGCAGCCGGACGGGATCCTGGGCGTTCTCGGGTTCCCGGCGGTGTGTCGGCGTCAGCACCGACACCGCGGGATAGGGCCGCGGACGGCGCAGTTCGGTGAGGGTCGCGGGACTGAGGGCATGCTCCATGACTTCACGATAGGACTGATTCCCGTACCGGGCATTTGGGGTAACCAGGGCCGTCGGTGCGTCCGCCCGACGTCCGCGGGCGGACAAGGGCCGAGCCCGTCGGCGCGCCCCGGTGGCGGTGCGCGACGACGGGCTCCTCAGTGCTGTGCGCCTGCCGCCGGAGTCAGCCGACTTCCTTCTTCAGCGCCTTGTCGGCGGCGGCCTTGGACGGCTTCCACCAGGTCGTCACCGGCTCCCAGACCTTCACCTTCTTCGTCGCGCCCAACTGCTTCACCGTGAACGTACGGCCGTTGAGGTTGGGGTTGGCCGACACGGTGATCGTGCCGACGCGGCGCGCCTGCGGGTCCTTCAGGTCGGCGATCGTGCGGACCGCCGCGTACACCGTCTTCCCCGCGCCGACCTTGTACGGCCCGCTCTCGCCCGAGGGGACCGGCAGGGCCGAGCCGTCGAGGTCACCGAACGTGACGACGGGCAGACGGTCGATCGTGCAGGTACGGGTGCCGGTGTTCTTGACGGAGATGTGCACGATCCTCGCGTCCTTCGCCTGCTTGGCCCCCAGCTTCAGGACCTTCGCCTTGCAGACCGGAGTCTTCGCGGCCGGCTGGGCGGCCATGCCCTGCGGGGCGCCCGCGAGGAGCAGCGCGGCGCCGGCGGTGGCCGCGGTCGAGAGCGTGAGGACGGAACGAATACGCATCGGTGGAATCCCCCTGTTTTGGTTATGTACGGGTACGGCACGCCCAAAGTGACGCACACCCAGTGTGACGTGCGAGATGCGCGCGGGGTTGTACCCAACACGTCCGTGTTACAGGCCCGTTGCTCATTCGTCGGCCACGCATGAACTTCCGTCGTCCGGCAGTGACCCGAAGAGCAGGAAGTCGTCGACCTTCTCGTGCACACACTTCGAAGACCCGTAGCCGGTGTGCCCCTTGCCCTTGTGGTCGAGGACGACCGCCGGGGATCCGAGGCGCTTCGCCGTCTCCACGGTCCAGCGATAGGGGGTGGCCGGGTCGCCCCGGGTGCCCACGAGCAGCATTTTCGGGGTGTCGACGTCCCGCACCTCCTCGCGGACGAAGTCGGTGCCCGCGGGGCGGCCGTAGCACATCAGTACCTGGGTGAGCCGGTACCGGCCGAAGACCGGGGACGCGTCCTCGTACTCGGCGCGCAGGTCGTCCAGGTCGTCGGTGATGTGCTCGGCGGTGGGCCGGTCGGGGTCGTCGGCGCAGTTGATCGCCATGAGCGCGGCGGGGGAGTTGTCCAGCGGGACGTCCTCGGCGTCGACGAGGCCGGCGTCCGGGGTCGGGCTGGCGGACGGGCCGGGATCCACGGGCTCGTGCGGGCGGGCCGGAGCCGCGGACCGGCGCGGGCCGCTCGGCGGCGGGGCGAAACCGCCACCCGTGAGCGCCACGACGCCCCGGGTGTCGCCGTCGTGGACGAGCATGTTGAGCGCCTGGGTGAGCGCCGGCCACATCTGCTCGCTGTAGAGGGCGTGACTGATGGCTCCCACCAGGTCCTGCCCGGAGAACTCCTGCCCGAGGTCCGTCGGCACGGGGTACTCGTCCAGTGACTCGACCAGCGCGACGACCTGCTCACGGGCCGAGCGTGCGTCCTCCCCGAACGGGCATGTCAGCTCCTCCTCGGTGCACGCCTCCAGATAGTCCTCCAGCGCCCGCTGCTGCCCCTCGGCGCCCACCAGCCCCTGCTCGGTCAGCGGCTCGGTGAGGGAGTCCACCCCGTCGAGGACCATCCGGCCCACCTTTTTCGGGAACTGTGCCGCGTACACCGCGCCCAGCCGCGTCCCGTAGGAGAAACCGAGGTAGTTGAGCTTCTTGTCACCGAGGGCGGCGCGCATCACGTCCAGGTCGCGGGAGGCGTTGAGGGTGCCGATGTGCGGCAGCACCGGGCCGGAGTGCTTCGCGCAGGTGTCGGCGGCCCGCCGCAGGCGCTCGAGCGCGGCCCGCGGGTTGTCCACGTCGTCGCTGCCGGTCGCCTCCAGCGCCTCGTCGGTGCCCTCGCCGCAACTGACGGGGGAGGAGCGGCCGACTCCGCGGGGATCGAAGGAGACCAGGTCGTAGCCGTCGGTCAGATCCATGTAGTTCTCGCCCCCGTAGGCGAGTTCGGGCACGCCCGGGAGGCCGGGGCCGCCGAGGTTGAGCAGCAGCGAACCGCGTGAGTCGCCCGTGGCGCGGTAGCGGGCCATCGCGAGGTCGAGGGTGCCCGCCTCGGGGCGGGCGTAGTCCAGCGGCACGGTGACCTTGCCGCACCGCAGGTCCTTGGGCACCTCCATGCCCTCGCACGTCGACCACTTGATCTTCTGCTGGTAGAAACGGGTCAGGTCGGGCTGCTTGTCGTCCTTGTCGGCGCCGGCGCCCGCCACCGTGGCTGGCAGGCCGGCCCCCAGCAGGGTCAGTGCCGCCACCGCGGCTCCGGCGAGTGGGCGCCGTCTGTGCGTGGACCGCATGCGTGCCTCCAGGGACGCCCGGCCAGGGCGGCCGGGGACAACCCCCGGATCACGATAGGCGGGCCCCCGCGGCCACGCCTCCCGGCGAGCGGGACACACGGAAGTGCCGTAGCTTGCGCCGCGCCGATGCCGCACGGTCGACCGCGGCCCGTCGCCCGTACGTGTGAACCGGCTCGTGGAACAGGCCGGTCGCCCGGCGGAATCGGCCGTCTCCGACCTCGCGGACGCGCTCGGCTCTCGGCGAGGATGCCGCGGGGGAGACGGCCGACCACCGCATCCGCGGCCGCACGCCGGCTGCGCCCCGCGACCAAAGCGAAGGAGCGCTCGGATGACCTTTTCCGGCCGACGGGACCTCGACGTCACCAGGGCCACGCCTGACGACTGGGCCGTGGTCGCCCGATGGGCGGGGAAGGAGGGCTGGAACCCCGGGCTCTCGGACCCGGCGTGCTTCTTCGCACAGGACCCCGAGGGCTTCTTCATCGGCCGAGTCGACGGGGAACCGGTCTCCTCCGTCTCCGTCGTCACCTACGGCGACGCCTACGCCTTCCTCGGTTTCTACCTCGTACGGCCCGATCTGCGCGGCCACGGCCACGGCCTCGCCACCTGGCGGACCGCCCTCGTCCACGCGGGCAGCCGCACGGTCGGCCTCGACGGCGTGGTCGCCCAGCAGGACAACTACCGGCAGTCCGGTTTCCAGCCCGCCCACCGCACCTTCCGTTACACGGGCGTCGTCCCCGAGGCGGCCGTGCCCGCCGATGTCCGGCCCGTCGAGGACGCCCGGTCCGTGGCGGCGTACGACGACGCCTGCCACCCCGCCGACCGCCCCCGGTTCCTGGAGCGGTGGCTGACCGCCGACGGCCACCGGGCCCTCGCGAGGGTCGTCGACGGGCGGCTCACCGGCTACGGCGTCATCCGGCCCGGCCGGGACGCCCTGCGGATCGGTCCGCTGTTCGCCGACACCGCCGCGGACGCCCGAGCTCTCCTGACCGGACTGGCCGCCGAGGCGGCGGGCCGCGAGCTGGCGATCGACGTACCCGAGCCGAACGCGGCCGCCGTGGCACTGGTCGAGGAGTACGGCCTGACGCCGTCCTTCGAGACGGCCCGGATGTACACGGGGCCGATCCGGCCGTACGCCGAGGAGCGCGTCTTCGGGGTCACGACCCTGGAGCTCGGCTAGGGCCCTTCTGCTGGGTCTCCGTGGTGGACGGAGCGGCGTCGCGCTGTCTGAACGCCCACTCCATGCGCGGCTCGACGACACAGCGGAGCACGGCCCGCACGGGGGAGGTGCACAGCAGGGTGATGCCGCCGACCGCCAGGGCCGTGACCGTGAGCTCCCCCAGCGGGGTGTGCAGCCACTCGACCGCGTACCACTCCCGGAAACGCGCCCACTTGATCACGAAGCCGTGCAGCAGATAGCCGTACATGGTCCCCGCGCCCAGCGCCGTGAACCACAGGTGTCGGCGCGGCACCCAGGCCAGGAAGCAGGCCGTCAGCAGCACCGCCAGGACGAACAGGGCGGGCGTGGTCAACAGGCCCGCCCAGCGGGACACGCCCTGGCCGGTGACGCTGCCCCGGTGGTAGAACCAGCCCGCGTCGAACCACGGCGCCACCAGGTACGCGGCCAGGAGCGCCCCCAGCCCGACCGGGAGCAGACCCAGGCGTACGCGGCGGGTGCGCAGCCGGTCGAAGTGGTCGGCCCGCAGGGTCAGCCCCAGCACGAAGAACGGCAGAAAGCCCAGGACCCGCTGGATGGAGACGTCGCCGCCGAGATCAGGCGAGACCGCCGCCAACATCGCCAGACCCAACGCGACCGGCAGCGGGTGACGCAGCATCAGCCACAGCGGAGTGGTCAGCCGCCAGATGAAGAGCGCGACCAGGAACCACATCACGTACCAGGGGTCCAGCAGACTCAGCGGATAGCCCGGGTCGTCCTGCGCCCACCGGTAGAACAGCGTGTACGCCGTCTCGAACACGACGTAGGGCAGGGCCACCCCCGTCAGCAGCCGCTTGAGCCGGCCGGGTGCCATGTCGAAGCTGCGCGAGAAGTAGCCCGAGATCAGCGCGAAGGCCGGCATGTGGAAGGCGTAGACGGTGAGATACGCCGCCGTCGCGGCCCGGCTGCCGTACGTCAACGGCTCCCACGCGTGCCCGCACGCCACCAGGACGATGGTGAGGTACTTCGCGTTGTCGAAGTACGGATCCCGCGAGGTCCGCTTCGGTCGCGGCTTCTCCCGGTCGGGTGGGGCCGCTGGGCCGGGGCGGGGGTGCTGCACCACGTCTTCGGGCATGGGTGAAAGATCTCCGGACAACGACGACGGAACCTGGACCGCCTGCCCCGTCCCGCTGTTCTCAGTCGTCGTCGACGGCATCGCCGGCGGTTTTGGCGTGGAACCGACGGTGCAGGGCGTGCACCTCCCCGACCAGCTCCGGCACGGGGCCCTCGACCGTCACCCCGGGCGCGATCTCCCGCACGGGCAGCGTGCGCACCGGCGGTGCGGGAACACCCAACTCGCCCAACCAGAGCGCGAGTTGTTCGGACGACGCGACGTACACGATACGGCCGAGGCCCACCCAGGCGTGGGCGGCCGCGCACATCGGACAGTGCTCGCCCGAGGTGTACACGGTCGCGGCGGCGCGCTCCTCGGAGGTGAGGCGGGCCGCTGACCAGCGGGCCAGTTCGAACTCCGGGTGCCGGGTGCGGTCGCCTCCCGCCACCCGGTTGTGGTCCTCGGCCAGCACCGTGCCGTCACCGCCGACCAGCACCGAACCGAACGGCTCGTCGCCGGCCTGAAGCGCCTCGGCCGCGAGCTCCACACAGCGTCGTAGGTACACCAGTTCGGTCTTGTCCACCATGGTCGTATGCACCCTCCTCGGGGATCGATCGGCCGCGTTCAGCGGGCCGCACCTTACGTCGTCCGCCCGGTGAGCTGCCCTCCACCGCGTGAGAGCCGCATGAATTTTGTTGCCAGAGTGAACGACTGATGATGGAGTGAGCTCATGGATCATGCTGCTGTGCTGGCACTGTTCGACCGGGACATGCGGGAGGGCGCCCGCCCTGACGGGCCCGGGGCCCGTGTCGAGCGCGTGGGCGGGGTGGTGCGCCAGGTCGGTTCCGAGAAGGGCTGGAGCGGTGTCGTCTGGTCCGATTTGGACGAGGCGGGCGCGGACGCGGCGATCACCGAGCAGATCCGGTACTTCTCCGGCCTCGGGCGCGACTTCGAGTGGAAGCTGTATGGCCACGATCTCCCCGTCGACCTGGGGCAACGCCTGCGCGCGGCGCGGTTCACCCCCGCTCCGGAGGAGACCCTGATGGTCGCCGAGGTCGCCGACCTCACCCTCGACGTCGAGCCGCCCGAGGGAGTACGGATCCTGCCGGTCACCGACAGTGCGGGGGTGGACCTGGTGGCCGAGGTCCATGAGCAGGCCTTCGGCACGGACAGCACTCGCATGCGCCACCAGTTGCTGGCCCAGCTCACCGGCGACAGCGAGTCGGTCGTGGCCGTCGTGGCCCTCGCCGGTGACCGGCCCGTGAGCGCCGCCCGGATGGAGCTGCTCCCCGGTACGCGTTTCGCCGGTCTGTGGGGCGGTGGAACCGTCGAGGGCTGGCGCGGCCGAGGTGTCTACCGGGCCCTCGTCGCGCACCGTGCCCGCGTCGCCGCCGACCGCGGCTACCGCTACGTCCAGGTCGACGCCCTGTCCCGCAGCCGCCCGATCCTTGCGCGCCTGGGCTTCGAGCCGCTCACGACGACCACGCCGTACGAGTACGCGGTGGGAAGCGCCGCGGCGGCGTGACGGCGGCGTGGCGGCGGCGCGATGCGGGTCGGCGGGCCGTGCCGGGGTGTCACAGGTCGAGCTGGTACTCCAGCGCCGTGTGCGTGGGCCGGTAGCCGAGCGCGTCGTTGACGCGGCGCATGGGTGTGTTGTTCTCCGCGGTGTCGGTGAGGAGGGCGAGGCCCGAGTCCAGGCCGCGGGCGTGGAGGATCGCCTTCGCCTTCATCCAGAGGCCCAACCCGAGGCCCCGGTGCTCGGGCAGCACGGCCGTACCGTAGTGCTGGCCTTCGCGGCGGCGGCCGTTGATCGTGTCGCCGTTTCTGTCGCTGTCGCTGTCGCTGTTGCCGTCGCCGGGAAGGACCAGCTCCGAGAAGCCGACGATGGTGCCGCTCGACGAGTGCACCGCCGCCACCGTGTACAGCGTGTCCCCACGTTTCGCGATCGCCTCGGCCGCCGCCACGACCCGGTCGACGTCCCAGACCACCGTCCCGTAGTCGGTCTCTCCCATGGGCATGTCGTCCATCGCGCGGCGCGAGGCCGCGTACGTGAGGGCGAGTTCGGGAGGGACGACCCCGGTCCAGGCCGTCAAGTGATGGCCGGGACGGGGCTGTTGCACGATCCGGGAGAGATGACCGGGGTCGGTTTCGACGAGTTCGAGCCGGGCGTACGTCAGGGTCAGCACCTTGCGGAAGCCGCGCGCCGCGAGGAATGCGTCGCCGGGGGAGCCTTGGGCGGCCTGGGCGATGACCGACCTGCGACGCTCACCACGGGCCGTGACGACCGCCGCGTCGAGCAGCGTGGTGCCGACGCCCTGCCGCCGCTCGGCGGGGTGCACGGCGATGTCCAGCTCCGCCAGATGGGTCTGCCCCTTTGTGGTGAACAGCCGCAGGAAGGCAGAACCGAGCGGTGTGCCGTCCGTCGCGGACGCCAGCCAGGCCAGACGGTGGCTCGACGGGGTGACGGCGGGGTCGGTGAGCCGGGTGATGCGGGCGGGCAAGAGGGCTCCGGTGCTGGTCGACGGACGGATGGCGCGGCCCGGCGACGCTAGCCGCCGAGCACGGCGACCCACAATGGATTTTCCTTGGCCGGCGGCTGCCGTTTCTCCGCGGATCCGGTTGAGCTGGAACTCTAGTCGCGCATCAGGCCGACCTGCTGTGCGGTGACGAACACGTCTGCCCCATCGTCCATGCCGTTCGCGATGTGGTGGGCGACGGGGTGGAGCCGGGAGGCCTCGGTGATGGCGATGATGTAGCGCAGCATGCCGCGCGCCTGGGTGGTGCGGTCGGTGCCGCGGATGCCGAGGTCCCTGAGGCTGTGCTCAAGGCTGAACGCGCTCAGGTTGACGGCGGTCAGCGACTGGTCCGCGACGCGGGCGAGGGCGTCGTGGCCTGCCTTGCCGAGGAACCAGTTGTCGTCGGTGGCGTCGTCCTCGTGGGGGACGTCGGAGGCGAGGTTCAGGACGAAGTTGTGCGGGGTCTCCCTGGAGCAGAACCGTACGACGGAGAAGTCGCTCAGCCGTACGATCGCATGCACCGTGGGGCTGTGGTCGCCGCTGCTGATCACGATGGCGGCGAAGTTCCGCGTCTCCGTGTCGTCGGTGACGACGACGTCCACCCCGGTGTCGACGCCGGGCATGACGTGGCCGTTGGCCGAGGTCTTGGCGAGGTTCCGCAGCTCTTCGAGCATGGTCAGATAGGCGCCCGAGCCGCGGTTGATGTACCAGCGGACCTGTGGGAAGTGGACGTGTTTCCCGCTCGCGACGGTCTCGGCGTCGCTCGTCATGGGGTCCGCCGCCGCCGAGGCGGATGTGTCGGTGTCCCCGGACCTCAGCATGATCACCAGGACTCCGAGAAGGACGGACAAGACGACCGCGATGAGGACGCTGGTGGGCATGGTGTGCTCCGGTTGTTCGACGTGCAGCGATGTTCCCGACCGACGCTCACAGCCGGGGGGGTGTCGGGCAGGCCCCTTTCGCCACCGCGTACAATTCCGGAGGAGCAAGTTCCACATCATATGTTCGGATATGACGTGTCGTCGCCACACGCCTCTACCACCGGTGACCGGCACCTCGTAGGGGACCCGCAGTTCCGTGACCACGTGGAAAGCGGCGCTGCCGTCGGCGCGGAAACCGTCCTGCTGCCACAGGTCGAGCCATGCACGCTCCAGCAGCGGGTAGCGAGAGTTGTACAGCATGCCGAGTCCGACCTCGGGGGCCGCATCGCCCTACCGGCCCCGCGGCGCACAGCCGGCCGTCATGGACGCACGACGACGGTCCATCCGGGGTTGTAGGTGTCCGGCACCGGAAAACGTGGCCAGTCGCGCGCCCAGCGCGGTGGCTTCCGCTCGCGAAGGACCAACGCACTGGGGTGCGCCGGGGGATCCGTCTCCATGACGGTGCAGCCCGCGGTGTGGGCGATGGGAATCGTCGAAGTGTTCCCCGCGAGGACACACGGCGGGTGCACCCCGTGCTCGCGCAGTACGGAGGCGATCCGGTCCCAGTCCCCGCGGGCCCGCTGCTGAATGCCCGCATGCGTGTGGACGAGACCGGCCTGGATGCCCCAGTGCCCGAGGAGTGCCAGGGCGAGCACCGCGGCCGTCGGCAGCGAACGGCGGGTGCGGGCCCGGTGGACGACGGCGAGGAGCCCGACAGCGGCGGGGAGCGCCAGCAGGGCGTAGGCCGGCAGCAGGAACCGCGGCGCGGCGTAGGGGACGAGGAAGAGATACGGCGATGCGGTAGCCACCGCCACCGCCACCGCCAGCCACAGTGGTGCGGCGGACCGGCGCGCCCGGCGCTCCGCCCACAGCCCCAGGCAGACCAGCAGCGGCAGCAGAACCCACCACTCCGTCACGGCCAGCCGTACGCTGTCGCCCGCACAGGGACGGCACAGCAGCGGGCCGTCCAGCGCGGTGAGATGGGCGCGCAGGGAGAAGACGGCCCGCAGACCGCCCTGGACCTCGTCAGCCTCCGCGAGCCGGTTCCGCACCCCGCCGAACCGCACCTCGGCCTCGACGACCCAGGGCAGCGCACCCGCCACGAGTCCGGCCGCCACGGCCGACAGACGTTCCCGGAGGCGGCCGTGGTCACGCAGTGCGGGCATCAGTACGGCGGCCAGGAGCAGCGGCACGGCGACGGCCACACCATCGTTGGGCCGCATCAGGGTCACCACCGCCAGGCCTGCCGCGACACCCGCGTACCGGCGACGCGGCGCGAGGAAACAGCCCACCGCGGCCGTGGCACCCATTGCGGTGTAGTGATTCGGCATCGCGGAACCGGCGTAGAACAGAGTGATCCACAGGCTGCCGTACAGCACGGCCGCCACCCACACCGCCGCCGGGCGGTGCGGGATCCGCAGCCAGGGTCGGAATCCCAGCCAGAGCGCACCGCCGGCCAGTAGGAGCAGCCACACCCTGAGCAGCGCCGTCGAGTCGCTCCAGGAAGCGATCGGAGCGAGCAGCAGGGGGACCCCACGGGTACGCGGGGCGCTGAACGGGGTCGCCGGACCGTACGATCCGAAGCGGCTGGCGTACACGATCTCGTCCCAGCCGAGCGGCAGTGTGAGCGGAACGAGGACGGCCGACAGCAGACAGAACCCGGCGGCCACGATCCACAGCATGCGCTGGGCCGAGGCCGTTGTGCGGTCCGCGTTCATCCGACCCGGCCCAGCTTGCGCCGCCCGCGACGCACCGCTGCGCGGGCGAGGATGCCTGCGGTGGCGGCGAGCACGGTGGCGCGGCCGCGCCACTCGGCCGGGCCGGGTGGTGGAGGAGCGGACAGCCCGGCCCGCTCCTTGACCAGTGTGCTGAACAGGCGCTCGTAGCGGTCGGCGACGCCATCCGGGGTGAATCGTTTCGCCGCATTGACCCGGGCGGCCCTGCCCATCTCCGCACGCCGTCTGTCGTCCCGCATCAGTGCCAGCAGCGCGTCGGCCACGGCCCCGGTGCTGTCGCGCGGGACGAGACAGCCGTCCACACCGTCGCTGATGATCTCGCCGGGCCCGTGGGGGCAGTCGGTGCTCACCACGGGCAGGCCGCAACGCATGGCCTCCACGATCGTCATTCCGAACGACTCGTGCGCGGAGGTCACCGCGGCGATGGAGCCCTTGACCCACTCGGCCTCGATGGGAGTGGCCGAACCCATCAGGAAGACCCGGTCACCCAGGTTGTGGTGGGTAATCCGGTCGGCTATCCGGGCTCGCTCCGCGCCGTCTCCGTAGATGCGCAGGGACCAGTCGGGGCAGACCGCACCGGCCAGGGCGAACGCGTCGACCAGCATCTCGTACCGCTTGACGCGGGCCAACCGTCCCGCCGCGACGACGACCTTGGCCGCGGCGTCGGCCGGCGGCACCAGGGGTTCGGGGACGCTGTTGGGGATGGCCAGCACCCGGGTGTGCGGCAGCAGTCGCATGCCGCGCCGGTGGTCGCGCGCGTCGGCCTCGGTCATGGTGACCAGCGCGTCGAGGCCGCCGTACCAGCGCTGGAGTTCCGTCCGCAGCCGGTGCGGGTGGTTGTCGTGGGTGAGGTGCTCCTGGCCGACGCGTACGGCATGTCGTGGCCCGAACCGGGCCAGCAGCGCGTTGAGTCCGGCCCTGGTGCCCACGACGACGTCGGCGTCCGTCTCCTGGAGCCAGTCGATGACCCGCTGCTCGGCGAGCCAGTGGTACTGGTGTGAGCGGCTGTCCCCCTTCGGGAAGAACACTCCGGCCCGCCGGGCGAGAGGGTCCGCCGCGTCCGCGGATCCCTCGCGCCGGTCCACCAGGGCCCGCAGCGGCACCTCCGGCGACCGCCCGAGTCGTGGTTTCTCGCGGTGCCGGAAGACCGACACGAGTTCCACCTGGTGTCGCCCGGCGAGCGTGTCGGCGAGCGTCATGGTCGTCCGTACGGTGCCGCCCATCGCGTAGGCGTTGTGCAGCAGGAAGGCGATGCGCACGTGCGGCGTCCCCGTTTTCCCTGTGATGTGGCTGGTCAGTGTCAAGGTGTTCGCCTTCGGCAAGGCGAGCGCACCCGTGCCGGCCGGAGTCGGCGGAAGCGGGCCTCGTGCGGCGCGGCCACGCTCGCGCTCCGCGGGATGCCCAGCGGGCCGAGAGCTGTGGCGAGGACCGACAGCGGCAGGGTGGCGACGACCGCACCGACGGTGATCTCGCGGGTGCGGCGCGGCGGCTGTCGAGGCGCTTCCGATTCGGGGAGCGTCATCGCGCCGGTGGAAGACATGTGCTCTTCTCCGGGTGACTCAGGGTGCCGGAACCCGGCCTTGCCGCACCGACGCTCGCAACCGGAATGTTGTTTGGCACGTCCCTTCTGCCAGGCCGGACAATCCTGTGGGCGGTTGCGGACCGGCCGGCGGCAGAGGCTTCTGCCGCCCCTTCCCGCTTCCGGGACGCCCCTTGAAGTGCTTGCCCGGCGCCCGCGTACTGTTCTCGGCTCCGGGCGACCAGACGTCCGCCATCGCCTCACGCTCTGGGACGTCGCCGAAGGCCGAGTCCGTATGACACCGGACCCGGCAATGAGGACTTCGGCCGAGGCGGGATCACGTCGGACCGTCGGCATGGCCCTGTCCCTCTCGCGCCTTCTGGTACCACCCCGGCAAGGGCTCCACGGGTGTTCAGCTCAACACCCCGGTGATGAACTCGGCCGGCACGGTGAAGGGCAAGTTGTACTGGGCGAACTGGAAATACCGACCCGGCCACTTTCGTGATGCACGGAGACGGTCAGGGGCAGACCCGTCGGTACGGCCGGTCCGGAACGCAGGTGCGCCACTGCGCCCGGGTCAGCACCGTGTTCCCGGCACGGGAGCAGACAAGGGACACCGCTCGGTCGGGATCCACGATGTATTCCGTTCCTACCGCCGTCAGCCCAGGTAGCGGGCGGTGATCTCCGACGCGGCGTCCACGACGATACGTCCCAGCTCGGCCGTGCGGGCGGGATCGAAGCGGGAGCCGGGCATGGAGGCGGCGACGGCGGCCAGGGGTGAGCCACCGGCGTCCAGGACAGGCGCGGCCACGGCGCACACGTCCGGCCGGTACTGGTTGTGGTTGACGGCGTAACCGCGCTGCCTGACGCGACGCAGTTCGGCACGCAGTTCCGACGGGTCGGTGATGGTCTCCTCGCCGTACCCCTCCAGCACGCCGGCTGAGAACTGGTCGATCTCGGAGTTCGGCAGATGGGCGAGGACGGCCCGTCCGGCCGCGGTGGCGTGCAGGGGTGAGGTGTCGCCGATGGTGTGGAAGGTTCGCACGGGGTGGTCGGAGTCGACGCGGTCCACCACGACCATGCAGTGCAGGGCGTCCGGCACCGACAGGTGGATCGTCTCGTTGAGGGCGTCGCGCAGGCGGACCATCGGTTCGTGGGCGGCGGCGAGCAGGCTGGAGCCCTGCAGGGCGGCGGGCCGCACGGCGAGGACGCGGGCTCCGATCTCCCAGCGGGTGGTGTCCTTGCGGTTGGCCCGCAGCCAGCCGGCCTCGGCCAGTGTGACGAGGCTGCGCTGCACGGTCGACTTCGGTAGGCCGAAGATTTTCGTCAGCTCCCCGACGGTGACCGGCTGATGCTGGGCGACCGCCTCCAGGATGCGCAGCGACCTTGTGACGCTCTTCATCTCCATCTGGGGCCTCGCGGTTGGTCAAACGGCTCGGTCTCGCCTCGTGACTCCCTCGCGGAGCCTCAGGCATGCTCATGACTCATGCCGGATACTAGCACTACATCCCACGATGTGGCACGACTGGGGGCCGGGCGTCTGGTCGGCGTCGAGGAGATGCGACATTCACCGCCCGCGCGGCGATGGACAGCAGTGGTGCCCTGAACTTGCTACCAAGCCGCGCCGCACAGCCGCTCGTGCCCGGCCCCTCCCCTGGTCGGGCGCAGGGCGGTGACTGCCGTGCGTACGCAGGTCGGCCCCCCACGCGCGTGCGTGAGGGGCCGACTTCGCCGTGCGAGTAAGGGCTTCCGTCTGGCGTTCAGCCGCGACGGCGGCCCGTGATCTCCGCGGCTGCTTCGACGACCATGCGGCTCCACTCGGGCAGCCGTTTCACGTCGAAGCGGGACTCCGGCATGGAGACGGCGATGGCAGCGAGCGGGGAGCCGTCCTCGTCCAGGACGGGCGCGGCGATGGCGCAGACCCCGGGCCGGTACTGATTGCGGTTGACCGCGTAACCGTCGGTGCGGATCCGGTCCAGCTCCGCGCGCAGTTCGTCGGGGTCGGCGGGCGTGGTGTCGCTGAAACGCTCGAGCCCCTGCGCGATGAGCTCCTCGACGTCCCGCTTCGGCAGGTGGGTGAGAATCGCCCGTCCGGCCGCGGTGGCGTGCAGGGGTGAGGTGTCGCCGATGGTGTGGAAGGTTCGCACGGGGTGGTCGGAGTCGACGCGGTCCACCACGACCAT
>NZ_JBIBEN010000031.1:83720-91684 GCF_042955065.1 Streptomyces sp. NPDC012510
CCAGCGGGTGGTGTCCTTGCGGTTGGCCCGCAGCCAGCCGGCCTCGGCCAGTGTGACGAGGCTGCGCTGCACGGTCGACTTCGGTAGGCCGAAGATCTTCGTCAGCTCCCCGACGGTGACCGGCTGATGCTGGGCGACCGCCTCCAGGATGCGCAGCGACCTGGTGACGCTCTTCATCTCCATCCGGTTTCTCCCTGTTCATCCTCAGAAATAGTGCTGGACACCCTCTTGACTCCCCTCGGAGCCGCTGTCATTCTCTGTGCCAGATCTTAGCACAACATTCCACAATGTGGCACGGCTTCGAAAAGCTCCGAAGGTCGAGGGGGATCCCCGAACCCGGACGGACGGGAGCGATTGGGCCCCAAGGGGCTCGCCCCCACAGGCCGCGTACATCGAACAGCCTCACGCTCGGGGCCCAGCATGCGGCCCGGCGTTACGAAAGGAAAGCCCTGTGTCAGCAGCCAGGAAGCGCGTCGCCGTCGTCGGCGTCGGAACGATGGGCAGCCAGGCCGCATGGCGGCTCGCAGCCCGCGGCGCCGAGGTCGTGGGCTACGACCGGTTCGCCCCCGGCCACGACCGCAGCGCCGCCGGTGGCGAGACCCGGATCTTCCGGAGCGCCCACTTCGAGGACTCCCGGTGGGTTCCGCTGCTCCGGCACGCTGATGTCCTGTGGGAGCAGCTCCAGCGGGAGACCGGCCGCGAACTGCGCACCCTGACCGGATGCCTCCTCATGGGGTCCACCGAGGAACAGCAGATGGCCACCGTCCTTGAGTCCATCGCGGAGCACGGCCTCGACCACGAGGTGCTCGACGCCGAGACCTTGGCAAAACGTTTCCCCCAGTACCGACTCGAGGACGGCGACGCCGTCGTGCTCGACCGCAGGGCCGGTGTCATCCGTCCCGAGCTGACCGTCCAGACCGCCGCCCGCCGCGCGGAGCAGTTGGGCGCCGTGATCCACCGCTACAACCCGGTGCGGGAGATCACGCCGGTGAACGGCGGGGTGGAGATCCACACCGACTCCGGCAGCGAGCGCTTCGACGCGGTCGTCGTGACCGTCGGCCCGTGGGTCAACGACCTGCTTCCCGGCCTGCCTTGGGACGTGGAGATCCGCCGCCTGGTCAGTGCCTGGTTCGTGCCCACCACCGACGCCTGGTTCGGCGAGGAGCGCCCCGCTTTCATCCGCACCACCCCCACCCACTGCTATGGCTTGCCCTCCCCGGACGGCATCTCCGTCAAGCTCGGGCTCAGCAAGGATCTGCACCGCCCGGCCGGCGACCCCAACGCCCTGGACCGCACCGTCCAACCGGACGAGCTGGAGATTTACTCCGAGCTGATCGGCCGTTACATGCCGGACCTGCATCCGGACCCGACCCGGGTGTCCGTCTTCATGGAGGGCTACACGGGGAGCAGCCGCCCGCTGGTCGGTCCACTGCCCGGCGCCGGCAACGAGAACGTGATCCTGCTCGCCGGTTTCTCCGGCCACGGCTTCAAGCTCTCCCCGGCCTTCGGCGACATCGCCGCTGACCTGGCGCTGGAGGGCTCCTCCTCCCAGCCCATCGACTTCGTGTCGACCGTAGACCGCACCGAGTCCTGAACCCCCCGACCACCATCCGGCCCATGCGCAGGGAGAACCACATGGCCACCAAAAAGCGCGTCGCGGTCGTCGGTACCGGCACGGTGGGCAGCCAGGCCGCCTGGCGGCTGGCGGCCCGGGGCGCCGATGTCGTCGCCTACGACCGCTTCGCTCCAGGTCACGACCGCAGCGCCGCCGGCGGAGAGACCCGGGTCTTCCGCAACGTGCAGACGGACGACGGCCGTTATGTGCCGCTGGTGCGGCACGCCGACGTCCTCTGGCAGCAGTTGCAGGCGGAGACCGGCCGAGAGTTGCGCAAGCTGACGGGTTGCCTGTTCATGGGACCGGCCGACGACCCCGAGATGCGTACCGTCGTCGACGTCATCGCCGAGCACGGCATCGACCACGAGGTGATCGACAACGAGGCTCTGGCCAAGCGTTTCCCGCAGTTCCGGGTCGACGACGGCGATCTGGTGGTCCTAGACCGCCGTGCAGGCTTCATCCGGCCCGAGTTGACCGTCCAGACCGCGGCCCGCCGCGCCGAGGAGCTGGGCGCCCGGATCCGTCGCTACACCCCCGTGAGGGAGGTCAGGCCGGTCGCCGGGGGAGGTGTCGAGATCCGCACGGACACCGACACGGAACGCTTCGACGCCGCGGTGGTCACCCCTGGCCCCTGGGTGGGCGACCTGCTTCCCGACCTGCCCTGGCGGGTGGATGTCTACCGAGCCATCAGCGCCTGGTACGTACCCAACGAGGACAACCGGGCCGGCGAGGAGCGCCCCGGCTTCATTCGCAGGGGCGGTGCCATCCCCTTCTACGGGATCCCGTCCCCGGACGGCCTGTCCGTCAAGCTCGGCGTGTCCCAGGCCCACCACAAGCCGGTGGACGACCCTGACCGGTTGGACAGGACCGTCGCGGCGGAGGAACTGGAAACCTTCACCGAGATTGTGCGGCGCCACCTGCCCGGCCTGAACCCCGACCCGGTACGGCTGTCCGTCTTCATGGAGGGCTACACCGACAGCACCCGGCCGCTGGTCGGCCCCCTGCCGGGCTGCGACGACATCATCCTGCTGGCCGGCTTCTCCGGTCAGGGATTCAAGATCTCGCCCGCCATGGGCGACATCGCCGCTGACCTCGCGCTGGAGGGCCGCACCTCCCAGCCGATCGGCTTCATCAGCACAGACGGCCGCACCGCGGCCTGAGTTCACTACGAGGTAGGACATGACCTTGACCATCGGCCCACTGCGGGCCGAGCCCGGCCAGAAGACCAGCGGGACACTGACCGCCGACCTCGGCACCACGACAGCGGAAGTGCCCCTGATCCTCGTCAACGGCTCCCGTCCCGGACCCACGGTCGTCATCACCGGTGGTGTCCACGGCGGCGAGTTCATCGGCATCGACGCCGCCGCCCGCCTGGCCAGGATGCTGGAACCGGACGCCCTCTCCGGCCGACTCGTGATCTGCCCCGTGGCCAACCCACCGGCCGTCTACGGAGGCAGGCTCAACATCTCCCCGCTGGACGGCGTCAACATCAATCGCGTCTTCCCCGGCGACACGGGGGGCGGCCCCACCGAACGGATGGCGGCCTGGCTCTTCGAGTACGTGATCAACGGCGCCGACGCCTACGTGGACCTGCACAGCGGCGGCATCGACCAGCACCTGGTCGACTTCGTCGGCTACCGCGTGACCTCCGATACCGAGCTGACCACGAAGAACAAGGCAATGGCCCACGCGGTCGGCTACGAACGGGTCATGCCCCGCCCGCTCCCGGACGGCGGCAACAGCCACGCCGCGGCGAACCGGCAGGGCATCCCCGCCATCCTCATCGAGACCGGGCAACTCGGCGACCGAGACCCGGCCACCGTACGCAGACTCCTCGACGGCCTGTACCGGCTCCTGCACCACCTCGGTGTCATCGAGGCCCCGCTGCATCTGGCACCGGTCACCGTGCAGCCCCGTGAATGGGTCTGGACGGGCGAGGTCGTCTCCCCGGCCGCCGGCCTCTGGTACCCGGACGCGATCGCAGGCGACGAGGTGATCGAAGGACAGACCATCGGCCGCGTCATCGACCCCGCCGACGGCGCCGAACACAAGATCGCCGCCACTGCCAACGGAAAGATCATTTACGGCATGAACGGGCTCACCGTCCGCCCCGGCACACTGCTCGCCGAGATTGCCATCCCCCGCGACTGACGCGCCGCACACCCGCCCCACTGATTCCTCCATCCCGCTGAGCTTGCCCTCAGCGCGCTACTTCCAGGAGATTTGTCATGAGTGATCCCGTGATCGGCCGGAGAGCGCTCCTGCGCGGAGCAGGCGGCCTGGCCGCCCTCGCCACCCTCCCCTCCCTCGCCGCCTGCGGCACCGGTACCAGCCGCAGCACTTCCACCGGTAGCGGTGGCAAGGGCAAGACGGTGGTCGTCCGTGACAGCGGCGGTTCCTACGGTGCGGCCCTGCAGAAGGCGATCTACACGCCGTTCACGCAGGAGACCGGCATCACAGTCAAGGTGCTGAACCTGGACGACGCTCCGCTGCTGGCGCAGATCAAGCAGGGCCGGCCGCAGTGCGACCTCATCAACAACTCGCTGATGTCCCACCACAAGTACGTCAAGCAGGACGCCCTGGAGGCGCTGGACCTCGACCGGGTCAAGAGCGTGAAGAGCGCGAAGATCCCGGAGAACCAAATCACGGAGCATGCCATCGGCGCTGCCTTCTACGGGCAGTGCATCGCGTACCGCACGGATGCCTTCGGGGGCAAGAAGCCCGAGTCGTGGGCGGACTTCTTCGACACCAAGGCCTTCCAGGGCGGCCGTGCGATGTGCAGCCCGGACGGTGACCTGCCGGAGCTGGAGTTCGCGCTGCTGGCCGACGGTGTGCCGCTGGACAAGCTCTACCCCCTGGATGTGGACCGCGCGTTCAAGGTGCTGACCCGGCTGCGGGACGACATCAAGAAGTTCTGGGACAGCGGCCCGCTGCCCGGCGTGCTGCTCAGCCGAGAGGAGGTGACGATGTCGACCGTCTGGGACGGCCGGATCGCCGACCTGGAGAAGCAGGGTGTCCCCGTCACCCGGCAGCTCAACGGCATGCGCCGCCAGTTCTCGGGTTACGCCATCGCCAAGGGCGCGGCCAACATAGACGCCGCCTACCAGCTGATGGACTTCTCGCTGCGGGCGGAGAGCCAGGCCAACCTGGTCAAGTTCTTCCCGTCGAACCCGTCTTCTCCGGTGGCCTACGCCAGGCTCACCGAGGACGAGCGCAACGCGTCCGCGGGTGCGCCGAAGTACTACGACAAGGGTTTCGACGCGGATGTCGACTGGTGGCTGAAGAACGAGTCGGCCGTCACCAAGCGCTGGTTGGAGTGGGCTCGTGGCTGAATTCGGTGTCGCCACACCGTCTGTCAAGGTGGCCGGCGTTCAGCCGGCCGCCGCGACCGGCAAAGCGCTGTCGGTGGTGGCCCTGCGCAAGACCTACGGCGACGTCGTCGCCGTCGACGAGGCGTCGATGGAGATCGCGGCGGGGGAGTTCGTCACCTTCCTCGGCTCCTCCGGCTCGGGCAAGACCACGACCTTGATGATGATCGCCGGGTTCTGCGAGCCCGACTCCGGCACCATCACCGTCGGCGGCCGGGACGTGACGCGGCTGGCGCCGCAGAAGCGGGGCCTCGGCTTCGTCTTCCAGCAGTACCTGCTCTTCCCCCACATGACGGTCAGTGAGAACGTCGCCTTCCCGCTCACCCTGCGTGGTGTGGCGAAGGACGAGATCCGCCGGCGGGTGGGGGAGACGCTGGAGATCGCCGGCCTGTCCGGGTTCGGCGGGCGCAAGCCGCGTGAGCTGTCCGGTGGTCAGCAGCAGCGTGTGGCGTTGTGCCGGGCGCTGGTCTACCGTCCGCCGGTCATCCTCATGGACGAGCCGCTGGGCGCGCTGGACAAGAAGCTGCGCGACCAGCTGCAGGTGGAGATCAAGAGTATTCAGCAGGAACTCGGCCTGACCGTCATCTATGTGACGCACGATCAGGAAGAGGCGCTGGTGATGTCGGACCGCATCGCGGTGATGCGCAGCGGCCTGATCGAGCAGTTCGACACCCCCCGGGAGCTGTTCGAGCGGCCGAAGACCCCCTTCGTCGCCGACTTCCTCGGCGCGGCCAACTTCCTGCCCGGCCGCATCGAGCAGCACACCGATGACCACACCCTGGTCCGCCTCGACAACAGTGGCGGTCTACTGAAGGCACGCCGCCACCAACTGCCCTCCGGCAGCCAGGTCACAGTCGCCGTGCAGCCGGGCCGGCTGCGCGCCTGTGCCTCGGGCGACGGTTTCTGTACCGGCACGGTGGAGAGCGCCACCTACGTCGGCACCCTGGTCCGCGCGGGTGTACGCATCGACGGCAAGGAGGCGCCGCTGCTGCGCCTGGAGGTCCCCGCCGGACGCGGCCCCGTCGCGGGAGAGCGGGTCGGAATCACCGCCGACCCCGAGGACGTCAACCTCTTCCCCACCGAACAGGCAGGGTGAGCCATGGCCGCCACCCTCACCGCCACCGCGCCCGCCCGCCCGCGCAAGCTGCTGGCCTCGCGCAAGACCCGGGTCGGGATCCTCTACGCGCTGCCGGTCGTCGTCTATCTGCTGGTGCTGTTCGTCTACCCGATCTTCACCACGCTGCTGCTCAGCCTGAAGGACGTAGACGGCTCGTTCACCCTGCACTGGTACGCCGACGCCCTGACCGGCGTCAACCTCTCCGTCCTGTTCACCACACTGCGGATCTCCGCGGAGACGGCGGTGCTCAGCCTCGTCTTCGGGTTCATCCTGGCCAACGCGATCTCGCGGCTGAAGCCCCTGTGGGCAGGACTGGCGATGCTGATCGTGGTGGTGCCGCACTTCGTCAGTGCCCTGGTGCGCACCTACGGCTGGATCATCATGCTCGGCGACAAGGGCCTGGTGAACGAGACCCTGGGCGCCATGTCGGTACCGGGAGCGCCGTTCCAGCTGCTCTACAACGAACTCGGCGTCGTCATCGGCACCACCTCCATGATGCTCCCCTACACGGTGCTGCTGCTGTACGGCGTGATGCGCGGGGTGGACCGCCGCCTGCTCGCGGCGGCGTCCAGCATGGGCGCGGGACGCGTGACGATCTTCCGCCGCGTCTACCTGCCGCTGGTCGCCCCGGGCCTGGCCAGTGCCGGACTGCTCAGCTTCATCCTCTCGCTGGGCTACTACATCACCCCCGCCCTGATGGGCGGCCCGAACCAGACGATGATCGCCACCCTCATCAACCAGCAGGTCACCAAGGAGAACCAGTGGAACGGGGCCGCAGCCCAGGGCGTCATCCTGCTGCTGCTCACCTTCGCCGGACTGCTGCTGGTCAAGGCCGTCGGCTCCCTGGGCGCCAGCCGTAAGAAGAGGAGCGCGTCATGATGGAGCTGCGCAAGAGCCTCACCGGGCGGATCGCCCTGACCGCCGTCGCCACCGTCATCCTGCTGTTCCTGGCACTGCCGATCATCGTCATCCTCGTCACCTCCTTCAGCAACAACGCCTTCGCGGCCTTCCCGCCGGAGACGTGGACGCTGAACTGGTACAAGGCCCTGTTCGCCGACGGCAGCAAATGGCCCGCCGCCCTCTCCCTCAGCGCGTTCGTCGCCTGCCTGAGCACCGTCTTCTCCCTGATCATCGGCGTGACCGCGGCGACCGCCCTGACCCGCAGCGAACTCCCGCTGCGCTCCGCGGTCTTCGCCCTGGTCCTCGGCCCGCTGGTCATCCCGCAGATCGTCACCGCCCTCGGCCTGTTCCTCCTCTTCGAGCCGGCCGCGATGCTCGGCAGCCCCATCGCGATCGCACTCGGCCACACCGTGCTCGCCTCACCCATCGCGGTGCTCATCCTGATCGCGACCCTGCGCGGCATCGACGAACGCCTCGAGGACGCCGCCGCCAGCATGGGCGCCGGCCGCATGACGATCGCCCGGCGCATCACCTTCCCCCTCGCCGCGCCGGGAATGATCGCGGCGGCGATCTTCTCCTTCATCACCAGCTTCGACGAGTTCTACATCTCCCAGTTCCTCTCCTCCGTCGACACGGTCACCCTGCCGGTGCAGGTCTACAACTCCCTCACCTTCGACATCGACCCCAGCGTCACCGCCGTCAGCGCCATCCTCATCGCCTTCGCGGTCCTCGCCCTCGTCCTGGTGGCCCTGGTGCGCTGGCTCGGCTCCGGGCGGCAGGACCCCCTGCTGTCGGTCGAGAACACGGCCGGGATCGCCACGCCCGCAGGGGATGCCGTATGACCGCCAACGGCTAGCTCGGCTCCGAGGGCCGTCCGACCCCACCTCGGACAAGAAGAGCGGACAGATCCTGTTCCGTGAGATGTGCGAGATCTTCCCCCAGCTCGCCCGTACCAAGGTCGAGT
>NZ_JBIBEN010000032.1:0-61812 GCF_042955065.1 Streptomyces sp. NPDC012510
CCGTTCTTTCATGCCCACGGCCGCACCCGTACCTCTGTCCAGATGATCACCTGCGCCGCACACCTCGAACGAAATCCGGTTTGCCACAACGCACTGAGACAGGACACGTGTTGGCGAGGTAATTGTCGTGCGACACCATCGGCGTGACTGAGCACTACAGATGGCGGATGAGCGCTCCACCTGGTGGGAATGGGCCGTGCAGTTGGCGGTCAGCGCGGTTGGCTGTCCCGTCGCATTCCAGCTGGCAGATTCTCAATGCTCTGCAGACCGACCTTGCGGATTCTCATTCGCCGCGGAGGCGGACCAGACGCAGGCCAAGATCCAGAAACAGCTCCGATGCGACGGGACACTGGCATTCGGGTTTCGTTGGGTCAGCCTTCACCGGTCGGGTCACCAGCGTGCGCGCAGCACGCCGTCGCTGTCGGGTAGGGCGGCGTGGAGGAGTGGGTGGCGTTCGTCGAGGTAGAGGGGCAGGGCGCGGGCCGCCCGCGCATCGGCCACCAGGGCGGTGAGCTCCTGGTACTCGGTCTCGTCGGCGATCACGTTTTTGATCGTTCCGTCCCGCGCCTCCCAGACGAACTCCACGTGCCATTCGGATGGCAGTGCGGTCAGGATCGCGTCGATGTCGGGTTGCAGGTCGGGCCAGACGGTCAGCAGGGCTCGCGGACCGAGACCGGCGCGGACCGCATTGAAGTTTTCCGTGGTGAGGCGGTGCCAGCGTGTGGCGACGTGGGTCTCCTCCAGCAGCAGTCCCTGTCGTGCCGCCAGCTCGGTGCGTACGGACGCCCAGAAGTCTTCGTCGGCGGCCTCCGTCACCTCCGGTTCCGCGGCGTAGGGGGAGGCCGTCAGCGGTTCCGGGAAGAGGCCGAGCGCGCGAGTACGGGCCACGGCGTCCGCGCAGGGCCGGTCGCTGCCCACGTACACGTACTGGTCCCAGCCGACGTGCACGCTGAACGCGTCTCCCGCCTCCAGCCGGCACCAGGCGCCCTGCTCCCGGAGCATGACGCGGACCAGTTCCAGGGCCACCGCCAGGGAGACCTCGGCGCCGTCGTGGTAGCCGGTGAGGTCGGCCGGGAAGAGCCCGTCGAGTCCGTGCCCCTCGACCGCGGGCCGGGCGCCGAAGTGGACGTGTCCGGTGACAGAGGGCTCACGGATCTCCAGCCGGTCGATGCCCGCGGCTTGCGCGAAGGCGGAGATCGCGGCCAGGTACGCGGCCTCGACAGGCCCGTGGTCGCTGACCGTGTCCTCCGCGCCCCGGTAGCCGCCGTGTTCATCACGGTCGGCGGGGTCGTACTTGGTGATCCGGTGAACGAAGGCTGGCGGCACGCTACTCCTAGACGGGGTCGAAGGTATCGCCAGCGTAGGACCCGGCCCGAACTCCCACTGAGGTTCCCCCGCTGCGCGGGAGCGAGGGCGACCCACCAGGCACTGAACCTCTGGGGTGTCGGCCAGAGAGTCGGGATCGATCACTGCCCGCACGAAGGCGTCCCGACCGATCCCCACCATCCACAGGCCGAAGTAGCAGAATCCGTCGTCCGAACACCAGCCGCCTAAGATCCGCTCCGCAGCAGCCCAGAGATCCCAGGTGAAGGCTTCGTGCGTCACTTCGTCCAGGCGAACCTGGAACTGCACGATCTCTGTCAGCGGCCTCCGCGACAACTCGTCACGCAACCACGTCAGCCGTTCGTCCCCGCCCCGCGTCTGCCGTCGGCACTCTTCGATGAGCTTCCAGAAGGAATCGATGTCCACGGCGGCACTGTGCCAGGCACCTCTGACACCGCAGGTTCGGCGAACTATGTTCGAGCAGTGGAGAACACGGAGATCATCATCAAGCTCACCTCTGATGAAGCGCTGGTCCTGTCGGACTGGCTGGAGCGAGTGCAGATGACGGACCTCAGCCGTCTCGTCGACGACGAGGCGGTCTGGGCGCCCATTCATAGGCTGGCCGGAACGCTCGACAAGTCCCTGCCTGGGATCTTCGCAGCAGACTATGGCGAACGCCTGGACGCGGCGCGTCGCAGGCTTCGACCCGCCTCAGACGATCTCGCCACTGATCATGAAGACTCTGACTGAGCTGGCTCGCAGCATCACTCACATGAGGGGTTTCAGCCCAAAGGTTCGAACCCGTCGTCTTCCGACCGCTGCCGCGTCCAGTGAAACCCTTCCCGCAGGAGACCGAGGCATCGTTCCTCAACCGGCTCGCAGCAGCGAACGCGACGCCCGTCCGGCGTCTTCAGCAGCCCTCCCTCTGGCTGGCCTCCCGCCTGGACCGACCGACCAGCTCAGCGTCCTCAGCGGACAGCCCCGCACCAGCATCCAGCACGCGATCCCCCGCTGGGAGAAACAGGCGTGGAACCTCCCTCAGGGCCCTCTCGCGGCGACCATCCGGTGGGCCTGCCGCCGCTGCGTCGCCCGCAGGACCGGCAACCCGGACCAGGGCGTCACGGCTGGATGTCGAAACACCACGACCAGGTCTGCGTCCCCCACCGGCTCTGGATCGGCCGGGCCGTCGAGTCCCCCGCCCTCCAGTTCGACCTCGCCGACCTCCCCGAGATCGTCGCCGCCCAACAGCGCCACTACCGGCTCCTTCGCCGCCACGGTCCCCACGTGCTCAACCCGTGCTACGCGAAGTGCTCACTGTTCTGGCACGTCCTCATGCAGTACGGCTACCGGATCAGCGAGCGCTCCCGCCGCCTCGTCCGACTCCAGCCCTGCCCTGCCCTGCCCTGCCCTGCCCTGCCCGCAGCGTCCGGCCCTGGGACCCCAAACGCTATGCCGCGGTCTATCCGGAGATCGTCACGACCATGGTCCTCTACGCCTCTCCGCACTGGCGCTGCCTGGCCATGTCCAGTGACGAGGAAGAGTTCCGGGCCTTCCATTCGGAGTTCACACGGCGGCTCCCCAACGAGAGCCCTCTGCGCACAACGCCCAAGCCCTGGTTCATCCAGCAGCTCCGCACCATCGCGCACGCCATCCAGGACGCCGCTGAGCAGAACGCCCTCGCCGGAGACGACGCACGCCACAACTCCAAGCCTGTTGGCTCAGAGCAGTGACGATGCGGTCTCAGCGGAAGGCGGCACCATTGTCCGACGCCCATTGCTGGAACGATCTGGCCGCGGACCCGGTGACCCGGGGAACGGTGTCGCGCACCTTCAGCAATTCGTCATTGACGTCCCCGCCCATCAAGTCGAGGACGGCATCCGCGGTCTCGCCTCCCATGAAGGAAGCCATCTGCCGGTGGGCTTCCTCCCGGCTGATCTCGATGAAGGCCACCTCCCGCCCCGACGCTGCAGCGATGGCCGCGACCTGCCGTCGGACCGTGATGCACTCCGGCCCGGTCAATGCATACGTCTGCCCCTGGTGGCCCGGCTCGGTCAGCGCTGCACGGGCCACCGCCGCGATGTCCGCAGGGTGGATGGTCGGGAGACCGATGTCCGCATACGGCGCTCGGACCACGCCCTGATCGCGAATCGACTGCGCCCACCACAGGGTGTTCGAGGCGAACTGCGTCGGCCGCAGTATGGTCCAGGCCATGCCGCTGTCCTTGAGTAACCGCTCAACAGCCAGGTTCTCGCCGGCCGCGGGCAGATGCGGATGAGTCTGCACGGTGATCGACGACACGAGCACCACATGCTCCACGCCTGCCTGCCGGGCAGCCGCCAGGACCTCCGCTTCCGCACCCATACCCGACAACAGGAACAGAGAGCGCACTCCCTCCAGCGCGGCTTTCAGAGAATCCGCCTGCGCGAGATCGCCCTCAACGGCTTCGATCCCTTCAGCGAACGAGGCCCGTCCCGCATCACGAGTCAGACCTCGCACAGGTGCGGCACCAGCCAGGTGCAACTCCCCCAGCAGAGCACTTCCAATGTTCCCAGTCGCGCCGGTCACAAGGATCATCGCCATCTCTTCCTGTCGTCAGCCGGTGATCACATCCACAGCACGTTAAAATCTCAACCTCACTTGGGGTCAAGGAATCAGTCCCGCTGCCTCAGGTTGATTGAGACGAGCTCGGCACCGGTGTCTCAGTCGACCTGAGCCACCGCAGGCCACCGCCTCGCGATAGCTCAGGTCAACTGAGACAGGACAGTTGCCCGCTGGATCTGCTCGGCGAAGTGATCGAGTCCCGATCAATCTGCGCGGCAAGGCTTCTGTGAGTCGGCCTACGGGCGTCGCGCGACGAAGACGAACTCCTTGCCCGGTCTGTCGGGCGCGTCGCGAACGTCCTCCACCTCATAGCCCTGTGCGATCAGCTCCGTCTCGACCTCCTGCCGCTCACGGAAGCGCAACGTGGAGTCCGACGTCAGCACCTGCCCGTCAGCAGCGAACACGTAGGTCCAGCGGAACGTCACCAGCGGCTCGCTCACCTCGATCACCTGGACCCAGCTTTCGACGGCGCCGGCATCCGGGATCTCCGTCACGCGATATGAGGCCTCGCGGTTCCACTCCTCCCAGGCGCGTCTGGCTGGATCCCTGGTCTCGAACACCAGACAGCCGCCGGGCTGTAGTGCTTGGTATGCGCCGCGCAGGGTCTCGCGCCATGCCCGCGGATTGAGGATCTGCTGGGCGGCGTTCGCGGTCATGGTTGCCAGGTCGACCCGCAACGGCGGGAGTGCCGTGGCATCGCCACAGATCCAGCGCACTCGCTCGCTGCCCGGCTTGGCTCGGGCCACGTCGATGGACGCCCGGGCGGGATCGACGCCGACGACGTCGATCCCGCGTTCAGCCAACAGAAGCGCGAACACACCTGTCCCACAGCCGATGTCCAGCACCTGACGTGCCCCGAACTCCTCCGCCATCTGGACGTACGCGTCGAGATCACTGCGATCGGGGTCGAGTGGGTCATAGATCGCGGCGAGCCGTGGATGCCCGAAACACTCGTCAGCCATGCGACCGAACGTATGGGGAAGCCGATTCACCTACCCAGCCAATTTCCGCGGCTGCCAGCGGTCGACTGTTCTTGAGTTCGCTCGGGGCGCAGTTGACCAGATCCCGCCGATCTTCATGACCGGTCGGGATCTTCGCCTCATCTGCGCATCGGTGCCGCCGGCTCGGCCTGGGTGGGTGCCGAGGCGGGGATCCGGTGTACTCACGCGTCCACGACGGCCGAGGATGCTAGAGAGCATATATATCCGCGGCGGGCTGCATGCCTGTCCCGGACCACCGGTGCGTTCCATCCCGAGACCTCCTGTCGTGGTTCGCAGGACGTCGGCCGTCATACGGGGCAGGGTCCGGCGTGCCTGCGTTGCTTCCCCGCCCTCGAACCGTTCCTCGACTCGCTGCGCTGCCCGGTGTGCCGCGCCAGTCTCCGACCCAACCGTGGCTCACTGCGCTGCCCGTCGGGCCACACCTTCGACATCGCCCGTCAGGGCTACGTCAGCCTCCTGACGGGCATCCGCGCCACCAGCGACTGCCCATCACGAAGCATCCCCATCGTGATCGATGAGGGACATCCCGGACGCCAGAGCGCGGGCAACGTCGGCGAAGTACTGCTCGTCGGCACCAGGGGCAAGGCCGAGCGGGACACCCTGGCTGAGACCGACGAACAGTGCCCTGAGCGCGGTGGTCAGGCGTTTCGCCTGTTGCGACGTCACGACGGTTCCGTTGTGCGACCTTCCGGTGAACAGCGCGATCAGATGGTTCTCCTGCGCCCGGATGGACGTGGCGAGCTGGGACCCCAGCTCTGGGTCATGCAGGACCATGTCCAGGAAGGTGATCTGGAGCGACAGACGAGACAGCGCGTCCGGGGCGTCACAACTGCGCCGGTAGTACCGCGCGAAGGCGTCGACCGCTTCCAGGAGATCAAGTCCCGCGGGAACCGCCTGCTCGATCTCCTCGTAGTACGGCCGCAGGTAGTCAGCGACCAGGGCGACCACCAGGCCGTTCTTGCTCCCGAAGAGTGAGTAGATGGCGCCGGTGGTCAGGTCGGCGCGTTCGGCGATCTCATCAAGCTTGGCCCGGTACCCGTCCCGGGCAACGACCAGGAACGCGGCGTCCAGCAAGGCCCGGCGGTTGCGTTCCTTGGCCTCCGCTCTCGTCATTCTCATAGTTTGATTATTACCGTAATCTCGTTACGGAACCAGTCGGGACGAGCTTTTGAGGAGGACGCTCATGGCCCAGGTCGTGGCACCGCGGGTGACCCGCCAGACGGTGGGTGCCATCGCCGATGGCACCTTCAAGGTGTTGCTCGCCGCTGTCTATATCGCCGGCGCTGCCCCGCTCGGCCGGTTACTCGGCACGCCGGCCTGGCTGATGGTCGTCTCAGGCGTGGCCCTGCTGATCGGCGGCGGAATCGAGATCAGATACACGCGCAGCCGGTCGATGCGCACCTACACGCAGCTCATGATTGCCTACGACAGTGGCTGGGTGTTGGCGGCGTTGATCGGCCTCCTGATGGCGCGACAGGGCAGCGCCGGGGGTGAACTCTGGATGGGGTACCAGACAGCCGCCCCCATCGTGTTCGCCGCGCTGCTGGTCGCCGCTTCCCCCCTGCAGGCAGGCCACACGGATCTCGGCACCCGGGCCATATCTCTCACTACAACGATCTATCAAGACCTGTGCGACCGAGCCAGCAGCAGTGCCTTGCCCGAGATCGAGTTGAGCGCAGGGACGATCGACTACGAGGACACGGGCGGTGACGGCCCCGTCGTGGTCCTGGCTCACGGCCTCGGCTTCGACGAGTCGGTGTGGAGCGAGGTCGTCTCCGACCTCCGGCCCGACTTCCGTGTGCTGGTCCCCGTATTGCCGATCGGGAGCCACCGGCGGCCGATGCGGCCGGACGCCGACCTGTCCGCGCACGGCATCGCGTCACTTCTGGCCGAGTTCATGGACTGCCTGGACCTCCGTGATGTCACCCTCGTCCAGAACGACACCGGAACGGCTCAACTCCTTGTCGGCGTACGAGACCATCGCATCGCCCGGCTCGTCCTCACCTCCTGCGAGGCCCTGGACAACTACCCACCTGGCATTCAGGGCAGAACACTCCACTGGGCCAGCAAGATTCCCGGCGGCCTCTTCCTCCTCCTCCAGTTCTTCCGCTTCCCGGCCCTGGCTCGCATGCAGACGTCACTCGGCGGGATGGCGAAGAAGCGGCTCCCGAAGGAGCTGATCGCCCGTTGGTACGGCCCGCTGCTGAGCAGCCGCGACATCCGGCGCGACTTCGCGAAGTTCTGCCGCAGCGCGGACCCGGACTGCTATCTGAAGGCCGCCGCGAACCTGCCTTCTTTCACTCGCCCCGCACTGGTCGCCTGGGGCGCCGAGGACCGCATGATGCCGCCCGCCACGGGGCGCCGTCTCGCGGAGCTGCTGCCGAACGCCCGCTACGTGGAGATACCCGACGCCCGCACCCTCGTCCAGTTCGACAACCCGGTCGGCCTCACCGCGGAGCTCCGCCGCTTCGTCAAGGAACACCCGCTGCCCGGGGACTCCTAATGGAGATGTCAAGCGGCGGACGTGACGGACGGTATGGGTTCGTAGCACCGTCCGTCACGCAGGCGGGCCCACAGAGCGTCGACCCGTCGGCGGGCGAGCGCGAGCACGGCTTGGACGTGACGTTTGCCTTCGGCGGCGCTTGCGGTCGTAGAAGCGGCGGGACTCGTCGCAGCAGCGGATGCTGATCAGCGCGGAGGTATGGAAAACCCGCTGGAGGCGTCGGCTGTATCGCTTGGGCCGGTGCTAGGGAGAGCTGAGCGGGGGCGTCGAGGCCGAGCCAGCCACATGTCATCCAGCGCGGGGACCTGAGATGAGCAGGTCTGGAGGAACACGGCGAGCGCGAGTGGGGATTTCAAAGAGCGCCAACAGGTTCGAGCGAGACAGCCAATCCGCCCCCGTCTCGCTCAAACTGAGGCACCCCAGGTCAGACACTCACGCTGCCTCACCTTGAGCGGGACCGGACACCCGCACACCCGCGCGGTCCCTGTCCCTGTCCCTGTCCCTGTCCCTGTCCCTGTCCCTTGTCCCTGCCCCTTGTCCCTGCCCCTGCCCCGTCTCGCGCGACCCGCTCCCATCTCACCAAAGCTGATCCGATCCGGGCCCGTGTCTCACTGGACGTCTCCGCGACCAACCACCGTGGGCCGGTTCGAGGTTGGCTTCCCTCTCAGGTCGTTCCACTTCGCCCAGGGGTCGCGGAGTCGTCCGGGTCTGTACTGGTCGGCGACGGTGCACCGGCACGTGGGGTACGAGTCATGGTTGGAGCGGGATCACCTCAGGCTGCTGGACTTCGACCGGCGGATCGGTGCGGTCTCGTCTCGGCCGCTCCGTGTGAGCCGGCTGCGGGAGGGAGTCGTGCGGCGGCACACACCGGACGCCTTCGCCCGTGATTCGACGGCACCGGGATCGTGATCGTTCGTGCGGGCCGATGACCGTATTGCGGAGAGGGACGCCGCTGCCTTCGAGGCGACCGAGCGAGCCTGCTCTGCGGCAGCTCACTGGTCTCTGGCGGATGGTTCCGACTGGAACCCTGTGCGCGTACCAGGGACGGCCGACTGTCGTTCTTCGTGCCTGTCCAGCGCCGCGAGGGTCAGGGTCACGGTGACCGATGCGGCCGCCGTCAGCGTCATCGCCGTGGCCGGGGAGGTCAGTTGGGCGAGCGTGCCCGCGAGGAGGGCGCCGATGCCTTGGAAGGCGGCCATGCCGGTGGCGTGCAGCCCGAGGGCTTGACCGGCGAGGTCGTCGGGGGTGAGCGACATCAGGCGTTCCTGGAGGACCAGGCTCGCGGCGAAGCCGACGGAGGCGACGGTGACCGCGACGGCTGACAGCGCCGCTCCTGGCCGCAGGACGAAGAACAGATAGGGAACCGCGAGCAGCAGGCGCAGCGGCGTCGCGAGGCGAGGGCGCAGGGCGGGCGGTACGAAACGGCCCACGGCCAAGTCGCCCGCGAACATCCCGAGCGCACCGAAGGCGTAGAGCATGCCTGCGGATTCGGGGGCGTAGGGGACGTACAGCGAATCGCTGCCGACGATGAGGCCGTTGGGGACCCACAGGCCCAGATACGTCAGGCGGCGGTGGCGTGAGGACCACAGGAGGGTGTTGGCGCGCCAGGTCGCCGCGAGGGACGGCCGGCCGGCGGAGCGCGGTGGGCGGGCCGTGAGGCCGAGGTGGGTGACGAGGGCGGACAGCACATACAGCGCTGCCGCGAGGAGCAGGCAAGTCCGCGGGGAGAGCAACGCAAGGAGCGCGCCGCCCGTCGCGAAGCCGGCCATCTGCGTCACGCCCCAGAGCATGTTGAACACCGAACGGCCCAGGACATAGCCGTCCTTGGTCAGGATCTCGTTCAGCAGGCCCCCGCGCACTCCACCGCCGAGCGACGCGACCAGGCCTTGCAGAAGCAGGATGGCGAAGACCCCCCAGACCGGCAGACCGGGTAGCGCGAGGACCGCCGTGGCGGCCGCGAAGGACAGAGCCAGGGCGGACAGGACCGCGCGCGGCGGCAGTCGGTCGGCGCCCGAGAGCAGGAACGCGCCGCCCAGCAACTGCGCCAGTTGCGGTCCGAACATGCTCACCGCCGCCAGGAAGGGGGAACCTGTGGTCCGGAAGACCAGCGTGGCGAGGGCCAGTCCGCCGATCGTCTGCGCCGCGGCGAAAGCGGCGAAGGAAAGCAGGAACGGGGTGAACTCCGCCGTACGGAACAGGGATCCATAGCTGCGCATGATCCGGAGTCTCCGAGCCGCCCGGCGCCGTGTGTACTGTTTCGGCGACACGCGAAAGGTCGTACGGATGGGCTTGTGGCAGATCGGTACCGACACCCTCGCCCGCAGCCGGTTCGTGCTCTCACCGTTCGCCGAGGCCTTCGCGAGCCTGAGACTGCTGCACGCGGGGACCGGCGCCCATCCGGGCGAGGATGCCTGGTTGCGCGCGCATCTGCCTGGCTACCGTGCGCGCCTCGCGGCCGACCCGACTGCCGCGCCGCTCGTACAGGCGGCCATCGGCACCTCCTGGATCGCCGACTTCTTCTGCCCCACCTCCTGTGTCGGGGAGAGCTTCGAGGACACCGTGGCCCGGGTGCGGGCGACCGATGCCGGGGAGGCACGGGCCGACCTCCGGGTGTCCCTGCAGGGGCCGCTCCCCTCCGCCTTGGAGCGGGACGACCTGCCCGAGCGGGCTACCGCACTCCTGACGTACGTCTGGGAGGAGACCGTCCGGCCGGACTGGGAGCGTCGGCGGCGTGTCATGGAGGCCGACATGGCCGCGCGGACCGCGCGGGTCAACCAGGGCGGCTGGGCGGCCGTCCTCGACTCGCTGAAGCCGGGGACACGGTGGCTCGGGGAGAGCCGCTTCCAGGTCAACCGCAACGCCTACCCACCGCGGGAACTAGCCGCCGGAGCGCAGCTGCTGTTCATGCCGGTCACGCCGAGGACCAGTTGGGTGTCGTGGGAGGGGCAGGAGCGGTACGCGGTCGTCTACCCGTGTCTCGGGGTGCTCTCCGAGGACCATGACCGGCGACCCGTCCCGGACGGGCTCGGGGCGCTCATCGGGACCGCGCGGGCCGGGTTGCTGACACTGCTCGGGACGCCCATGAGCACGACCCAGCTGGTCGCCGTGACCGGGTGGGCGCTGGGTTCGGTGGGCGGGCATCTGCGGGTGCTGCTGCAGGCGGGGATGGTGGAACGGCGGCGGGCGGGGCGGTCGGTGCTGTACGTCCGGACGGCGGCAGGGGAGGTGCTCATGGACGCATCCGGATCCGGATCCGGTACCGGTACCGGTACCGGTGTCAGGAAGCCGGAACCGGGGATCCCGGCCAGGGGGCGGACGGACCACGAACTCAGGGCGGAGAGCGCCTCGGGCCCGACGCCGGAGCAGCCTCGATGAGACGCGACGGCCCGCTCGGCTATCCGGTTGAGGCGCCGCTCCGCCATGGGGAAAGGTCTGGGCCATGGAGTTCTTCTGTTACCACCGCGATCGGCCCGGTTCTCTCGCGTTACGTGAGGAACTGCTGGAAGCCCACTGGTCCTATATGGACGGGTACGAGAAGGAGCTGATCGCTCGCGGTCCGTGCTTCGCCGCCGCGGACGGCGAGACACCCGTCGGCAGCGTGCACATCGTCGACCTGCCGGGCCCGGCCGCCGCCCGCGCGTTCGCCTTCGACGAACCCAATCATCAGGCCGGCGTGTACCGGGACGTGCTGCTGCGTCGGTGGCGCAACATGCTGGGCCGCACGATGTGGGAGTTCCCCGGCGGGCTGACCGGCGGCGACAGGTATCTGGTGCTCGGCCTCGCCCCGGACCGGGCCGCCGATCTCACGGTACCGCTCGACCAGGACGAGCTGATCGTGTTCGGGCCGCTGCTGTCCGACGACGGCGCGACCTGGCTGGGGACGGCGGCTCTGGTCCGTGCCCCGGACGCGGACGCGGCACGAGCCGTCCTCGCCCCGCACCGGTACGCCGATGTCGAGGTCCACCCCTGGGAGTGCGGAGGGCGGCGATGAGCCGAGGAGGGACCGGTGCTGGACAAGCACGTGAGGGGCAGGGGCAGCAACAGGGGCGTGGTGGTGGTCAGGGCTGGAGCGGGGGCGGGGGTGGGGGTGGGTCCTGGGCCTCCGGTTCGGCTGGCCGGCGTATGCGGACCGTGCCCCTGTCCAGGTCCACCTGGAAGGGCGGGTCCTCGGCCGGCCTGACGTTCTTGCGTACGCGCTCCTGTTCCATCCCGCGTTTGACGGCCTGGGCTCCCGGGTCGACCTCCTGGACGAGGTCGGCACCGAGGGAGGACAGCGTCTTGGTCCTGCGCCAGTAGATCCAGCCCCGGGCCTCGAGCACCAGCAGGATCCGGTCCGCGAGCAACCCCAGGACGCCCAGTGCGACGAGACCCCCCGCGATCAACAGCACGGTGTCCACGGTCAGCGCCCCGCCCGGGACCGCGAACGGTCGGCCCAGCGGCGAAGGCCTCGACGTGAGCGACGGGCACGGGACTGGGACGGGCGAGCCGCCTCCGCGTCGCGCGGCCCCGTCCCGCCGGGGCCGCGGCCCCAGTGGTCGTCGGGCGACAGAAGCGGCGCCCTGCGTTCGGCCTGGGCTCGGATCTCGACGTGGGATTCATGAGCCGTGACGCGGAACGCCTCCTCGTACGAGGCCAGCGCCGCGCTGATCGCCCCACCGGCCAGACCCCTACGGCGGATGCGCACCGCCAGCCACACGAAGAACCCCAGGACCGCGGCGAAGCCGCCCATCGACATCAGGAACGGTAAGAACGCATCCATGCCACAAGGCTACGGTCGTCGGCGCGGGGCACCGGATGCGCCGCCCTCGTGGCACAGGGCCCGGGCGAGGGCGGAGGGACGGCTTCGGGGAACGCGGTGGACGGAGATCGTGCGCACGGCAGACTTGGCGCATGAACCTCGCCGCTTCGGACGCCAAGGCCGACCTGCTCTTCTATCTGCAGTCCGCTCGCGATGCCCTGTTGTGGAAGCTCGAAGGGCTCTCGGAGTACGACGCACGCCGCCCGCTGACGCCGACCGGTACCAACCTCCTGGGGCTGGTGAAGCACGCGGCCGGCGTGGAGTCGGGGTATCTCGGGGACACGTTCGGACGGCCCTCGGGCGAGCCGTTGGCCCTGCTCGACTTCGACGCCGACCCCAACGCGGACATGTGGGCCACCGCCGACGAGTCCCGC
This sequence comes from Streptomyces sp. NPDC012510, assembly GCF_042955065.1. NCBI lineage: Bacteria > Bacillati > Actinomycetota > Actinomycetes > Kitasatosporales > Streptomycetaceae > Streptomyces > Streptomyces sp. NPDC012510. Next base: position 12,601 of record NZ_JBIBEN010000032.1, read on the forward strand.
GAGGACATCGTCGGGTACTACCGCCGGGCCTGGGCGCACTCGGACGCCACGATCGACGCGCTGGAGCTGGACACGGTGGGCAGGGTGCCTTGGTGGCCCGACGGGAAGGACGAGGTGACGCTGCGTCACGCCGTCGTACGTGTGATCGCCGACACCCACCGGCACGCCGGGCACGCCGACATCCTCCGGGAACTCATCGACGGCACGGTCGGGATGGCCAACGGCAACACCAGCCTGCCGTCCAGCGACCCGTCCTGGTGGGAGGGATACCGTGACCGCCTGGAGCGTGTGGCCAAGGAGGCCGGCGGGAGGGAGTGACCGGGCGCGACCCGGCACGGCCATCGACGTGATGTCGACGGAACTCCGTCCGAATTCGCATTGCTCATACCCGCGTTCTCCCCTTACCGTTGCCGTCATGACTGCCGGGTCGGCCTTGAGCCGTGAGCGGATTGGTTGCCCGGCCTCCGAGTGAGGCCGTGGCGGGCCAGGAGTCCGCCTGTTGAAGTTCCACGCGCCGAACACCGCTCTTCTCTTACGCGTTGCCGCGCGTTCTCGCCGTGTTCCTGTCGCGCCCCCTCTCGCACCCTGAGCTGCGGTTGAGCCGCGCCGAGCCGCGCCACGCCTTGCCGAGCACACCACAACGCACCGCATTCCTTCGAACAACGCGCTGCGGCGATCACCCCTGCCCGAATTCCGCGACGAACCCTTACCGGCCCTTGTCGCCCTCCACGGAAAGCAGAGAATGCCCAACCCCTTCAATCAGCAAGTCATCGACGAGTTCCGCGCCAACCACGGAAAGGTGGGCGGTTATTTCGAGGGCGCTCGTCTGATCCTCCTGACGACGACCGGCGCCCGCACCGGCACCCGGCACACCACTCCTCTCGGCTATCTCCCGGACGGCGACGGCACGATCCTCGTCATCGCGTCGGCCGGCGGTTCGCCCAAGCACCCCGACTGGTACCGGAACATCACGGCGGACCCCCGGGTCACGGTGGAGAGCGGGGCGTTCACGTACGACGCCGAGGCCGTCGTACTGGAGGGTGAGGAGCGGGAGCGGGCGTTCGCGCGGGCGGTGGAGTCCGAACCGGGATGGGCCGAGTACCAGGCGAAGACGGACCGTACGATCCCGGTCGTCGCCCTGCGCGAGCTGCCCGTGGCCGGGCCACCGAACATCAACGCCGGGTCCATGGGCGAGGCCATCAAGGTCGTCCATGACGCCTTTCGACGCGAACTCGCCCTGATCAAGAGCGAGTTGATCCAAAGCAACGGGAAGGCCGGTCTCGGCGCGCAGCTCCGCGTCAACTGCCTCACCTTCTGCCAGGGGCTCCACAACCACCACACCGGCGAGGACATCGGCCTGTTCCCCTTCCTCGCCGACCGCCACCCCGAGCTGGGCCCGGCCCTCACCCGCCTCCACGAGGAGCACGGGCGGATCGCCGCCCTGGTCGAGGAGCTGCGCCGGGTCGTGACGGCCGAGAACGCCGACCCCGTCGCCGTACTCCCCGAGGTGGAGCGCCTCATCAGTGAGCTGGAGGCTCATCTCGCCTACGAGGAGGATCAGTTGATCCCGGCGCTGGACGGTGTGGGCTACACCGGGGCATGAGTGGCGGGCCCGGCGGGCCGACGTGACGGTGGCGATGCCGGTGCCGGTGCCGGTGCCGGTGAGCGACGGGGCGAGCCCCCGGGGGGAGGGGGATCGGGCTCGTGTGTTCCGCCGCTCACCGGCATCCGATCACGGTAGCCGCGGGCCTGGACGGCGACGCCCGCGCCCCGTCACCACGGCAGGGCCCGCGCGTGCACCACGTCCAGCCGGGACACCGCTCGGGTGAGGACGACATACAGCCGGTGCAGTCCCCGCCCCTCCGCCGCCACGATCGCGGCCGGCTCGACGACCACGACATGGTCGTACTCAAGGCCCTTCGCCACCCCCGCACCCAACACCGCGACCCGCGCCCCGAGTTCGTCCGGGCCGCCCGTGGTGACACCGGCCTCGCCGAGAGCCTGCCGCAGCCTTACGACGTCGGGGCCGTCGGCCGTGATGACCCCGATGGAGCCCTCACGGGCGAGCGCGTCGCGCACGGCGGCGACGGTCTCGGCGATGACCCCTCCCCCCCGATCCCCGTCCCCGCCTTCGCCCCCGTCCCCGTCCCCGGTGCCGTCCCCCGCCGCGGTCCCGCCCGGCACCCGTCTGATCCGCAGCTCCCCGTCCCTCCGCAGGGATCGGGCGGCGGGCACGTCCACGCCCAGGCGCCCCAACAGTCCGTTGGCCAGCCCCATGACGGCCTGGGGCACCCGGAAACCGGTGGTCAGGGGTACGACGTGGGCGTCCGGCTTGCCCAAGTGGGTGAGGAGGCCAGGCCAGTCGCGGGCGGCCCAGGGGGTCGTGCCCTGAGCCAGGTCGCCGAGGACGGTCACCGAACCGTAGGCCGCCCGGCGGGCGATCGCCCGGCACTGCATCGGAGAGAGGTCCTGGGCCTCGTCGACGACGACATGGCCGTAGCCCTCGGGATGCGCGAGGAGTCCCGCGACCTCGTCGAGGAGGACGAGGTCGGCGGCCGACCAGCGCGCCGACCGCCACGTCCGCGGGGGCTTCGCCCAGAGGACGGCCTTCTGCTCGTCCGCGTCGAGAAGCCCCTCCGTCGCGGCGGCGAGCGCGTCCGGCTCCCCGAGGAGCCGCGCCACCACCTCCTCCGGCCGGACCCTCGGCCATACGGAGTCGACGTACGCGCCGACCGGCCGCGAGCGCGAGAGCCGGTACAGCCAAGCGTCAGGGCGCGGCCCTGCCCGTCGCTCCGCCTGTCCCTGCAGCAGCCGTACGACACGCGCCCGGACCCGCTCACGGCCGATGTCGTACGGCGGTTCCGGTTCCTCCGCCCGTACGTCCGCGACGATCCGCCGCAGCTCGTCACCGGACACCCGCCAGCGGTACGAACCGTCCGCGATGACGAGGGAGTCGCGGTACGCCTCGGAGCCGTCGCCCGCGACACCCGTGTACAGGGTTCGGCGGAGCACCTCCGCCATCCGGGCGTCGTGCTTCACGACCGCCGCGCGCTCGTCGTCCTGGGCCGTGACCGGGTGCCGGGCAATCTCGTCCGTGACCGTCGACTGCCGTACGCCCGTCTCGCCCAGCGTCGGCAGCACCTCCGCGATGTAGGAGAGGAACGTGCGGTTCGGGCCGAGGATCAGCAGGCCGCCGCGGCGGATGCGCTGGGGGTGGGTGTAGAGGAGGTACGCGGCGCGGTGCAGGCCGACGGCCGTCTTGCCGGTCCCGGGGGCGCCCTGGACACAGACGGACGTGGTGAGGTCCGCGCGGACAAGGTCGTCCTGCTCCGGCTGGATGGTGGCGGCGATGTCCCGCATGGGGCCGAGGCGGGGGCGCTCGATCTCGGCGACGAGGAGGCTGCCCGGGGAGGCGTGCCCCTGGGCGGCCGAGGGCCGGCCCTCAGGACCGGGCGTGGCGGGACGGCCGGGGGGTCCGGGGTGTCCGAGGTGTTCGTCCTCCAGTCCGGTGAGGTCGGCCGAGTCACCACGGCTGCCCGGCGCCCACCCGAAACGGCGGCGGACGGCCACGCCCCTCGGATCGCGGGGGCTCGCCTGGTAGAAGGCCCGGGACACCGGCGCCCGCCAGTCCACGACGAGCGGTGGCGCGGCCGGATCCTCGGTGATTCGCAACCGCCCGATGTGATAACTCTGCCCGGCGTGATCGGCCACGCCCTCGGCGCCGTCATCCACCCGGCCGTCATCCGTCCGCCCCGCGAAGTCGAGGCGCCCGAAGAACAAGGGTCCCTCCGGCAGTTCGCGCATCTCCTTGGCGCGGCTGCGTAGCCGGTACCCGAGAACCTCCGCGTCGGCCCCCGACGCGGAGACGTCCTCACCGACGACGACCTGCTCCCCCGCTCCCTCGACCATCGCGGCGAGGGCGGCGCGGCAGGCGTCGTGGTAGGTGCGCTCATCGGTGAGGGCGGAGTGGAGGAGGGCGGGGGCACGCTCGGGAGACGTCATTCCGCCAAGCGTACCTACATAATGTTACTGAGTTAAATTTTTTACCGAGTCTCGTCAAGGTCGAGTGGCAGAGCCTCCTCCAGCCGTCCGAACACACGCTCGGCGGCGGCCACGGCATCCCCCTCGACCTCCTCGACCTGCTCCCCCCGCTCCACCCGCCGCCAGTTCTCCTCCGCCAGCACACGCCGTACGGCCACGATCTGGCCGGCGGCGACCCGTGCGTCGAGTCCTCCCCCGAGCACCTCGGCGAGCGCGGCCTCGGCCCGCTCCAAATGGCCGTACAGGCGGGCGACCAGCGAGGGCGTGCCATAGAGCAGCCGGTGGAAGGCGAGCACCTGCGGGTGGTCGTTCAGCCCGGTCACCGGGTCGCGGCGGGCCAGCCCGTCCAGGAAGTGGGCCCGCACCGCGCCGACCACCGACTGCCCCTCGGCCCGTCCCGCGACCACCCGTGCCGTCTCGTCCTCGTGATCGGCGATCCGGTGCAGCACGAGGTCCTCCTTCGCCGGGAAGTACCGGAAGAGCGTCGGCTTCGAGATCTCGGCCGCGGCGGCCACCTCGGCCACGGACACCGCGTCGAACCCCTTCTCCAGGAACAGCCGGATCGCGACGTCCGACACCGTCTCGTACATCCGCCGCTTCTTGCGCTCCCGCAGCCCGGTCTCACTCATGGGGCGAGCCTACGCAGGGCGGGGCAAGGGCAAGGGCAAGGGCCGGGCGCGAGACGTGCGCGCGAACCTACGCGGGGGCGAGCACCACGCCCGCTCCCCGTTCGCCCCGGGGCAGGGCGCGGGCCAGGTAGGGGTTCTCCGTGGAGCGGGTGGGCAGGCCCAGCGCGGCCAGGGCGGCGGCGAGGGTCATGGCGTACGAGTCCACGGCCCGGCGCACGTTGGGCGCGTCGAGGCCCGCTCCGGTGACCAGGCGGTCGAGGTCGACGTAGGCGGAACGGACGATCTCGACGCGCCGGTAGACGAGCCAGTCGCGTTCCCAGTCCTTGGTGTGGTCGGCGGAGAGGCCGCTCACCCAGCGGCGGAACATACGGTCGCGGATCTCCGGCCGGGTCGGGGTGAGGTGCATGTGCCGGACCAGGTCGTACAGCGGATCGCCGACCATCGCCATCTCCCAGTCGATGACGGTGAGGGCGAACCGGTCGGCACGGCGTACGAGGTTCCAGGGGTTCAGGTCACCGTGGAGCAGGGACAGCCGCCGCTCGGTCAGCCGGATCCTGCCGAGGATCTGGCGCAGCCGGTCGGCGTCGGGCAGACCCAGCACGCGGGCGAGCTCCTGGGACTTCTGCGGCAACTCCGCGACGAGGTGGACCAGTTGGCGGCTGAGCCAGCTGTAGAAGTCGGGCTCGGGCGGCTGGCCCAGCGACTCGTGGTCGACGTGGGTCAGGGCGCAGAGCTGGTCCACCAGGCCGTCCGCCTCGTGCGGGCGCAGGCCGTTCACCGGGTGGCTGGGGGGCTGGTCGCCGTCCGGCGGGCCGGCGTAGGTGTGGATGGTGAAGGCGTCGTCGAGATAGCTCTCGCCGAGCGCCAGGACCCTTGGCGCCGCCACCTCCGCCCCGGACCGCTCGATGGCGCCGAGGACGGCGTGCTCGTTGAGGAAGCTGGGCTCGCGGCGGCAGAAGGAGCGCGCTCTGCGGCGTACGACCACGGGGTGGTCGACGCCGGGGACCCGCACGACCGTGTTGAGGTGGGCCGTGCCCTTGAAGACGCGGCCGGCGGGTGCCGTGCCCTCCGCGGCGAGGGCCGCGAGCACGGCCGTGTGCGGGAAGTCGGGGTGTTCGTCGAACCTCTTGTCCGGCCGCCAGCTCATCACGGGGCCTTCGCCCTCGTGCCGTCCGCGCCAGGATGCCTGCCAGCGGTAGAGGACGCGTTCGACCTCGGCCGTGTCGGGGACGTCGGCCAGACCGAGCGGCCGCGCGGCCGCCTCCAGGGCGCGGTGCACCCGGGCCGTCGCGTCGTCCAGGCTCTTCTGGTCCCGGGAGGTCTCCAGGGTTCGCGCGGCGCGCATGACGTCCGGGAACACCGACTGGGCACGCTCGAAGTCGAGGTAGTGCCGCAGGTCCTTGCCCAGGCCGTTGAGCGCGGCCGGCCGGGCCTTCTGCATGGCGTGCGCCCAGGCGTCGACCACCTCGTCCCACTGGTGCTCGGGGTAGCGCATACGGACGAGGTGGGTGGCCAGGTCGTGCAGCGGGTCGCCGTAGGTCGCCAGTTCCCAGTCGACGCACATCAGCGGTGGGTCGCCGAGGTAGCTGACGATCACGTTGTCCCGGTGGAGGTCGGTGTGGAGCAGGCTGTACGGGCGCCGGGCCATGGCCGGTACGCGTTCGGCCAGCCGGGTCAGCGCGTCCTCGGGGATGCCGAGGGCGGCGAACAGCCCGCCGAACGCCTCCCAGTTGCGCCGCCGGATCCGGTCGTCCGCCAACCGGACGAGCGTGCGCAGGAACCCCCGGCTGTCCTTGTCGTCGCGGGGCCAGTGTGCGGGCAGCGGTGGCAGGGCTTCCCGGCGTACGTGCGTCATCCGGGCCAGCAGGTCCGCCAGGCCCTGGACGACCAGGCTGTCCACAGGCTTGCCGTTCCCGCAGATACTGGAGAGCGTCACCCCTTCCACATAGCTGTGGATGGCGAAACCCGGGCGGGAGACCAGGCATTCGGGGACGTGGGGCAGGGTCCCTCGCAGGGCTCTCAGCAGCTCGGCCTCGTCGTCCCAGGTCCGGATGACGACCGGCAGCGCGTCGGCCCGCCGGATCCGCACGATCACCGAGGTGTTGGGCGCCAGGGAGGTGCCGGTCTCACGGCCGATGAAGCGGGCCATGTCCCGGGTCAGCGAGTGGACGTAGTTCTGGTTGTGGTGGCCGCAGTTCGCCTGACCGTGCTCTCTCGCACTGCTGACGAAGCGGTGGAGCAGGTCGCCCGGAGGACGGGGAACAGGAGGTGTGCCCACTGGTCGCTCCTGGGGCTTGCGCGAGGGCTGGGAAAAGTGAGGTAAAGGTAAATCCGCGAGGCACGCCCTGGAGGGCGGAGGCCGAAATCCACAGGCCATTCGGAGCGGTTTGCCACTCTTTCTGCCGTCTTCGGCCGCCGGGGATCACGGCCGGTTCGCCGTCACTCGCAACACCGGAAGCGGTGGCTCCCATAGGCGGTTCGCGCATGCTACCCGAGTTTCACCCCCTTGAAAGTCACTGGCATATTCAATTGGCAAGTCGAGTGGCCATCATGGCGAAGTGGACGATCGCCGCAGCTCCCTCACCAATTCCAGAACCGGCTCCAGAGAACTCACTATCCGGTGAGGCGCGACGCCCGCGCTCTCCAGTTGGCTCCGTTTGTCCTCGTGACGCGCGTAGCCCAGGAACGCGACGCCCGCCCCCCGGGCCGCCTCGAAGTCCGTCGGGGCGTCGCCGATCATCAGGGTGAGCGAGGGGTCGGCACCCATCGCGCTCAGCGCCTGGCGCAGGGTGTGGGGATGCGGCTTCATCAGGTCGAGGTTCCGGGTGCGGCCGTACACGAAGGGGAAGCAGTCGGTGAGGCCGCGGTCGGCGAGGTAACGGGCGGCGGCCGCCGCGGAGTTGTTGGTGGTGACGGCGAAGCGGGCCCGCCCCGCCCAGGTTCTGATGAGCGGGTCGGCGTACGCGGTGGGCCATGCGCTGGGGGCTACCGCGAGTTCCTGCTGGGTGAGCCATTCCTCGAGGTCGGCTATCAGATCGCTGCTGGGGTGCCGGGCGCCGAGGCTGCGCAGTACGGCGAGCGGGTCCGGGTCCCGGCGCTCCTCGTCGGTGAGCATCCCGAGCAGCCCGCGCCTCTCGATCTGCTCCACCAGCTCCACCGCGACCTGGTGCGCCGGATGCCCCGCGAACAGCCGGCAGACGGGACCGTCCAGATCCCAGAGCACGAAGCGGACAGGGTCGATCAGTTCTCGCAGGGTCTTTGTCTCTGCCGTCACCGGTTCAGTCTGCGCCGAAGAAGTCACTAGGTGAGTGTGAGGTCAGTGGTGATTGTTTCCCAGAGGGCGTCGAACCACTGCTGGGACTGCTCGACGAAAGCGGCGTCACGAGGACCGGTCTCCTTCTCGAAGGAGAAGAGGAGCGACTGGGTGCCGAAGGCGTCGTACATCTGCAGGGGGCCGTCCTCCATCTGCTCCTCGCGCTGCATCAGCATGTAGTACGCGATGAGGGCTTCCCGGCCGTTGAGGAGGTAGAGCTTGACGGGCGGGGTGAAGGGGAGCGCGCGGAAGGTCACGCGGACGTCGAGCTTGTGGGAGGTGCGCAGGGCCAGGAGGTTGTGGCGCAGTACGCGGATCTGGGCGTTGCGCTGGTCGAGCCAGCGCTTGTGGACGGGGTCCTCCTCGTCGTCCTCGCCCCGCGCCTCCACCGGGACCGGGAACGCCAGGTTGATCTTCCGGGAGGGCAGGAGGATGCGGACGTCCACGGACTCGGGGCGGATCGTTTTCTCATGGATGAGGCGGACCGGTTCGCCGAGCGCCAGCATCAGGGTCTCAGCGGTGAGGCAGGCCGCGTCGATACGGACGTGCGGCGCGGAGAACGCCTCGGCCAGACGAGGTGCGAGGCCCACCATCGTCGGCTGCGGCTCCTCGCCCCGCGGGGCCTGGGGGGCCTCGGCGACCCGGGGCGGGCTGCCCTTGCTCACGTTGCTCAGCAGCCCGGCCTCCTGCAGCACACGCAGGGCCTGACGGACCGTGCCGCGCTCCACGCCGAACTCCTCCGCGAGCTCGGCCTGGGTGGGCAGGCGCTCGCCGCGTCTGAGGACGCCGCTGTGGATGCGCTCCCTCAGGGTGTCGGCGATCTCCTGGGACGAGAGCTTTCTGCTGCCGTTCACTGCAACGTTCTCCTGGGTCACGACCAAACGCTACAACTCTCATCCATCTTTGGGGAGTTCAAGGCAAGGTGGTTATGAACATCGACCAAGTGGGAACCATTTAAACAAAGTTGGTTGCCAACTTGGTCGAGTTGGCAGACTTTTTACCCCTCGCCCGCCCCGAAGGAGGTACTACCATGCCCGCCATCGCCCTCATCTCCGCCATCGCCGTCGTCGCCTTCCAGCGCTTCGTCGAGTGGCGCTTCGGCACGATGGGAATCGTCGGCCTGCTGTTCCTCACGATCGGGCTGAAGGCGAGGAACCACACGTGCAGCTCGATCGGTGCGGTCATCCTGACACTGGTGTTCGCCGGGCCCGCCCTGTGACGGCGGAGGGCGACCCCTGCGCGCCGGCGCCCCCTGCGCACCGGCGGCCATCAACTCGCCCTGTCGGCCATCAGCTCGTGAGCAGCAGGTCCGAGCTGATGGTCTGCCACAGGGCGTCGAACCAGAGGCGTGACTGTTCGACGAAGCTCGTGTCCCGCTGGGCGGCGGCCGGGCCCCGCTCGAAGGCGAAGAGCGTGGACTGGATGCCCTCGGCGTCGTACATCTCCAGGTGTTCGCTGTCCACTTCGGCCTCCTTCCGCTGGACCGTGTAGTACGCGAAGAGCGCCTCCCGGCCGTTCAGGAGGTACAGCTTCACGGGCGGGGTGAAGGGCAGCGCGCGGAAGGAGACATGGACGTCCACACCGTGCGTGGACCGTAACGCCAGCAGGTTGTGCTTGAGGACCTGACCCTGGGCGTTGCGCTGGGCGAGCCAGCGGCGCTGGAGCCGGCCGTCGACCGAGGCGTCGACCGGGGTCGGGAAGGCGAGCGGAATGTCCCGGCTGGGCAGCATCACCCGGACGTCGACCCTGGCCGGTTTTGTGCGTCCCGCGTGAATCTCGCGCAACGGCTCACCCACGGCGAGCGTGAGGGACACGGAGGTCAGACAGAGGGCGTCGATCCTCACGTGCGGGGCCGCGAAGGCGGCGGATATGCGGGGGGCGAGCTCCACCATCGTCGGCCTCGGCGCCGCTCCCGGTCCGCCGAGCGCGTCCGGCCCCCGGCGTGGGGCGACCGTCGCGGGGCTGCCCTTGGAAACGTTGGTGAGCAGGTGCTCCGACTGCAGGATGCGCAAGGCCTGCCGTACGGCCCCGCGCTCCACGCCGAACTCGTCGGCCAGCTTCGCCTGTGTGGGCATGCGCTGTCCCGGTCGCAGCTCGCCGGACCTGATCCGGCCGCGCAACACGTCGGCCACCTCGTGATGTGACCTCTGGGGCCGCTGTGACGACTTCCGCCCATCGACGGCCGTGCGTTCCCGCTCCACGCACAAACACTACAACTTCGCGCCATCTTTAGGCAGTTCATGGGAAGGTGGTTATGAGACGACTCCAAGCGGAGATAAGTAAGATGGAGTTGGTCGCCAACTTTCACAACATGGTCAAACTTTCCGATGGTTGGTGACACTGGCAACTGCCACACAGACCGACCGATCGACCTCCCTTCCGGAGGGGAGCCGGGAGTTCGACCGGTCCGCACAGCCACAACTGAATGGTTCAGCCACAACTGAATGCGCAGCCACAACCACAACCGAACAGCTACGGATACCGGCACCGTCGAAGGAAAGGCCCCAGCACACCCGTACAGGTCAGAAGCAGAACACCACGTCAGAAGAGGTCCGGGCACCATGGGCGCCTGGACGTCCGCAGCAGGGCGTCGGCCACGGAGGCGGCGCCCTTCCGCTGTTCCCGCACCCGGCCGAGCGCGGCGAGCCGTACGGCCGACTCGTCGCCCAGCCACAGCGCCGCCAGGTCCGCGGCCTCCAGGACGAGGTCCCCGTCCTCGCTCGTCGGCACACAACTCGCCCCGTCCGGGCCCGCGTCCAGCCGATAGCGCCCGTCCGCGAAGCCTCCCGGGTCGACGATCTCCAGCACCAGGGTCCCGGTCCCCGCGTACGTCCGCACCTCCAGCGCCCGTACGACATCCAGGATCCGTACCCAGAGCCAGTCCGCGTGGGTGGTGACGCTCACGGCGCGCGGGTCGGGGAAGAAGTGCGGCAGGAGGTCGTCGGGGGCCCGCCAGCCACACTTGACCTTGGTGATCCAGTCGATCGAGCAGAGGTAGTGCCACAGGGCGCGCTCGGCGGCCGGAGTCGTCGCGATCAGCCAGTTGACGTCGGCGGTGTTCTGCGGCTGCTTCATCTGCCAGGAGTCGTCCGCCTCGTACGAGACCAGGCCCTCGACCTCGCCGGCCGCCGAGCGGTACACCGCGTAGAACGGTTCGGTCCAGCTGCCGTGGACCCGCAGGTCGCCCGTGTTGATCCGCCACCAGCGCTCGTCGCGGCTCACCGCGCCGTGCTGGGCGGGGCGCAGCCGGTCGTGGAGGGCGGGGCCGAGGACGCGTACGGCCGCGCCGTCGACGAGGTCGACCCGGCCGCCGTCCGCCGGGCCGGACCAGCGGGGGTCCAGGCCGGTGCGGGGGACGTCGACGGTCCACTCGGTGGTCCAGGTGGCGGGGCCGAAGCCATAGCGGCCGTAGATGGGGTACTCGGCGGCGATCAGGGTGGCGACGACGTCGCCGCGGTCCTTCGCGGCGGTGAGGTCGTGGGCCATCATCCGGGTGAGGATCCCCCGGCGGCGGTGGGTGGGACTGACCGTGACGTTCGAGATGGCGTCGGCGGGGACGGTCCGGCCGCCGACCGCCGTCAGCTCCTGGGGAAAGGAGCGGAAGGTCGCCACGGGACGCGGAGTCTCGCCGGTGCGCAGGTCGGTGCGGGCGGGGGACTCGTCGAACGCGGCGAGGGTGCGGGAGGGGTCGATGTGGGACGAGCGGTCCTTGAGCTCCTGGTCGGAGACGGAGGTCGGGGCTCGGAGGAAGCCGGTGTCCAAGGCGTGCAGCCAGGCCGGGATCTCATCATCGGTTATCGGGCGTACGGCGATGTCCTGGGAGGAGCTCATGGGGTCACGCTAGGGCGGGGCCTGAATCGTGTCGCGGGGTTTTTCGCCCCGCCACCCCTACCCGCTCCGTCCCGCTCCGTGCCGTCTCATCCCGTCCCGTCCCGTCCCCGGGCGCTCCCCTTCGACCCCGGCCTGCTTCCAGGGGCTGCCACCCCCAAACCCCCGCTGGAGGCGGGAAGGCCCGGTGGCAGGCAGGGGCCCCTCTCGCACGCCGGGCCTAGAACGTCGGGCGGACCTCCCCCACTTCCCTTCCCCCTCCCAGCAGCGGGGTGCGGCCGATGCCGTGCGCGACCTTCTCCTCCACTCCCGCGAGGGCCAGCGCTCGGCCCAGGACGGGGGCCAGGGCCCTGGCGGCACCGTCGTCGATCTTGAAGGCCAGGGCTCGGCCGTCGGGGAGGGCGACCGCCTGGACGGACTCGGCGCCCATCTTGGCGAGGGCGCCGGGGAGGGCGCGCATGAGGCGGGTGTCGTGGCGGCGGGTGCCGGCGACGTACTCGGGGTGGGCGCGCATGGCGTCGGCGACCCGGCGTTCGGCGGAGCCGGACGGGGCCAGGACGAAGGAGCGGAAGGCGCGGGCCAGGCCGGTGAGGCTGATCGCCATCAGCGGGGCTCCGCAGCCGTCCACACCCACCGCCGCGACCGGCTCGCCCGCTGCCTCCTCGACCACGTCGTGGACGAGGCGCTGCAGGGGGTGGTCCGGCTCCAGGTACCGCTCCGTCGGCCATCCCCGCAGGGCCGTGGCCGCGAGCATCGCCGTGTGCTTGCCGGAGCAGTTCATGGCCACCCGGTCGCGTACGCCACCGGCCGCGAGATACGCCTCCGCCTCCACCCGGTCCAGCGGCAGGTCCGGCGGGCACTGCAGCTGTCCGGCACTCAGCCCGTGCTCGGTCAGCATGGTGCGGACGAGGTCCCGGTGGAAGTCCTCTCCCGAGTGACTGGCGGCTGCCAACGCCAGCCGCTCCCCGGTGAGTTGCAGTCCGGCCCGCAGCACGCCCGCCGCCTGCATCGGCTTGTTCGCCGACCGGGGGAAGACGGGAGTCGTCACGTCGCCCAACGTCCTCTCCGGCGAGCCGTCCGCCGCCAGCAGCACCAGGCTGCCCCGGTGCCGCCCCTCGACGAACCCGGAGCGTACGACCTCGGCCAGCACGGGAGGGGCCGTGGGCGGCCCGGAGGACTCGAGCGGTATGGCGGGGTTCTCGGACATCGGCGGTCGCCTTCCGGTACGGGTACGGGTACGGGTACGCGTCGCGTCGTGGGCACACGCATCGGCTCCGGGGACGCCGGAGCCGATGCGTGTGCTGTGTTGTGGGCTGTGCCGGGTTCCCGGCGGGTCAGGTGAGCAGGTCGTCCACCTGGGCCTCGCCCTCACGGTAACGGCGGGCGATCTCGGCGCTGCAGTCGTCGGCGGTGCGCTGGAGGAGCTGGCGGCGGCCGGAGATCTGTTGCTCGTGGTGGACGAGGCGGGCGAGGCCGGCGGTGAGTTCGTCGTCGGTGCGGGCTTCGAGGTCGGAGAGTTCGACCTCGTCCAGCATCTCGGCGGCGAGCCGGCGGTACTCCTCGCCGTGCGGCGTACCCACGGTGACGTGGCGGGCCGAGGAACGGTGCTGGGCCGGAGCGTCCGTGAGGATCGCCGACAGCCGGTCGACGAGCGCCGAGGGCTCTGCCGAGCCCGCGGTCCCGGGGTCCGCCGCGCCGCCCCTGCGGGCCAGTTCGGCGCGCAGGATGTCGATACGGCCCTGGAGCAGCCGCCGCAGATAGCTGAGGTCGGCCTCGTCCCGCTGGGCGTCCCGGCGCAGGGTGCGCAGTTCGGGCAGCCGCAACCGGGACAGCTCGTGCTCGGCCGGGTCCGGCGGCGGCAGTGGTCCGCTGTCCGTGCGCTGGACCGGTGGCCGACGGATACCGGGGCCGGGCCCCGGGCTCGTACGGGTAAACGTCGCAGTCTCCGGGGGCTGCCCGGTACTCGATGTGCTCATGCGCCTCAACCGTCCCCTCGACCGGTGTGTGTGAGCATGGTGCCACTCCCGGTAGCCGCTTTGTGACCGAGTCCCCGCGATCCTCCCCGGATGGACGGTAATGGATCAATGAGAAAGACCGGGCAAAGTGCTCTTCAAACCGCTGTGAGCACGAACCCCCCGCAAGGGGGACCCCCTGGCGCCACGGCTGGTGGACGCCGGCGGCATGATGGTCGGCATGCGTGCGGTGGTGCAGAGGGTCGACGGTGCGAGTGTCGTCGTGGACGGTGAGACGGTCGGGGCGATCGAGGGTGAGGGGTTGTGCGTCCTCGTGGGGGTGACGCACGACGACACCAAGGAGAAGGCGGCGCAGCTCGCGCGCAAGCTGTGGTCCGTGCGGATGCTGCACGACGAGAGGTCGTGCAGCGATGTGGACGCGCCGTTGCTGGTCATCAGCCAGTTCACGCTGTACGGGGACGCGCGCAAGGGGCGGCGGCCGACCTGGAACGCTGCGGCGCCCGGGGATGTCGCCGAGCCGCTGGTGGAGGAGGTCGTCGCACAGCTCCGGGCGTTGGGGGCGACGGTGGCGACGGGGCGGTTCGGGGCGCGGATGCGGGTGTCACTGACGAACGACGGGCCGTTCACGGTGCTGCTGGAGATGTGAGGCACCGCGAGCTGTCGCGGGCCGGGTCGAGGGGGCGCGACCCGGCGCGGACGGGGTGCCGCCGCGCCCACCCGTGCCGCCCTGGCGGCACGACGGCCGGCCGCCACTGGCGAGGCACTCGGCGGCACGACTGGCGGGAGCCGGGCCACCGGCCCGCACCCGGCGGCACGCTGCGCGGCCGGGTGCTCCGGCGTTCGCGGGCCCCGGTCCTACGGCTGGACCACGACCTCCTGGGCCGCTGCCGTCGTGTCGGCGACCAGTCTCGCGTCGACCGGGATGTTGCGCTTGACCAACGCCAGGGCCACGGGGCCGAGTTCGTGGTGGCGTACGGACGTCGTGATGAAGCCGATCTTGCGGCCGTCGGGGCCGTCGTCCGCCACGCGGATCTCCGCGCCGCGCGGCGGCAGATGGACCTCGCTGCCGTCGAGGTGGAGGAAGACGAGGCGGCGCGGGGGCTTGCCGAGGTTCTGGACGCGGGCGACGGTCTCCTGGCCGCGGTAGCAGCCCTTCTGGAGGTGGACGGCGCTGCCGATCCAGCCCAGCTCGTGCGGGATGGTGCGGTGGTCGGTCTCGAAGCCGAGCCGGGGCCGGTGCTGCTCGACGCGCAGGGCCTCGTACGCGAGGAGACCGGCCGCGGGGCCCGTCTTCTCCGCGTACGACTCCAGGTCCGTTCGGGGGAGGAACAGATCACGGCCGTACGGGGTCTCGCGGGCGACCACGCCCTCCGGGACCTCGGCGATCGAACCGGCCGGCAGGTGCACGACCGCGAACTCGGCCGTGCTGTCGGCGACCTCCACCCGGTAGAAGAACTTCATCGACTCCAGGTACGCGAGCAGCGCCTCCTGGGTGTCCGGCTCGACGTGGGCCCAGACCTTGGTGCCGTCGTCGACCAGGTACAGCGCGTGTTCGATGTGGCCGTTGGCGGAGAGGATCAGCGCCTCGGTGGCCTCGCCGGTGGGGAGTTCGCTGACGTGCTGGGTGAGCAGCAGATGCAGCCAGCTCAGCCGGTCCTGGCCGGAGACGGTGACCACGCCCCGGTGGGAGAGGTCGACGAATCCGGTGCCGTCGGCGAGGGCGCGCTGTTCACGGAACAGGTCGCCGTAGTGCGCGGCGACACCTTCGTCCACACCCTCGGCGGGGACGGCTCCGGGCAGGGACAGCAGAGGGCTTTTCATACGACCAAGCCTACGACTCGGTATTTGAAGCCTTCAGGGCCCGCTGGTCCTTCTGGGAGCAGTCCTCACAACGGCCGAAGATCGCGAAATGCTTCATGTCCGTGTCGAACCCGAACGTCTCGCGCAGCTTGGCCGTGAACTCCGCCGCCACCGACACATCCGCCTCGATCACGTTCGAGCAGTCGCGGCAGACGAGGTGGATGTGGTGGTGCCGGTCGGCGAGGTGGTACGTCGGCGCGCCGTGTCCGAGGTGGGCGTGGCTGACCAGCCCGAGCTCCTCCAGGAGCTCAAGGGTCCGGTAGACCGTGGAGATGTTGACCCCCGACGCGGTCTTCCTCACTTCCACGAGGATGTCGTCGGGAGTCGCGTGTTCAAGGGTGTCCACGGCTTCGAGCACGAGTTGCCGCTGCGGCGTCAGCCGGTAGCCGCGCTGCCTGAGGTCGCTCTTCCAGTCGGTGCTCACCACACCTCAGAGTCTAGGACTACTTGAAGAAGGCGATGCCGTCGTCCGGCATGTCGTCCGGGAGGGCCTTGGCCCAGCGCTCGACGTCCTCGGGGGTGACGACCTTCTTCAGGTGCGCGGACATGTAGGGGCGCAGCTCGACCTCGGGGGTCGCCTTCTCACCGACCCACATCAGGTCGCTGTTCACATAGCCGTAGAGCCGCTTGCCGCCGCTGTAGGGGCCGGAGGCCGCCGTCCGCGCGACCGCGTCCGTGACCAGGTCGATCTGCGGCTTCTGCTTGGCCAGCTCGCCGTACCAGATCTCGACGACGCCGTCGTCGCGGGTCATGACGATCTCGACCTTGCGGTCGGCGTCCACGCGCCAGAACCCGGACTCGGTCTCCAGCGGACGGACCTTGTTGCCGTCCTTGTCCAGCACCCAGGTGTGGGAGCGGTACTCCAGGAAGTCCCGGCCGTCGTGGGTGAAGGTGACCTCCTGGCCGAAGTTGCACTTCTCGGCGCCGGGGAAGTCATGGACGCCCGCGCCGGCCCAGTCGCCGAGCAGGAAGGCGAGGGGGACGAGGTCCTTGTGCAGGTCGGACGGGATCTCGATCATGAGTGGCGGTTCCTGGATGTCTTGACGAGGGTCAGCGCTGGCCCTGGTACAGCTTCTTCACGGCCAGCCCGGTGAAGGCGAGAACGCCGACACAGACCAGGACCAGCAGTGCTTCGAAGAAGAGTTCCACGGGGTGCTCCTCGGATGAGCGGAGGTTCGGTACTACACAAGGCCGGGCCCTAGCTTACGCGGCTGGGGTACGGGGCCGTTCGCCAGGTTCCGGGTACGGCCGCGGGCGGCACCCCGAGCAGCGTCGGACCCGCCGGACTAGCATGCGGGCATGGCGAAGAAGCTCGTGATCAAGGTGACGGCGGGGGCCGACGCCCCCGAACGCTGCTCTCAGGCCTTCACGGTGGCCGCCGTGGCCGTGGCCAGCGGAGTCGACGTCTCCCTCTGGCTGACCGGCGAGTCCGCGTGGTTCGCGCTGCCGGGCCGCGCCGCCGAGTTCGAGCTTCCGCACGCCGCCCCGCTCCCCGACCTGATCGACTCGGTCCTGGCCGGTGGCCGTCTCACCCTGTGCACCCAGTGCGCCGCCCGCCGCGACATCACCGAGCAGGACGTCATCAAGGGCGTACGGATCGCGGGCGCACAGGTGTTCGTACAGGAGGCGCTGGCGGACGACACCCAGGCACTCGTCTACTGATACCGGGAGCCTTCGGGAGAGGGCCCTAGGGGGACCTGGGCCGTTTCTTGCCGTCGAGTTCGTCCCACCACTCGTCCGACGTGGGGTCGCCGGAGGGGTCGTCCCACCAGCGGTCGTCGGGTTCGCGCCGGTTGGCGACCACGGCGGCGAACGGCGGGATGAGCATGGCGACCACGCACATGCCGACCGCGACCGGGACCGACCAGAGGCGGACGACGCCCCAGGCCAGGACGAAGAGCACGAGGCACGTGCCCATCAGGACGAAGTAGCGGTGGCGCCGTCGGGCGTACATACCTCCAGCGTAGGTCCGTGCGCCCCCCAAGGCCGTGCGTCCGACGACCGAGGGCCGCACGCCACGGGTCGGACACCCGGGTCGTGCGGCCCTCAGCCGTTTCGACGACTGCCTCAGACGGCGATCGCGACCTCCGCGAGGCCGCCCTTCTCGGCGACGACCGTGCGGTCGGCGGTGCCGCCGGGGACCAGGGCGCGGACGGTCCAGGTGCCCTCGGCCGCGTAGAAGCGGAACTGGCCCGTCGCGGAGGTCGGGACCTCCGCCGTGAACTCGCCGGTCGAGTCCAGCAGACGGACGTAGCCCGTCACCGGCTCGCCGTCGCGGGTCACCTGACCCTGGATCGTGGTCTCACCGGGCTTGATCGTCGAGGCGTCCGGGCCGCCGGCCTTCGCTCCACACATGTCTTTCTCCAAGAGGGGTCTGACCGGAAGGAAGGCCGGTCGGGATTGAACGGAGTGTTCGCTTACCGCTGGTACCGCTCGTACAACTCGTACCGCTGGTACCGCTGGTGCTTACTTGTTGGCGCCGAGCTCGATCGGGACGCCGACCAGGGAGCCGTACTCGGTCCAGGAGCCGTCGTAGTTCTTGACGTTCTCCACGCCCAGCAGCTCGTGCAGGACGAACCAGGTCAGCGCGGAGCGCTCACCGATGCGGCAGTAGGCGATGGTGTCCTTGGCCAGGTCCACCTGCTCCTCGGCGTAGAGCTCCTTGAGCTCGTCGTCCGACTTGAAGGTGCCGTCGTCGTTGGCGTTCTTCGACCACGGGATGTTGCGCGCGGACGGGACGTGGCCCGGACGCTGCGACTGCTCCTGCGGCAGGTGGGCCGGGGCGAGCAGCTTGCCGGAGAACTCGTCGGGCGAGCGCACGTCGACCAGGTTCTGCGAGCCGATCGCGGCGACCACGTCGTCACGGAAGGCGCGGATCGCGGTGTTCTGCGGCTTGGCCTTGTACTCGGTGGCGGGGCGCACCGGCACCTCGTCGACCAGCTCGCGGGCGTCCAGCTCCCACTTCTTGCGACCACCGTCGAGAAGCTTGACGTTCTCGTGGCCGTACAGCTTGAAGTACCAGTAGGCGTACGACGCGAACCAGTTGTTGTTGCCGCCGTAGAGGACGACGAGGGTGTCGTTGCCGATGCCCTTCTCCGACAGGAGCTTCTCGAAGCCCTCCTGGTCGACGAAGTCACGGCGGACCGGGTCCTGAAGGTCCTTCGTCCAGTCGATCCGGATCGCGTTCTTGATGTGGTTCTTCTCGTACGCGGTGGTGTCCTCGTCGACCTCGACGATGGCGATGTTCGGGTCGTCGAGGTTGGCCTCGACCCAGTCGGCGTCGACCAGGACGTCGCTGCGGCTCATGCTCTTTCTCCTCCGGGGCAGTTGCGGCGGGGTGCGGGTGCCTCCGGCGGTTCGGCCGGGGGCGCGCAGGGGCGGGCCCTGGCTGGAACAGGGCGGGCATCGGGGAACGCGGCGGCAGATTCCGCCGCTCAGAAGGTGCGACAGAGCATGGCGGCGACGCGGCACAGGTCTACTGCCCGCCGCTTCGTGAGATCCGCCTGTCGCTTCATAGTCGTCGATCGTAGGGACGGACCGGCGGGCGTGTCACCGGCATGTCGTATTCTGAGACGCGATCGTCCGGAATGTGGGATACGAAAGCCGTCAGGGCTACGGCGAAAGGGCTCCCGGGCCCTGTAGTCGTCGTCACATCTACGCTTCGGACAGCGGCGTCTCGTCTTTCGGACGCCCTCGCTCCGCCGAACGGGGTCCTACCCGGCCAGTTTGACGTTCGAACCCTTCACCGTGATCTCCACGCCGTTCGGCGCCGCCTCGACCTTGTCGAGCTTGATGCCGCCGGGGAGGTCGTCGATGGCCTGCTGGAAGTCGGTGATCGAGCGGACGGCGTTCTCGGCGAGGTCGAAGCCGCCGGTGGAGGGCAGGGAGTCGGCCTGCACCTCCACCTTGTCGCCCTTGACGCTGACGGTGCTGAGGACCGAGACGGTCTGGGGGTCGAGGGCCGGGGGGTCGATCTCGACGGCGACCTTGATCTTGCCCTTGCCGCCGTCGGAGAGGCCGACGACGCGGGCGGTGATGCCGAGGCCGACATCGGTCGGCTCGGACTTGGCGGCCTTGAGGAGTTCGTCGTACGCGATGCTCGCGGAGCCGGTGGCGCTGGCGGCGGTGGCGGAGCTGTAGTCGCTGGAGAAGGCGACGCCGCGCATGTTCGCCTTCAGGTCGGCGATACGGATGCTCTCGCCGGACCGGCCGGTGCTGGCCTCGTAGTTCTCGATGCCGACCTCGACGTCGTCGAGTTCGCCGCTCGCTACCTGGGTGAGGAACGGGAAGCCCTTGATGGACACGTCGGGGGTCGTCGCCAGGCCTTCGCTGGTCTTGAGCTGTTCGGCCGCCTCGTCCTCGGCGAAGCCGACGGCCACGCGGTCCACGACGACGAAGAGGCCGCCCAGGATCACGGCGACGATGACAAGTATTCGCAGTGCGCGCATGTCTCGGTGTTCCCCACGTAGTCCGCTCGGCGGCCGGTGGCCGTTCTACGCGAGAGTAATCGGTGTGGCGGTCGGGGTGGGGTGGGTTCGTGTGCCTTGTTGATCACCTGTGACAGGAAGCGCCGTCGCGCCTCCCCGGTTCTCGCTCCCGCCGCCCCTG
This sequence comes from Streptomyces sp. NPDC012510, assembly GCF_042955065.1. Taxonomy (NCBI): domain Bacteria; kingdom Bacillati; phylum Actinomycetota; class Actinomycetes; order Kitasatosporales; family Streptomycetaceae; genus Streptomyces; species Streptomyces sp. NPDC012510. Next base: position 32,853 of record NZ_JBIBEN010000032.1, read on the forward strand.
CCTTCCCCGCGCCCCTTGAGGAAAGGGGGTCAGGCGAGCGCGCGGCCCAGAAGGTAGACCGCCGGGGCCGCTGCCGTGAGGGGAAGGGCCACGCCTGCGGTGAAGTGGACGAAGCGGGAGGGGTAGTCGTAGCTGGCGACCCGGTGGCCGATGAGGGCGCAGAGCGCGGCGGCGGCGCCGAGGAGGGCCCCGGAGGTGCCGAGACCGGTCGCGCCGCCGACGGCGATCCCCGCACCGGTGGCCGCCAGCAGGGACACGATCACCGAGGCGGGCGTGGGCAGCGGCAACGCCCGCGCCAGGACGGCGACCGCGACGGCGACCCCGCCGACCGTCACCGCGTCCGCAACCGCCGCCAGATAACCGGTCGCGATGATCGCCAGCGCCGAGGAGGCCACCGTCGCCATCAGGCCGTACATCCGCTCGTCCGGGTCGGCGTGGCTGCGCAGCCCGAGCACGATCCCGAGCAGCACCCACACGCCGAGCGTCCCGAGGATCGCGGCCGGCGCGTGCTCCTGGCCGGCCCCGAAGAGGGCCGCGTCCGCCGCGAGCGCGCCCGCGAAGGCCAGCACGATGCCCTGCCGGGCCGGCCACATGCCGTTCAGCCGGAACCAGCCCGCCGCCGTCACCGCCTGCAAGATCACCAGGGGGGCGGCGAGGGCGTACTCCCCGATCGCCGCCGCGCCGGCCAGCAGCAGGCCGAGCACCGCCGTGATCAGCGCCGGCTGCATCCCGGGCTCGATGATCGGCGACCGCCCCTCGGCCCGTGCCCGCTGGGCGTCCGTGACCCGGGAGTTGCCGGTGAGCGTGGGCGGACCGTAGCCGGGCTCGGGCTGAGCGGCGGGACCGGTCGAGGGCTGAGCCTGCGCCTGGGAGTGCGCCTGGGGCGGCGCCTGCTGCGGCTGGGCCTGGGGCGGGTGGGCGTGGGGCGGGTACCCGTACTGCGCGTGTTGCGGGTGCTGCTGCTCTGCCTGCTGCGGGTACTGCGCGTGCTGCTGGTGCTGTGCGTGCTGCTGGTGCTGTGCGTGCTGCGGGTACTGCGCGTGCTGCTGCTCTGCGTGCTGTGCGTGCTGTGGGTGCTGTCCGGGCTGGGAGTGCCGCTCGTCCGTCAACGGCGACAGGTACGCCGTCTCCGTCAGGTCGGTCGCGGCCGGGGTCCGGGCGTGGAGCTGGGTGTCCCAGGTCTGGCCCTCCCACTGCTGCGTGTACTGCTGGGCGTGGGCGGCCTGGCTCTCGTCATAGCCCTGCCACTGCGGCTGCGCCTGGGGCTGCGGCTGGGCCCCGTACTGCTGCGCCTGGGGCTGCGGCTCCTGGTACGGGTCGTAGCCCTGGTGCTGTCCCTGGTGGCCCTCGTACCCGTACGGCTGGTCGGTCATGATGTGGGTCACCCTCCTGCGAACGGCGGGAGCACCTCGACCGTGCCGCCCTCGGCCAGACGTACCGTCTCATGCTCGCGGGTACCCACCGGGTCTCCGTCGACCAGGAACGAGCAGCGGAGCAGGACGCGGGGGAGTTCCCCGGGATGGCGTTCCCGGGCCGCGTTGAGGGCGTCCGCGAGGGTGGCCGCGTCGTAGGGCTCCTCGGCGACGCCGGCCGCGGCCTTGGCCGCGGCCCAGTAGCGGACGGTGCCCTTTGGCATCTGCGTTCCTCTTTGTTGGTCGTGAGGGGGTTCAGGCTACGGGGGAGTCGGTGCCGTGGGGAAACCGCGGGTGGACAGGGGCTCCGCCAGCCACCGCCCGATCCGCCGCAGCAGTTCCTCCCCCGCCGCGTTCTCCGCGTGCCCCATCCCCCGCTCCAGCCACAGTTCGGCGTTGTCCCCCGCCGCTGCCGCCAGCATCTCGGGGTGGTCGACCGGGAAGTAGCCGTCGCTGTCGCCGTGGACGATCAGCAAGGGGGTCGGGGCGATCAGGGGGACCGACTCCACCGGGGAGAGGGGGACCGGGTTCCAGTCGCGGTGGTTGATGCGGGTGCGGAAGCCGTAGCGGCCGACCAGACGGCCGGTGGGGCGGGTGATGAGCCAGTGGACACGGCGCATGGGGGCAGTGCCCCGGTAGTACCAGCGGGCCGGGGCGCTGACCGAGACGACCGCGTCGGGGCCCTCGGGGAGCGCCGCGTGGCGCAGGACGACCGAGCCGCCCATGGAGAAGCCGACCGTGGCGACGCGGTCGTGGCCGAGTTCGCGGGCCCAGCGGACCGCCGCCGCGAGGTCGAGCACCTCGCGGTCGCCGACCGTGGAGTGACCGCCGGATCTTCCGTGACCCCGGAAGGAGAAGGTCACGACGGACCCGTAGCGGGCGAGCACCTCCGCCACCCTTCGAACATGAGGACGGTCGGCTGCCCCCGTGAAGCCATGGGCGACCACGACGGCGAGATGGCCGACGTCGTCGGCGCCGCCGGAGGCGCCGGGGGCGCGTCCGGTGGCGTCGTCCACAACGGATCCCGGGTTGTATACGACCGACTTCGGGTTGTATACGGCCTCGATGTTCACCCCGTCGTCAGTGCGCAGAAACCTGCGCAAAGAGGTCCGGGGCGGCCGGAAATCGGTTCGACCGGCCGTCTCAGAGTTCGGGATGTCGAAAGATCGCCTCATATGACCTGCCGGACCAGCGCTCATGTGGGCTATTCTGCTGGACAGAGGACTCGGGCAATGTCGCCCCCGGGTCCTTTTGTGCTTTCGGAAGCGTTGTATACGAGCGGGAAAACGCCAGGTGACCGCAGGTGTACGGGCCCCGGGAACGCAGAGCAGAACGCTGTGAAGCGCCGCAGCCGCAATCGCGGTGCCGCAGTGCCGCAAACGTCCTCGCAGGGACCGAGGAGGAACCAGACGTATGAGTTCTCTGCTGCTCCTGACCAACGCTCTCCAGCCTTCCACGGAGGTACTTCCGGCCCTCGGCCTGCTGCTGCACAACGTGCGCGTGGCTCCGGCTGAAGGCCCCGCTCTTGTCGACACCCCCGGCGCGGACGTCATCCTGATCGACGGACGCCGTGACCTGCCGCAGGTCCGCAGCCTGTGTCAGCTGCTGCGCTCCACCGGGCCCGGCTGCCCCCTCATCCTCGTCGTGACCGAGGGCGGTCTCGCCGCCGTCACCGCCGACTGGGGCATCGACGACGTCCTCCTCGACACCGCCGGCCCCGCGGAGGTCGAGGCGCGTTTGCGGCTGGCCATGGGCAGGCAGCAGATCGTCAACGACGACTCCCCGATGGAGATCCGCAACGGCGATCTCTCGGTGGACGAGGCGACCTACAGCGCCAAGCTCAAGGGCCGCGTCCTCGACCTCACCTTCAAGGAGTTCGAACTCCTGAAGTACCTCGCCCAGCACCCGGGCCGCGTCTTCACCCGCGCCCAGCTCCTCCAGGAGGTCTGGGGCTATGACTACTTCGGCGGTACGCGGACGGTCGACGTCCACGTACGACGGCTGCGCGCCAAGCTCGGCCCCGAGCACGAGTCGCTGATCGGGACCGTCCGGAACGTCGGTTATCGATTCGTTACGCCGGAGAAGGCGGAGCGCACGGGCGACGAGGCGAAGGGCAAGGCGGGCGCGTCAAAGGCGGCGGATACGGACGAGACGGCGTCCCTGGGCGCCGCCGAGATCACGGCCGAGGCGTAGTGGCGATCCCCCTGCCCGGCGTACGCACAGGTAACCCACAGGTGGGCCGTCGTCCGCCCTGCCCAGGGGCGTTCCATCCGCGTAGACTCCGCGCGTGGCCAAGGTGACTCGGGATGACGTGGCAAGACTGGCGGGTACGTCGACCGCCGTCGTCAGCTACGTCATCAACAACGGACCCCGGCCGGTCGCCCCGGCCACGCGCGAGCGTGTCCTCGCCGCCATCAAGGAACTGGGGTACCGGCCCGACCGGGTCGCCCAGGCGATGGCCTCCCGGCGCACCGACCTCATAGGCATGATCGTGCCGGACGCGCGCCAGCCCTTCTTCGGCGAGATGACCCACGCCGTCGAGCAGGCCGCCGCCGAGCGCGGAAAGATGGTGCTCGTCGGCAACACCGACTACGTCGCCGAGCGCGAGGTCCACTATCTGCGGGCGTTCCTCGGAATGCGCGTCTCCGGGCTGATCCTCGTCAGCCACGCCCTCAACGACAACGCCGCCGCCGAGATAGAGGCGTGGGACGCGCGGGTGGTGCTGCTGCACGAGCGGCCCGAGGCGATCGACGACGTGGCCGTGGTGACCGACGACCTCGGCGGCGCGAAGCTCGCCGTGGAGCATCTGCTGTCGCACGGCCACGAGTACGTCGCCTGTATGGGCGGTATCGCGGAGACCCCACTGGTCGGCGACCCGGTCTCCGACCACGTCGAGGGCTGGCGGCGTGCGATGGACGAGGCCGGGATCTCCACGGAGGGGCGGCTCTTCGAGGCGCCGTACAACCGGTACGACGCGTACCAGGTGGCGCTGGAGTTGTTGTCGAAGGCGGACCGGCCGCCGGCGATCTTCTGCTCCACGGACGACCAGGCGATCGGTGTGCTGCGGGCCGCCCGTGAGCTGCGGATCGAGGTGCCGAGCGAGCTGGCCGTGGCCGGGTTCGACGACGTCAAGGAGGCGGCGCTGACGGACCCGCCGCTGACGACGATCGCGACGGACCGTACGGCGATGGCGCGGGCCGCGGTGGATCTGGTCCTCGACGACGGGATCCGGGTCGCCGGGTCGCGTCGTGAGCGGGTGAAGCTGTTTCCGTCGAAGCTGGTCGCGCGGCGGTCGTGCGGGTGCGAGTAGGTTGCGGGTTGCGCCGTAGGGGCTTGGGTGTCGTGCTGACTGCGGGTGCGTCGTGGCTTGTCGCGCAGTTCCCCGCGCCCCTGAAAAGCACGCGGTCGCCCTCGCGTTTTCAGCGCACCGAAGCCCCGCGCCCCTGAGAAGCACGCGATCCCCCTCGACTTCTCAGCGCGCCGAGATTCCGCGCCCCTGACAAGCACGCCGTCCCCCTCGGCTTCTCAGCGGGCCGAGATCCCGTGCTCCTGGTAGGCGGGGGCGGTTCTCGGTGGCCCTCGCCTTTATATGGGGCGAACGAGCTTCTGGTGCGGTTCTCAGGGAGCACTCAGGAACGTCTCATGGTCGGGCGACAGGCTCTGAGTCATGACCGAGAGCTTCCGCCGCAGCGGCGAGTACGAGAACCCCTACCAGGGGGACCAGCAGCAGTCCGGGTACGTCCAGGGCGAGCCCCAGCAGCAGCCGTACCTCCAGCAGCAGCACGCCTCCGCCCCGGTGAACCCGGAGTGGCCGCCTCCGCCGGCATACGAGCCGGCCTCCGCCTCCAAGAAGCGCGCCCGGGGTCCGCTCGCTCTGCTGGCGGCCGTGGCGATCGTCGCGGCGGCGATCGGCGGCGGTACGGCGTACGGCATCCAGGAGCTGACCGGTACGAGCACCACCGCCTCCAGCTCGACCAGCACGAGCGTGGTGCCCACCAGCCAGAAGGGCACGGTCTCCGGGGTCGCCAAGGCCGTCAGCCCGAGCATCGTGGAGATCAACGCCAGTTCGAACGCGGGCGAGTCCACCGGTTCCGGTGTGATCATCACCAGCGAAGGCGAGATCATCACCAACAACCACGTGATCTCCGGCGCCTCCCAGATCAAGGTGAGGACCAGCGACGGCAAGTCCTACACCGCCGAGGTCGTCGGCACCGACAGCAAGAAGGACCTCGCCCTCATCAAGCTGCGGGACGCCTCCGGGCTGAAGGCCGCCACCCTCGGAGACTCCGGCGGCGTCAAGGTCGGCGACCAGGTCGTGGCGATCGGCTCCCCCGAAGGCCTGACCGGCACGGTGACCAGCGGTATCGTCTCCGCGCTCGACCGCGATGTGACGGTCTCGACGGGTGAGGACCAGGGGCAGCAGCAACAGCAGGGCGACGGCCGGTGGCCGTTCGAGTTCGGCGGCCAGGAGTTCAACGGCGACACCGGCTCCTCCACGACCACGTACAAGGCGCTCCAGACGGACGCGTCCCTGAACCCGGGCAACTCCGGCGGCGCCCTCATCGACATGAACGGCAACATCATCGGCATCAACTCGGCGATGTACTCGGCCGCGGACGCCACCTCCTCCAGCGCCGGCAGCGTCGGCCTCGGCTTCGCGATCCCGATCAACACCGTCAAGGCCGACCTGAGCACGCTGCGGGCGGGCGGCTCGGACTGAGGTCCGGTTCACCGAACAGGTGTTTCCTGCTCACCCTCCGCGCCCCCGCTGAGTCCCCGCTGAGCCAAAGGAGTTCGACATGATCACGCAGATCAGGAACGACGCGCAGATCAAGCAGGTCTCGCACGACGTCGAGACCGCCGACGACCCGGCCGGGTTGGGCCTCGCCCTCGCCGTGGCGGCCGAACTGCACCCGCCGGTGACGCGCGCCCCCGAGGTGGCGTCCACCATCCGGGCTGGAGCCCGCAGGACCACGGAAGCGCGACCGCACCGCCGTACGGTTCGCGGCTGATCGCGCGGGCTACTGCGCGGCCAGGGGACGTGCAAGGCTAGGGCGGTACCGCGCCGGCCCCTTCAGGGGCGCGGGGAACTGCGCGACCAGCCACGACGCGCCCGCACCAGGCAACGCACAAGAACCCCTACGGCGCCCCGGCCTTGTCCACCACCGCCCCCAAGGAACGAAGACCACCATGAGCCCCGCCGAAGGCGCCCCCGAACCCCAGCGCATCCTCATCGTCGACGACGAGCCGGCGGTGCGTGACGCCCTCAAACGCAGCCTCGCCTTCGAGGGCTACGGCACCGAGGTCGCCGTCGACGGCGCGGACGCGCTGGAGAAGGCGACGGCGTACAGGCCGGACCTGGTGATCCTCGACATTCAGATGCCCCGCATGGACGGTCTGACCGCCGCCCGCCGGATCCGTGGCGCGGGCGACACCACTCCCATCCTGATGCTCACCGCCCGTGACACGGTCGGCGACCGTGTCACCGGCCTCGACGCCGGCGCGGACGACTACCTGGTCAAGCCCTTCGAGCTGGACGAACTCTTCGCCCGGGTCCGCGCCTTGCTGCGCCGCAGCTCCTACACGGCCACCCTCGCCGAGACGACCGAGCCTGACGAGGCGCTCACCTTCGCGGACCTGCGGATGGATCTGGCGACGCGGGAGGTCAGGCGGGGCGGCCGCCCGGTGGAGCTGACCCGCACGGAGTTCACCCTCCTTGAGATGTTCATGGCCCACCCGCGCCAGGTCCTCACCCGCGAACAGATCCTGAAGGCCGTCTGGGGCTTCGACTTCGAGCCCACCTCCAACTCCCTGGACGTCTACGTCATGTACCTGCGCCGCAAGACGGAGGCGGGCGGCGAGCCGCGCCTCGTCCACACCGTGCGCGGCGTCGGGTACGTCCTGCGGCAAGGCGGAGCGGAGTGAACAAGGTGCTGCGCCGCTACCGTGCCCTGCCGATCCGGGCCCGGCTGTCGATGCTGGTGGCGGCGGCGGTGGCGTTCGCGGTGGCGGCGGTGTCGGTGACGTGCTGGTTCATCGTGCAGGGGAAGCTGTACGAGGAGTTGCAGGAGCAGCTGCAGAAGTCGATGCGCATGGCTCGTGACCAGGCCTGGGTCGCCGTCAGCGACTGTGCGCAGACCCCCCAGGAGGACAACTCCCGCTTCGGCCCCCGGAACACCTACTTCCAGGCGGTGCTGGAGGACGGAACGGCATGCGTCCTCAACTTCTCCGCCGGTACGGTCGAGGTCACCGAGACCGACAAGGAGATCGCCAAGGAAACGGACGGTCCGCAGGGCGTCTTCCGCAACGGGACGGACGCGGACGGCAACGACGTACGGGCCATGGTCGTGCCCGTGAGCTTCGTCAGCCAGAGCACGGGGGAGATCTCCAATGCGGCCCTCGTCGTCGCCGTCCCCCTGCAAGGCACCCAGTCCACCCTCAACGACCTCGCACTGATCCTCCTCCTCGTCTCCGGTATCGGCGTGGTCGGCGCCGGGGCGGCCGGGCTCGCCGTGGCCCGCGCGGGCCTGCGCCCGGTCGACAAGCTCACGGAGGCGGTCGAGCACGTGGCCCGCACGGAGGACCTGAGCATCCGTATCCCCGTGGAGGACGAGAGCGAGGACGAGGTGGCCCGGTTGTCCCGGTCCTTCAACTCGATGACCAGCGCGCTGGCGAACTCCCGGGACCTGCAACAGCAGTTGATCGCGGATGCCGGCCACGAACTCCGTACGCCGCTCACGTCCCTGCGCACGAACATCGAGCTCCTCACCCGCAGCGAGGAGACGGGCCGCCCGATCCCCGCGGAGGACCGCAAGGCCCTGCTCGCCTCGGTGAAGGCCCAGATGACGGAACTGGCCTCGCTGATAGGCGACCTACAGGAGCTGTCACGCTCGGACTCGGGCCAGCAGTCAGGCCGCGACCTCCAGGTCGTGGACTTCCAGGAGACGGTAGAGGCTGCCCTGCGCCGGGCCCGGCTGCGCGGCCCCGAGCTGACGATCACGGCGGATCTGCAACCGTGGTACGTCCGCTCCGAGCCCTCCGCACTGGAGCGGGCCATCGTCAACATCCTCGACAACGCGGTGAAGTTCAGCCCCGAGGGCGGCACGATCGAGGTTGCTCTGCACGCGGGTGTCCTCACGGTCCGCGACCACGGCCCCGGTATCCCCGCCGACGAACTCCCCCACGTCTTCGACCGCTTCTGGCGCTCCCCTTCGGCACGGGCGTTGCCGGGCTCGGGCCTGGGCCTGTCGATCGTGGCCCGCACGGTCCAGCAGGCGGGCGGCGAGGTGACGCTGACCCGCGCGGAGGGGGGCGGCACGCTGGCGACGGTACGGCTGCCGGGTGCGGCTACGCCTCCGCCGGAGGGGCTCTGAGCGGGGGCCGGCCTCGACGTGCTGGGGGTCAGTGGAAGCCGAGCATGCCGGGTGCCCTGGATACCCGGCAAGGCAAGCAGCGCCGCTCCGACGTACGCCAGAGCCCACCGGGTGGTCCACGAATGAAGAATTCCGGACGTGATCAGTTCGCGTGATCAGCTCTCCGCAGGTGTCCTGACGGCCGGGAGGAAGGCCGCCCAGGAGGCAGCACCGAAGACGACCACCGGGCCGTCCGGAATCTTGCTGTCCCGGACAGGGACTATGCCGTGGTAGCCGTCGGCGACTTCGAGGCAGTTCGACGCTCCCCCGTCGCTGTACGACGACTTGCGCCACACAGCGGTGCTGAGGTCGAAAGTCCGGTTCATGATCTGCACTCCTCCAGAAGGCGCTTGATGAACGCCGTCGACTCCACCGGAGTCAGCGCTGTGTCCCTTACAAGATCGTAGGACTGCCGGAAGGCCAGCACCCTGTCAGGATCGGCGATCAACCCGCCGATCCCGTTGCCTTCCGCATAGGCAACGGGATCGCCGGTGCGCTGCCGGAAACGCCACAGATGGCTGTCCATGAGGTCGTGCACACCAGCGGACCAGGGTGCTCAGCGCGGAAGAGCTGTACGTCCACGGGATGGGGGTGCCCTCGTGATGAGCGGTCTGCGGCTCTTGCCCTGGACGACACCGGACGGCAGACCCTGTTACCTGGACCCCGATACCGCACACCCCGGCACGCTCTCCCAGCTCGCCGACAGCGTGGAGGTCATGCAACTGGGGTCGGCCGAGGAGGTGTTGGCGGGCGGCAGGGCCGTGCTCGGGGACGCGGCGGCCGGGGAGCGGGCGGTGCGGTTCGCGCTCACACGGGCGGTGGAGTCGCTGGAGGACGTGCTGCGGATCGCGCTCAGTCGGGGGCGGCGGATCGGTGCCGACGATGAAGGCGGCGGGGACGGCTGTGCCGATGGCGGTGGGCCGTAGGCGATTCCCGCTACGCCGCGAGCGCCGCCGGCTCCCCCAGTTGGGCGGCCGCCGTTCGCCAGGCCGCCGTCACCGCGCGGTGGGCCCGCTGGGTGTTCGCGGGGTGGCCGCCGGTGAGGGCGAGCGGTAGCCCCACGTGGACGTGCAGGTCAGGGCGGCGCAGCGGTGCGGTGAGCAGGCCCGCGAGCTGCTTGGCGGTGCTGCCGGAGGTGACCCGGCGGGCTCCGGCCTGGCCGACGGGGACAACGGGCGCGCCGGTGCGTTCGGCGAGCCGGGCCAGGCCGCTGCGGAACGGTTCGGGCGCGGCCTCGGCGGCGTCCCTGCGGAGCGGGATCCCGCCCTCGGCGTAGATGAGGACCAGTCGGCCCTCGTCCAGCGCGGCGGCGGCTAGGTCGAGGGCGCGGGCGGCGCGCGGGTCCCTCCGGTGCACCGGAATGTGTCCCTCGCGGGTGAGCGCCCGGCCGAGCAGGGGGGCGCGCCACAGGCCGGCGGCGGCCATGACGACCGGTTGGACACCGAGACGGTGCAGCGCGGCGAGCACGACGGCGGGGTCGGCGAGCGAGGTGTGGTTCGCGGCGAGGATGCTGCCCGGCGACAGGACGGGGTCCGCGTCGGCGGTCACGGTGAGACGTCCGACGGCGGGCACCAGGACGTCGGCGAGGCGGCTGAGCATGGTGGGCCTCCGGTCTGGACGATGACGATCCTCATCGTCTACGGGCCCACCGCGGCCTGCCTTGAGTGCTCGTACTCAACTTCGCGGGTGCCGGATACCCGGATCGTCGAACGGCGCCGGGGCTCTTCTGATGGATCTCTGATATCGAGCTGGACGATCGTCTCCGGCCCGGCGGGCCGGGCCAGGCCCGCCGTAACCGTGCAGCGGGTCGTGGCGTCGAGCCCCTGGACGCTGGACGCAGCGTTCGGAGGGCCATTCGAGCCAGGCAAACGGAGAAGCTACCGGCATCCGGCATGATACCGCCGAATGATCATCAAATAGTGCGAACCCGATTTATCTATCCATACGCTCCGTTTCGCTGGAAACGGCCATGCGCGCCCCCAGCACTCGATGCGTGTCCCCCATGAGGCGGAGGCAAGTTCATGTCCCTGTCAGTGGCCGAAGTCGCCAGAATCCTCGTCGTGCTGACCGTCTTTCTGATAGCGGCGCACCTCGGCGCCTACGTCTTCGCGCGGTTGCGCCAGCCTCCGGTGATCGGCGAGATAGCGGGAGGAGTGCTGCTAGGGGGAAGCGCCCTGGGCCTTGTCGCCCCATCGGTGAGCACATGGCTGGCGCCCTCCGGCACTCCCACCGCTCATGTGCTGGGAGCGGTCTACCAGCTGGGCACGATCCTGATGGTTTTCCTCGCCGGGCTGGAAATGCGCCGGGGCGGTCTCGGCGCCGAGCGCAGGACCGTCCTGTTCACCACCGTCGCCGGCCTGGTGATCCCGTTCGCGGCAGGCATGGCCATCGCTCAGGTGGTGGACTCCGGCGACCTGGCCGGCCCGCATGGATCCGGCCTGAGCATCTCCCTGGTGCTGGGCCTGGCCATCGCGGTCACCAGCATTCCCGTCATCTCCCGGATCATGATCGATCTCGGTATCATGGGTGGTCTCTTCGCCCGGACGGTCCTCACCGTCGCCGTCATCGAGGATGTCCTCCTCTACGTCGTACTGGCGGTGATCCTCGGTCTGGCCCATGTCCAGGCGGACACCTCCTACGGCCTGCACGCCCTGTTCCACACCGCTTCGATCGGCTGGAACGTGGCCTACTACGTGGCCGCGTCGGTGCTGTTCTTCGCACTGTGTCTTGCCGGAGGGCGGGCGGCGTTCCGTCGGTTGGTCTCAGGACCGGTCGGAGCGTTGGAACGCCGCAGTCCGGCGGCGTTCCGGATGGTGTTCATGTTCGCCCTCTGCCTGTGTTGCATCGGCTTGGGCATCGATCCGATCTTCGGCGCGCTCATGGCGGGTATCTCCATGGCCGATGACGTGGACGAGGAGAACGGTTCCCCCGGGCTCAGCGCGATACGGGGATTCTCGCTCGCCTTCTTCGTGCCGATCTACTTCGCGCTCGTCGGCTACCGGCTCGACCTCGTGCACGACCTGGATCCAGTCTTCTTCGGCTGGCTGTTCGCCGTGGCCTGCGTGATCAAGTTCGGCAGTGTGTGGGCGGGTGCGCGTCTGGCGGGCAAGAGCCGGTCGTGGTCGACGCACTTCGCGGTGGCGATGAACGCCCGCGGTGGCCCCGGCATCATCCTGGCGTCAGTGGCCTTCGCGGCAGGGATCATCAATGGCAAATTTCTCGTCGCGCTTGTACTGCTGTCCATCCTCACCTCGCAACTCGCCGGGGCGTGGCTGACCCAGGCTCTGGCACGCGACCCCGCGTTCGTCTCGGAGGACCCACCGTCCGTCTCGACGGGCGGGTCGCCCGCACGGGCAGAGGCCATGCCGGGACAGCGGCCCAGCGGGTGTCCGGAGCCAGGGACCGATGCCGGGGACGGGGGCGAAGACGTGGCTGAGGGCGACATCGACCGTATGGCGTTCCCAGCCGCTGGCGAGGGCGAGCGCCCGAAGGTGGAGTAAGCGCCCGAAGACCTGGCTTCCCTCGGCACCGGCATGTAGCCGTCGTCACATGCTGTGGCCGACCAGCCGTCCCCTGAACGAGTTCCGCCACCAGGCGCAGGCTCCAGCCGTCCCGGCACACACCACGGGGCGCCGAGCCGGGGGGCGTGGCACCGCACAAAATCATTCAGGGGGCGGCGGACAACCGGACTCGAGTGGGCAGGGGGCGCTCGGTGAAGCCGTGTGCGGCCCCGAAGGCGTCCCCATCTGGGTGTATTGAGATGTTTCGCCACGGCTTCCGCCTATGCTGTCGTCAATTCGAGGCCGCGTGGACACACTGCGGGTCTGGGTGGGACCGGTGTCCATGAGGCCGGCGCTGGTGGTGGCGGTGTGGAGTGCGGTGGCGGACACACGTCACCCCGGTCTGCTGGAGGCAGGCATGACGGACTCGACGATGCGCTCGACGGGCAGAGGGCTGCGGGTGATGGTCTTCACCGGGGAGGGCGACCTGTGGCACCGAAAGCCGGTGTTCAGTGAGATCGTCCACCGGGCTCGCAAAGCAGGGCTGGCAGGGGCCAGTGTGTTCCGAGGGATCGAGGGTTTCGGGGCCTCCTCACTGATCCACACCACTCGGTTCCTGTCGCTGAGTGACGGCCTGCCGGTTGTGGTGGTGATCGTCGATGATGAGAGCCGCATCCGCGCGTTCCTGCCGCAGTTGGGCGAAGTCGTGGGTGGCGGTCTGGTCGTCCTGGATGAGGTCAAGGTCATGTGCCGGACCGACAGGGGACCGCAAGAGATGAATGACGCACCGACGCCACGGCCTTGCACGTAGCCGGTATCGCTGATCCACCGGTGCGGCGCGGTGCGACTCGGCCCGCACCGGCCGCGGCAGCACCCTGGCCGGTGCCGATCAGGACCGGGTCCGAATCAGTGGCGAGGTGGAAAAGGCGGTCCCCCGCGCCAGGAAGGGGGCGTGGGGGACCGCTCGTTCGGCACCGTTCAGCCTCGACGTGCCGCAGTGCAGCAAACGCGGCCCGAAGCTGCCCGCAGCCGTTAGTTGATGATCGTGATCCGGTTGGCCGTCGGCGGCGCGATCGGCTTGGTCGCCGAGGAGTTGGCCAGCAGGTACTGCTCCAGGGCGGCGAGGTCATCGGCGCCGACCAGGTCGTTCGTGCCCTGGCCCAGCGTCGGGTAGCCGTCGCCGCCGCCCGCGAGGAAGCTGTTGGTCGCGACGCGGTAGGTGGCCGCCGGGTCGATGGCGGCACCGTTGAGCTTGATGGTGTCGACGACGACACGGTCCGCGCCGGACTTCCTCAGGTCGAGCGTGTACGTCAGACCGGACGACGGCAGCAGCACCTTCGGCGAGGCGGCGTTCGTCCCGCTCACCTGCTCCTGGAGGACCTTGACGAGCTGAGCGCCCGTGAAGTCCTGCAGGTTGACCGTGTTGGAGAACGGCTGGACGGTGAAGCCCTCGGCGTAGGTCACCACGCCGTCGCCCTCGGTGCCCGTGGCCGCGTAGGTGAGCGGCGCGCGCACACCACCGGGGTTCATCAGCGCGAGGTCGACCTCGGGGTCCAGCGTCTTGCCGTACCAGAACTGCGCGTCGGCGATGAGGTCGCCCATCGGGGACTCGGTGCCGACGTTCGGCACGTCGGCGGATATGTGGCCGATGGCGCGGTTGCCGATGGGGGCGGCGAGGGTGTTCCACCTGCTGATGAGGGCCGTCATGTCGGCGGCCTTCGCCACGTCACGCGTGACCACGTGGTTCGCGGACGAGACGGCCGTACGGGCGATGTCACCGGTGCGGCGGTCGTACGTCAGCGTGGTGTCGGTGTAGAGGCGGCCGAAGGACGCGGCCGAGGTGACCGTGCGCGGCTTGCCCGCCGGGTCGTTGATCGTGCAGGCGTACGCCGCGTGCGTGTGGCCGGTGACGAGGGCGTCGACCTTCGGCGTGATGTTCTTGGCGATGTCGACGATCGGACCGGAGATGCCGTCACCGGCGCCGGGCGAGTCGCAGTCGTAGTTGTACGCGGTGGAGGCGGGGGCTCCGCCCTCGTGGATCAGCGCGACGACGGACTTCACGCCCTGGCGCTCCAGCTCCTTGGCGTACTTGTTGATCGTCTGGACCTCGTCCTTGAACTTGAGGCCCTTGACGCCCTCGGCGGAGACGACGCCCGGGGTGTCCTCCAGCGTCACACCGATGAAGCCGATCTTGACGCCGTTCTTCTTCCACACCCAGTACGGCTTCAGGAGCGGCTTGCCGGTCTTCTTCTCGATGACGTTCGCCGCGAGGTAGGGGAAGTCGGCGCCCTTGAACTTCTTGCCCTTGACGTAGCAGCCGTCGGTGGGGTGGCAGCCGCCCTTCTGCAGGCGGGCCAGTTCCTTGGCGCCCTCGTCGAACTCGTGGTTGCCGACGCTCGTGACGTCCAGGTCGAGGCCGTTCAGCGCCTCGATGGTGGGCTCGTCATGGAACAGGCCCGAGATCAACGGAGAGGCACCGACCATGTCACCGGCGGCGGCCGTGACCGAGTAGTCGTCGGCCCGGCGGGCGTCGCGCAGATGCGTGGCCAGGTACTCGACACCACCGGCGTTGATCGTCTCGGTGTGACCGTCCTCGTGGACGTGCGTGACCCGGCCCGAGGAACCGGCCGGCGGCTCCAGGTTGCCGTGCAGGTCGTTGAAGGACAGCAGCTGCACGTCCTGGTACCGGCTCGGCTTCTCCTTGCCGGGCTTGGACGGCTTCGCCTCACCGGCGCTCGCCGGGATCGCGGCGGCCAGCGCCCCGACGGTCGCCAGACCGGCCGCGACGGCGAGGATCCGGTTACGGCGGCTTCGGCGGCGTGACGCTTGGGGTGTGGCTGACATGTGCCCCCCTGGTTCGTATGAGAAGTAAGAAAAACGTGAGACAGGCCCCGTCCGGCCGAAGCCTAGGGTCAACGCGCGTAGCGCGGCAGGGGGTTCATGGTTACGACCTGGTTGCCGTCAGGGAGAACTGATGGCAAAGGGGGGCAATCCTAGGGGCGCGGCGCTGTGCCATCGGCGGCTCCGCCGCGGGGCGCGATCAGCCACGGACAACCCGCGACCGCAAGACCACAGAACCGGCCGAGCTCTTCCGCGCTCTCCGCGGAGCAGCCCGGTTAACCTCGAACCCATGACCAGCGACGACACCGCCCGGCCCGGCGCAGCCGCAAGCGCAGCCGCCCGCAGTATCGAAACCCGCCTGGAACTGACTCCCGGCCAAAAGGCCGCCGTACTGGCCCTCCTCGAAGAGTCCGCCCAGGTCGACGGCCAGCAGGCGGTGTCCGAGCAGGGCCGCCTCCAACTCCGCGGCGCGGCTCGCGAGGGCGTGCGCCACCTCCTCCTGACCGTCGGCGACACCCTCGTCGGCTACGCCCAACTGGAGGACACCGACCCGGTGGAGGCCCCCGCCGCCGAACTGGTCGTCCACCCCTCCCACCGGGGCCACGGCCATGGCCGCGCCCTCGGCTCCGCCCTCCTCGCCGAGTCCGGCAAACGCCTGCGCGTCTGGGCCCACGGAGGCCACTCCGCCGCCCGCCACCTCGCCCAGGTCCTCGGCCTCACCCTCTTCCGCGAACTCCGGCAGATGCGCCGCCCCCTGGCCGATTTCGATCCCCCGGAGCCGGTGCTCCCCGACGGTGTCACCGTCCGCGCCTTCGTCCCCGGCGAGGACGACGCGGCCTGGCTCGCCGCCAACGCGGAGGCCTTCGCCCACCACCCCGAACAGGGCGCCCTCGTCCAGCGGGACCTCGACGACCGCAAGGCGGAACCCTGGTTCGACCCGGCCGGCTTCTTCCTCGCCTTCCGGGACGGTGAACTCATCGGCTTCCACTGGACCAAGGTGCACGCCGCCGAACAGCTCGGCGAGGTCTACGTCGTGGGCGTGCGCCCCGGCGCCCAGGGCGGCGGCCTCGGCAAGGCCCTCACCACGATCGGCCTGCGCCATCTGGCCGCACAGGGCCTGCCCACCGCGATGCTCTACGTCGACGCCGACAACAAGGCGGCGGTCACGGTGTACGAGCGGCTGGGCTTCGTGACGTACGAGACGGACCTGATGTACCGCTCGGAGACGTAACCACCCCAAACCGAAGTTATCCACAGGCAGGGGACGGTGGCATTGACACCGTCCCCTCTCTTGCACCACCCTTTCACTACTCAATTAGTGAAAGGGTGGTTGTTCGAGTGGTCGAGTACCGCATCGACCGGCGCAGCGGTGTCGCCACCTATGTGCAGATCGTCCAGCAGACCAAACAGGCCCTGCGGCTCGGCCTGTTGGAACCCGGCGACAAGCTCCCCACGGCCCGCGAGGTCGTGGAAGCCACCGCGATCAACCCGAACACGGTGCTGAAGGCCTACCGCGAGCTGGAGCGCGAAGGCCTGGTCGAGGCCCGCCGCGGCCTCGGCACGTTCGTACGGAAGTCACTGGGCACCACACCGGTCGACTCGCCGCTGCGGGCCGAACTGGACGCGTGGACCGTGAAGGCCCGGGACACCGGGCTCGAACGGGACGACGTGGAGGCGCTGTTCACCTCCGTACTGGAAGAACACTTCAAGAAGGATCAGGGGGACGAGGCATGACCGGGACCGCGATGGAGGCGGCCGCGCTCGGCAAGAAGTTCGGGTGGCGGCGAGGGGGCTGGGCGCTGCGCGAGTGCACGCTGCGGCTGCCGGTGGGGCGGGTGTGCGCGGTCGTCGGACCGAACGGCGCCGGCAAGTCGACGCTGCTGGCCCACGCGGCCGGCCTGCTCGTGCCCACGGAGGGCAGCGTCCGGGTGCTGGGGACGACCCCGGCGGCGGCCCGCGAACGCATCGCGTACGTCGCCCAGGACAAGCCCCTGTACCCGCAGTTGACCGTCGCCGAGACCCTGCGCCTCGGCCGGGAGCTCAACCCCCGGCGCTGGGACGCGGCCGTCGCCGAGCGGGTCGTCGACGAGGGCGGTCTCGACCGGGGCGCCAAGGTCCGCTCCCTCTCCGGGGGCCAGCGCACCCGGGTCGCGCTCGCCCTCGCCCTCGGCAAGCGGCCCGAACTGCTGCTCCTGGACGAGCCGATGGCCGACCTCGACCCGCTCGCCCGCCACCAGCTGATGGGCACCCTGCTCGCGGACTCCGCCGAACACGGCACCACGGTTGTCATGTCCTCGCACGTGGTGGCCGAGTTGGAGGGTTCCTGCGACCACTTGTTCCTGCTGGGCGCCGGGCGCGTGCGGCTCGCGGGCCCGCTGGACGAGATCCTCGCCGCGCACACCCTGGTCACCGGGCAGACCGGCGAGCTCTCCCCGCACACCGTCGTCGAGTCCCGTACGACGGGCCGTCAGCTCACCGCCCTCATCCGCCCGCAGGGCCCCGTCGGCCCCGGCTGGCAGACCGCCGAGCCGACCCTGGAGGAGCTGGTCCTGGCCCATCTGCGGGCACCCCAGGCCCCGGCCCTCACCCTCGACGCGGCGAACGACACGGGTGGCGCCTCCGACTCCGACGACTCCGACGACTCCGACGACTCCGACGAGACGAACGGGGCCGAGGCACGGGAGGCCGCCGTATGAGCGCCGCGACGGAAACCGGAACCCGAACCGGAACCGGAGGCAACCGTATGACCGCCGCGACCGGCCCGAACGCCGAGACCCTGGCCGCCCGCTCCGAGAAGCCGGACCCGGCCGTGACCCCGGCCCGGGGGCTGGTCCGGGCCGTGCTCCGCCTGCACCAGTCGGCCCTGTGGTTCTGGGGGCTGTTCGTGGGGCTGGCCGTCGTCGGGCTCCTGTGGGCCGCCGGACCGGGAGTGAACGAGGCCTGGGCGGAGTACCGGGCCGGCGACTGCGCCGAGGCCGACTACTGCGAGATCGGCGCCGCGTACAACCGGTACGAGCTGGCGGTCTCCTTCGCCACCGCCGTCCTCGCCGTCGCCCCGGTCATGATCGGTGCCTGGGCCGGCGGCGCCCTGATCGCCCGCGAGCTGGAGAGCGGCACCGCCCGGCTGGCCTGGACCCAGTCGGTCACCCCGGCCCGCTGGCTCGCCGCCAAGCTCGCCGTCCCGGCCGCCGTGATCGCCTCGGGGACCATCCTGGTGACCCTGCTGCACCGCCTGCTGTGGGGGTCGGACGAGGAACTGCGGCACGCGCTCGGCAACCGTGACTGGTTCCAGTCCGAGACCTTCGCGGCCAACGGCACCGTCGCCACCGCCTACGCCCTGTTCGCCCTGGCCCTCGGCGCCGTCGCGGGCCTGCTGATCCGCCGCTCCCTGCCCGCGCTCGCCGCCGGTCTGCTCGGCACGGCCGCCCTCGCGGTCACGCTCCAGTCCAACCGTCACCTGCTGTGGCCGGTCGAGACCCTCGTCTCCAGGACCAAAGAGCCGGACTGGACGGGCGAGATGGTCGACCGCGGCTTCATCAGCACCACGGGTGAGCGCGTCTCGGACATCGGCTGCACGGACATCTCCTGCGACCGGACCGACGTCGCCGGCTACTACGCCGACTTCCACCCCTCCTCCCACTTCTGGCCCCTCCAGCTCGTCGAGACCGGCATCGTCCTCGCCGTCACCGCCCTGCTGGTCCTGGCCGCGTTCCGCCTGCTGCGGCGGAGTGCGGGGGGACTCGGATGAGCGCCACGACCACCGCGTCACGCGCCGAGGCGCCCGTCACCGGGGGCGGCCGGCGGACGAAGCCGGGACCCCACGGTCTGACCTGGGCACTGCTCCGCCTGCACGGCTGGGCGGCGGTCTGCTGGGCCGTACTGGTCCTCGTCACCGCCGGGGCGCTGCTCTGGGCGGCGGGGCCGGGTGTGGACGCCGCCTGGGCCGACTACCACACGGAGACCTGCCGGGACGACGGGCAGGTGAGCGTGAACTGCGACTTCGCGGCGCCCGCGCTCGACCGGTACGACGCGGTCGTGGGCTTCAGTTCCTCGCTCATCACCGGCATGCCCCTCCTCGTCGCCCTCTGGGCCGGAGCCGCGCTGATCGGCCGGGAACTGGAGAACGGCACGGCCCAGTTGACCTGGACCCAGTCCGTCACCCCGGCCCGCTGGCTGGCCGCCAAGCTCGCGCTCCCGGCCGCCGTGCTCGGCGCCGGCACCCTGCTGCTCGTCCTGGCGCACCGGCTGATGTGGTCGGCACACATCGAGCAGGGCGGCGGGGCGTGGCACTGGCAGGGGTACGAGGAAGAGCTCTTCGTGGGCAACGGCCCCCTCGCCGTCGCCCGCGTCCTCCTCGGTCTCGTGGTCGGCGCCCTGATCGGCCTGCTCACCCGACGCTCCATGGCCTCCCTCGGCTACGGCTTCTTCGCGCTGGTGGGTCTGATCCGCCTGCTCGACCTCGTGCGGCCGTACCTGTGGCCGGCCGAGACCGTGACGAACCCGGCGAACGAGGGCACCCCGCACCGCGTCGGCCTGGTCGCCGACAGTGGCGTCGTCACCGCCGACGGCACCCATGTGGCGACCGGCTGGTGCAGTTCCTCCGACTGCGGCCGGACCGACGTCGTCGGCCACTACCTCGACTACCACCCCACCTCCCACTTCTGGCCCCTCCACCTCGTCGAGACCGGCATCGTCCTCGCCGTCACCGCCCTGCTGGTCCTGGCCGCGTTCCGCCTGCTGCGACGCCGTACAGGAGGTGCCGTATGACCGCCACGACGACTTCCGCCGTCCCGGCGGCCCCCGTGCCCCGCGGTGGTCTCCGCCCGCGCGGGCCGGTCTGGGCCGTGTGGCGCGTGCACCGCTGGGCGCTGCTGGTGTGGTGCGCGTACGTACTGCTCATGGTCGGGTGGATGCTCTGGCTGCACTTCGTCGACGGCGCGCAGGTGCGCGCGGAGGCGGCCGCCTGCCGGATGCGGTCAGGCGGCTGCATCGACATCGGGTCGGTGTTCGGCTACTCCAGCGGCCTGAGCTGGGCCGGCACCTTCATCGCCTACTTCTCCTACGGCGTGGCCGCCTGGGCCGGTGCCTCACTCATCGGCCGCGAGCTGGAGAACGGAACGGCCCAGCTGGCCTGGACCCAGTCCGTCACCCCGGTCCGCTGGCTGACCGCCAAGCTCGCGGTGCCCGCCGTCGCGCTGACCCTGGGCACGGCCGTCCTCGTGCTGGTCTACCGCTGGGCCTGGTCGTCGAACCGGGACCTGCTGGGCGACGAGTGGCACTACAACGACCCCTTCGTGAACCGAGGCCCGGCCCTCCTGGCCTACGCCCTGTGCGCGCTGGCCGTCGGCGCCCTGGCGGGCCTCGCCCTGAAGCGCTCCCTGGCCGCACTGACCGTCGCCTTCGGCTTCATCCTCGGGTTCCACCTGTACCTCGACGACCACTGGCCCGACCTGTGGCCCGCCAGGACGCTCAGAGGCACCGGCGACGGCCGGTACCCCGATGATCACCCGGCGTCCCAGTTCTGGCCCCCGCACCTCATGACCACCGGCGTCATCCTCGCCGTCGCCGCCCTCGCCACGGCAGCCGCCTTCTGGCTGCTGCGCCGCCGCACCCGCTGATGGCTCACGGACCCGGCACGCCCCTCCTACGGGGGGAGGGGCGTGCCGAAGGCATACCGCAGGGGAACGGCAGGGGATCCGGGCACGCCGGTACCGGCCGTCGCCCGGCGAAACCGGCGGTCCTCCCCGCGCTATCCCGCACGTAAGGTCTCCGTAACCGGCGATTCAGACAAGCTTGCGACGCTTCCGCAATGAACCCCGTCGTGCCCGAGCCCTCGCCTCCCCCACGCAACGGCCCAAGCAGCGGGAAGAGCGCGGGGAGCGGCCTCCAGGAGGCCACGGTCGTCCGGGACGTCACCGCGGACGTCACCGCGGACGTCGTCGCGCGCATCGACGCGGACATCGCCCACAACGACGCCGCGAACGCCGACGCACACGTTTCGTCGCTCCCACCGGCCCTGTCCGACGCGCCTGTGATGCTCGCGGCGCGGAAGAATGGTGCCATGAGCCAGTCCAACGCCCAGGCAGCCCAGGTCCAGCACGCGCAGCCGTCCGTCGGCTCCATAGCCGCCCATCGCCCGCACACGGTGTCGGCGGTCGTCTCCGATCTCGAACCCGACATGGACGCCGACCTCGACGCCTACGAAGAGGCCCCGTACGACGGCGAACAACTGCCGCAGGGCCGTTTCCTGGACCGGGAGCGCAGCTGGCTCGCGTTCAACGAGCGCGTCCTTGAGCTCGCCGAGGACCCCAACACGCCCCTGCTCGAACGAGCCAAGTTCCTGGCGATCTTCGCCAGCAACCTGGACGAGTTCTTCATGGTCCGGGTGGCCGGTCTCAAGCGCCGTATCGCCACCGGTGTCGCCACCAAGTCCGCCTCCGGGCTGCAGCCCCGCGAGGTGCTGGAGATGATCTGGGCCCGCTCCCGTGAGCTGATGGCCCGGCACGCCGCCACCTTCCACGAGGACATCGCGCCCGCGCTGGCGGACGAGGGCATCCACGTGGTCCGCTGGAACGAGCTGACGGAGAAGGAGCAGGCCCGCCTCTTCACGCTCTTCCGGCACCAGATCTTCCCGGTCCTCACCCCGCTGGCCGTCGACCCGGCCCACCCCTTCCCGTACATCTCGGGGCTCTCCCTCAACCTCGCGGTCGTGGTGCGCAACCCGGTCTCCGGCCACCGGCACTTCGCCCGCGTCAAGGTCCCGCCGCTGCTCTCCCGCTTCCTGGAGGCCTCCCCCAACCGGTACGTGCCGATCGAGGACGTGATAGCGGCACACCTGGAGGAGCTGTTCCCGGGCATGGAGGTCCTCGAGCACCACGCCTTCCGCCTCACCCGCAACGAGGACCTGGAGGTCGAGGAGGACGACGCCGAGAACCTGCTCCAGGCCCTGGAGAAGGAGCTCATGCGGCGCCGCTTCGGCCCGCCGGTGCGCCTGGAGGTGGAGGAGTCCATCGACCGGTACGTCCTCGACCTGCTGGTACGGGAGCTGAAGATCTCCGAGGCCGAGGTGTACCCGCTGCCGGGCCCCCTGGACCTCACCGGTCTCTTCGGCATCGGTGCGCTCGACCGGCCCGAGTTGAAGTACGCGAAGTTCATCGCCGGGACCCACCGTGACCTGGCGGAGGTCGAGTCGGCGTCACCGCCCGACGTCTTCGCCGCCCTGCGGGAGCGCGACGTCCTTCTGCACCACCCGTACGACTCCTTCTCCACCTCGGTGCAGGCGTTCCTGGAGCAGGCGGCGGCCGACCCGGACGTCCTCGCCATCAAGCAGACCCTGTACCGGACCTCCGGCGACTCCCCCATCGTCGACGCGCTCATCGACGCCGCCGAGTCCGGCAAGCAGGTCCTCGTGCTGGTCGAGATCAAGGCCCGCTTCGACGAGCAGGCCAACATCAAGTGGGCCCGCAAGCTGGAGGAGGCCGGCTGCCACGTCGTCTACGGCCTGGTCGGCCTGAAGACCCACTGCAAGCTCTCCCTGGTCGTCCGCCAGGAGGGCGACACGCTCCGGCGCTACAGCCACGTGGGCACGGGCAACTACCACCCGAAGACGGCCCGCCTCTACGAGGACCTGGGCCTGCTCACGGCGGACCCGCAGGTCGGCGCCGACCTCTCCGACCTGTTCAACCGGCTCTCCGGCTACTCCCGCCGCGAGACCTACCGCCGGCTGCTCGTCGCCCCGAAGTCCCTGCGCGACGGCCTGATCGCCAGGATCAACAAGGAGGTCCAGCACCACCGTGCCGGACGTCCCGCGTATGTCCGCATCAAGGTCAACTCCATGGTGGACGAGGCCCTGATCGACGCCTGCTACCGCGCCTCCCAGGCCGGTGTACCGGTCGACATCTGGGTACGCGGTATCTGCGCGGTACGACCGGGCGTCCCCGGCCTCTCGGAGAACGTCCGGGTCCGTTCCGTCCTCGGCCGTTTCCTGGAGCACTCCCGGGTCTTCGGCTTCGGCAACGGCGGTGAACCCGAGGTGTGGTTCGGCAGCGCCGACATGATGCACCGCAACCTCGACCGCCGGATCGAGGCCCTGGTACGGGTCACCGACCCGGCCCACCGGGCGGCGCTCAACCGCCTCCTGGAGACCGGTATGTCCGACACGACCTCCTCCTGGCACCTCGGCCCCGACGGCGAGTGGACCCGGCACTCGTACGACGCGGACGGCCAGCCCCTGCGCAACGTCCAGGAGATGCTCATTGACGCCCGGAGGCGCCGGCGTGGCACAGCGACACCTTGACCCCACGAACCCCACGGCCGTACCCGCCGATGCCCTCGCCGGCTATCTGCGGGCCCAGGCCACGGAGTTCCTCCGCGCGCTGCGCACCCACCGCGAGACCGGTGGGGGCGCGGCCGGCGGGGCCGAGGGGTCCACCGAAGCGGCTCTCGCCCTGCGCCGCTCGGCCCGCCGCATCAGCGGCACCCTGCACACCTTCCGTCCCCTCTTGGACGCCGACTGGTCGGAGTCCCTCCGCCCCGAACTGGCCTGGCTGTCCGGCACCCTGGGCCACGAACACGCCTACGCGGCCCGCCTGGACCGCCTGGTGACAGCCCTGCACCGCCTGTCGGGCGCGACGGCCTTCCCCACCCGGACCGCCACCACGGCCGACTCGGCCGCGGGCGGCTCCCAGTCGGCGATGCCGGCCCGCTCCCCCGCCTCCGCCGTGGGGGGCCGTATCACCGCCACCTCCGCCGTGGGGGGCCGTTCCACCACCGCCACCTCCACCGCAGGCGACCGAGCCGCCTCCGCCGCCGCCTCCGCTGTGGGCAGTCGTTCCGCCGGGGCGGAACGGGTGGGCACAGCGGGACCCGGCACCGCCGGCCCGGGTACCCACCCTCCGGCCACTCCAGCCCCGGCGCCCCACACCCCAGCCACCCCCGACCGCGGCAACCTCACCGTGGGCGCGGCAAAGGCGGGCGCCCTCCTCGACCGCCGGCTCACCCTCGCCCGCACCCGGGCCCACTCCGCGGCACTCCAGGCCCTGGGATCCAGCCGCTTCCACGCCGTCGCGGACCGCGTAGCGGTCCTGGCCAGCGAGGTTCCCCTCACCCCCGCCGCCCCCGCCACGGACCTCCGCCCCCTGGCCGCCGCCGCTCACGACCGCCTCCGCGACGCGGTCACCGTCCTCCCCCTGCACACCGCCGGCCACCCCTACAACGCCGAGGCCCTCATCCACGGCATCTCCCCCGACACCGCCCCCCACCCCCAGGACGCCCCCTGGCACCAGGTACGCCTCCTGCTCCGCCTCCACCGCTACGCCCTGGAGGTCCTCCACCCCGAGGCCGTCCCCGTCGACCTGCACCTCCTCGCGGCCGGCGAGGCCCTCAACCGTCATCGCGACGCCGCCGAGGCGGCCTCGGCGGCGGCCTCCGCCGCCCGCACCCCGCGCATCGCCCCGGCCACGGCCTACGCCCTCGGCGTCCTGCACGCCGACCAACGCCACGAAGTGGAGGCATCCCGCTTCGCGTTCCAGCAGTCCTGGCAGAAGGAGGCGGTGAGCATGTCGTGACCGGGAACACCGGCACGGTCGTCCGAGCGGCGGGCTGCGTCCTGTGGCGCCGCTCGCCCACCACCGGGGACCTGGAGATCTGCCTGGTCCACCGGCCGAAGTACGACGACTGGTCGCACCCCAAGGGCAAGTTGAAGCGCGGCGAGGACCCCCTCGACGGCGCACTGCGCGAGGTCGAGGAGGAGACCGGCCACCGCTGCACGCCCGGTCCTCGGCTGCCCACCACCCACTACTTCGTCAACGGCCGCGCCAAGCAGGTGAGTTACTGGGCGGCCGAGGCGACCGGCGGCCACTTCACGCCGAGCCGCGAGGTCGACCGGATCGGCTGGCTGGACCCGGCCACCGCCCGCGCCCGCCTCACCCAGCCCCGCGACCGGGAGCTGGTCGACGAGTTCCTGGCCGCACTCCGGCACGCGTGACCGTCACGCCCCGCCCGCCGCGTGCCCTTCCGCGTCCGACCGCGCCAGGCTGCGCGCCCGCCGCGCCGGGCCGCGCCAGCCGCAACTGCACCGGGCCACACAGAAGCGGCCCTGCTCGACGGTGGTCGTACGGTGCTGCTGCGGCATTGCCGGGTCTTCGTGGTGCGCCACACCCATGACGTTACCCAGCGCGAGCGAACCCACCATGCCCGCCGCCGCCCCGACCGCCCCCGCTCACCGACCCCACCCACCGGCTCCACGGCCTCCCCTCACCCACAGCCCACGCCCCCTCGCGTGACGACCTCCCCCACCCGTCGTTATCCGGACAAGCAGGAAGACCCGGTACGGACCCGGCCAGGGGGTTGGCAGGCGATGGTGACGCGGCGGCACAGCAGGACGGGAGCGGTGTTCGTCGCGGCGGGACTCATCGTCGGCGCGGCCGGTGTCACCGGCTGCTCGGGCGGCGGCCCCGACGACGACTCCCTCCCCACCGACCCGGTCGACCTGCTGCACCGCGCCGCCCCGACGCTCGTCCGCGCGGGCAGTTCCAAGGCCCGTACGGAGATGGAGATGGCCACCGGCGGCACCCGTGTGACCATCCACGGCGAGGGCGTCTACGACTACGGCCGGCAACTCGGCAGGCTCGAGGTGCTGCTGCCGCACGACGCCGTCGGCACCGGTGAACACCGCCCGATCACCGAACTCCTCGCCCCCGGCGCCCTGTTCATGAAGAACCGTGGCGCCGGTGTCCCCGCCGACAAATGGGTCCGCGTCGACACCGGCACCCTCTCCGACGGCAATCTGGTCACCGGCGGCGCCACCGACCCGTTCGCCGCCGTCGAGGTGCTGCGCGGGACGCGTACGGCGCGGTACGTCGGGGAGACCGAGGTCGACGGCGCCCGGGTCCGTCACTACCGGGGCACCGCCGACCTCACCACGGCCTCCCTGGCGGCCTCCGACGGCAACAAGGCCCCCCTGCGCGCCGCCGCCGAGGGCTTCGCCACCGCCCGGGTCCCCTTCGACGCCTACCTCGACGACGAGGGCCGCATCCGCAAGGTCCGCCACCGCTTCAGCTTCGTCAACGGCGGCGGGCAGGGCACCGTCGCCGTCGCCTCGACGACCCTGCTGTACGACTTCGGCGTTCCCGTCTCCGTACGGCTGCCGAGGGCCGAGGACATCTACGCCGGGAAGATCGCCCAGGAGTAGGGGAAGTGCGGGGCCGGAAATGGTCCGTTGGTGCCATGCGCCGGCCGAGGGCCGCTGCCTACCCTAGGAGTCGGTGACGGCGGGAGAAGAGGTGATGCGCGTGGCTCCGGCAGGCGGTACGGCGGTTCAGGACCACGTGGCCCTCGCCGAGATCGAGCTCTGCGGCGACCTCATCATCGCGGCCTCCACCACCGACGGCGACCGTCTCAGCCCCGACCGCATCGACGAGGTCCTGCGCGTCTGGGAAGAACGCGCCCACGAGGACGAACCGCCCCGGTAGACGGCGGCCGCCCCGAGCGGACGACCGCAACGCCGGGCTCCGCACCGGGTGGCCGAAAAGCGACCCCGCGGCGCGACATCCCGGCCTCCGGTCCTCAGGTCCGCAGCAGCCGCCCGATCGCCTTCGTGGCCTCCTCCACCTTCGCGTCGATCTCGGCACCGCCCTTGAGGGCCGCGTCGGCGACGCAGTGCCGCAGGTGTTCCTCCAGCAGTTGCAGCGCGAAGGACTGCAACGCCTTGGTGGAGGCGGAGACCTGGGTGAGTATGTCGATGCAGTAGACGTCCTCGTCGACCATCCGCTGGAGCCCACGGATCTGGCCCTCGATGCGCCGCAGGCGCTTGAGGTGTTCGTCTTTCTGGTGGTGGTACCCGTGGATTCCACGGTCGTGGTCGGTCACGCCACCCGGCTCCACGCCGTCTACGGCGGAGGGCGCTTCCGCGCCGGCCCCTGTGGTCGTCATCGCGTCCTCCAGACACATACCCCTACTGGGTATATCGTACCGAACTTTGGCGGGTATACGGCCTGCGAGCGGCCCCCGTGCCGACCGATCTTTTTCATGGGCGACACTGGGGGACGGCCCGATAGCAGTGGCCGGATGATGCGCCTAGCATCACCCTGACCGAAACCGATGCATACCGAGGACCCCACGTGCGCTTTCGTCTGACCCCCAGGGAGACGAGCTTCTACGACATGTTCGCCGCGTCCGCGGACAACATCGTCACCGGCTCGAAGCTCCTGATGGAACTGCTCGGGGCGGAGTCCTCCGCCCGGGCCGAGATCGCGGAGCGTATGCGGGCAGCGGAACACGCCGGTGACGACGCCACACACGCGATCTTCCACCAGTTGAACTCCTCGTTCATCACGCCCTTCGACCGCGAGGACATCTACTCCCTCGCGTCCTCCCTCGACGACATCATGGACTTCATGGAGGAGGCCGTCGACCTGGTCGTCCTCTACAACGTCGAGAAGCTCCCCAAGGGCGTCGACCAGCAGATCGAGGTCCTGGCGCGCGCCGCCGAGCTGACGGCCGAGGCGATGCCGAACCTCCGCACCATGGACAACCTCACCGAGTACTGGATCGAGGTCAACCGGCTGGAGAACCAGGCCGACCAGATCCACCGCAAGCTCCTCGCCCATCTCTTCAACGGCAAGTACGACGCCATAGAGGTCCTCAAGCTCAAGCAGATCGTGGATGTGCTGGAGGAGGCGGCGGACGCCTTCGAGCACGTGGCGAACACGGTGGAGACCATCGCCGTCAAGGAGTCCTGACCCCTTCATGGACACCTTCGCTCTGGTCGTGACCATCGGCGTCGCGCTCTTCTTCACCTACACCAACGGCTTCCACGACTCCGCGAACGCGATCGCGACCTCGGTGTCGACCCGTGCCCTGACCCCGCGCGCGGCCCTGGCCATGGCCGCGGTCATGAACCTCGTCGGCGCCTTCCTGGGCAGCGGGGTCGCCAAGACGGTCAGCGAGGGCCTGATCGCCACGCCCGAGGGTTCGACGGGGATGGCCATCCTCTTCGCCGCCCTGGTCGGCGCGATCACCTGGAACCTCATCACCTGGTACTTCGGCCTGCCGTCCTCCTCCTCGCACGCGCTCTTCGGCGGCATGGTGGGCGCGGCGCTCGCGGGCGGTACGACGGTCTACTGGTCCGGCGTACTGGAAAAGATCGTCATCCCGATGTTCGTGTCCCCGGTGGTCGGCCTGGTCATCGGCTATCTGGTGATGGCGGCGATCATGTGGATCTTCCGCCGCGCCAACCCGCACAAGGCCAAGCGCGGGTTCCGCATAGCGCAGACCGTGTCGGCGGCGGGCATGGCCCTCGGACACGGTCTCCAGGACGCCCAGAAGACGATGGGCATCGTGGTGATGGCCCTGGTCATCGCGGACGTCGAGGACTACGGCGACCCGATCCCGGTCTGGGTGAAGATCGCCTGTGCGGTGATGCTCTCCCTCGGCACGTACGCGGGCGGCTGGCGCATCATGCGCACCCTCGGCCGGAAGATCATCGAACTCGATCCCCCGCAGGGTTTCGCCGCCGAGACCACCGGCGCGTCGATCATGTTCATCACTGCCTTCATCTTCAAGGCGCCCATCTCCACAACCCACATCATCACCTCGGCGATCATGGGTGTCGGCGCGACCAAGCGGGTCAACGCCGTCCGCTGGGGCGTGGCGAAGAACATCATCCTCGGCTGGTTCATCACCATGCCGGCCGCGGCCCTGGTGGCCGCGGCAAGCTACTGGATCGTGAACCTGGCGTTCCTCTGAGCCCGATACGGCCGCGGCGGACCGCGCCCGACAGGGGCGCGGGGAACTG
>NZ_JBIBEN010000032.1:61909-90346 GCF_042955065.1 Streptomyces sp. NPDC012510
CCTGGTGGCCGCGGCAAGCTACTGGATCGTGAACCTGGCGTTCCTCTGAGCCCGATACGGCCGCGGCGGACCGCGCCCGACAGGGGCGCGGGGAACTGCGCGAGAAGCCCCACCGGCCCGCGGACGGGGGTCGAAGGGGCGCGGGCCCCTGGGGGATGGGACGGGTAGGGGCGGCGGGGGCGAGGAGAATCCCCCACGAGCCCAAAGGCGCCCGCCCTCCGGCAGTCGGAGGGCGGGCGCCTTCGTACCTCGCGGCGGCACCGCCATGCAGCACCGCGAGGGGTTTCAGGAGGTCGGTCTAGCCGAAGCGCCCGGAGATGTAGTCCTCCGTGGCCTGGACGGACGGGTTGGAGAAGATCCGCTCCGTGTCGTCGATCTCGATGAGCTTGCCCGGCTGCCCGACGGCCGCGAGGTTGAAGAACGCCGTCCGGTCGGACACCCGCGCCGCCTGCTGCATGTTGTGCGTCACGATGACGATCGTGAAGTGCTCCTTCAGCTCACCGATGAGGTCCTCGATGGCCAGCGTCGAGATCGGGTCCAGCGCCGAGCACGGCTCGTCCATCAGCAGCACCTTCGGCTCGACCGCGATCGCCCGCGCGATGCACAGCCGCTGCTGCTGGCCGCCGGAGAGGCCGGAGCCCGGCTTGCCCAGGCGGTCCTTGACCTCGTTCCAGAGGTTCGCGCCCTTGAGGGACTTCTCGACGATGTCGTCCAGCTCGGACTTCTTCTTCGTGCCGACGAGCTTCAGACCGGCCGCCACGTTGTCGTAGATCGACATCGTGGGGAACGGGTTCGGGCGCTGGAAGACCATGCCGACCTCACGCCGCACTGACACCGGGTCCACCCCGTGCCCGTACAGGTCCTCGTCGTCGAGCATGACCTTGCCCTCGACCCGGCCGCCCGGCGTCACCTCGTGCATCCGGTTCAGGGTGCGCAGGAACGTGGACTTGCCGCAGCCGGAGGGGCCGATGAAGGCCGTCACGGTACGGGGCTCGACGGTCATCGAGATGTCCTCGATGGCCCGGAAGGAGCCGTAATAGGCGTTGAGGCCGCTGACGTCGATTCGCTTGGCCATGGAAATCACTGCTTCTTTCGCGAGGAATTCACCGGGGGCTGCGCGGGGAATTCGCGGGGATCTGGTCGCTGTATGGCCGCGTCAGCGACCGGCCGCGCGGCGGAGCCGCACGTTGTCATCTGGGTCATCGTGGGGCCTTCCAGCGGGCGATGCCGCGGGCCGCCAGGTTCAGGATCATGATGAAGGCGATCAGCGTCAGCGACGCCGCCCACGCACGGTCGTACGCCGCTCCGGAACCGCCGCTCTGCTGGAACTGCAGATAGATGTACATCGGCAGCGAGGCCTGGGGGTCGGAGAAGGGGTTCGCGTTGATGAAGTTCGAACCCCACACCAGCAGCAGGACCGGGGCGGTCTCACCGGCGATACGGGCGACCGCGAGCATCACACCGGTGGTGATACCCCCGATGGCGGTCGGCAGGACGACCTTCAGGATAGTGCGCCACTTCGGCACGCCCAGCGCCAGCGAGGCCTCGCGCAGCTCGTTCGGGACGAGCTTGAGCATCTCCTCGGTGGAGCGGACGACGACCGGCAGCATCAGGATGGTCAGCGCCATCGCGCCGGCGAAGCCGGAGGGACCCATCTTCAGGATCAGGATCCAGGTGCTGAGGACGAACAGACCCGCGACGATCGACGGGATGCCCGTCATGACGTCGACGAAGAAGGTGACGGCCTTGGCGAGCCTGCCCCGGCCGTACTCGACCAGGTAGATCGCGGTCAGCACACCGATCGGCACGGAGATCAGGGCGGCCAGGCCGACCTGCTCCAGGGTGCCGAGGATGGCGTGGTAGATGCCGCCGCCGGGTTCGGAGGTGGCGACCACGCCCATCGAGTGGCTGAGGAAGTAGCCGTCGAGGACCTTCACACCGCGCTTGACCGTCTCGAAGATGAGGGAGGCCAGCGGGATGACGGCGAGCAGGAACGCGACCCAGACGAGGCTGGTCGCCACGCGGTCCTTGGCCTGCCGCCTGCCCTCGACACGCGCGGCGATGCCGTACGAGCCGAGGACGAAGAGGAGGCCGGCGATCAGGGCCCACTGGACCGAGCTCTCGAGACCGGCCGCGGCGCTGATGCCGAGGCCCAGCGCGACCGAGCCGGCCGCCACCGCCCAGGCGAACCACTTGGGCAGGGACGCGGCGCGCAGCGTGCTCGGGCCCTTCGGGGAGAGAGTTGCGTTGCTCATGCGTTGGCCCCCGAGAACTCCTTGCGGCGGGCGATGATCAGCCGGGCCGCGCCGTTGACCAGCAGGGTGATGACGAACAGCACCAGACCGGAGGCGATGAGGGCGTCCTGGCCCATCACGGTGGCCTCACTGAACTTGCTGGCGATGTTCTGGGCGAAGGTGCCGCCGCCCGGGTCGAGCAGGCTGAGGCTGATGTCGAAGCTGGACGACAGCACCATCGCCACGGCCATCGTCTCGCCGAGCGCGCGGCCGAGGCCGAGCATCGAGGCGGAGATGACACCGGAGCGTCCGAACGGCAGGACCGCCATGCGGATGACTTCCCAGCGTGTGGCGCCGAGGGCTAGGGCGGCCTCCTCGTGCATCCGCGGGACCTGGCGGAAGACCTCGCGGCTCACGTTGGTGATGATCGGCAGGATCATGATCGCGAGCAGGATGCCGACGGTGAGCATCGAACGGGGGGCGCCGCCCTGCCAGGAGAAGATGCCGGTCCAGCCGAGGTAGTCGTTCAGCCAGCCGTAGAGCCCGTCGAGCTGCGGTACGAGGACCAGGGCGCCCCAGAGGCCGTAGACGATGGACGGCACGGCGGCGAGCAGGTCGATCACGTACGCGATGGGGCCGCCGAGCCTGCGCGGGGCGTAGTGCGTGATGAAGAGGGCGATGCCGACCGCGACCGGGACCGCGATGGCCATGGCGATGACCGACGAGACGACGGTGCCGAAGGCGAGGACCGCGATGCCGAAGACCGGCGGGTTCCCGGTGGGGTTCCACTCGAAGGTGGTGAAGAAGTTGCCCTCGTCCTTGCTGATCGCGAGCACGGCTCGGTAGCTGAGGAACACGGCGATGGCCGCCATGAGCGCCAGCAGGAAGATGCCGGATCCGCGGGACAGCCCAAGGAAGATCCGGTCGCCGGGGCGGGTGGCGGCACGTGCGGCGTGCTTCTGCTCGGCGGTCTCGGACGTCGGCGGGAGGGGCGGGGCGGAAGTGTCTTTGAGCGATATGTCCATCAGGTTCTCCGGTCTGCGGAGCCGTCGTCGTGCGGGCGGCGGCTCGGGGCGGAGCCGCCCCCGGTGGGGGGAGACTCCTGGCGGCGGTGCACCGGACGGTGCGGCCCGGTCCCGGTCGGGGCCGGGCCGCACTCAGGTCAGCTCAGTTCCGAGATGGTCGTGCGGACCTTGGCGATGATCTCCTCGGGCATCGGGGCGTATCCGGCCCCGGAGAGCAGCGCCTGGCCGTCCTCCGAGGCGATGTAGGTGAGGAAGGACTTGGTGGCGGGGAGGGTCTCCGCCTTGTTGCCCTTGTCACAGACGATCTCGTAGGTGACCAGGGTGATCGGGTAGGCACCCTCGGCGGTCGGCGTGTAGTTCAGCTTCAGCGCGAGGTCCTTGCCGGTGCCGACGACCTGGGCCTCGGAGATGGCCTTGGTGGCGTTCTCGACGGTCGCCTTCACCGGCTCGGCGGCACCGGTCTTGACGTCGACCGTGGTGATGCCGTCCTTGGCGTAGGAGAGCTCCATGTAGGAGATGGCGCCCTCGGTCTCCTTCACGCCCTGCGCGACACCGGAGGAGCCCTGCGCGGACTGGCCGCCCTTGGCCTGCCAGGCCTTACCGCCCTCGTACTTCCAGTCGTCGGGGGCAGCGGCGATCAGGTACTTGGTGAAGTTGTCCGTGGTGCCGGACTCGTCCGAGCGGTGGAAGGCCTGGATCTTCAGGTCGGGCAGCTTCGCGTCGGGGTTGAGCGCCGCGATGGCCTTGTCGTTCCAGTTGGTGATCTTGCTGTCGAAGATCAGGGCGAGGGTCTTGGCGTCCAGGACCAGGTTGTCGACACCCGGGACGTTGTAACCCACGGCGATCGGGCCGCCGACCATCGGCAGGTCGATGCCCTGCCCGCCGGTGCAGACCTTCTTGGAGGCCGAGACCTCTTCGGGCTTCAGCGCCGAGTCGGAGCCGGCGAAGGCGACCTGGCCCTGGGTGAACGCGGTGATACCGGCGCCCGAACCGCTGCCCTTGTAGTTGATGACGACGTCCCGGCAGGCGCCCTGGTACTGCTTGACCCAGGCGTCGATCGCGTTCTTCTGCGCGGAGGAGCCGTCGGCCAGAAGCTGGCCCTTGGCTTCGCCGCAGTCGATGTTGCTGTTGGCGGTCGCCGTGCCGTTGCCGGCGCCGCTCGTGCCGCCGGTGTCGTCGGACCCGCACGCGCTGAGGGTCAGGGCGCCGGTGACGGCGACAGCACCGAGAGAAAGGGCGCGCAGGCGGTTCTTGCGCTGAAGCTTCACTTTCGGGAGTTCCTTCCAGGAGCCGCCGTCCACATGGCGGCGTGCGAAGTCGTCGTATCAGCATCGGGACCCGTACTGCGGATGCCTCTGGTCCCTCAGACTGCTGTCGTCACGGGTCGCGAGGCCGCATTTCGGTCCGCATCCCGCACCGGGTAAGGCCGAAATTAGGCAGATCAGGTGAAGCCGCCGATGGACGGAAGTGAACGGCGAGTGAACCCCTGCCGACAGTGCGGTGAGGTCACGGAATGCTCACGGGGAGAGCGCGTGAGCATTCCGACGCCCGAGACCCCCACCGATCACCTCACACGCCCCAAGAGCCCCGAGAGCTCCAGAAGGTTCCCTGGGCCCCATCATTTGGCAACTCTCCGCATTCAATCAATTACGGAGAGGAAGAGGCTCCGGTTCAAGCCCCCGTTCACTCCAAAAAGGGGCGCGGGGAACTGCGCCGCAAGCTCCCACGCTTCCGCACGCCCCGGACGCGCACCGGCACAAGGGCCTGTTGTGAAAGTGGCGTCGTCGCCCGAAGGGCGGCCGCGCGGCGCCCGGTGCGCGTGCTCTCGGCGTGGCGCCCGAAGGCGGGCGTCGCGCGGCTGGCGCCACTTTCGCCACTCGCCACGCACGCGCTCTCGCCACTCGCCACGCACGCGCTCTCGCCACTCGCCGCCGCCGCTCGCAGGCAAGCACGTCGACCGCCGATCGCCGATCACAGGCACCGCACGCGCACGCCGCACGCCGCTCGCAGGCACCGCACGTCGACCACAGGCACCGCACGCCGATCACAGGCACAGGGCGCCGATCGCAGGCACAGGACGCCGCTCCCTCCCACGGAGATCCGCAAGAAGCCCCTGGGGCCCGCGTCAGACAACGTTCGCCCGTCAAGGAGCGGCGTCGTGGGGGCTCTCCCTCTCGATCGAGCGGAGCCGAGAGTGGCGATGCGTGATCTCGGTGTGCCGGGTGCAAGCCCTCGTACGGGTCGCACGTGGGCTGTGCCCGGTGCGCGAGCGGGGGCACCTCCGACGCCCTCAAGGCAGTGAGGGAGCGTGCCGGGCGTCGCGGCGGGGCGAACGTCGCCTGACCGGCCTGGTCCCCCGGGAACCTCGACCCCACCATCCCCGTCTCGTTCCACGACCCCTTCACGCCGCCTCGGGAGGCACTCATGGAACGGCGCACCCTCATCGGCGGCGGCGCGGCCGCACTGGCTGGACTGGCCACCTCCGCCTGCACGGGCGCGGGCCCTACCGGCGGGGGCACCACCCGCGCCACGGACACCGCCCTACGGACGACCACAGCCGACGGCACGGGCATGGGCAAGGGCTCCACGCCCACCTCCAAGGCCACCGCCGCCAACTGGTCCGCCCTGGCCCGAGACCTGGACGGCCCCCTGATCCGCCCCGGCGACAAGGCCTGGTCCACGGCCCGCCAGCTCTACAACACCCGCTTCGACGTCCTCAGGCCCACCGCCGTCGCCTACGTGGCCCACCCGGACGACATCCGCACCACCCTCGCCTACGCCAAGGCCCACGACATCCAGGTCTCGATCCGCAACGGCGGCCACTCCTACGCCGGCTGGTCCTCCGGCAACGGACGCCTCGTCATCGACGTCTCCAAGCTGAACAAGGTCCGCGCCTCCGCGAACGAGGCCGTGGTCGGCGCCGGCGCCAAGCTCATCGACGTCTACCGGGCCCTGGCCGCGAAGGGCGTGACGATCCCCGCCGGCTCCTGCCCCACCGTCGGCGTCTCCGGCCTGACCCTCGGCGGCGGCCACGGCGTGACCTCCCGCGCCTACGGCCTGACCTGCGACAGCCTCACCCGGGCCACCCTGATCACGGCGAACGGCAAGCAGCTCACCGCCGACGCGACCACGAACAAGGACCTCTTCTGGGCCCTGCGCGGCGCCGGCAACGGCAACTTCGGCGTCGTCACCGAACTCCGCTTCAGGACCCACCCGGCTCCCCAGGGCGTCACCGCCTACCTCACCTGGCCGTGGTCCAGGGCCGCCGCCGTACTGAAGGCCTGGCAGGAGTGGGGCCCGACGCAGCCCGACGAGATCTGGTCCTCCTGCCACATCCAGAACGGGGGCACTCCCTCCGTCTCGGTCGCCGCCTTCTCCCTCGGCACGTACGGCGCGCTGGAGAACGCCCTCGACCGGCTGGCCGACCGCGTCGGCTCCCCCGCCCGCAGCGTCTCCCTCAAGCGCCGCTCGTACGAGAGCGCCATGGAGGGCTACGCGGGCTGCTCCTCCTTCTCGACCGACGCCCAGTGCCATCTGCCCGGCACGACACCTGGCCGCTCCCCCAAGGGCGCGCTCGGTCGCGAGACCTACGCGGCCCGCTCGGACTTCTTCGACCGTTCGATCTCCTCTGCGGGCATCCAGACCCTCCTGAACCAGATCACCGGCATACGGGGCGGAGCCGGCTCCATACAGCTCACCGCCCTCGGCGGCCAGGTGAACCGCGTCTCCCCCACGGCCACGGCCTTCGTCCACCGCCGCTCGCGCATGCTGGCCCAGTACCTGGCCTCCTGGAAGCGCGACACTCCCGGCACCACGGCCCAGTCATGGCTGACCAAGACCCACCACTCCATGACCCGCCACGCCTCAGGCGCCGCCTACCAGAACTACACCGACCCCACCCTGAAGAACTGGCGCAAGGCCTACTACGGCGAAGCGGCCCCCCGCCTGGCAACGATCAAGACCAAGTACGACCCGACGAACTTCTTCACCTTCCCCCAGTCCCTGTAACCAGCCGGGAGCCCCCCAGGGGCGCGGGGAACTGCGCGATCAACCCCGACGCTCCCGCACCCGCCAAAACACCGAACCCCCCGAGCTACTAGGCGCTCAAGGGGGTCGAAGGGGCACAGCCCCTGGGAAGGGACGGGCAGGGGGCGGGAAGGGGCGAGGAAAACCCCGGGCGAGCCCTCAGGCAGCCAGATCCCGCTCCTCCGCGGGCACCGCCTCGACCCGCGCCCCCGGAATCACGGCCCGCCGCCCCGCACTCCCCCGCGCCCGAACGACCCACCCCACCCGAGGCGACCGCTCCACCGCCTTCATCACCGGCGTCAACAACGCCATGGCCAGCGGCGACAACAACAACGCCACAGCGGTCCCCAGCGCGAACCCACCGATCACATCCGTCGGGTAGTGCACGCCCATGTACACCCGGATGAACCCGCCGAGCAGTGCGACGACCAGCCCGACCAGCCCGAACTTCCGGTTGGCGACGAACAGTCCGACCCCCATCGCCATGATCAGGGTCGCGTGATCACTCACGAACGAGTAGTCGGTCTTGCCGGAGACCAGCACCTCCAGCCCCTCGTGATCGAGGAAGGGCCGAGGACGCTCGACGAACCCACGTATCGGCACATTGACCAGCACGGCGATCCCGGCGGCCAACGGCGCCCACACCAACGCGGCCACGGACGATGCGGCATCCTCACCGCCCCGCTTCCGCACCCCCCACCAGCACCACAGGATCAGCAGCACCATCGCGAAGAGCAGACCGTACTCACCCACGAACTCCATCACCCGGTCGAGCCAGGTCGGCGCGTCCTTGGCGAGGCCGTTGATCTCGTACAGCAGCTCGACGTCGGGATTGGATCCGGATTCAGCGGCGAGTGCGGCATGCGCGGCGAGTCCAGCCATCGTGCTGCGGCCCTTTCGTCATCGTTCTCGCGACCGCACCCGTACGTGCGCCGCGCTCTGCCACCCCCGTGGTGTCCGTAGTGCCTCCGCGTAAAGCGTCAACGCGCTACGTCAAATAGGAACGCACACTCCTCTTCAATGCGTTCCACCCTCCACTGAATGATCACTCAGACGTTATCGAAGAGAGACACGTCTGCGCAGCTCAGGGCAGTGGTTCACGGAGAATTACGGCGCCGTCAGACCGTCGTGGGCAATGCTTTCGCGCCATCTTCGGTGACCCTGGTCGCCCCGAAGTAGTCGGGGGTGTCAATCGGGTCGAAACGGATGACGGCACCCGTCCGCGGCGCGTCGATCATGTATCCGCCCCCCACATAAATCCCGACGTGCCGAATGGCGCGGGAGTTGGTGAGGTCGTCGGAGAAGAACACCAGATCTCCCGGCAGCAGCTCGTCCCGCGAGGGGTGCGGCCCGGCGTTGTACTGATCGTTCGCGACGCGCGGCAAGGTGATCCCCACGCTGTCGTACGCCGCCTGCGTCAGACCCGAGCAGTCGAAGCGTCCGCCCTGCTCAGCGGTACCCGTACCGCCCCACAGGTACAGCGTCCCGAGCTTCTTCTGCGCGTACGCGATGGCCCCGGCGGCCTGCTCGCTCGGATCGACCCGGGTCGTGGGCGCGGCGAAACTCTCCGACAGCGTCTTGATCGTCTTCACATAGTTCTGCGTCTCCTTGTACGGCGGGACACCCCCGTACTTGATGACGGCGTACGCCCCCGCGTTGTAGGAAGCGAGCATGTTCGCCGTCGGATCGCCGGGTACGTCCTTCACGTACTTCGCGAGCGAGCAGTCGTACGAGGCGGCCGATGGAATCGCGTCATTCGGGTCCCAGACGTCACGGTCGCCGTCGCCGTCCCCGTCGAGACCGTGGGTGGCCCAGGTCCCCGGAATGAATTGCGCGATCCCCTGCGCTGCGGCGTGACTCTGCGCCTTAGGGTTGAACCCGCTCTCCTGGTAGAGCTGTGCGGCCAGCAGCGCCGGATTGATGGCGTCGCAGAGATTGCCCCACTTCTGCACGAGCGCCTGATAGGCGGCGGGCACGGCCCCCTTCGCCAGTCCGACCGACTTCCCGCCGACCCCGGCCGCGAGATTCCCGGCGACCAGGTACACGCCCACGACCAGCACCATCACGAAGGCGAGCCCGGCGCTGCCGGCAGCGATCACCACGATCCACGCCTTACGCACCGTCAACCGCCCCTCACCGCGCGCCAGTCCGCCGACGGCCAGTGTAAGTGCGGGCGGTCCTGTTAGGAATGATCACCCGACGCCCCGCAGTCGACCCACAACAACTTCCCGCCCAGACGGACCCCCGACTCCACCATCGCGGAGATCCCCCGCCCCTCGGAACACGCCCGCACGAGCCGCAGCCCCCGCCCACCCTCGGCGTCCTCTGCGACGGGCACGTCGCCCCCGAACCCGGCCGGCACCCGCCGGTCCTGGTCCCACACCCCGACCCGCAACCGCCCCCCGGCCTCGAAGACCCGCAGGGCGTACTCCCGCGAGGTGTGCAGATGCGCGTTGGTGAGCAGTTCGGTGGCCAACAGTTCAGCCGTGGGGCTGAGTTCGGAGAGCCCATGGGTGGCGAGCACCGTCCGGAGGGTGGCGCGACCTACGCCGGGCGACCGGGGATCACGGGGAAGTCGAAGGGTGTAGTTCCAGGACGGGGATACGGTGGCCATGGAAGTCTCCGGTCACTGAGGGGAGTTGAATGGACGCTCTGCGCAGCAATCTAGCGGGCCTGAATAAGCTATTAGTCCCAGCTGGCAGAATCTCTGACTTAGCAACCCGTGTGGGTGACATGGCGGGAGAACGACCGTGCCCATGAAGAGCACTCCCACCGGCCGCGAAGCCCGGCTCGGAGCGGAGTTGCGCAAACTGCGCGAACGCGCAGGGCTGTCATCGACGGAGGCGGCCCGACTGCTGGGCATCAAGCAGAACCAGATCAGCAATACGGAAGCCGGCCGCATGGGCGTAAGCCCCGACCGGGTCCGCATGCTGGCCTGCCACTATGAGTGCTCGGACAAGGTTCTCGTCGAAGCCCTGGCCCGCATGACGCGCACCCGGCAGCGCGGCTGGTGGGAGGAGTACCGCGAGCTGCTCCCCAGCCCGCTCCTCGACCTGGCCGAACTGGAGCACCACGCCGCGTCGTTGCGTGACGCCATCACAGCCCGCATCCCCGGGCTGCTCCAGACTCGTGAGTACGCCCTTGAGATCTTCCGCCAGGCGGTCACCGAACTCTCGCCACCCGACATCGAGCACCGGCTCTCGTTCCGCATCAAGCGGCAGGCGATCCTCTTCCGCGAGAACGACCCGACTCCCTACGAGGCGATCATCCACGAGGCCGCCTTGCGCATGCGCGTCGGCGGCTCCACGGTTGCCCGACAGCAGTTGCAGCACCTGCTCGACATGAGCGACCGGGCCCACATCACCTTGCGCGCGATCACCTTCGACGCCGGTGCCTACCCGGGGTCCGGGCAGTCGATCCACTACGCCTTCGCCCATGTGCCACAGCTGGACACCGTCTATCTCGACCAGTCCCACGGCCTCGCGTTCCTCGACGCCGAGGCACAGTTGCACAAGTACCGCACCTTGTTCGACCGGATCGAAGCCGTCGCGCTCGCTCCCGAAAAGACCCGAGACCTCATCCACAACGTGATGCGAGATCTGTGAAGGGAACGCCCATGAATCCACGCTGGCAGAAGTCGTCGTACTGCTCCGAGGGCGCCTCCTGCGTCCACATAGCCACCGGCAGGGCCACCATCCACCTCACCGAATCAGCCGACCCCACCCAAGCCATACTCGACGCCACCCCGGAAGGCTTCCGCGCCCTCCTCCACGTACTCAAACTCGACCTCGGCAAGGAACCCGACCGTGTCTGACGTCCCCTCCGACCTCGACTGGATCCGCGCCGCCCCCGACGACGTCACCGGCCCCGGCCCCTGGATCGAACTCGCCTTCGGGAAGGGCGACGGCGAGGACGACCCGGAAGCCCCCGTCTACATCCGCGAGACCAGCGACCCGGACAACGTCGTGACGACGAACCGCCGAAAGTGGGACGCGTTCGTACTGGGCGTACAGGCAGGGGAGTTCGACCACTTCGTGGAGGGCGTCGAGGGCTTCGAACCGACGGTGAGGCAGCCGAAGGCCTAGGAACGCACCCCGGAGGGCGGGTGGTTGTTCACGGTGCCGCCGTGTTGATCACGCAGAAGAGATTGCCCTCCGGGTCCGCGAGTACGACGAAGTCCGCGCCCTCGGGGTACTCCCACTCCACCCGCGTGGCGCCCAGCGCCAACAGGCGCTCCACCTCGGCCTGTTGTTCCTCTGCGCTGTCGGTCCAGAGGTCGAGATGCGTACGGTCGTCCTCGTCCAGCCACAGCAGCGGCCCGGTGCCGCCGGACGGGGTCAGCACCTCGGGCCGGCCGGGGCGAGGGGTGTGACCGAGGGCGGTGCTCCAGAAGGCGGATGCCCGGTCGCGGTCGGAGACGTTCAGCACGATCGATCCGATTCTCAGCATCGGTGCAGGATGGCACGGAACGGCGGAGGCGGTCACCGACCCAGGCCGATCCGGGAGCTAGGGCGGCGCCGGCAGGGCCCGTACACGGGAGAGGGCCAACGTCCGCCGTGCCCGGTCGACTTCCGTGACCACGACCGTGATCTCGTCCCCCACCTCGACGAGCCCGTCCGGCGCGTCCACGGCCTCCGCCGTGAGCTCGCTCAGATGGACAAGCCCCTCGATCCCGTCGGCCACCTCCACGAAGACTCCGAAGGGGATGAGCTTGGTGACCCACCCATGCAGGCTTCGCCCCGCCTGCACCCGGTCGGCGAACTCCTGGAAGGGATCGGGCTCCATCGCCCGCAACGACAGGCGGGCCTCCCCGTTCCAGGTGTCGAACTGCAGGAACTCGCAGGACACCCGCTGGCCGACCCGGACGACGTCCGAGACCGCCTCGATATGCCGCCATGACAGCTCGGGAACGGTGATGAATCCGACGCCGGGGAAGACCGGATGCTCCGGCCCGTCGTCCAGCGCCACGAACACCCCGAAGCTCTCGATCGCCGCGACGGTGCCGGAGAGGACCTCGCCGCTCCGCAGCCCACTCAGGAACGCCCAGAGTTCCGGTTGCTCGGTCGCGGCGAGCGACATATGGACCTGCCCCTTGTCCGGATCGACGGCCGTCACCTCCGCGGTGATCCGCCGACCGACCTGCGCGGCCTCGGCCGACCGCCGCCCCCACGGCATGTCCAGGGACCCGATCCGTCCCAGCGGACGTGCGGGAAAGCCGTCCAGCAGCACGACGGCCCCGCGCGAGCGCGTCACCTCCGCGACAACACCGCCGAGGACGTCACCGACGCGTATCCCCGCCAGAAACGCCCTGGCGGCGGAGTCCTGATCACTCACCCTTCTCGGTAGCCCCCTCGGTTCCCGTGTCCGCTCCCGCATCCGCCCCGGCCCCGGTGTACGCCGCGATCGTCCGGTCCGCCGCGGCCCGCGCGGCCCCCGGCTCGTCCCCGTCCGCGACGGCGGCCTCGTACCACGCCTCCCCGCTGAGCGTCACGAACCGCTTCCCCTCCTCCGTCCCCATCCAGGCCATGCCCTCCTTGGGATCGACGGAGGCGCCGGTGGACAGATGGATGGTGAGCGCGATGAGCGCCGAGTCCCATCCGATCCCGACCGCGCCGGGCCCGTACTCGGTCCAGCGCTGATCGTCGACATGGGCGATGTGGTCGAGTTCGAACCGCGCTCGTTCTTCCCCCTCGGCGGTGATCCGGACCTCGATCCAGCTCACATCACCCCCGAACTCCCAGGTCGCGGCGAAACCCACGGGCGGATCACACCGCTCGACGACACCGCCCGCCTGCCCCTCCAGCTGGTACCGCCCCCCGAGCCGAAGCTCCCCGGAGACCGGCAGGAACCAGCGCGGAATCCGCTCCGGGTTCGTACAGGCGTCCCAGACGTCCTCGACCGTGGACTCATACACCTGACTTACGGTCACCACCCGCGCCTCACCCGCCTTGAACTCCCGGGTCCCGACCCGACGCCGTACGGCATTGATCTGCTGGTTCACGTCGATCACGATGCTGCTCCTGTCACTGAGGGTGTCGTCACGGGTCTCGTCAGGGGGTGGGCACGGGTGTCGTCCGGGACGGCGTCAGAGGCCGGGCTCCTCCCTGGCCGCCCCACGTGCCCGCTCGACCTCGGCTTCGACCTCGGCCTCGGCCTCGGCCTCGCGAAGCCTCCGCTCCCGCTTGCCCCGGGCCAACTCCGTGCCCAGGGCGTCCAGACGCGGGGCCCAGAAACGGCGGAAGCGGTCCAGCCAGGCGTCGATGTCCCGCAACGGCTCCGAGTTCACGGCGTACAGCCGTCGGGCCCCCTCCGGCCGCACCGTCGCGAAGCCGTTCTCCCGCAGCACCTTCAGATGCTGCGAGACCCCCGGCTGCGATATCCCGAACTCACCTCGGATGACCTCCGAGACCTCCCCGGCGGTCATCTCCCCATCGACGAGCAGCTCAAGAATCCGCCGCCGAACGGGATCTCCGAGAACATCGAACGCGTGCACGGCCACCAACGTATCACTGGTCACTTATATAAGTGATAGTGAATATACCCCCGGCCGAGCACCTCGCGAAAGGAGCGGCCCAGGTAACATCCGGCGTTACCGTGATCGCATGGCGACCGTACGTTTCTCGATCAGCATGCCCGCCGCTGTGCGCGACGAAAATCAGGAAGCATGCCGCAGACGCCGGGCTCGACGTATCCACCTTCATGGTCATCGCAGCACAGGCGCAGATGGACCAGCAGGACCGGGTCAGAAAGATCTTCGAGCCCTTCGAGAAGGCCCGCGTGGAGGCCGAGGAGCAGGCCGGTATCGGTATCTGGGCAGGTGACGACATCGAGCCGACCACGGAGGAGCAGGCCGAGATCGACACGATCCTCGTACGCCGTCGGCGCCCCGTCCTCGACTCGGACGCGAATCACTCGTCGTCCCGCGCCAGATCGTCCCCGAACTCGCTCCGCACGACATCCAGCAACTGCTGGTGACCGGACCCGACGAGCGCCCGGGTGGCAGCCACATCCAGCAGATACACACTCAGAGAAGAACTCATGCCCTCAACGTGGACGCAGCCACTGGCACTCCCTCAGCCGGAAACCCAGGGCACGAACTCGCCTCACGGTGTCCATGTCACGCCTGCGGAAGGCGGGAAGTCGGGGTAACCCTGCCCTGTCCACACCGCGCCCGTGACCTCGGTACCGGGGTCGGCGAGAACCGGTGCGCACGTCTCGTACGAGGCTCCGGGCGGGAAGCTCTTGGTCTTCGGGTAGGAGTCGCAGGCGGCGAAGGTCCCGATGACCAGGAGCTGCCGGGCGGCGGTCCCGTCGTCGAGCAGCCCGCCCGGCGGATCGACAGGCGCGTGGGACAGATCGTTCTTGCCCGCGTTCTTGATGGTCGCCCGCACGTAGTACGGCGTCATCTTCTTGGCGTCGTCCTCCAACCCCAGCGGAGCCACATCCTTTTTGCTGCCCTTCTCGATCCCGGTGACGGTGACCTCGAGAACGCCCGACTTCGTCCCCCCTTCGTACCTGAGCAGGGTCGGCTCCCCGAGCTTCGCCTTGATCCCCGCCTTCGCCGTACCGTCCTCGTTCACGCTGGACGTGGGGGACGGCGAGGACTCGGGGGAACCGGAGGCGGAGAGACTCGGCGCAGGCTTGTCGGCAGTGGGACCCGCCCCGTCGCCGGAACCACAGCCGCCGAGGGTGAGCGTGAGGACCAACGAAGCCGCGGCGGACGCTGACCGGGGAGTAATGCGAGTGACCATGCCAGGCATCGTATGCATCAGCAGTGCTCGCCTCGTGGGCGAGTAGCGCACGTACGCCGAAGCCCGGCCCCATAGGTCACGCTTGTCCTCCGATCGCGCCCGAGGTACGGATCCGCTCCGGCAACTCGACGGGTGTCCGCAAGGGAATTCGGGCGGCTGCAGCGGATGTGTCCGGGCCATGCACGCCGTTGTCGGCCACAGGTCACCGGCATCCCCAGCACGGACCGAGTCACTTGGACCGCCCCGCAGGCTCCGCGCCACCAGCCGCGTCCGTC
The DNA here is from genome assembly GCF_042955065.1 of Streptomyces sp. NPDC012510. Classification (NCBI taxonomy): domain Bacteria; kingdom Bacillati; phylum Actinomycetota; class Actinomycetes; order Kitasatosporales; family Streptomycetaceae; genus Streptomyces; species Streptomyces sp. NPDC012510. The sequence goes on from NZ_JBIBEN010000032.1 coordinate 77,221, forward strand.
CCAGTTTCTGCCGACCACCATTCCTCTGCTCGTCACCGGAACCGACCAGCGCCCAGGTAGCCGGCCACCTTCAGCAAGTACACGCATCAGAGTGGAACTCATGCACTCGAGTAGCCACCCGCGCTGACAACACTCTGAGAACGCCTCAGGTGGGGAACTCTCCCAGCCAGCTACGTTCGAGGAGGTATTTGGGCAGGTACTCCGACTCAACCCCGACGGGCATCCCGCCGTCATGGGCGAGGCAGGCCAAAGCGAGGGGACCGAGAGCCAGAGATCCCTCGGTGCGACGGGCACGGTCCTCATCAGCCGTCCAGTACCCCTTGTGCAGTTCGACTGCCTCCACCAGGGCTTCGTTGAAGCCTTCCTCGTCCTGCCTCACGAAACGGTGGAAGAGGTTGATCGGCGGATACAGCACCTGCTGGACCAAATCCCGGGGGGCGACCGAGACGACATCGGGATGAGAGGCTTCGAGCGTGGCGATCAGCTTCTCCACCAATCCCGGCCGCCGCAGCCAGTAGGCCTGGAGGGTGTCGACCCAGTGATAGACGTACTCGTCGTACTGCCCCTCGGACGAGCGCAGACGATCGAGCGGAATCTCACAGAGTTGCGTCATCCGCTTCTGCTCGCGGCAGACGACGGCCAGCCAGAACGCCGTCAGCCAGTTGCCCGCATCGGCATACGCCTGCGGACCGGCAGCAGGAATGTGCCGCACTTCGCGGTCGATCCGGCATTCGACCACGCCTTCCGTAGCCTCCGTCACGGCGAACATCGCGGACCCGAGCTGCATGGCGGAGACAGTCGCCTCCCACGTCTCCAACACCGCGGCCTGCGGATCTATCACGCAGCGCGCCTGAAGGTGAAGGAGCGCCGTACTGAACGTGAAGTCGATCATGCCGACCGAACGTTCGAGACGCCCAACGCCCCTGGCGACATCCTCTGCCAGTCCCTGCGCGAAGGCCTCGTCGTCGGGTCCGGGCGCACCATGCCTGGCAATGGTCACGGTCACGGATTGCTCCTCTTGCCGATGTCGAACTGCCTCACACGGTAACCAGCGTACTGACCGGCGTTCTTCTCCCCCTTGACGACGACATAGTCGAGCTTTCCGTCATCCAGGGCCTCCGCCAGATCAGCCGCCAGCTTCCGTTCGGCGGGATTCGTCCTACCGCGTTCCTGCATCTCGCGAATGATGTCCAGGAAGTACTCCCTGGTCCCCTGCGAGACCCGCTTTCCGCTCGGCAGGTTCCGAGCGCCCAGTTCGGTCGTGGCAGTGCTCTTGGCCTCGATGACGACATAACGATCGCCGTCCTTCCAGACCTGGTCGAACTGATCGTTCCCGTTCTTGGGCCCGTCCAGGGGCTGTCGTACCGCGCCAGGGTGCTCGGCGGCGATGTAGTGGTGTTCCGCCACGGACTCGCCGAACTTCTCCGCTGCGACACCCATCTGGGTGTGGTGGTCCTTGTAGGCGCCCTTACTCTCTCCCCAGAGCCCACGCGCCTCATCGGTCCCGTCCCGTTTGAAGACCGTCTCGGCGGTGTCCCGCAGGCTTTCCATCAGCTTGTCGCTCTTGATGGCGAGATGCCGCTCCAGTGCCACCTCGTCCAACGTCCTGAGCATTTCCGGGGTCGTCTTGTAGCCACGCCCCTGCTTCTCCCAGGCGCCCAAGTAGTGCGGCTTGACGGGCTGCGGGCCGTCCTTGACCAGGACCCATGGGTGGTTCGGCGACTCCCGGGTGAGCTGCGGCGGTGTGTAGTCGCTCTCGTCGAAGCGGTCGAGACGCACACGGTTGCCATTGACCTTGTAGTACTTCTCGAAATATCCAGGCTCGTGATTCGCCCGGTACACCTGGATCTCGGCGATCTGATCATCGGTGAGCGACCCGCGCGGCCCGTACGGGTTGTCCCCGTCCCGCATGAAACTGGGCCGCTCACCCGCGCCGCGCCCACCCGTACCGTCGCCGTCCGGCCGCGCCGTCCCGTCCGTGTCGTCCCCCGGCGTGTCGTCCCCGGCACGCCCCGCGTCACCAAGCCCGTCGTCGTCGGCTCGCCCGAGGTCGTCCAGGCCACCACCGCCGGGGCCACCCGAGCCACCACGGCCCACTGGCGGGTTCTCACCGACATGGCCCGCGGAACCGCCCGGGTTGTCGCCCCCACGCCCACCGACGGTCGCCGAGTCACCCCCGCGGCCGCCTACCGCCGCGGTGTCCCCCACCCGCGTTCCAGCACCGGCCCCCACAAACTCGTGCTCGTCGACAGCTCTCGGTGCCCTGGTCTCCCCGGCCCGCTGCTCCGCCGTCCGCTCGTGCCGGATGGCGTCCAGGGACTCCCGTACCGTCCCGTCGGCGTTGTGCATGACCAGTGTCTTGGTGTCGAGGTAGACGACCTCGCCCTCGGGGGTGGTCATGCGGACGGAGTTCTCGGGGGTGAGGCCGGCCGGGAGGTCGTCGGCGATGTTCGGGGGTTCGGCTATCCGGTACGTGCCTTCGCCCAGCCTGATGTGCGTGCCGTTCGTGATCCCCCGCAGCCCGGCCATGACGTCACTGATCTTGACGGCCGTCCCGCCGATGCCCTTCGCGATGTACGTCATCGGGTCGACGATCCGCCCCGCCTTGCCGGCGAAGGAGATGGCCTTCGCGATCGCTCCGGCCTTACCGGTCGCCGCGACCGCGCCGCCCGCGCCGCCCGTGAAGACGGTCGTCAGGACGTTGAAGGTGACCGCCCCGGCCGCCCGGGAGGGGTTCTTGCCCCACTCGTCGTACGCGATCAGCGCCTTCCCGGTCTCCACGACCGCCGTACGGGAGTCGCGCAGCCAGGAGGGGAGTTTGTCGGCCGGGGTCAGCCAGTACGCGGCACCGAGCGGTGTTCCCGTGATCAGGATGCCGGTCGCGAGCTTGCCCAGGCCCACCCAGGCCTGGCCCGCCGCGTCCCAGCCGTTGAAGCCGACCAGGGTGCCCAGGCCCTTGACCGTGCCCCACACGCCGTCCACGACGAAGCCGACCGTGAAGTCCCAGGCGTGCTCGTGGAAGTAGTACCAGGGGTTGGACTCCTCGACGACGTCCCCCCAGGGCAGACCCCCGGCGTTGTTGAGGTCGTCGGCGCGGTAGCCGTACATGTTCTCTTTGTTCGAGCCGTCGTTGACGACGAGCGGCTCCCCGCCCACCAGCGCGACGATCTTGTTGTGGCAGGCCAGCTCGGCGGCCTGGAAGGCGGACCAGGCGGCGTTCACCGCGTTGCGCCGGGCCGTGTTCTCCTCGATGAGGTCGCCGTCCGCGACCCACTCGTCGTCGTCCGCGACGCGCCGCTCGAACGCCGCGGCCTCCTCACGGAGCGAGTTGAGCCGGTCGACCAGGGGCCGGACCTCCGCCGCGTAGTCGAGCAGCGCCTTGGACACCGTGCCCAGCTCGGTCTGCAGGTCGTGGCCGGCCGCCGTGACCGGCGCGGTCGTCGCGAAGAGCTGGTCGGCCTCCGGGGCCTTGTAGAAAGGTTCCAGCAGGTTGAAGTTGGCGTCGATCAGCAGACCCGCGGCACCGATCGCCATCCCGTCGAACGCGATGTCCCCGGCGTCCGTCTCCAGTTGCTCCAGATTTCCCGTGAACTCCGGTATCTCGGCCGAGACAACGGGCCTGTCCTCGCTCACGCCTACCCCCGTGGACGCCCTCGCAGATACGTTCCCTCAACTCGGCACCCGGCCGCGCGCCTGACGCTTGAACACAAGGCAACCCAGTCGATCATTTGTACCAAAATTGCGATCGCGATCCCATGCACTTCTGGCCAAAGCTCGCCACCCGGAGGGCGGCCGGGCCCCACACGCGACCCTTACGTCCAGATCAGGCACACTCGAACCCACGGAGAACACCGCAACAGCGACGAGACAGGGCCGACATCCCGTCAGAAGCGGGACAGACCCAGCCCCCTGAGGTCACAGAAGGGGAATAACGACGGAACCACACCACAGGTTCCGCTTGATCCTCATTGCCCGGCGTGACCTGCCGTGATACACAGAGTGACGATACGACCCTTCGTTTACCGTCTCGCGCCCCCGTTAGGGTCCCGCGCGGGTCGGCGGCAAGGGATCCGTACGAAACCCGCCAATCAATGACGCCAAGTCGACATACGACAGCGTCATTGTCGGCGAGAATGGGCCTGACCTCTGCGCGCCCGCGCGGAGGGTGTGGTGCGGACGCCGACGCGCACGCCCCGCACGACCAGCGGAACTACCCACTAGGGGCGGTGACTTACATGTTCATTGCGGCCGACAAGGGCGACATCACCACCATCATCGGCGGAATCGCCCCGGACTGGGGGCCTTTCGGCAGCCTGGGCAACGAGGCACGCGTGATGATCGAGGTCGTGATGGCGATCGCCATCCTCCTCTGCCTGGGCATCGCGATCTGGGGCGCGGCGAAACAGCGCATCGGCGCGACCGCGCTGCGCGACACCTTCAGCGCCGAACAGGGCAAGGGCCTCATCATCGCCGGTCTCACCGGCGTCTTCATCATCGGATCCCTGGGCACGCTCTTCACCATCGTGTACGGCATGGCCGTGTAGCGCGGCGGCCGGCCCCCGTCCCGGCCGGGCCGCCTGCCTCGCCCGGTTTCCCTCCCATCCCACCCGTCCGTCGTGCCCACCGGCTGAGGTTGCGTTTCCCTGATGTCGAGTCACCACACCGCGTCCGCGCGGGAAGCAGCGCGGCTACCGTCGTACTGCTACGCCTTTCCGTACGACGTCGAAGTTGAAGGGGCGACCGCGGTATGAGTCTCGGCGACGAGCGCGGGTACGGCGAGTCCTCGCGCGGCGGGGACGACGGAGCGTACGGGGGTTACGCCGGCACCGGCCAGACCCGCACCCGCCTCCCCGAAGGCGGCGACCCCCGCCGCCCCCGCACCTCCTCCAGAAGCCTCGTCACCGTCGTCGGCGTGGTCGTCCTCCTCATCGCCGCGATCGCCTTCGCGAACCGGGGCGGCGGCGACTCCGACACCGACGGCACCTCCGACAAGGCGAAGACCGCGCCTACGGCGGCTTCGGGGGAACGGCCGGTGGAGACGAAGACGGCGGGTATTCCTACGGGGTATGCGCAGAGCGAGCAAGGGGCGGAGAGCGCGGCGACCAACTACGGCATCGCGCTGGGTTCGGCCGACATGTTCAACACAGAGCGGCGACACGAGATCGTCAGCACCGTCTACGCTCCCGATGTCGCCGCCGATCGTCAGAGCAAGCTCGACGAGGCGTTCTCCGGCGAGGATTTCCTGGCCAACATCGGCCTGAACAAGGACGGCTCCGCACCAAGCGGCCAGACCTTCGTCTCTCGCATCATCCCTGTGGGCACCAAAGTCACGAACTCCAGCGCCGACAAGGCCACGGTGGAGCTTTGGTACACCTCCCTCTTCGGCCTGTCAGGCGAGGGCTCTACAAACCCGGTGACCGAGAGCTGGTTCACGACGACGTACGAGTTGCAGTGGGTCGGTGGTGACTGGAAGGTCACCGACTTCACTCAGAAGGACGGCCCGGTCCCGGTCGGACGCGACCAGAGGGCTTCCACCGCCGAGGACATGACCAAGGCCGTCCAGGAGTACGGAGGGTTTACGTATGCCCGTTAAGCACGGCGTGCTCAGGGTCGCTGCGGTTGCCACGGCCGTTCAGGCCGCCATGGTGCTGATGGCCACCCATGCCTTCGCTGCCCCCACGCCCACACCCACACCCAGCCCTTCGGGCAGCAACAATCCGTGTGACCTCATCCGCGGCCCGGCCCAGGCGTACTGCGAACGAGGCGCCGGCGAAAAAGCCGACACCAGCACCCTCCCCAACGACGTAACCACCACCCTCGACCCCCTCTCCTCCCTCGCCCAGGGCTGCGCCGACGCCGCCTCCTGGACCGTCGACCAGCTCTCCAAGGCCGTCAACGAGACCGCGAACGTCGACTTCACGAACATGACGTTCCTGAAGCACTACGCGGTGGTCTTCGGCGCCTCGGCCATCCTCACCCTCGTGCTCTGGCTGCTCGCGGTGACGAAGCGAGCAGTACGCGGCGTGCCGTTCACGACGGCGATCTCGGAGGCCGTCGGCTTCCTCTGGCTGACCGTGCTGGCGTCGGCCTTCACTCCCCTGATCCTCTACACCGTCGTCTCGGCGACCGACGGCGTCAGCGACATCATCGCCAAGACGACCGGCAACCAGACCGACACGTTCTTCGGCACCTTCTCCGAGGCCCTGAAGCAGGGCAACGACATCGGCGGCGGCCCGATCATGCTGATCCTGGTGTCGCTGATCTCGATCGTCGCCGCCGGCGTGCTCTACCTGGAGCTGTACCTGAGGGCCGTCCTTCTCTACGTCGGCGCCCTCCTCGGCGTCGTGGTCTACGCCGGCCTCGTCGACAAGGACCTGTGGGGCCACGTCCGCCGCTGGGCGGGCATCATGATCGCGATCATCATGGTCAAGCCCGTCATCGTCATCGTGCTCGGCCTCGCGGGCGCCCTGACCACGTCGGAGGGCCCCGACTCCCTCGCCGCGATCGTCTCCGGCCTCGCCATCATCCTCCTCGCCATCTTCGCCTCGGCGATGATCTACCGCTTCGTCCCTGGCTTCGGCGACGAGATCGCCAACTCCCGCAACAACCGCATCATGCGCGGCGCCGAAGGCAAGGCCGCGGCCGTGATCAGCTCCCCGGCCACCCTCGTCGCCCAGGGCATCAAGACCCACAGCAGCAGGGCCGACAACAACGGCGGAGGCGGCGGCAGCAGTACCCCCCGCCAGGCCAACCCGGCCTCCGGCGGCGTGGCCGCCCACAGCTCGCGCACTCCGAGCGGAGGCGGCGGAACCGTCCCCTCCGCCGCGCCCCCGCCCCGTACGAGCCCGGCCAACACCCCCCACGCCAGTAACACCCGCAACAGCAACCGCACGGGAGGTGAAGGGCGTTGACGACCGAGTCCCATCTGTCCCATCCGGTCACGCCCCGCCGTACATATCTGATCGGCCGCGCCCGGCCGAACGCGATCATCGGCCGGAACCGCGAGTCCGGCGAGATCGCGTTGATCATCGCGGGCGCGTTCCTCGGCATGATGTGCGGCCTCCTCGTCCCGGTGCTCGTCCCGCGCATCGCCCTGCTGACGGGCTTCCCGCTGCTGGCACTGGCCGCGGTGTACGTGCCGTACAAGCGGCGGACGTTCTACAAGTGGTTCGAGATCAACCGCAGTTACAAGCGCAACCTGCGCAGGGGAACGGCCTACCGGTCCGCCGCCATGGAGGCCGGCACGCGCCTCGACGGCCGTGAGGTCGAGGTCGGGCCCCCTCCGGGCATCGGCCGCATCACCTGGCTGGCCGCGCCGTTCGGCCCGGACGAGATCGCCGTCCTGCTGCACGCGGACCGCCGTACCGTCACCGCCGCCATCGAGATCGAGGGCCCGGGCGTCGGCCTGCGCGACTCCGAGGACCAGGAAGCCCTCGTCGACCGCTTCGGCACCCTCCTCAAGCACGTGGCCAACGGCGACGGCTTCGTCACCCGTCTGCAGATGCTCGCCCGCACACTCCCGGCCGACCCGGACGCCCACGCCAAGGACGTCGCCCAGCGCGGCGACGAGCGCGCCCCCGGCTGGCTGCAGCAGTCGTACGAGCAACTGCAGTCCATGGTCTCCACGAGCAGCGAGCAGCACCGCGCCTACCTCGTCGCCTGTATGCACTACACCCGCGAGCTGGCCGCCGAGGCCCACGCCATGGCACGCGCGGCCCGACCCCAGGGCCGGAAGATGGACAAGGACGCGGGCCTCGCCGTAGTCATGGCCCGTGAACTGACGGACATCTGCTCGCGCCTCCAGGAGGCCGACATCCGCGTACGGCAGCCGCTCGGCCAGGGCCGCCTCGCCTCGCTCATCCACTCCATGTACGACCCGGACCACGCCATCGACCACATCCAGGCCATGACCAAGCGCAACGCCTGGCCGGCCGAGCTGGACGCGATGGAGCCGGACTACCTCCAGGCCAAGACCCGTGAGTCCTCCACCCGCGCCCCCTGGTGCCACGCCACGGCCTGGGTGAAGGAGTGGCCGATGACCCCGGTCGGCGTCAACTTCCTGGCCCCGCTCCTGGTCCACACCCCGGACGTCATCCGCACCGTCGCCGTCACCATGGACCTCGAACCCACCGAGGTAGCCATCGAACGCATGCTCACCGAAAAGACCAACGACGAGGCGGAGGCGTCCCGCGCCGCCAAGATGAACCGCACGGTCGACCCGCGTGACGTGGCCTCCCACTCCCGCCTCGACCAGCGCGGCGAGGACCTCGCCAGCGGCGCGGCCGGCGTCAACCTCGTCGGCTACATCACCGTCTCCTCCCGCTCTCCCGAGGCCCTGGCACGCGACAAGCGGACGATAAGGGCCTCGGCGGGCAAGTCGTACCTGAAACTGGAGTGGTGCGACCGGGAGCACCACAGAGCCTTCGTCAACACCCTCCCGTTCGCCACCGGAATCCGAAGGTAGGGCTGTCGCGATGCGGGATCATCCGATCCAACCGCACCTGGAGGTGAAGCGCTGATGCGGGACCCGATCTCCGCCCTCACCGACGCCTTCACGTCCTTCCTCTTCGGCAAGGTCGAGACGACCCGCCTCCCGGTGCGCACCTCCACCGGCCAGGCCCAGGCGGTCTACCTCCCGACCGCCGCCCCCGGCCTCGGCGACTCCGGCGTGATCATCGGCCGCGAGGTCTACTCCGGCAAGGGCTACATCTACGACCCCTTCCAGCTCTACGGCCAGCAGCTCCCCGCCCCGCACTGGCTCGTCCTCGGCGAGTCCGGCAACGGCAAGTCGGCCCTGGAGAAGACGTACGTCCTGCGGCAGTTGCGCTTCCGCGACCGTCAGGTCGTCGTCCTCGACGCCCAGGGCGAGGACGGCGTCGGCGAATGGAACCTCATCGCCGAGGAGCTGGGAATAACTCCCATCCGCCTGGACCCGACCGCCGCCCTGGACCACGGCATCCGCCTCAACCCCCTCGACCCCTCGATCACCACGACGGGCCAGCTCGCGCTGCTCCGCACGATCATCGAGGTCGCGATGGGCCACGGCCTGGACGAACGCTCCGGCTTCGCCCTCAAGGTCGCCCACGCCTACGTCAACGAGACCATCGTCGAACGCCAGCCGGTGCTCACCGACATCGTCGAGCAACTCCGCCACCCCGAGCCGGAGTCCGCGGAGGCGATGAACGTCGCCATAGACGACGTACGGGCGTGGGGCCTGGACGTGGCGCTGGTCCTGGACCGCCTGGTCGACGGTGACCTGCGCGGCATGTTCGACGGCCCCACCACGGTCGGCATCGACCTCGACGCCCCCCTCATCGTCTTCGACCTGTCCCACATCGACCGCAACTCCATCGCCATGCCCATCCTCATGGCGATCGTCGGCGTGTGGCTGGAGCACACCTGGATCCGCCCCGACCGGAAGAAGCGCATCTTCCTGGTCGAGGAGGCCTGGCACATCATCAACAGCCCCTTCGTCGCCCAGCTCTTCCAGCGCCTGCTGAAGTTCGGCCGACGGCTCGGCCTGTCCTTCGTCGCGGTCGTCCACCACCTGTCCGACGTCGTCGACGGCGCGGCGGCGAAGGAGGCGTCCGCGATCCTCAAGATGGCCTCCACCCGGACGATCTACGCCCAGAAAGCGGACGAGGCGAGGGCGACAGGCCGCGTCCTAGGCCTCCCCCGCTGGGCGGTGGAGATCATCCCCACCCTCACCCCCGGCATCGCCGTCTGGGACGTCAACGGCAACGTCCAGGTGGTCAAACACCTGATCACCGAGACCGAACGTCCCCTGGTCTTCACCGACCGCGCGATGACCGAATCATCGACCGAGCATCTGCTGGAGGAGGACGACGCCCTGCGCGCCGCCGAACTGGAGGCGGAGCAACGGGCGGCCGCGTTCGTCGAACAGCAACTGAGCGAGGTCGACGGATACGGCTCCTCCGAGTCCACGGTGGCCTGAGCGGGACCAGGACGAGCCGGAACAGGCAGAAGTTGGAACAGGGGCAGGGCTGGACGAGGTGACGGCGTGAGCGGCGTGGACGGCGTAAACGGCGTGAACGGCGTGAACGGCGGCGGAGGAAACAGCGTGAACGGCGGCGTGCGATGAGACCGGACGACCGACGCGACCGGCGCACCGAACAGGGCGGAGGCGGCGTCCCCGACGGACTGCTGATCGCCCTCCTCGGCTTCCTGGTGGGCCTGACCGTGCTCGTCTGGTCGGCCACCGGCCTGGCCGGCCTCTTCGCCCACGGCGCCTGGCCCGACCACGTCACCTTCGCCCGCACCCCCCTGGCCGTACGCAGCCTGGTCTCCGACCCCCAGAACCTCCCGGCCGCCTGGCCCGACACCCCCGCCGGCCACCTCTCCGGCTACGGCCTCTTCTGGGGCCTCGTCATCGGCCAGCTCATGATCCTGCTCGTCCTGACCGTCTTCGTCATGGGCACACTGGCCCGCTGGAGAACCGTACGAGCGACACAGAAGGCGGCCCGAGCCCAGAACAAGGGCACCGCCGCGCCAGCGCCCCCGACCGAACACCCCGGCCCCACCACACCGCACACCGGCACCCCCGCCACACCGCACACCGGAAGCCACGCCCAGAACACGGACCCGACCGCCGACGGCCCCACGGCACCCACCACCCCACCCCGGCCGCACGCCGGAGGCCACGCCCGGCACGGGACCACAGCGGCCGCCCACGGACACCCGACGGCCCCCGCCCCACCACACCCCGAGACCCCCACCCAGCACGGGACCCAGGCCCAGCGCCAGGCCTACGCGCACGAGGCCCGGCTCACCACCACGGCCGACGCCCCCGGGCAGCCGGCTCCTCCCGCCCCCGCCCATCCCGTGAGCCACAGCGGCGGCCTCGCTCCGCCCGCCGGGTTCCCCGCCGCGGCCTCGATCCCTTCCACGCCGGTGGTCCCCGAACCACGACACGGCACCCCCTCCGCCGCGTTCACGTCGGCGACCGAGGCCGGAGCCGCGGCCCCCTTCACACCCGGTGCCCCTCACCCGGGCGGCTGGGCGAAGGCCACGCCCACGGTCGTCCTCGGCCCCGCCGAGTCCCGACGCCCCGCCGCCGCCCAGGCCGTACGGGACGCCGAGGGCCCCGCCCTGGTGGTCACCTCCGACCCCGCCCTCTGGTCGGACACCAAGGACGCCCGCGCGAAACTGGGCCCGGTCCTCCTCTACGACCCCGCCCACCGCTGCGACACCCCGGCCCGCCTCCACTGGTCCCCTGTCACCGGCTGCGAGGACAAGCCGACGGCACTGGCCAGGGCGATCGCCCTCCTCGCCCCCATCCGCCCCACGGCCAGGATCGACCAGGCGATGGCGGACACGGCGGAGACGCTCCTGCGCAGCTACCTCCACGCCGCCGCCATAGACAGCCGCACCATCCGCCACCTGCACCGCTGGGCCCAGGGCAGCAACGTCCAGGAAGCGGTACGCATCCTCCGTACGAACCCGAAGGCGGTCCCCGGCGCGGCGGGCGAACTGGAGTCGGCTCTCACCTCGCACCCCGAACGCCGGGACATCGCCCAGCAGTTGACGGCACGGGCCCTCTCCGCCCTCTCCACGGTCAACGTCCGGGAATCCTGCACCCCGAACCGGGCGGACTCCCTGGTCCTGGATTCCTTCGTGCACGAGGGGGGAACGCTCTATGTGGTCGGCGACCCCATCGAGGACCCCAAGGCGAACCCTTCCGCCATGCCTCTTCTGACGGCCCTCGCCTCAAGCGTGGTCGAGCGCGGCCGGCGCATGGCCGAACGGTCATCCTCCGGCCGCCTCGACCCACCACTCACCCTGGTCCTGGACGACGTGGCGGCCGTGGCCCCGCTCCCCCAACTACCCGCCCTCCTCAGCGGCGGCCTCGGCCAGGGCCTTCCCACCCTGGCCCTCCTCCGCTCCCGCGAACAAGCCAGGTCCCGCTGGCCGAACGACGAACTCCCCCTGCCCTAGCGGCCGTCAGGTCTCACTCCCCCTCGGGCACGGCGTACCCGGGAACGGACGGCCACCGCACGGTCAGCACCACGGACTCCTCCTCCGCGACCCAGGAGTGGTCCACCCCGTGCCCCCACACGACATAGTCGCCCTGGCGTTCCAGCACGACACTGCGGCCGGGGAAGTCGACACGGAAACGACCGCTGACGAGCACCTGCAGAGCCGTACGTTCCTCGCCCCGCACCCACTGCGCCCGGGTGTCACCGCGCGGGTGGACGCCCCACTTGATCTCCACCTCGTCACTGTGCCGGGGATCGCCGTCCGGCTTGAAGTGACCGAGCAGCCAGCCACGGTCCAGCGCCGCGTCCTTGCCGGCATTGCCCACATACACACTGTCGTCCATGCCGCCGAAGCTAACACCAGCCGGCCCGGCACCCGCGCCTACACAAGATCCAGGACGCACTCCACCTCGCGTCCCACGGTGCCGTCGACCGTCTTCCCGCTGCGCATGAACCCGACCCGCCGGTAGAAGGCCTCGGCCCGCCCGTTGTCCTCGTGCACGAACAGCCGCGCCCGCTCGACCCCGATCCCACGGGCCCACTCCAGGGCGGCCGCGAACAGCGCCTCGCCCACGCCCTTCCCCCGGTGCCCGTCCCGCAGGAACACCCCGACCAGATGCCCCTGCCGCCGCTCGACGATCCCCCCGAAGAAGTCCCGCTCCCCGGCCTCCTCCACGAGCACGGTCACCGTCCCGACCCACTCGTCGCCCCCGGTCTCCGCGACGAGTTGCTGTCGCTGCCGCACCCCCTCCGCGGCACCCTCCGTCCGCTCCTTCCAGTACGCGTCCGACCGCTCCACGGCATCCTCGTACGTCTCCAGAAACGCCAGATGCGCGACCGGATCCCGCAACGCGGCGAGCCGCAACTCCCGTACCCGCCGCCACTCGTCGGCGCGTACGGACCGCACCGCGTACTCCTCGGGGACGGCGTTCTCAATGCTCGGCACCACACTCATGGCGGCCACCGTAGTGCCGGGGTACTACACCCTTCACCCGTTTTCCCGCCCCGGTCGGACGCCACGTCCTCCCAGAAAGTCCTGAAAACGCAGAAAGCCCCTGCCGGTAACCCGGCAGGGGCTCTCACACAATTTGTTCGGCGGCGTCCTACTCTCCCACAGGGTCCCCCCTGCA
>NZ_JBIBEN010000033.1:0-89268 GCF_042955065.1 Streptomyces sp. NPDC012510
TCGAGTTCGTGGACGCCGGCGACGGCCACGTCCGCGTCAAGGCCCGGCACAGTGGCCTGTTCCTCCAGCCCACCGGCACCACGACCGGCGCGGACGTCGTCCAACAGGCCGACACGAGCGCCACCGGCCAGCAGTGGCGCGTCGTCGACCACGGCGGTGACGTGATCAGCCTCGTCAACCGGGAGTCCGGCCTGGCCATGGACGTCATGGGGCACTCGACCGCCGACGGGGCCCGCATCTCCCAGTGGACCTACACCGGCGGTCCCAACCAGCGCTTCACCCGCCGCCGCGTCTGACCCGGGACCTGTCGGGGCACCGCTCGGGCAATCAGGACGGGCGGTGCCCCCGGCTTGGCAGGTTCCGTCTGCCCGTGTGGAAGCGAGGCACCCGCAGCACGCGTCCGCCATCCGGCCAGGTGACATCCCGCACCCCGGCCTGCCGTCGCGGGGACGTTCCCCGGCGCGTCCCCGCGGCTTCGGGAACGGTCTCGATCCAGGTCCCGGACCGGCGCGCGGTCAGCCGGCGCCCGTCGGGCTCTGCGACGGTGCTCTCGGCGGGGGTGCTCCGCCGTCCTCCCGGGCCAGGCGGTGGGGCCACCACACCTTCGGTCCCACGTCCAGGAACAGAGACGTGACCAGCACGGACCGTACGACGAAGGTGTCCAGGAGGACACCCAGGGCCACCGCGAAGCCGATCTCGGCGAAGGCGACCATGGGGAGGGTGCCCAGGGCGGCGAACGTGCCGGCGAGGACCAGGCCCGCCGAGGTGATCACCGAGCCCGTCGCCGCCAGGCCCGTCACCACGCCCTTGCGGGTGCCCTGGTGGGCGGCCTCCTCACGGATTCGGGTGGTCAGGAAGATGTTGTAGTCGATGCCCAGGGCGACCAGGAACACGAAGACGAACAGCGGGAAGTCGGTCGACTCGCCCGCGTAGTCGAAGAGGTGTCTGAAGGCGAGTGCGCTGATGCCCAGTGCGGCGGTGAAGGACAGGATCACCGTGCCGATCAGCAGGAGCGGGGCGATCAGCGCGCGCAGCAGGACACAGAGGATCAACAGGACCACCACCAGCACCAGCGGGATGATCAGCACGTTGTCATGGGTCGTCGCCTCGTCCATGTCGAGGAGGGCCGCAGTACCGCCGCCCACCTGGGCGTCGGCCTCCGGCACGGCGTGCACGGCGTCGCGGACGCGCTCCACCGTGTCCTTGGCGGCCTCGCTGTCGGCGGGGTCGGACATGGTGGCCTCGAAGAGGACCTTGCCCTCATGGACGGGTTTGGTGCCGGGGGGCAGGCCCAGCGAGTCCGCCACGACGCCTTCCGTGTCGGCGACCACGCGTCCCACCTCCGGGGCCTGCGCCTGGTCGCTGATGATCACGAGGGGATCGCCGCTGCCCGCCGGGAAGTAGCGTGCGGAGACCTTCTGACCGACGATCGAGTCCGGTTCGCCGGTGAAGGCGTCCGCGTTGCCGATGCCCTCCGCGCGCAGCTGGATCAGGCCCAGCGAGCACAGGGCGAGGGCCGCCGCCGTGGCGACCCAGACCGTGCGGGGGCGGCGGGAGAAACGACGGCCCATGCGGGCCCACATACCTCGCTCGGTCGGATCGGCGCTGCCCAGGTGGGGGATCACCGGCCAGAAGATCCACCGGCCGAAGATCACCAGCAGGGCGGGGAAGAGGGTCATCATCGCAAGCAGGGCGACGGCGACGCCGACGGCAGCCACCGGGCCCAGGCCCCTCGTCGAGTTCATCTCGGCGGCCAGCAGCACCAGCATGCTGAGGACGACCGTCGCGCCGGACGCCAGCACCGCCGGGCCGGCCCGGTGCAGGGCCAGGGCCATCGCCTCGTGCCGGTCCTCGTGGCGGCGCAGCTCCTCGCGGTAGCGGGCCACGAGAAGCAGGGCGTAGTCGGTGCCCGCGCCGAAGACGAGGACGGTGAGGATGCCCGCGCTCTGGCCGTTCACGGTCAGGCTCGCGTGTTCCGCCAGCAGGTAGATCAACGCCTGGGCCGTGAACAGGGCGGCGATCACCGCCAGCAGCGGGACCAGGATCAGGGTCGGACTGCGGTAGGTGAGCAGGAGCATCACGATGACGACGGCCATCGCCGACAGCAGCAGGGTGGAGTCGATGCCCTCGAACCCCTCGGAGAAGTCGGCGGACGTACCGCCCGGACCCGTGATGTGCACGGCGAGCCCCTCACCGCCCTCGCCCACCTCGTCCCGGATCGAGTCGACGGCCGGCGCGATCCGCTCCCAGCCCTCCTCGTCCATGGTGACCGGCACATAGACCTGCGCCGCCCGGGGGTCGGCCTCACGGTCGTACACGGGGCCGCGGGTCTGGGAGCCGATGATCCCGTGGTCGCGCACCTGCTTGAGCTGCCGTACGTCCTCCTCGATCTCGGCCCGGTCCTGCGAGGTCAGACCGCTCTCCCGGGCGTAGACGACCACAGCCGGGATCTGCTGGGGCCGGAAGTCCTCGGAGAGCTCCAGGACCTGCGTGGATTCGGCGGACCCCGGCAGCCAGGACGAGGCGTCGTTGTCCTGGGCGTCGGTGAGCTTGGTCGCGAACGGTGCCAGGACGAAGAGCACGGCGAGCCACAGCACCAGCACGACCCACTTGGCCCGCCGCCCACACACGAGGTGCGCGACACCGCGGTCCGATGTCATGGCGACCTCCACGGCCGTGCCCCATCAGGGGCGCGGGGAACTGGGCGAGCAACCACGAACGGCCCGCGGCCGAGGTGCCACCGTTCCCACCCGGTACCGGTGCCCGCAACCCCCGGAGAGCATGGCAGGCTTGGTCCATGGCCGCGCAGATCAACCCAAGCATCCTGTCCGCCGATTTCGCCCGTCTCGCCGACGAGGCGAAGGCGGTCGAAGGGGCCGACTGGCTCCATGTAGACGTGATGGACAACCATTTCGTCCCGAACCTCACGCTCGGTGTGCCGGTCGTGGAGTCCCTGGCCCGTGCGACGCGGACGCCGCTGGACTGCCACCTGATGATCGAGGCCCCCGATCGGTGGGCGCCCCAGTACGTGGAAGCGGGTGCCGGTTCCGTCACCTTCCATGTGGAGGCGGCCGCCGCACCGGTGCGGCTCGCCCGCGAGATCCGGGCCAAGGGCGCCAGGGCTTCCATGGCGCTCAGGCCCGCGACGCCGATCGAACCGTTCGAGGACCTGCTGCCCGAGCTCGACATGGTGCTGATCATGACGGTCGAACCGGGCTTCGGAGGCCAGGCCTTTCTCGACATCATGCTCCCCAAGATCCGCCGCACCCGCGAGTTGATCAGCAAGCACGGTCTCGACCTGTGGCTTCAGGTCGACGGCGGTGTTGCGGCGTCCACGATCGAGCGCTGCGCCGAGGCGGGCGCCGACGTCTTCGTCGCCGGTTCCGCCGTGTACGGGGCCGAGGACCCGGCCGAGGCGGTCCGCGCACTGCGGGCCCAGGCGGAGGCCACGACGGCGACCGCCGGCTGGGCCTGCGGCCACTGAACCACGGAGGTGACGGAGGTAAGGGTTGCGAAGCCGGGCGGGCGGGGCACATCGGGCGACCGCGGGGCCAAGGAAACGTGAACGGCGTCCCTTCGGGCTGATCGAAAACGCCGGATCTGCAAGGATGAACGGCGTATCCATGTGTGAAGAGCAGTGAGGAGAAGGCCGTGTCGGGTATGTCGGCGGGCCGGTCAGCCATGCGGATGGGACCCGCTGAGCTGGTTCAGGCGGCGGCCATGGCACGCCGTTTCTACCTCGAGGGCAAGTCCAAGATCCAGATCGCCGAGGAGTTCGGCGTCAGCCGCTTCAAGGTGGCCCGTGTTCTGGAGACCGCCCTCGAACGGGATCTCGTGCGTATCGAGATCCGCGTCCCCGCCGAGCTGGACGCCGAGCGTTCCGACGCCCTGCGCGCCCGCTACGGCCTCCGGCACGCCGTGGTCGTCGAGTCCCCGGCCGAGGCGCAGGAGTCGCCCGACCCGGAGAACCTCGGCGAGGTCGCCGCGGACCTGCTAGGCGAACTGGTGAACGAGGGCGATGTCCTCGGCCTCGCCTGGGGGCGCTCCACCATCCACATGGCGGCCGCCCTGGACCGGTTGCCGCCCTGCACAGTGGTGCAGTTGACGGGCGTGTACGACGCCGGGACCGCGGAGCGCGGCTCGGTCGAGGCGGTACGGCGGGCCGCGCAGGTGTCGGGGGGTGACGCCCACCCCATCTACGCGCCGATGCTGCTGCCGGACGCGGCCACGGCGATCGCGCTGCGCCATCAGACCGGGATCGCACGGGCCTTCGAGTACTTCGACAAGGTCACGGTCGCCTGTGTCTCCATCGGCTCCTGGGAGGCGGGCATCTCCACGGTGCACGACATGCTCAGCGACGAGGAGCGGGGCCACTACGCCTCCCTCGGTGTCGCCGCCGAGATGTCCGCGCACCTCTTCGACTCCGAGGGCCGCCGCGTCGGGCGTGACCTCGGTGAGCGGTGCATCACGGTCAAGGCCGACCAGCTCCGCCGTATCCCCGAGGTCGTCGCGATCGCCGGCGGGCAGCGCAAGGCGGCCGCGATCGACGCGGTGCTGCGGTCGGGGCTGGTGACCAGCCTCGTCACCGACACCTCCGCGGCGGACTACCTGCTGACGGCGGGTCAGACGCCGCGCCCGGCGCTCAACCGGGCGGACCCGGACGGGCCCTGACAGGGCGCTCGGCGGGTGACCGACGGGGCTCCCGCCGAGCCGGGCACGGCGACCGCCGCGGGTTCGTCGTGGCCGGTCGCGCCCACGTGGCCGCATGTGTCATGGCCCCGCGCCCGTCCGGGGCGCGCCCCGGCCCGGTGGAGCGCTTCGTCGTGGTGTGCTGGATCGATGATCACCACGACTCGATCGGGACGGTACTGACATGACTGACGCCACGCTCGCGGAGGCGCTGGCGGCCGGCGGCTGGGCGTACATGGAGCTGGACCTCGCGGGTGCCACCGCCAAGCCCGCGTTCATGGACCGCTGTGCCCGCGCCCTCGACCTGCCCGACCACTTCGGCCGCAACTGGGACGCCCTCGCCGACTGCCTGACCGACCTGTCCTGGGCGCCCCCCGTACAGGGCCGGCTGCTCGTGATCTCCGGCTGGCGGGAGTTCGCCCTGGCCGTGCCGAACGACTGGAGCATGGCGCAGGAGGTCTTCGCCGAGGCCGTCGACCACTGGAACGGCACCGCGACCGAACTGAAGGTCGTACTGGCGCTGGGCGGCGGGGTCGCGGTCGCCTAGCGCGTGCGGCCGTCCGGCGCGTGCGGCCGCCTGCGCGCGCGGGCCGCCCGGCGCGTGTGGCCTTCGGAGGATCCTCCGACGCCGCGTGGGGGTCCTCTGGACGATCCGTCGGGCCCGCCCGTACCCGCCGACATGGGACAATGAAGTACGTGCTCTTCCCCCTGGCGGTCCTGTCAGGGGGTCACCTCTGATCGACTGGGATGTGCGGCACGTGCGTTTCCTCAATGACATCCAGCCCGCGTACGACCTGACGTACGACGACGTCTTCATGGTCCCGAGCCGTAGCGCCGTCGGATCGCGGCAGGGCGTGGACCTGGCCTCCCCGGACGGCACCGGCACCACCATCCCGCTCGTCGTCGCCAACATGACCGCCATCGCAGGCCGCCGCATGGCCGAGACGGTCGCTCGCCGCGGTGGCCTGGTGGTCATCCCGCAGGACATCCCGATCGAGGTCGTCACCGACGTCATCTCCTGGGTGAAGAGCCGCCACCTCGTCCTTGACACCCCCATCGTGCTGAACCCGCACCAGACGGTCGCCGACGCGCTGGCCCTGCTGCCGAAGCGGGCGCACAACGCGGGCGTCGTGGTCGACGAGGGTCTGCGGCCCGTCGGTGTCGTCACCGACGCGGATCTGAGCGGCGTCGACCGCTTCACCCAACTCGAAGTCGTCATGTCCCGCGACCTGTTGCTCCTCGACGCCGACATCGACCCCCGAGAGGCCTTCAACCGCCTCGACGCGGCCAACCGCCGGTACGCGCCCGCCGTCGACGAGGACGGCCGCCTCGCCGGCATCCTCACCCGCAAGGGCGCGCTCCGCGCCACGCTGTACACCCCGGCCGTGGACGCGAACGGCAGGCTGCGGGTCGCCGCTGCCGTCGGCATCAACGGCGACTTCGCCAGCAAGGCCGAGCAGTTGCTCGCCGCGGGCGTCGACACGCTCGTCATCGACACCGCGCACGGCCACCAGGAGTCGATGATCAGCGCGATCAAGCTGGTGCGTGATCTCGACCCCCGGGTCCCGATCGTGGCCGGCAACATCGTCGCCGCCGAGGGCGTGCGGGATCTGATCGAGGCGGGCGCGGACATCGTCAAGGTCGGTGTCGGGCCCGGTGCGATGTGCACGACCCGCATGATGACCGGTGTCGGGCGGCCGCAGTTCTCGGCCGTGCTGGAGTGTGCGGCCGAGGCGAAGAAGTACGGGAAGCACGTGTGGGCCGACGGGGGTGTGCGCCACCCCCGCGATGTCGCCATGGCGCTGGCCGCGGGCGCGTCCAACGTGATGATCGGGTCGTGGTTCGCGGGGACGTACGAGTCGCCGGGCGACCTTCAGCAGGACGCCGACGGGCGGCTGTACAAGGAGTCGTTCGGGATGGCCTCCGCCCGGGCTGTGCGTAACCGCACGAGCGAGGAGTCGGCGTACGACCGGGCGCGCAAGTCGCTGTTCGAGGAGGGCATCTCCACGTCGCGCATGTTCCTGGATCCGGCCCGGCCGGGGGTCGAGGATCTGATCGACTCGGTCATCGCCGGGGTGCGGTCCTCGTGCACGTATGCGGGGGCCGGGTCCCTGGAGGAGTTCGCGGAGCGGGCCGTCGTGGGGATTCAGAGTGCGGCCGGGTATGCGGAGGGCAAGCCGCTGCACGCGAGTTGGAGCTAGGAGCGCCTGAGAGCTCGAAGGAGCTGGGCGGTGGCGGGTGCGGGTTCGTCGTGGCCTGTCGCGCCCACGCGGCGGAGCCGCATGTCGAATGCAGCCCCGCGCCCCTGACTCCGTCGGCGTTGCGCAACGGTGGTGAGCGGCCGTGCAACGAAGCCACGCCAGCCCTCGATGCACGCAACGATCTTGCGGGGGTGCGCAAGGTTGCCGCATTACGCTTGTGAAGCTTTGGCCCATAGGGTCATGCGCTGTACGTGGCGTGGCGGGGACCTCCTGCTCGGTGGCCCCCTGCTGTTCGGTGCTGTCGGTCCTCACCCGCCCTGACCGGCAGCGATGAAGGAGCCACGCGTGCTCGACCAAGGCGCACCCCCGCAGGACGAGAGTCAGTCGGCCCCGCCGCCCGGAGGCGTCGGGGTGCGGCTGATGCGCCGCAAGCCCGTGGAACGCCTGGTGGCGGAGGGTGGTCAGGGTGAGGGAGGGTCGCTGCGGCGCTCCCTCGGGCTCTGGCAGCTCACGATGATCAGCATCGGTGCCACCCTCGGTACCGGCATCTTCGTCGTCCTTGGCGAAGCCGTCCCCAAGGCCGGGCCCGCCGTCACCCTCTCCTTCTTGATCGCCGGCCTCACCGCGCTCTTCTCGGCCCTGTCCTACGCGGAGTTGGCCGGCACCATCCCGGTCTCCGGCTCCTCGTACTCGTACGCGTACGCAACGATGGGCGAGCTGGTCGCGTGGGTCTGCGGCTGGTGTCTGGTGCTGGAGTACGGCGTCTCGGTGTCGGCCGTCGCCGTCGGCTGGGGCGAGTACCTCAACGAACTGCTCGACGGGACCGTAGGCGTGACCATTCCGGCCGCGCTGTCCGCGCCGCCCGGTGACGGAGGCATCTTCAACCTGCCCGCACTGATCGTCGTCCTGCTCGCGATGGCGTTCCTGCTGGGCGGGGCCCGGGAGTCCGCCCGCGCCAACACGATCATGGTCGTGGTGAAGATCGCCGCGCTGCTGCTCTTCTGCCTCATCGGTCTGCAGGGCTTCCGGTCCGGCAACTACGAGAACTTCATGCCGCTCGGGATGGCGGGGGTCAGCGCGGCCGGGGCGACGCTCTTCTTCTCCTACATCGGGTTCGACGCGGCCTCGACCGCCGGTGAGGAGGCGAAGAACGCGCAGCGCGACCTGCCGCGCGCGATCATGCTGTCGCTGGTCATCGTCACCGCGCTGTACGTGCTGGTCGCCGCCGTCGCGATCGGGGCACGGCCTTGGGAGCGGTTCGGGGAGTCCGAGGCCGCGCTCGCCGGGATCATGAAGGACGTCACCGGGGACGCGTTCTGGGGGACGCTGCTGGCGGCGGGTGCCGTCATCGCCATCGCGAGCGTGGTGCTGACCGTGCTGTACGGGCAGACCCGCATCCTGTTCGCCATGTCACGGGACGGGCTCGTGCCCAAGGTGTTCTCGCGCGTGCACCCGAGGACCGGGACGCCGCGCGTCAACACCGTGATCGTCTCGCTGTTCTGCGGTGTGCTGGCCGCGGCCGTTCCGCTGGGGCAGCTCGCCGATGCCACGAGCATCGGTACGTTGTTCGCCTTCGCCCTGGTCAATGTCGCCGTCGTGGTGCTGCGACGGACTCGGCCGGAGATGCCGCGGACGTTCCGGGTGCCGTTGTCGCCGTTGCTGCCCGCGCTGGGATTCGCGTTCTGCGTCTGGATGATGGGCAGCCTCGCCACCGTCACCTGGGTCGTCTTCGGGGTCTGGATGGCCGTCGGGCTCGTGTTCTACTTCAGTTACGGCTATCGCCGGTCGCGCCTCGCGACCCCCTCGCCGTCACCGTCTCCGTCGGCTTCATCTACTTCATCTACTTCATCAACTCCAGAGAAGTGATTCACCCGCAGTGCTGAACGATCTCGACGAACGCATCGTGCACGCCCTCGCCGAGGACGCCCGCCGCTCCTACTCCGACATCGGCCACCTCGTGGGGCTGTCCGCGCCCGCGGTGAAGCGCCGGGTGGACCGGCTGCGGGCCACCGGGGCGATCACCGGATTCACCGTCCGCGTGGACCCGGCGGCGCTCGGCTGGGAGACCGAGGGGTTCGTCGAGATCTACTGCAGGCGGAACACGTCGCCGGAGACGATCCAGCGAGGGCTGGAGCGGTATCAGGAGGTCGTGGCCGCGTCGACCGTCACGGGGGAGGCCGATGCCGTCGTGCAGGTGTTCGCCTCGGACATGCGGCACTTCGAGCGGGTGCTGGAGCGGATCGCCGGGGAGCCGTTCGTCGAGCGGACGAAGTCCGTTCTGGTGCTGTCGCCCCTGCTGCGGCGATTTTCCTCCGGGGCGCCTGCCTAGCTGTTGATAAAACCCCTCACTCGCCTACCATCGATGCCATGACCTGGCGACATTGATCCACCAGTCGTGCCTCCCGAGGGCCGCCTCGGGCGTCGTGCGTCCGACGTCCGAATCGCTCCTGCGGGAAGGCCTCATGACTCTTTCACCTGCGCGTACGCCCGACGCCGGCAACACCGCAAGCACCGGTGTCCGGCGGCTCACGGCCACGCTGTACGGTTACGCGTTCCTTGACGACTTCGTGCTGCTCTACCCGGTGTACGCGCTGCTGTTCAGCGACACCGGGCTGTCGCTCTGGCAGATCTCATCCCTCTTCGCCCTCTGGTCGATCACCGGCATCGTGCTGGAGGTGCCCTCCGGTGCCTGGGCCGACGCCGTCTCCCGACGGCTGCTGCTGTGGCTCGGGCCGCTGCTCACCGCCACCGGCTTCGCCCTGTGGGTGATCGTTCCGTCGTACTGGGCCTTCGCCCTCGGCTTCGTCCTCTGGGGCATCCGTGGAGCGCTCGGTTCCGGCGCGCTGGAGGCGTTGGTGTACGACGAGTTGGACCGGCTCGGCGCGGCCGACCGGTACGCCCGTGTCATCGGCCGCGCCCAGGCGGTCGGCATGGTCGCCGTGATGGCGGCGATGGGGCTGGCCGGGCCGGTGCTCGCCCTCGGCGGCTACCCGGCCGTGGGGGCGGCGAGTGCGCTGGTCTGCGTGCTGACCTCGATCGTGGCGACCCGGTTCCCCGAGCACCGGCAGGAGGCGGCGCGGAAACCGGGAGAGGTGACTCATGAGCGGGAAACGGCGCCCCGGGGCCGGGAGGCGGTGACTCGGGAGACGGCGTGGGGCGCCACCCTCGCCACCCTGCGGGCCGGGCTTGCCGAAGTCCGCGGGGACCGGTCCGTGCGTGGGGCGCTGCTCTTGGTGCCGGCCGTCGGCGCGGTCTGGGGTGCGCTGGACGAGTACACACCGTTGCTGGTCCGGGACACCGGGGTGGCCGAGCAGACGGTTCCGTATCTGCTGCTGGTGATCTGGGTGGGGCCGGCCGTCGGCAGCCTGCTGACCGGGGCGGGGGAGCGGTTGAGCACGACCGGGCTCGGGACGGTGCTGGCGGGCTCGGCGTGCGCGCTGGCCGTGGGGGCGTTGATGGGCACTCCGGTCGGCATCGGTCTCGTGGCCGTCGCCTTCGGCGGTTTCCAACTGGTCAACGTACTCGCCGACGCGCGGTTGCAGGCCAGGATCGAAGGGGAGCGCCGGGCGACTCTGACGTCCGTCGCGAGCATGGGGACGGAGCTGGCCACGGTGGGTGTGTTCGCCGCGTACGCGGTGATCGGCGCGTCCCATGCGCACGGGGTCGCGTTCGCCGTGTTCGCGGTGCCGTATCTGGTGACGGCGATCGTGCTGGTGCGAAGACGCGCCTAGGGGGTGGGGGGATCGGCTGCGGCTGCGGCTGCGGCTGCGGCTGCGACTGGGCTGGGGCTGCGAATGCGGGTCGGTGGCGGCTGGTCGCGCCGTTCCTCGCGCCTCTTGACGGGGCGCTCACGGGGGCGCGCAACAGATCTCCGCTCACCCCCTCCCGCACGCAACGAATCCCTCATCGGCGCGCAATGGCTGCCGCTTGTCCCGCCCGGCGCGGCGACCGTACCGTCTTTCCGACCCCCCAACACCCCTTTGTCCCGGTGAGGAACACGCATGCGTACCGCCCTGCTCCAGAGCTCCGGCCGGCCCGGCTCGGTCGTCGGGAACCTGAAGGTGCTCGACGAGGCCGCGGGGCGGGCCGCCGCGGCCGGGGCGGGGCTGCTGGTGGCGCCGGAGATGTTCCTGACCGGGTATGCGATCGGGGACGACATCGCACGGCTCGCCGAGGCGGCCGACGGCGACTCGGCCGGCGCGGTCGCCGACATCGCGGGGCGGCACGGGGTCGCGGTCGCCTACGGGTATCCGGAGCGCGCCGGTGACGCGGTCTTCAACTCGGCGCAGCTCGTCTCCGCCGAGGGCGTCCGGCTGGCGAACTACCGCAAGACGCATCTCTTCGGCTGCTTCGAGCAGGACCACTTCACACCGGGCGGGCAGACCGTCGTACAGGCCGAGCTGGGCGGACTCCGGGTCGGGCTCATGATCTGCTACGACGTGGAGTTCCCGGAGAACGTCCGCGCCCACGCCCTCGCCGGCACCGACCTGCTCGTGGTGCCGACGGCCCAGATGCACCCGTTCCAGTTCGTCGCGGAGTCGATGATCCCGGTGCGTGCCTTCGAGAACCAGATGTACGTGGCGTACGTCAACCGGGTCGGCCGCGAAGGGGAGTTCGAGTTCGTCGGGCTGTCCACGCTGGCCGGGCCCGACGGGGTCGCGCGCGCCCGCGCCGGACGCGACGAGGACTTCGTGCTCGCCGATGTCGACCCCGCCCTCCTCGCGGCCTCACGGGAGGCGAACCCGTATCTGCGTGACCGCCGCCCCGGCCTCTACGGGTCCCTCGTCTGAGCCCTCCCCCTCCAGCCCCACCCCTCAGCTCTCGTGCAAGGAGTCCGTACCCCATGACGTCCACCGTGCCCAACGCCATCGAGCACGCAGACGAGCAGCAGCCGCCGATCACCATGTTCGGCCCGGACTTCCCGTACGCGTACGACGACTTCCTGGCCCACCCGGCCGGTCTGGGCCAGATCCCGGCGACCGAACACGGCACCGAGGTCGCGGTCATCGGTGGGGGGCTGTCCGGGATCGTGGCGGCG
The DNA here is from genome assembly GCF_042955065.1 of Streptomyces sp. NPDC012510. Classification (NCBI taxonomy): domain Bacteria; kingdom Bacillati; phylum Actinomycetota; class Actinomycetes; order Kitasatosporales; family Streptomycetaceae; genus Streptomyces; species Streptomyces sp. NPDC012510. The sequence goes on from NZ_JBIBEN010000033.1 coordinate 11,929, forward strand.
TACGAGCTGATGAAGATGGGGCTGAAGCCCGTCGTGTACGAGGCCGACCGGATCGGCGGACGGCTGCGGACGGTCGGCTTCGACGGGTGCGATCCCTCGCTCACCGCCGAGATGGGGGCGATGCGCTTCCCGCCGTCCTCCACGGCCCTGCGGCACTACATCGACCTGGTGGGGCTGGAGACGCGGCCGTTCCCCAACCCCCTGTCGGACGCGACCCCGTCGACCGTCGTCGACCTCAAGGGCGAGTCGCACTACGCCGAGACCATCGACGACCTGCCGCAGGTCTACCGGGACGTCGCGGAGGCCTGGAACCGGTGTCTGGAGGAGGGCGCCGACTTCTCCGACATGAACAGGGCCCTGCGCGAGCGTGACGTCCCGCGCATCCGCGCGATCTGGTCCCGGCTCGTCGAGAAACTCGACAACCAGACCTTCTACGGCTTCCTCTGCGACTCCGAGGCCTTCAAGTCCTTCCGGCACCGCGAGATCTTCGGCCAGGTCGGCTTCGGCACGGGCGGCTGGGACACCGACTTCCCCAACTCGATCCTGGAGATCCTGCGCGTCGTCTACACCGAGGCCGACGACCACCACCGCGGCATCGTGGGCGGCTCCCAGCAACTGCCGCTGCGTCTGTGGGAGCGCGAGCCGCAGAAGATCGTCCACTGGGCCCCGGGCACCTCGCTCGCGACCCTGCACGAGGGCGGCGAGCCACGCCCCGCCGTCACCCGGCTGCACCGCACGGCCGGCAACCGCATCACCGTGACCGACGCGCACGGCGACATCAGCACCTACCAGGCGGCGATCTTCACCGCCCAGTCCTGGATGCTGCTCTCGAAGATCTCCTGCGACGACTCGCTCTTCCCGATCGACCACTGGACGGCCATCGAGCGCACCCACTACATGGAGAGCTCCAAGCTCTTCGTGCCGGTGGACCGGCCCTTCTGGCTCGACAAGGACGAGGAGACCGGCCGGGACGTCATGTCGATGACGCTCACCGACCGCATGACACGCGGCACTTACCTGCTGGACGAGGGCCCGGACAAACCCGCCGTCATCTGCCTCTCCTACACCTGGTGCGACGACAGCCTGAAGTGGCTGCCGCTGTCCGCGAACGAGCGGATGGAGGTCATGCTGAAGTCGCTCGGCGAGATCTACCCGAACGTCGACATCCGGAGCCACATCATCGGCAACCCGGTGACCGTCTCCTGGGAGAACGAGCCCTACTTCATGGGCGCGTTCAAGGCCAACCTACCCGGCCACTACCGCTACCAGCGGCGGCTGTTCACCCACTTCATGCAGGACCGGCTGCCCGAGGACAAGCGGGGCATCTTCCTCGCCGGCGACGACATCTCCTGGACGGCCGGCTGGGCCGAGGGCGCGATCCAGACCGCCCTCAACGCGGTCTGGGGCGTCATGCACCACTTCGGCGGCACGACCGACGCGACCAACCCCGGCCCCGGGGACGTCTACCACGAGATCGCGCCCGTCGAACTTCCGGAGGACTAGAGGCGCGCTGCTCCCGATGACAGTACGGGGTCCGGCCGGCGCGGCTCGGGGCCCACCAAATCCTCCAGCGCCCGGCCGCGCGCCTCGAAGCGCCGACCGTGTGAGCGGCCGGTGGTTCAGTGCGGCAGTGGTGTCAGCAGCATGCGGCCCGTCAGTCCCACCGCCGCGTCCAGGCGATCGCCGAACTCCTCCGCGAGGTCGGGCAGTCCCCGCAGCGCCCACAGCGCGCGGGCGGCCGACCAGGTGGCCTCACGGGCCCGCTCCAGGCTCCACGCACCGAGCAGATGGGTGAGCGGATCGGCGATCTGGAGGAGGTCGGGGCCCGGCATCAGCTCTTCGCGGACGCGCTCCTCCAGCGATACGAGGACATCGCCCACCTGCTCGAACTCGTCCTCCAGGTCGTCCGGTTCGCAGCCGAGCGTACGACAGGTGTCCACGACGGCCAGCGCGAGATCGTGCCCGATATGGGCGTTGATCCCGCAGAGGGCGAACTGCAGCGGACGTACGCCCGGATGGCGCCGAAACTGCAGCAGCGGCCGCCAGCACGCGGGCGGACGGCCGCCCTCGGCCACCCTCAGATACCGCTCGGCGAAGAGCGCGTCCAAGGTGATCGCCGCCTCGGCGTCCGGGAAACGACCGGCGTCCAGCCGCCGGCCGATGGCCTCCGTGACGGTGAGGTAGACGCGGTTGAAGACCGCGATCCCGTCCGGCTCGGGCAGGACCGCGTCGAGGGCGCGCATACGGGAGACGACGGTGTCCACTGAGTCCACGGACGAGTCCATGGCATGGGTGAAATGTTCCAACTGCGCCATGACTGGCAGGGTCTCAGGCCTAGGCTGGCAGCGGTGTCGCCGTGCCCGGCGCGTCCCCGGAACGGGGTAACGCGGGCGCGGCGGAGGCAACGGGTGGCCGACGGGGCGCAGTCCGGGGCGAAGTCCGGGGCGCAGGGGGGAGCACCAGGTGTCAGGCTTACGTGCCCAGCGTCTGGCCGCACGCCGAGCCGCACGCATGCGGGCGGCGAGACGCGGTGCCATGGCCGCCGCGGTGGCCGTCGTGGCTGTCGTGGCCGTCGTCGGAACGGTCACCGGGATGGTGACGACGCTGAACGGTGACGGAGGCGCCGACGAGGCCCTCCCCCAGATGAGCAGCTCACCGGACCTGATGTCCCATCCGGTCGAGCCGACTCCGGACGCGCCCTTCCCGTCCCGCACCTCACCGTCACCATCGCCGTCTTCGTCGCCCGCCCCCTCTCGGAAGGCAGGGGTGACCTCCTCGGCGGAGAAGACCGAAGCGCGGAGCGAGCCCGTGACCCCACCGGGCGAGCTCTATCGCCACCCGGACTCCCAGGTCCTCGACTGGGTCCGCTCCCACCCCGGCGACCCACGCGGCGCGGTCATCGAGACGGGCATCGCCGACCGCCCGGCCGCCGTCTGGTTCACGGACCCGACGCCGGCCACCGCCGCCTCCCAGGTCGCCGCGGTCGCCTCCGGAGGCGCCGCCCAGGGGCGGGTTCCCGTCCTCGTCGCGTACGCGATCCCGGACCGCGACTGCGACGGAGCCTCCCGGGGCGGGGCGGCGAACCTGGACGCGTACGACGCGTGGATCGACGCGTTCGCCGCCGGGCTCGGCTCGGACGAGGCCATCGTCATCCTGGAACCCGACGCGATCGCCCAGGCCGACTGCCTCTCAGCCGGCGCCCGCGCCGACCGCTTCGCCTCGCTCGCCCGCGCCGGCCGCGTCCTGAAGGCCGCCAACCCTCGCGCCCGTGTCTACTACGACGCCGGGCACTCGGAATGGAACCCGCCAGACAAACAGGCGGCGCTCCTGCGCCAGGCGGGCGCGGCCTCGCCCGAGGGCTCCGACGGCGTCTTCAGCAACGTGTCCAACTTCAACCGCACGGAGGCCGAGGTCGCCTACACCCGCCGGGTCCTCGACGCCCTCGGCGGCCACGCGGACCTCGGCGCCGTCATCGACACCAGCCGCAACGGCAACGGCGCCCCCGTCGACGGCGAGTGGTGCGACCCCGCCGGCCGCGGCCTCGGCCGGCCGCCGACCCTCACCACCGGCGAGCCCGGCGTCCACGCCTACCTGTGGGTGAAGCTGCCGGGCGAGTCCGACGGGTGCCGGGGGAGGGCGGGAGCGTTCTCACCGGAGTACGCGTACGAGTTGGTGCGGAGCTGAGGCGCTCGGCGGCGCGGCGAACGGCCCTGATCGTACGGGTCGGCGCGGGCTGCGCTCCCGGCGAAGATCGGTCCTGGCCGCGGCCGAGCGGTCGAGCGGTCTGGCGCCGGGCGGCCGGACCTGGCGATCGGACCCGGCGATCGGACCTGGCGATCGGACCGCCGTTGGCACCAGCGACTTGTGGCTGCCGAGCGCGGCCGCGATCCGGCGGCTCTCCTCAGGGCCGGGGCCCGGGAACCGCCGTGTCCGGCTGGCTGGTCCGCCGGCGGTCACGCTCACCGGAGCGCAGCACCCCCGCGAAGGCGACCAGGCCGCACGCCAGTACGGTCACCAGACCGAACGACACGACCAGGCTGGTGAGCTGCGCCAGACCGCCGATCGCGCTCGGCGCGACCAGCCCCGAGGTGTACGTGATGGTCGCGACGCCCGCGATGGCCTGGCTGGGGTTCGGCCCGCTGCGGCCGGCGGCGGCGAAGCAGAGCGGTACGACGACCGCGATGCCCGCACCCATCAGGGCGAAGCCGGCCATGGCGACCGCCGGCTGCTTCGCCACGACGATGAGCAGACCGCCGAGCACGGCGAGGACACCGCCCGCCCGTACGGTGCGGACCGCGCCGAAACGGTCGACCACCGCGTCGCCCGCGATCCGGGCCAGCGCCATGGTCAGCATGAAACCGGTGGTGCACGCCGCCGCGAGCCCGGCCGAGGTCTCCAACCGGTCCCGCAGATAGACCGCCGACCAGTCCAGGGCCGCCCCCTCCGCGAACACCGCGCAGAACCCGACCGCGCCGATCAGCAACGCCGATTTCGGCGGCAGCGCGAAGCGGGGCGGCGGCTCCTCGTCCTGCGTGGGCCTCAGGTCCAGCACCCACTGACAGGCGACCAGACCGAGGACGGTGAGGGAGGCCGCCGCCAGCCCGTGGTGCAGTCGGGCGTCCGCGCCCAGATGCGCGGCGAGCGTGCCCCCCGCCGAGCCGACGAGGGCGCCGACACTCCACATGCCGTGCAGTCCCGACATGATCGACTTGCCCAGGCGGTTCTCGACCTCGACGCCGAGCGCGTTCATCGCCACGTCCGCCATGCCCGCCGTCGCGCCGTACACGAACAGCGCGAGGCACAGCGTCCACAGATTCGGTGAGAGCGACGGCAGGATCAGCGCGATGGTCCACAGCGAGATCAGCCCGCGCAGCGCCGGACGCGCGCCGAAGCGGTGGCTGATCCGACCGGCGAGCGGCATCGCCACGGACGCGCCGATCGCCGGGAACGCGAGCGCGAGCCCCAACTGGCCCGCGCTGACCCCGGCGTGGTCCTGGATCCAGGGCACACGGGTGGCGAACGAGCCGGTGACGGCGCCGTGCACCGCGAACACGGCCGCCACGGCGTACCGCGCCCGCCTCACCTCGCGCTGCTCGTAGACCACCGCGCTCATTCTCCGCCCTCCCCGGGTCTCCGCGACCTCCGTATGCGCCGCCGTAAACTATCAGGGACCCTGCCTGATAGATAGAGTTCCTTCGTCCGATGGCTGTGCGAGGTCTACGCGTGGCCGTCCGATGTCCGTCCGACGTGCGTCCGGCCGTCCCACAGGCCGTCCCGCAGGCCGTCTCACCGACCGTCCCACCGACCGTACGGCTTTGCCGATCTGGGAGAATCCCGGCATGCCCGCATCACCCAGCACCGCCCGGGCCATCAACGACCGGCTCGCCCTACGGCTGCTGCAGCGGGAAGGGCCGCTGACGGCAGGACAGTTGAAGCAGCTCACCGGTCTGTCCCGGCCCACGGTCGCCGACCTCGTGGAGCGTCTCTCCGACGCGGGGCTGATCGAGGTCGTGGGGGAGGCGGGGGATCAGCGGCGCGGTCCCAACGCCCGTCTCTACGGCATCGTCGCCGACCGGGCGCATCTCGCCGCGCTCGATGTGCGCACCGAGGGCGTCACCGTGATCGTCGCCGATCTGATCGGCAGGGAGCTGACGCGGGCCTCCGTCCCCATCGCGGACGGCACCGGTACGGGGCCGGCGGTGGAGCAGGCGGTCACGCTGGTGGAGCGCACCGTGAAGGAGGCGGGTGCCGACCGTTTGCACACCATGGCGATCGGCGCGCCCGGACTGATCGACCCGGCCACGGGCGAACTCCGCGACTCCATCGGCCTCCCCGCGTGGCACCGCCGCCTGGCCGCCGCCCTGGGGGAACGACTCACCCCCCGCGTCCTCGTCGAGAACGAGACCAACCTCGCCGCCCTCGCCGAACAGCGCGACGGTGCCGCCCGCGACCGTGACACCTTCGTCCTCCTCTGGCTCGGCGTGGGCACCGGCGCCGCCGTCGTCCTCGACGGCCGTCTCCGCCGGGGTGCCTCCGGCGGTACGGGAGAGATCGGCTTCCTCCCGGTCCCGGGCACCACCACGATCCCCTCGGCCACCGACTGCGAGGGCGGCTTCCACTCGCTGGGCGGCGCTGCGGCGGTGGCAGCCCTGGCCGCCGCCCACGGCATCACAGCCGACCCGACGGGCCGTGAGCCGCACTCGGCGACGCTGGTGCGGACGGCGGTGGCGAGGACGGCGGCGTCAGGGTCGTCGGCGGACGGCGCGGCAGCCTGGGCCGACCGGGCAGCAGCGTCGGTCAACGGTCTGTCGGCCTCGTCCGACGGACCGGGTTCCTCGGCGAGAGCGACCGATCCGTACGCCCGTTTCCTCGACGCCCTGGCCGACCGCCTCGCCATCGGCGCCGCCTCCGTCGTCGCTGTGCTGGACCCCGGTTGTGTGGTGCTCGGCGGCGAGGTCGGACAGGCCGGCGGGGAGGCCCTGGCTGCTCGGGTCGAGGCCCGGCTTACAGCCATGTCGCCGATGCCCACGGAGGTCAGGCCGAGTGGCCTGGGCGGGGCAGCGGTGCTGCGGGGCGCGCTCCTCATGGCGCGGGAGGCGGCGCAGGACGACCTGTTCCCACCAGCTGCACGCTGACAGCCGTAGGGCACTCGGTTCGCCTTGACGGCGCCGTGTCGCCGCCCGTGCGTCCTGGTGGACCGGCACAGGGTGTCGCCCGTACGGCCTGTCGCACCGGCGCGGGTGACGCCTGCACGGCCCGTTCACACCGGCGCGTCATGACGCCCGTACGACCGGCTGCACGAGCGACGCCGTGAGACGTGTGTCACGTGGCACCGGCAGGGCGGTGACCCGTACGACCTGTTCCGCCGGTGACGCGCCGACCTTCGCGCCGCCGGCGTCCCTCACACCTCACCGCCCGCACTCGTCATCCCCGCTCCCACTCATTGCCCCGTCCCCGTCATCGCGCCTTCGTGCCCCCGAACCGCTCCGCCAAGTGGTTCTCGAACGTCCTGGTCCCCACGGCCCGTTCGGGCGTGAGGTGGCCCCCGGCCCGGAAGCCCCGGTACGCCGCCCCGAACAGGGGCACGTTCAGGAGCGGGCGGCGGCGGCCGGTGGCCGCCAGGTAGGCGCGGGCCAGTTCGGGCAGGGGGAGGATCTCGGGGCCGCCCATGTCCTCCACCCGCCCGGCGGGGGCGCCGGCGGCCAGCTCGGCCAGGCGGTCGGCGACCTCGCCGGCGGCGATCGGCTGGTCGCCGATCCCGGCGGGCACCAGCATGACCGGCGACTTGGAGAGAACCTGGAAGACCAGTACCAGCAGGTCGTGGAACTGGGTGGCGCGCAGGATCGTCCAGCCCAGCCCCGACTCCTCGACCATCCGCTCGACGGCCAGTTTGGACCGGTAGTAGCGCAGCGGCACCCGGTCCACACCGACGATCGAGATGTGGACCAGATGTGCCACACCGGCCCGGCGTGCCGCCGCGATCAGGTTCTCCGTCGCCCTCTCGTCGCCCCCGCGCGGCGAGGTCATGCAGTGCACGATCGTGTCCACTCCCGCCACGGCCGACTCCAGCCCGGCGCCTCCCACGACGAGATCGACCGCGTACGGCTCGCTGTGTCGGCTGAGCACCCGCACATCGTGCCCGTCCGCCCGCAGCCTCTCGGTGACGAGCCGGCCGAGGACACCGGTGCCACCGGTCACCAGGATCGTGGTCATGCCGTCCATTCCCTTCGTCCGCCGGGCGCTACCGGCCGGAAGCGCCCTACGGCAGCTACGACGCGGCGGCCCCCGCGAATGTGACATCCCGCGTGGACATCCACGACCACGAGACGGCTCGTGGACGGCCAACGGCGCCGGAATCCGACGCGACGGTCACCCTCGGGCCGGCTGCCGTCCCGCGAACCCCAGCTTGTCCGGGTTCAGCACGCCCCGCACCTCGTCACCACACCGCCGCGGAACGCGAGGAACGCGAGGAACGCGAGGAACGCGAGGAACGCGAGAGACACGGCGCCCACGAGTGCGTACCGGCCCGGACGGACAGCGGGGCGCCGTTACCCGCGACACGGCGAAGTCCAGGCCGATGCCCCCACACCTCACCGCCCGCCTCCGTCCTCCCGGGCGAGGGACCCGGCGGCGGGGCAAGGGCCGTCATCACCGCCGCCGGGCCGTTCCGGGCGGGTACCGCGCCGCCAGACTTTAAAAGGACTAGACCAGGCTGGTCAATGGGTGCGCACCGCTTCGAGTGAGGCCGACGGGACGGAAGTTGACCCTTGGTCAGGGGCGGTCGACCCCGTCGGTGTCCGTCGCGGAAGTCCAGGGGTACGTCCTGTGAGCCACCCCACAGCGCTCGCCCGCATGGGTGTCGATCCGGCGTGGCACACTGGCCATGTACCAGAAGCAGCGCACTCCGGGGTCGGTGAAAGTCCGAACCGGCGGTTACAGTCCGCGACCCGGTCGCTTCCAGCGGCCGGTTGACCAGGTGAAATTCCTGGACCGACGGTTAAAGTCCGGATGGGAGGCAGTGCGCGGCGGGCGGGCATGCGTGCGCGCCGCCGTCTGTTTTTGGCCCACCTCGCCAGGGGTGGGTCTCTCACACGGCGTCGCCCCCTGTGCCGCTGTCCGCTGATGTCTGTCGTCTTCGACAGCCCCGGAGTCCGTGCCCACACGAGGCAGGAGGACCCGGGAAGTGTTCACCGGAATCGTCGAAGAACTGGGTGAGGTCACCGCCGTAGAGAACCTCGGCGACTCCTCCCGCTTCCGTCTGCGTGGCCCCGTGGTCACCCAGGGCGCGCGCCACGGCGATTCCATCGCCGTCAACGGCGTCTGTCTCACCGTCGTGGAGCACGAGGCCGACTGGTTCACCGCCGACGTCATGGCGGAGACCCTCGCACGCTCCAGCCTCGGCGCCCTGACCGTCGGCTCCCGGGTCAACCTCGAACGCCCCATGGCGGTCGGCGAGCGCCTCGGCGGGCACATCGTGCAGGGCCACGTCGACGGCACCGGCCAGGTCATCGAGCGCAAGCCGTCCGAGAACTGGGAGATCGTCAAGATCTCCCTCCCCGCCGACCTCACCCGGTACGTCGTCGAGAAGGGCTCCATCACCGTCGACGGCATCAGCCTCACCGTCGTCGACGCCGGCCCCGACTACTTCACCGTCAGCCTCATCCCGACCACCCTCGACCTCACCACGCTCGGCCGCAAGCAGCCCGGAGACCCGGTCAACCTGGAAGTCGACGTCATTGCCAAGTACGTCGAGCGGTTGCTGGGCCACCAGGGCACATCCGGCCTTCCGGGGGCGGACCGGTGAACTCGCTGAACTCGGTTGCCTTCACCGCGTTCGGCCAGCACATCCTCTGGTCGGACATGATCGGCAACATCCTCGGTCTGCTCGCGCTCGCCCTCGGCGCGATCCGCTCCCTGTGGAACTGGCCCGTGCAGTTCCTCTCCGGTCTCATCCTCTTCGGCGCCTTCGTCGGCCATCTGACGGGCAGCGCCGGCAAGCAGGTCATCGTCATGGCCGTCGCCGCGTACGGCTGGTGGCAGTGGAACCGCACCAAGGGCCGTGCCACCGACGGTGCCATCGCCCCGCGTTTCGCCACCTGGCGCGAGCGCGGCTACCTGATCGCCGGCGCCGTGCTCGGCACCCTCGCCGTCGGCGGCCTCTTCACCGCGTTCCCCAGCCTTTCCTGGGATCCCTGGCCGGACGCGTACATCTTCACGGGCACCATCGTCGCCATGTACGCCATGGCACGTGGCCTGGTCGAGTTCTGGATCGCCTGGCTGCTCGTCGACCTCGTGGGTGTACCGCTCAACTTCGCCAACGGCTACGCGTTCTCCGGATTCGTCTACATCATCTACGGCGTGCTCGTCCTGTGGGGCATGCGCGACTGGTGGCTGCGTTCCCGCAAGCCCGCCCTGGAAGGAGCCCCGGCATGACAACGGCGCCGATCCTGTACAGCACCGACGACATCGAGAGCTTCGGACTCGACCCCGTCGAGCAGGCCATCGCCGACATCGCGGCCGGCCGCCCCGTGGTGGTCGTCGACGACGAGGACCGCGAGAACGAGGGCGACCTCGTCATCGCCGCCGAGAAGGCCACCCCCGAGATCATCGCCTTCATGATGAGCGAGTGCCGGGGCATGATCTGCGCCCCGATGGAGGGCGACGAACTCGACCGGCTCGAACTGCCGCAGATGGTGCAGCAGAACACCGAGTCCATGCGCACCGCCTTCACCATCACCGTCGACGCCGCTCCGCGACACGGTGTCACCACCGGCATCTCCGCCTCCGACCGTGCCACCACCCTCCAACTGCTGGCGAGCGGCACGGCCGAGCCGGGCGACTTCGTCCGCCCCGGCCACATCTTCCCGCTGCGCGCCCGCTCCGGCGGAGTGCTCGTGCGCGACGGCCACACCGAGGCCGCCGTCGACCTCGCCCGTCTCGCGGGCCTGCGCCCGGCCGGCGCCATCGTCGAGATCGCCGGTGAGGACGGCCGTATGCTGCGCCTTCCCGAACTGATCCCGTTCGCCCGCAAGCACGGCCTGACGATCATCTCCATCGAGGACCTGATCGCCTACCGTCGCTCCTCCGAACCCACCGTCAAGCGTGAGGCCAGGACACACCTGCCCACCGCCTTCGGCGACTTCACGGCGTACGGCTACCGCTCCACCGTCGACGGCGTCGAGCACGTCGCCCTCGTCCACGGCGAGCTCGGCGACGGCGAGGACGTCCTTGTCCGCGTCCACTCCGAATGCCTCACCGGCGACATCTTCCACTCGCTGCGCTGTGACTGCGGCCCTCAGCTCGAGACGTCCCTGGAGCGCATCGCCGCCGAGGGCCGGGGCGTGGTCGTCTACCTGCGCGGCCACGAAGGACGCGGCATCGGACTGCTGTCGAAGCTGCGCGCCTACGAACTCCAGGAGCTCGGCCGCGACACCCTCGACGCCAACCTGGAGCTGGGCCTGCCCGCGGACGCCCGGGACTACGGAGCCGGCGCGCAGATCCTGCGTGACCTCGGCGTCCGCAGTCTGCGGCTGATGACGAACAACCCGGAGAAGACCGACGCCCTGGTCCGGCACGGCCTCACGGTCGTCGACCGCGAGCCGATGCCCGTCCGCGCGGGCGAGCACAACCTCCGCTATCTGCGCACCAAGCGGGACCGGATGGGCCACGACCTGCCCTGGCTGGACACGGTCCCCGCGTCCACCTGCGGCAACCAGTAACCACGACGGCAAGACCAGCTCGTACGAGATTCAAAGAACCAAGGAGCAACGTGAGCGGCAAGGGCGCACCCGAACTGTCCGTCAGCAACGTCGGCGACCTCCGCGTCGCGGTCATCGCGGCCCAGTGGCACGAGAAGGTGATGGACGGCCTCGTCGAGGGCGCCCTGCGCGCCCTGCGCGACCTGGGCATCGACGAGCCTACCCTCCTGAGGGTCCCCGGCAGCTGGGAGCTGCCCGTCGTCGCCAAGGTGCTCGCGGGCCGAGGCTACGACGCGATCGTCGCCCTCGGCGTCGTCATCCGCGGCGGCACCCCCCACTTCGAGTATGTGTGCCAGGGCGTCGCCCAGGGCCTCACCCAGGTCTCCGTCGAGACCGGTGTCCCCGTCGGTTTCGGTGTGCTGACCTGCGACACCGAGGAACAGGCCCTGGACCGCGCGGGCATCGAGGGCTCCCACGAGGACAAGGGCCACGAGGCGGTCACGGCGGCGGTGGCGACGGCGGCCACCCTCCGCTCAGTATCCGAACCCTGGCGCTGAGGAGTGCGCCGTAGCGCGTAGTGTGGGCCTCACCATGTCCAAGAAGACGTTCGAGGAGCTCTTCACCGAGCTCCAGCAGAAGGCCGCCCACGGCGACCCCGCCACTTCCCGCACCGCAGAACTGGTGGAGAAGGGCGTCCATGCCATCGGCAAGAAGGTCGTCGAAGAGGCGGCAGAGGTCTGGATGGCCGCCGAGTACGAGGGCAAGGAAGCGGCCGCCGAGGAGATCTCGCAGCTGCTTTACCACGTCCAGGTGATGATGGTCGCCCGCGGCATCTCCCTGGACGACGTGTACGCCCACCTCTGAGCCGTACCCCCGCACTCACATCCCGTACATACGAACGCCCGCACATACGAACGAAGGAAGCTCGCCTCATGCTGCGCATCGCCGTCCCCAACAAGGGTTCCCTGTCCGGCCCTGCGGGGGAGATGCTGCATGAGGCCGGCTACCAGCAGCGCCGGGAGTCCAAGGAACTGCGGATCGTCGACCCGGAGAACGAGGTCGAGTTCTTCTACCTCCGCCCCCGTGACATCGCGATCTACGTCTCCTCCGGCCGCCTCGACATCGGCATCACCGGCCGCGATCTGCTCATCGACTCCGGCGCCGACGCCGAGGAGATCCTGCCGCTCGGCTTCGCCCGCTCCACCTTCCGGTTCGCCACCAAGCCAGGCACGGCCAAGGGCCTCGCCGACCTGAAGGGCATGACGGTGGCCACCTCGTACGAGGGGATCGTCGCCGGACACCTCGCCGACAACGGCATCGACGCGTCCGTCGTCCACCTCGACGGTGCCGTGGAGACCGCGATCGAGCTGGGTGTCGCCGAGGTCATCGCCGACGTCGTCGAGACCGGCACCTCGCTGCGCAACGCGGGCCTGGAGGTCTTCGGCGACCCGATCATGAAGTCCGAGGCCGTCGTCATCCGCCGGGTCGGCGCCGACACCACCACCGAGAACGAGCCCAAGGTGCAGCAGTTCCTGCGCCGCCTCCAGGGCGTCCTCGTGGCCCGGACCTACGTGATGATGGACTACGACTGCCGCGTCGAGCAGTTGGAGAAGGCCGTCGCGCTCACGCCGGGCCTGGAGTCCCCGACCGTCTCGCCGCTGCACAACGAGGGCTGGGTCGCCGTGCGTGCCATGGTCCCGGCCAAGGAGGCCCAGCGGATCATGGACGACCTGTACGACATCGGCGCCCGGGCCATCCTGACCACGGCCATCCACGCCTGCCGTCTCTGAGCGCCCGGGAGACCCACGCCATGCCGGAAGCTCCTCCTTCCCTGCCGGTCACTTTTCGGCCGGGTCGCACCCGGGCCGTGCTGCTGACCGCCGCGGGCGCGCTCTTCGTGGCCATCACGGTGATCGGGGTACTGCTCCCGACGCTCGGACCCGGGGAGCGGCTCAGCTTCGTCTTCACGGCCGCCCTGCTCGCCGGGGTGCTGTGCCTGCTGTCCCGGCCCAAGGTGGTCGCCGACGAGTCCGGTGTGACCGTCGTCAACATCACCGGGAAGCGGCATCTCGGCTGGGCCGAGATCGTCCAGGTGAACCTGCGGGTCGGGGACCCGTGGGTCTTCCTCGACCTCACCGACGGCACCAGCCTGCCCGCGCTCGGCATCCAACCGGGCATCGCCAAGCAGCGGGCCATCGAGGACGCCCGCGCCCTGCGGGCACTGGTGGAGACCCGGTCGGCCCCCGGACCCGAGCAGCGTCAGGGCTGATCCGGTTCCCCGTAGGGAGACGGCCCCGAGCAAGATCAGGGCCGACTCGGGGCCTCCGCCCCTGCCACACCGGCCCCTGTCTTGATTAATCTGTTGGCGGAGACGTTTTCGTCGCGCCTCCGCCTCCGTCCGTTCCCTCCGGGAAGGCGGGGGCTCCCTGCTAGTTCGAGGAGTGACTCCTTCCAGCGATGGACGGATCGTCCTGTAGTACCTGCGCCGCCCCCTCCCGGCATATCGAGGCGGCGGCATGACCATCCCCCTGCTGCTCCTCGCAGCCGCGTTCCTTCTGATCCTCGCCAACGGCTTCTTCGTGGCGGCCGAGTTCGGCCTCGTGACGGTCGAGCGGCCCGAGGCCGAGAAGGCCGCGGCCGAGGGCGACCGCCGGGCCCACAAGGTGGTGGACGCGCTCAAGGAACTGTCCTTCCAGCTCTCCGGCACCCAACTCGGCATCACCATCACCTCCCTCGTCGTCGGCATGCTCGCCGAACCGGCGCTCGCTGAGATACTCCACGGCCCCTTCACCGCCATCGGCATACCCGAAGGCGCCGTGTCCGGAGTCTCCGTGGTCGTCGGCATGCTGCTGGCCTCCGCAGTGCAGATGGTGATCGGCGAACTGGTCCCCAAGAACTGGGCCGTCTCCAAGCCGATGCAGGTCGCCCGCTTCGTCGCGGGCCCCCAGCACGTCTTCTCCCGCCTCTTCCGCCCGGTCATCGCCGGCCTCAACGCGGTCGCCAACCGCCTGGTCCGCGCCTTCGGCGTGGAACCCACCGACGAGCTGGCCTCCGCTCGCACCCCCGGCGAACTGGTCTCCCTCGCCCGGCACTCCGCCCTGGCAGGCGCCCTGGAGCAGGACACCGCCGACCTCTTCGTACGGACGCTGTCCCTCGGCGAGCTGACCGCGGAGAACGTGATGACACCGCGCGTGAAGGTCAGCGCCCTGCAGTCGTCGGCCACCGCCGAGGACGTGGTCAATCTGACCCGGGCCACCGGTCTGTCCCGCTTCCCCGTCTACCGGGAGCGGATCGACGAGATCGTCGGTATGGTCCACCTCAAGGACGCTCTCGCGGTTCCGGCCCACGACCGGCTGCACACCCCCGTCGGCCGCATCGCCAAGGCGCCGCTGCTGGTCCCGGAGACGCTGCCGGTGCAGCCCCTCCTGGCCCGGCTGCGCAGCGAACAGCCCATCGCCGTCGTCGTCGACGAGTACGGCGGTACGGCCGGGGTCGTCACCCTGGAGGACATCGTCGAGGAACTCGTCGGCGAGGTGCGCGACGAGCACGACGGGCATGACCTGCCCGAACTCGCCGCCGCCCCGCCCGAGGACGGCCGCCCCGCCTGGGACGTCGACGGAAGCTGCCGTGTCGATGTCCTCCAGCGCATAGGCCTCGACGTCCCCGAGGGCCCGTACGAGACGGTCGCCGGCCTCGTCGCCGACCTGCTCGGCCGTATCCCCGCCCCCGGTGACCGCGCGGAGCTGCCGGGCTGGCGGCTGGCGGTGCGCCAGGTCGGGCACTACCGGGCGGAGCGCGTACGCCTCGTACGAACCGCCCCCGCCACGGACCCCGCCTCCGCCCTGGAGGCGGCCCGATGAGCTTGCTCCAACTCCTGTTCGCCCTGCTCCTCGTGCTCGCCAACGGCTTCTTCGTCGGCGCCGAGTTCGCCCTGGTCTCCGTCCGCCGCAGCCAGATCGAACCGCTGGGCACGACGCGGGCCCGGCAGGTCCTCTACGGCCTGGAGAACCTGCCGCAGATGATGGCGGCGGCCCAGTTCGGCATCACCGTCTGCTCGCTGACGCTCGGCGCGGTGGCCGAACCGACGGTGGCGAAGCTGCTGGAGCCGGTGTTCGAGGCGATCCACCTCCCGCACGGCATGATCCACCCCCTCGGGTATGTGATCGCGTTGGCCGTGGTCGTCTTCCTGCACCTCGTCGTCGGCGAGATGTTGCCCAAGAACCTGGCGATGGCGGCGCCGGAGAAGACGGCGCTGTGGCTGAGCCCCGCGCTGGTGGCCTTCGCGAGGCTCTGCAAGCCGGTCACGATCGGCCTCGGCGCCTGCGCCCGAGTGGTCCTGAAGCTCTTCCACGTCGAACCCAGGGACGAGGTCGAGGCCGTCTTCACCAGCGTCCAGCTCGGCCGACTGGTCGAGGACTCGGGCCAGGCCGGGCTGCTCGACCCCGAGGAGCAGGAACGCCTGGAGGACGCCCTGGAGCTGGGCTCCCGCCCGGTGACGGACGTCCTGCTGAAGCGGGACTCGCTGGTGACCGTGGCCCCTTCGGTGACCCCGGCCCAGGTCGTCGCGCTGACCGCTCGCACGGGTTACTCCCGCTTCCCGGTGGTCGCGGAGACCGGCGCCTTCATGGGCCGCTACCTCCACGTCAAGGACGTCCTCGATCTGGAGGACTCCGACCGTGCCGTCCCCCAGCAGATCTGGCGGCCCATGACGACCCTCCGCGCGGAGCTGCCGCTGGATGACGCGCTGACGGTCATGCGCCGTGCCGCCACGCATCTGGCCCAGGTGGCGGACGCCTCAGGCAAGGTGCTCGGCCTTGTCGCCCTGGAGGACGTACTGGAACTCCTGGTGGGTGAGGTCCGTGACCCCGCTCACCGCGAGGTCCAGCCGGTCCGGGTTGCGGAGCCAAGGCTCAGCGAACCCCCGAAGAAGGCCCTCGCCGGCTGATTCTCGCCCCCGCCGCCCCTACCCGTCCCATCATCCCCAGGGGCTGTGCCCTTCGACCCCATCCGTGGGCCGGTGGGGCTTCTCGTGCCGTTCCCCGCGCCCCTGAAAAGGGGCGCGGGGAACGGCGCGAACGGGGTCCTGGGCGGAGCCCCGAGTCGGTGACGGGGGTCGAAGGGGCGCGCAGCCCCTGGGGATGGGACGGGTAGGGGCGGCGGGGGTGGGGAAGTCACATGGCCGTCGGGTCCTGAGGCCCCCGCCCCGACAACACCTCCCCGTACGCCTGCATGAGATCCGGCAACCGCAGCGTCGACAGGTCGTCCCGCGTCGGGATCGACGGATACCCCGACAGCCGAAGGTCCCGGTACGCGCAGCTCTTCTCGTACAGCGTCCGCAGAAACCGCCCGTTCCCGAGCTCATCGATCCATCCCTGATCGACCACGTGTCCGGAGATGGACCGCAACTCGTCGAGCGCCTCCTCGTCCCACACATCCCCGTTCTCCGCCGCGAGTACCTCCCCGATGGAGGTCAGCTCCAACGGCCGGTAGGAGGGGAAGTCGACGCGCGTGGTGAAGCGGGAGGAGAGCCCGGGGTTCGCAGCCAGCAGCCGGTCCATGCCCTCCGGATATCCCGCGAGGATCACCACCAGATGGTCCCGGTTGTCCTCGGCCCGCTTCAGCAGCACCTGCAACGCCTCGTCCCCGTACGCGTCGCCCTTGCCGTACCCGGAATTGGACAGGGAGTACGCCTCGTCGACGAACAGCACCCCACCGATCGCCGAGTCGATCAGCTCGTTGGCCTTCACGGCGGTCTGCCCGAGGTACTCGCCCACGAGGTCCGCCCGCTGCGCCTCGACGAGGTGATCCCCGCCCAACAGCCCGAGCGCGTAGAAGACCCGGCCCAGTATTCGTGCCACGGTCGTCTTCCCGGTCCCGGACGGCCCGGAGAAGACGAAGTGCCGCTTGGGCGGCTGAACCGGTAACCCCTGCCCCGCCCGCAAACGCGCCATGTTCAGTTGCGCGGACAACGCCTTGACCTGCCGCTTCACCGGCTCCAGCCCGACCATCCGCTCCAGCTCGGCGAGTGCGTCCTCCAGCAGTTCGGGATCCGTCGGCCCGGCCGGCAGCGACACCGGCTGCACCGGCACCGCGGACTTCTCCCGTACAAAGGTGTCGCCGGCCTCGGGCGGCAGCCCGCCCTGCGGGGGGAGTCCGGGATCGGAGACCTTGACGTCCCGGCCCTCGGGGTCGAAGAACGGCTCCAGCCCGTCGCCGTCGAGCACGTCCTGCCCGATCCCCGCGAGCGCGATCGCCGCGAAGTCGCTCGCGTCGTCGTCGTACCCGTCCCCCTCGGCGATCGCCGCGAGCCGCGCGGAGGTGTCCATGAAAGCGGGGTCCACACGGTGCACGGCCCGGTAGAGCGGCAGCGCGGCGGCACTGCGCCCCGTGCCCTCGTGGGCGCGCGCCAGCCAGTACCGCAACTCCTTACGCTGCGGCTGCTCGCTGCGGCAGCGCATCAGAGCGGCGGACAGCAGGGGTTCGGCCTGCCCGTACGTCTCCAGCCGGACTCGTGCCATCCCACCGAAGAGGCCCGCCTCAATGCCCAGCAGCGGATCGTCGAGGAGCGGATCGGTGTGCCGGACCAGTTGCTCCCAGTCCTTGACGAGGTAGGCGCGGCAGGCGTGCAGGAAGCGCACCTGGTGATCGGCGTCGACCGGCGGCAGCCCCGCGAGCGCCCGGTCCAGCTCGGGCACATGGCGCCCGTCCAGCCAGTGCGAGGCGTGCGCGAGGAGCAGATCACGCGGGCTCTCCAGCACCGGCTGCACCCACCAGCCCAGCCAGTACCAGGAGTTGAGGGTGCGCCGGTGCCGGGAGCGCTGCTCCCCGAAGCGCTCCCGGTGCCGGAACATCCGCAGCAGCGCGGTCGTCGTGTCCACCCGCAGTGCGTGCAGCCCGAGCCAGCCGTCGGCCATCCCGGGATCCATCCGCACCGCGGCGCGGAACTCCTCCTCCGCCTGCGGATAGGCGCCCATCGTGTAGGCGTCCACGCCTCGCAGCCAGGCGAGGTCGGCCGGTGCCTCGGGGCCCCGCGAGCCGAAGTCCATCACGTCCCCCACAAAGCGTGCCCCCGCTGGAAACCGAACGGGCCGGTGCCCGTCGGCAGCATTCGTCGAACCGCTGTGCCGCGGACGGGAGTTGCGTCGGTGCCTTGCCGCCGCCGTCCGAAGGTCGCACCCTGGGCATCGTACCTGCGGGTCGGCCGCCCTTCGAAGGGTGCCGCAGCCCTCGTCCTACGAGGTGGGAGCGGACGGGGCGCATTGCGGACGGTGACCGAGGGTGAAGGAATCGTGTCCCAGGGCTTCCGCGAAAGCCGAAGAAGGCAGAACGAAGCCCCCGATCACGGGGGAACAACCGGGGGCTTCGCGTCTCTGGGCGGTGTCGAATGACCGCACATTGAGAACGTAAGACCTGTACGGCCCCTCGGTCAAGCCAAGTTGGCGCACTCGGAGAACTTGCCGGACGGCCGTCTTCACGAGTTCAGCACATTGCGGATGGGTCATCACCCTGAGTGAGGTGCGGTCCCCGTTCGGACGTCGCACCAGGTCCCGTGAGCGCCTCGTACCCCGTCCGCCGCGGCCGAATCAGAAGATCGGCGAACGGCCGAGAAGGGTCCTCGGAGAAGTGCCGCCGTTCCGCTTGAACCCAGCCGACCCAGAATTCACTCTGTTCCGCCCCGTCCCGTGCTCGCCCACGCGCCCAGGCCTCCTCGTCCGGCAACTCCATCCACATCAGCCGCACCAGCCACGGACGCAGCGCACGCCGTCCCACGCCCACGCCCTCGACCAGGACGACGGGCGCGCACGGCAGCACGCGCGCCGACCCGAAGCGCCGCTCACGCCAGTCGTACGGGGAGTAGCGTGCGCTCTCTCCGCGCCGCAGCGGCTCGATCACCTGCTCCATCAGGCGGTCCGTCCAAGCGAACAGTTCCTCGTGCGTGGCGATGTCGTCGAGGTGCAGCACCGGCGCGCCGCCCAGCGCGCCGGCCAGTCGCGCGGCGAAAGTGCTCTTACCGGAGCCCGCGTGCCCGTCGATCCCCACCAGCCGCACCGGCCCGCAGGAGGGCGGCAGCCGCCGCAGCCGGGCGGCGAGATCGTCGACGGCGGGGTCCACGGGGTCGGGAGACGCAGGCATAGGTGGATTGAACACCGTGCCGCCGGGCCCAGCTGTACGCCGATGGAGTCGACCCATATCGGCGGGCGTGGCGCGGGGCGAGGTGCTGGCAGAAGTCCCACCCCGGCGTCCATAGTTGGCGGACAGCCGTGCGTCTGACCGTTCCTTCCGGACACTGGGGGCCACCCGCAGATGACGAGCCTTTCCGAGCCGTCCCGCAGGGCCGTCCTGGCCGCAGCAGTCGCCACCGCCGCCACGGCGGCCGGGGGAGCCGCGGGTCAGGCGGCAGCCGACACATCGAGCGGCCGGAGCGAAGCCTCCGCCCGCCCCGCACAGGCACCGGAGCGTCGTGTCGACAACCGGGCCTGGACCTCGTACACCGACTGGCGCGCCGGAAGCGCGCGGGGAACCCGGGCACAGCCAGGGCTGCGGCCCGGGCTGGTGATCGACGCGCCTGCCGGCACCATCGACTACACCGATCCCCACACGGGGCGGACGGCCCCCTGGGAGTACGCGACCTGGACCTCTCCGGTCCACCGGCTCGCCGTGCCCGCCACGGAGGCCGTGGCGTCCTGGAACGCGCGCACCCCCGACGGCACCTGGCTCCAGGTCGAACTGAAGGGCACGTACTCCGACGGCACGGACACGCCCTGGTACGTGCTGGGCCGGTGGGCCGCCGGTGACCAGGACATCAGACGGACCTCGGTCGACGGGCAGGAGGACGGCAGAAGCAGCGTCTGGACCGACACCTTCGCGATCGACGACCCGGCCACGGGCCTGCGTCTCGCCTCGTACCGGCTGCGCCTGACCCTGTACCGCACACCCGGCACCCGGCTCACGCCCACGGTGTGGCGGCTCGGCGCGATGGGCTCGGACGTCCCTGACCGCTTCACCGTTCCTGCCTCCACCCCCGGGCTCGCGCGGGAGCTGAAGGTCCCGCGCTACTCCCAGGAGACCCACAAGGGCCAGTACCCCGAGTACGACAACGGCGGCGAGGCCTGGTGCAGCCCCACCTGCTCGCAGATGATCACAGAGTTCTGGGGCCGGAGGCCCAGCGCCGAGGACCTGGCCTGGGTCAATCCCGAGTATGCCGACCCGCAGGTGTGCCACGCGGCCCGGTTCACCTACGACTACCAGTACGAGGGCTGCGGCAACTGGCCCTTCAACGCGGCCTACGCCGCCACCTACAAGGACCTCCAGGGCGTGGTGACCCGGCTGGGCTCGCTCACCGACCTGGAGACGCTGATCGCGGCGGGCATCCCGGCGATCACCTCCCAGTCGTTCCTCGCCGAGGAGCTCACGGGCGCCGGCTACGGCACGGCCGGGCATCTGATGACGGTGATCGGCTTCACCGCCGACGGGGACGTCATCGCCAACGATCCGAACGCGGCGACGAACGAGGCGGTGCGCCGCGTCTACCGGCGGCGCGAGTGGGAGAACATCTGGTTGCGGACCAAGCGGTACAACGCCGCAGGCAAGGTGGTCTCCGGCACGGGCGGTGTCTGCTACCTGTACTTCCCGGCACGGCCCACACCCCGCCAGCGCGCGGCGCTCGCGACGGTGGGAGTGGGCTGACGAGTGCCCTGAGCGGATCGGCCCCCGGGAGACCGGGGGCCGCTTCGTGTGACCAAGCTCTCGGCCGCGAACCGCCCACACGGTGGCAAGGTGGACGGAACGGTGGGGGAGCCACCGCACACCGATCACACCAGTGAGCTGCCATGACCGCGACCTCCGCCACCGCCAACCGCGTCCGCACCCGCACGGGCGGCCCCCAGGACGACGGCCCGAAGGTCGTCGAGCACCTCATGGGCTGGACCCTGGTCGTGGTCGTCGCGATGCTGGTGACCCAGTTGGGTCTCCTGTGACCTGATCCCACCGCTCGATCCTGTCGATCAGAGTCGAACAAGCTGGTGGTGAGGTCTGCCATACTGCGGTTGTCCCGCTGGCAGTTGGAGACCAGGACCGAAATTGAAGAGCAGGCAACAGCGTGCGGTCACACCGCCACGGGCTGGCGGAACCGACCGCTCCATAGCGCGCCGCGCCGAACTCATCTCCATCGGGCGGAAGTTGTTCGCCGATACCTCGTACGACGCCCTGTCGATGGACGACATCGCGCGCCAGGCGCATGTGGCCAAGGGGCTGATCTACTACTACTTCAAGTCCAAGCGCGGCTACTACCTCGCGATCGTCGAGGACTCCGTGGCCGATCTGATCACCCATGCCGAGAGCGGTCTGCAACTGCCGCCCGTGGAGCGCGTGCACCGGACCATGGACTGCTATCTGCGCTATGCGGAGGAGAACCAGGCCGCCTACCGCACGATCGTCAGCGGTGGTGTCGGCTTCGACGCCCAGGTGCACGCCATCCGCGACGGTGTCCGCGAGGCGATCGTCGCGACCATCGCCGAGGGCGCGTACGGCAGGAGCGACATCGAACCGCTTGCCCGGATGGGCCTGTTCGGCTGGGTGTGCGCCGTGGAGGGTGCCACCCTCGACTGGATCGGGCGCCCGGAACTGCCCCGCGAGACCATGTGCGACCTGCTGGTCAAGATGCTGGGCGGCTCGCTGCGCGCCATCGAGGAACTCGCCCCGGCCTACCTCGCGCCGGAGCCGGCCCGCCGCGAAAGCTGACGCCGGCGGGCGGCGCTCCTTCCAGGGATGCTCCGGCAGTCGGGGGACGCGCCAGGAAGCCTGAGGTGCCGGTTGGCATGAACGCGATGAGGCGTTGCCCCGGGGGAGACCGTAGAGGACTAGACCACTGTGGTCAATGGTCCGGACCAATTCCGGCGAGGTGTGGCGTGCCGTGGGATGTGTCTTAATGAACGGTCGTTAACTGGTGACGGGCTGCTCCGGATCGGGCATACTCCAAGCGCCACCGCCGCTGATCAGCGGCTTCCGCGATCCGGAGGAGGACCATCGGCTGTGGCACGTGAGACCCGGCGGCACCGCCTCATCCCCGGTGCGTGTCCGCCGCAGCCCGACAGGGAGGAGAGCGTCGCCATGTCAGACCGCGCGCCGCAGCCGGTGGACCGTCAACTGCCCACGGAAGAGGCCCGGGATCTGATCTCGCTCGTCCGCGAGATCGCGCAGCGGGAGATCGCCCCGCACGCGGCCGAGGAGGAGGACTCCGGCCGGTTCCCGCGCGATCTCTTCGGCCTGCTCTCGGAGTCGGGACTGCTCGGCCTGCCGTACGACTCGGAACACGGTGGTGGCGACCAGCCCTACGAGGTCTACCTCCAGGCCCTGGAAGAACTCGCCATGGCCCGCCTCACCGTCGGCCTCGGGGTGAGCGTCCACACCCTCGCCTGCCATGCCCTCGCCAACTACGGCACGAAGGAGCAGCAGGTCGAACATCTGCCGGCGATGCTCGGCGGCCGACTGCTCGGCGCGTACTGCCTCTCCGAGCCCTCGTCCGGTTCGGACGCCGCTTCCCTGCGGACGAGGGCCGTGCGGGACGGCGGCGACTGGGTGATCACCGGCACCAAGGCCTGGATCACCCACGGCGGCATCGCCGACTTCTACACGGTCATGGCCCGCACGGGCGGCGAGGGCTCCCGTGGCATCACGGCCTTCCTGGTGCCCGGTGACGCCGAGGGGCTGAGTGCCGCGGCACCCGAGAAGAAGATGGGCATGAAGGGATCACCGACCGCGCAACTCCACTTCGACGGGGTGCGCGTCCCCGACAGTCGGCGCCTCGGCGAAGAGGGCCAGGGCTTCGCGATCGCCCTCTCGGCGCTCGACTCCGGGCGGCTCGGCATCGCGGCCTGCGCGATCGGTGTGGCCCAGGCGGCTCTGGACGAGGCGGTCGCGTACGCCACCGGGCGACGGCAGTTCGGACGGCCGATCTCCGACTTCCAGGGACTGCGCTTCATGCTCGCCGACATGGCGACGCAGACGGAGGCGGGCCGGGCGCTCTACCTCTCCGCCGCGCGGCTGCGCGACGCGGGCAGGCCCTTCTCCAAGCAGGCGGCCATGGCGAAGCTGTTGTGCACCGACGCCGCGATGAAGGTCACCACCGACGCCGTGCAGATCCTCGGCGGGTACGGCTACACCGCGGACTTCCCCACCGAGCGGTACATGCGCGAGGCGAAGGTGCTCCAGATCGTCGAGGGCACCAATCAGATCCAGCGGATGGTCATCGCCCGTCACCTCGCGGGGCCCGAGTCACGCTGAAGGAGCCACGGTACGGACTGGACGCGGCGAAGGGATGCACGCCGGTGCCGAACTGGTCGATACCGCTCGGCGGCTTGGTCAGTCGGACCCACTCCGGGTCATGGCGACCCGGAAGGGTACGGCCTCGGTCGGCCCAAGTGCGCATCAGGGCCCGGTAGATCGGCGGGTCCTGCGGCTGGGCCGGCCCCTGCTGAAGCGATTCTGCCGCAGCCGGCACGAAGGTGTGAAGCCGACGCCCGGTCACCGGAGAAGGAGGGGTCATACCGGGCCAACGCGCGTGAGGCGAGCCGGTCACCGTTCCCGGAATTCGCGCCTGAGTTCGCGACGGTGCGGAGCGGGGCAGCACGGGCCTGCCGCCGAACGCACCGCCCCCCCACCATGGCGGCTCGCCGAACGCGCCGGACCCCCACCATGGCGGCTCGCCGAACGCGCCGGACCCGCACTATGGCGGCTCGCCGAACGCACCGAACCCGCGCCATGGCGGCTCGCGTGACGCCATGGCGCGGGGCGACGGCTGGGACGGATCCTCCGGTACGGCCGCGTCGGCTCGACGGGAGAGCACGGACGCCGGGCCGACGCAATCCTGTGATCAGGCGGCTTGACCCCGCATCACCGGCACGCGCATCGGGCGTGAGCCCGGGCCGCCGACGTGCGAGAAGGGCTGTGTCCGCCAGTCGAGGCCCTGAGGGAGCGTCAACAGTAGGGCGGTGTCCTGCTCCTGCGGCACGACGGACTCGTCAGCCGACCGTGCGTCACCGGCCGGGCGGCCCGTGCCCGCGCAGACCGTGAGCCCGAACGGGTTCCACGGCGACACGACCAGTGCGTGCTCCGGCAGGGCGTCCTCGTCGGACAGCAGGGCGATGGGCTGAGCGCAGTCCGGGCAGATCACCCGGTACATCTCGAAGGTGTCGTACGCGTCGAACTCGTCGTCCGGTTCGACACCCTCCGGCTCGGGCTCGATGACCGCCTGGAGACGCTTGGGTGCGGTTCGACCAGGTCGCTTAAGACTCTGCATGGGATTCTCCCCCTCGGGCTGGGCCGTGACGGCACTGCGGCCTCGACCACAGCAAGCACTTCCCGTCCCGTCTCGACGGTAATCACGAGATCATCACGAAGCCTGTTCGGGTGGTGTGGCCTTCGTCACATGCCGCTCGCAGATGCCCGACGCGGCGTGGTTGTCACCCGTATGGCTCACAGATGGCTCCCGGTCACATCACGAACCGGGCATGACCTGCGCCGCTCAGGTATCGGAGGAGATCAACCGCCCTGTAGGTTCTTGCGCCATGGAGGAGCTGGACCGACAGATCGTGCAGCTGCTCGTCGCGGACGGGCGGATGAGCTACACCGACCTGGGCAAGGCCACGGGCCTGTCCACGTCGGCGGTGCATCAGCGGGTGCGCCGACTTGAGCAGCGTGGCGTCATCCGGGGCTATGCCGCGGTCGTCGACCCGGAGGCAGTCGGGCTGCCGATGACCGCGTTCATCTCGGTCAAGCCCTTCGACCCCAGTGCCCCCGACGACATCGCGGAACGCCTCGCCGGCGTCCCGGAGATCGAGGCCTGCCACAGCGTCGCCGGAGACGAGAACTACATCCTCAAGGTCCGCGTGGCCACCCCGCACGAGCTGGAGGAGCTGCTGGCCAGGCTACGGTCGCTGGCGGGGGTCTCCACGCGCACGACGGTGGTGCTGTCGACGCCGTACGAGGCGAGGCCACCGAGGATCTGAGGTGAGGCCACCGACGATCTGATGTGTCGGCGCCGTGACGCCGCCGGTGCTGGTCCGAGCGCCGGGTGCCCCGGGAACACGGACCGGGTGCGGCCCACCGTCAGGCACGCGCGAAACTGTCCCCATGAGTGATCGCACCGCCTCGCCGAAGACCGTGTTGCTGCGCGGGGGAGAAGTCCACAGCCCTGCCGACCCGTTCGCCACCGCGATGGTCGTGGAACACGGACAGATCGCCTGGGTCGGCTCCGAGGGCGCCGCCGACGCCTTCGCGGCCGGCGTCGACGAGGTGGTGGACCTCGAAGGCGCGCTGGTCACCCCGGCGTTCACCGATGCCCATGTGCACACCACCGCCACCGGCCTCGCGCTCACCGGCCTCGACCTCTCCGGTGCCCCCTCCCTGGAGGCCGCCCTCGTTCTCGTACGGGAATTCGCGGCAGCCCGCCCGGCCGACCGCGTCCTCCTCGGTCACGGCTGGGACGCCGCCCGCTGGCCCGGGGGCCGCCCCCCGACCCGCACCGAACTCGACGAGGCCACCGGCGGGCGCCCGCTCTACCTCAGCCGGATCGACGTCCACTCTGCGGTCGTCACCACAGCCCTACTGGATCTGGTCCCCGGCGCCGACGCCTTCGCGGACGGCCCGCTCACCCGCGACGCCCACCACGCCGTACGCGCCACCGCCCTCGGCGCCGTCACCCCCGCCCAGCGCACCGTGGCCCAGCGCGCCGCCCTGGGCCACGCCGCCTCGCTCGGCATCGGTTCCGTCCATGAGTGCGCGGGCCCCGAGATCTCCTCCGAGGACGACTTCACGGCGCTGTTGCGGCTCGCGGCCGAGGAGCCCGGCCCGCGTGTCGTCGGTTACTGGGCGGAGCGAGACGTCGAGAAGGCGCGCGCCCTCGGCGCGGTCGGCGCCGCCGGTGACCTCTTCGTCGACGGTGCCCTCGGCTCGCACACCGCGTGCCTGCACGAGCCGTACGCCGACGCCGCGCACACCGGCACGGCGTACCTGGACACGGCGGCCGTCGCCGCCCATGTGGTCGCCTGCACCGAGGCGGGCCTCCAGGCGGGCTTCCACGCCATCGGGGACGCCGCGGTGAGCTCGGTGGTGGAAGGGGTGCGCGCGGCGGCCGAGAAGGTCGGCCTGGCCCGGGTGCGGGCCGCCCGGCACCGCGTCGAGCACGCCGAGATGCTCGCCCCCGACACCGTCGCCGCCTTTGCCGAACTCGGCCTCACCGCCTCCGTCCAACCCGCCTTCGACGCCCTGTGGGGCGGTGAGGAAGGGATGTACGCCCAGAGGCTGGGGGCAGACCGCGCCCGCGCCCTCAACCCGTTCGCGGCCCTGCTGCGCGCCGGTGTACCGCTGGCCTTCGGCTCCGACAGCCCGGTCACGCCCCTCGACCCGTGGGGCACGGTCCGGGCAGCGGCCTTCCACCGCACGCCGGAGCACCGGGTGTCCGTGCGCGCCGCGTTCACCGCGCACACGCGGGGCGGCTGGCGGGCGATCGGGCGGGACGACGCGGGCGTTCTCGTACCGGGCGCGCCCGCGGACTACGCGGTGTGGCGCACCGGCGACCTCGTCGTCCAGGCCCCCGACGACCGCGTCGCCCGCTGGTCCACCGACCCCCGTTCCGGCACCCCGGGCCTGCCCGATCTGAGCCTCGGCACCGACCTGCCCGTCTGTCTGCGGACCGTGGTGGGCGGGCGAACGGTCTTCGTACGGCCGGGCGAGTGATCTCCGGGGACGACCCGGGGCCGATCATGGCCCGACTGCGCGCCGCGCGACCTGCGGGTCCTCCCCGCCGACCAGGCACGGAAGGGAATCCCCGCAGCTCAAAGGGCAGTTGACAGGCTGCCGCAGAGGGCGGGTAGGTTCGGCCGGGTCCACCACCGGACGTCCGACCGGGGAACTTCCGGGCGGTCGCCGAAGCGCCTCTGGGTCAGGGGTGGTGTGCCGCACCGGCGCACCACCACTGGCAGCCAGGCCCAGGGCTCGCGCTCGGCGAGGGAACGTTCGGCTCGGTCGGGTAGGTGTGACCCGGGTGGGGCCCGGACGCTCAGTAGACAACGGCTTTCGGTCGACCCGCAGCCAGCGGGCCCCAGGTCGGCCCGAAGGGCGTCGGGCCCCCATCCGCAGCCCGGCGCGATCCGAAGCGCGGCGCACGACACCTGGATTCCGTTCCGCCCTGGCGCGACAGTGGTTCTGTGGCGGCGCACAGGGTACACAAAGCGCGCTCCCGCACACCCCTTGTTGAATCAACACTCCCCTGGACACGAGCCGACACTTTCAGCAGGCCGCGGCCACTATGGTGGTCCCCTGCGTACGGACATGAAGGGGCAGCAGTGAACGACGGCGACGGGACCCTCGCGGCGGAAGGCCAGGAGAGGCGGTTCGGCCCGCTCGGCACTGCCTTGGTGATCATCCCGACCTACAACGAGGCGGAGAACATCAAGGCGATCGTCGGCCGGGTGCGCAAGGCCGTCCCCGACGCTCACGTGCTGGTGGCCGACGACAACAGCCCGGACGGCACCGGCAAGCTCGCCGACGAACTGGCCGCCGAGGACGAGCAGGTCCAGGTACTGCACCGCAAGGGCAAGGAGGGGCTCGGCGCCGCCTACCTCGCGGGCTTCCGCTGGGGCATGGAGAACGGCTACGGCGTCCTGATCGAGATGGACGCCGACGGCTCCCACCAGCCGGAGGAACTGCCCCGGCTGCTGACCGCCCTCAAGGGCGCGGACCTCGTCCTCGGCTCCCGCTGGGTACCGGGCGGGCGTGTGGTGAACTGGCCCAAGTCCCGCGAGTTCATCTCCCGCGGCGGCAGCCTCTACTCCCGGGTTCTCCTCGACGTCCCCGTCCGTGACGTCACCGGCGGCTACCGGGCCTTCCGCAGCGAGACCCTCGAAGGACTCGGCCTCGACGAGGTCGCCTCCCAGGGCTACTGCTTCCAGGTCGACCTCGCACGCCGCGCGATCAAGGCGGGTTACCACGTCGTCGAGGTGCCCATCACCTTCGTCGAGCGCGAGTTGGGCGACTCCAAGATGAGCCGGGACATCCTCGTCGAGGCGCTGTGGCGGGTCACGGCGTGGGGTGTGGGCGAGCGGGTCGGCAAGGTTCTGGGGCGGGACGGCAAAGGGGCCGGGGACGGCAAAGAGGACAAAGGTGGCGCAGAGAAGAGGGACGGCGAAGAGGTCGGTGGCGGCAGGCAGGGCTCAGGCCGAGGCTGATCATCCCCTTATCCCGTGCTGAGCCGGGGCCAGGCACACTGGGAGCATGACGACTGGCGCTCCGCCCCCGACGTACCCTGCCCGGCCCCGGCGTTCCCGGCTGCGCACGTTTCTGCCATTGGGCGTGGCCGCTTGGCTGGTGTTGGAGATCTGGCTGCTCACCGTGGTCGCGGGCGCGGCCGGTGGCTTCACCGTGTTCCTGCTTCTCGTCGCCGGCTTCCTCGTCGGCTCCGCGGTGGTCAAGCGGGCGGGACGGCGGGCCTTCCGGGCGTTGAGTGAGACGTTGCAACAGCAGCAGGGGGGTGTGGCCGGGGCGGGGGCCGGGGGCGGAGCCGTCGGCAAGAGTGAGGGCAACGGCTTTTTGATGCTGGGCGGTCTGTTGCTGATGCTGCCGGGTCTGGTGTCGGACGCGGTGGGGTTGGTGCTGTTGGTCCCGCCCGTGCAGAAGGGGCTGGGGCGGTTCGCGGAGCGGACCTTCGAGCGGAAGATTCGGGAGGCTGGTGGCGGAGGGCTGGGTGATGCGTTCCAGCAGGCGCGGATGCGTCGTCCCGACGGGAAGGTCGTGCAGGGTGAGGTGATTCGGGACGATGCGGGTTCCGGTGAGGCCTCGGCCGAGGGGCCGCGGCCGCCGCTGAGTCGCTGAGGCGGTTCTTCCTCGCCCCCGTGCCGCCCCTACCCGTTCCCATCCCCAAGGGCTGCGCCCCTTCGACACGCCCCTGAAAGGGGCTGCCCGCACCTCAAAGCCCGCTTGCCAAGACCTGCCAAGACGAAGACCGCGGGCGCCGTACGTCAATGTACGGCGCCCGCGGTCATCGGTTTGCGCTGTGTCGTCCGCTCAACCCCCGGAGGGTCTACGCGGACTTGCGGCTGTCTCGCGGGTGAACCGCGATGTTCATCGCGCCGGAGCGGAGGACCGCGAGGCGCTCTTCGAGGACCTCTTCGAGTTCCTCACGGGTACGCCGCTCCATCAGCATGTCCCAATGTGTACGCGCGGGCTTGGCCTTCTTTTCCTCAGGGCCGTCGCCGTCCACCAGGAGTGCCTGGGCCCCGCAGACCTTGCACTCCCACTCCGGCGGAATCTCCGCCTCGACCGAGAAGGGCATCTCGAAGCGGTGCCCCTTCTCGCATGCGTACTCCACGGCCTGGCGCGGAGCCAAGTCGATGCCGCGGTCCGTCTCGTAGCTGGTCACCACGAGGCGCGTGCCGCGAAGAGCTCGCTCACTCATGAATCGTGCCTCCCGGGCTTGTCGCCCACAGGACAGGTGTCGCTGTCGTCGTCATCCGGTCAACGTCCGGTCGGCGGTAAAGATTCCCGTTCCGTGTCCCGTTCCGGGTCATGCGTCGCCGTCGTGGCCGCAGCCTTGTCAATCAATGCAGTACCCACCGGCGCCCGGTTTGTCACATCTGACAGCAGATGTCACCCTGCGTTTCGGCATCTTTGACGCGCAGTAACGGTACGCCTGGCAGGCCAAACGCGTACACTACAGCCCTTTCGCTCCGGGCGCTAAATCCTCTCGGGTACGGGATTGCCCGCGTCGCTGATCGCCCGGCGCACCGGAACCCGCGCGAGCAGGGCGAAACCCAGCACGAAGAAGACGACCAGGGAGATGATCGCGTCCCGATAACTTCCGGTCAGCTGGTAGGTCACACCGAACAGCAGCGGGCCCAGCCAGCTCATGCCACGGTCGCTCATCTCGTACGCGGAGAAGTACTCGGCCTCCTTGCCCGGCGGTACGAGATGGGAGAAGAGCGAGCGGGAGAGGGCCTGGCTGCCGCCGAGGACCAGACCGATGCCCGAGGCGAGGACGAAGAACCAGAGGGGAGCCCCGGCCGGGAGGAAGTAGCCGGCGGCGAGGATCAGTGTCCAGGCGGCGAGCGAGCCGAGAATCGTGCGCTTGGCTCCGTAGCGGCGGGAGAGCCTGCCCATCCCGAGGGCCCCGCCCACAGCCAGGATCTGTACGAGCAGGACCGCGACGATGAGCGTGGACTGTTCCAGTTCGAGCTCCTCGGAGCCGTAGACCGAGGCCTGGGAGATCACCGTCTGGATGCCGTCGTTGTAGACGAGGTACGCGAGGAGGAAGCCGAGGGTGAGGGGGTGACGGCGCATGTCGCGGACGGTGGCCGCCAACTGGCGCAGGCCTGGAGCCGTCGCCTCCTCGATCCCGTCCGATGTGCCCTCGGGGGTACGGCGGTCACGGAGGCGGCGGAGGGGGATCAGGGTGAAGGCGCCCCACCACAGGCCCGCCGAGGCCAGACAGATACGGACGGCCATTCCCTCCGAGACACCGAAGGCGTCGTGGGCGGTGAAGAGGATCAGGTTGGCGACGAGGACCAGGGAGCCGGCCGCGTAACCGAAGGCCCAGCCCCGGGAGGAGACCGCGTCGCGTTCCTCGGGGGGCGCGATCTGAGGCAGGTAGGAGTTGTAGAGCATCATCGCGACGGACTGTGCCGCGTTCGCGATGATCAGCAGGACGCCGCCCAGGAAGTAGCGGTCGCCGTCCAGGAAGAACATGCCGGCGGTCGCGGCGGCGCCGAGATAGGCGGCCGCGCCGAGGAGGGGCTTCTTGCGGCCCGTGCGGTCGGCCGCCGCGCCCACCAGGGGCATGATCACGACGGCCAGGATCACCGACAGGGACACCGAGTACGCGAAGAAGGAGCCCGCTCGCACCGGTATGCCGAGGGGGTGCACATAACCGTCCGCGTCGGCGGCGGACTTGGCGACCTCGGTCAGATAGGGGCCGAGGAACACGGTCAGGACGCTGGTCGAGTAGACGGAGCAGGCCCAGTCGTAGAAGTACCAGCCGCGCTGTTCGCGCCGTCTGCCCGCGGCCTCGTCGCCCGCGTCCGTCCGCACGGTGTCGGTGCCCACCCGTGCTCCTCGCTTCCCCGAGAACGGGCCGCGCGCGGGTGTCAGACCCAGGTCCCCCGGTCCTCAAGCACCTTGCGCAGCGTGTCGATGTGATCGGTCATGATGCCATCGACGCCCGAATCCAGGAGCCGGTGC
This sequence comes from Streptomyces sp. NPDC012510, assembly GCF_042955065.1. NCBI lineage: Bacteria > Bacillati > Actinomycetota > Actinomycetes > Kitasatosporales > Streptomycetaceae > Streptomyces > Streptomyces sp. NPDC012510. The sequence continues at coordinate 43,356 of NZ_JBIBEN010000033.1, forward strand.
ATACGTTGCGGTTCGTTCACGGTCCAGACGTGGACCTGCAGCCCGCGCGCGTGGGCGGCGCGCACGAACCGGGGGTCGACCACGGGCACCCCCGACCGCGACTCGGGAACCTGCGCGGCGACGGCGGAGCGGCGCACGGTGGCGGGAATGCCCCAGGAGCGCAGCCGCAGTCCCAGGACACCGCTCGTGCCGTACGAGGTGGCCAGGCGGGGTCCGGCGAGGCGCTGGGCGCGGGCCACCCGGGGCTCGGAGAAGGAGCCGACGCAGACGCGGTCCCAGGAGTCGGTGCGGGCGATGAGGTTGAGCAGGGGGTGGAGCGCGGGTTCCGCCTTGACGTCGACGTTCCAGCGGACCTGGGGGAAGGTTTCGAGGAGTTCCTCGAAGAGGGGGACCGGTTCGACGCCCGCCACGCGGGCGTGGCGGACTTCCTTCCACGGCAGGTCCGCTATCCGGCCCGCACCGTCGGTCATCCGGTCCAGGGTCGCGTCGTGGAAGGCGACGAGTCTGCCGTCGAGCGTGGCGTGTACATCCGTCTCGATGTAGCGGTAACCCGACTCCACCGCCCGGCGGAACTGGGCCATGGTGTTCTCCAGGCCGTCCGCCGCCCCGCCCCGGTGGGCGAAGGCGATCGGGCCCGGATGGTCGAGGTAGGGGTGGCGTATGAGGGCGGTCACCCGGGCAGTATGGCCCGATTCGACGGCCCGGTGGCAACGACCGTGCTGCCGGGTGCCGAAGGAACGGCGAACACGCGCAGGAAGATCTGGGCGAGGGGGCCGATGGAGAGGGCGTAGAGCAGGGTGCCCATGCCGACCGTGCCGCCGAGGGCGAAGCCCGTCGCGACGACCGTCAGCTCGATGGCGGTGCGCACCAGACGGATCGACAGCCCCGTGACCCGGTTCAGGCCGGTCATCAGCCCGTCGCGCGGTCCGGGACCGAAGCGGGCCGCGAGGTAGAGGCCGGTCGCCGCGCTGTTGAGGATGATCCCGGTGATCATCAGCAGGACACGGGCACCGAGTGTCCGGGCGTCCGGGGTCACCGCCAGCGTCGCGTCCATCGCGGCGCCGATCACCAGCACGTTCGAGATCGTGCCGAGGCCCGGCCGCTGACGCAGCGGGATCCACAGGAGAAGGATGGCGGCGCCGAGGATGGTCAGGACGACACCCATCGACAGGCCGGTCCGCTCGGCGAGGCCCTGGTGGAGCACGTTCCACGGTTCGAGGCCGAGACCCGACCGGACGAGAAGCGCCGAGCTCGCGCCGTAGAGCGCGAGACCGACATAGAGCTGCGACAGTCGCCGCGCGAGATGCCCGTGTCCGGACAAGAGACGCCCCCCTGTGGTGGTAGTGGCTTGACGCATGCCACCCTGTGGCTTGAGGAACAAAGTCATCTATGGCCAATTCGGGGAAGGTGGACTGGAAACCTTGTCTCAGTGGACTTCGGCGGTGGGGGCCGCACAGCTCGCCCGCATGCTCAACTCCCAGCAGGACCGCCCCGCTGGACCCGGCAGCAAGCGCCCGCCGGCCTATCGCGCGCTCGCCGACGGCGTCCGGGTGCTCGTCCTCGAAGGCCGCGTGCCCGTGGCCGCCCGGCTGCCCGCCGAGCGGGAGCTGGCGCTTGCCCTGTCCGTCAGCCGTACGACCGTCGCGGCGGCCTATGAGGCCCTGCGCACCGAGGGGTTCCTGGAGTCCCGGCGCGGGGCGGGCAGTTGGACCGCCGTACCGGCCGGGAAGCCGCTGCCCGCACGCGGCCTGGAACCGCTGCCGCCCGAGACGCTCGGCTCGATGATCGACCTGGGCTGCGCCGCCCTGCCCGCGCCCGAGCCCTGGCTCACCAAGGCCGTGCAGGGCGCGCTGGAGGAGTTGCCGCCCTACGCCCACACACACGGCGACTATCCGGCCGGACTGCCCGCGCTGCGCTCGATGCTCGCCGACCGGTACACCGCGCGCGGGATCCCGACCATGCCCGAGCAGATCATGGTGACGACGGGGGCGATGGGCGCCATGGACGCCATCTGCCATCTCTTCGCGGGGCGCGGTGAGCGGATCGCGGTGGAGTCGCCGTCGTACGCCAACATCCTGCAGTTGATGCGGGAGGCGGGGGCCCGGCTGGTGCCGGTCGCCATGGCCGACGGGCTCGCCGGGTGGGACATGGACCGCTGGCGGCAGGTGCTGCGGGACGCGGCGCCGCGGCTCGGGTACGTCGTCGCCGACTTCCACAATCCGACCGGTGCGCTCGCCGACGAGGACCGGCGGCGGGGGCTCGTCGACGCGGCGCGGGCCGCCGGGACGGTGCTCGTTGCGGACGAGACGATGAGTGAACTGTGGCTCGACGAGGGTGTCGACATGCCTCGGCCCGTGTGCGCGTTCGATCCGGCGGGTTCCACGGTGATCACGGTCGGCTCGGCCAGCAAGGCCTTCTGGGCGGGGATGCGGATCGGGTGGGTGCGGGCCGCGCCCGAGGTGATCCGGAGCCTGGTCGCGGCGCGGGCCTACGCGGACCTGGGGACGCCGGTGCTGGAGCAGTTGGCCGTCAACTGGCTGATGAGTACCGGCGGGTGGGCGCGGGCGGTGGGGGTTCGGCGGGCGCAGGCGCGGGAGAACCGGGACGCGTTGGTGGCGGCGGTGCGTCGGGAGTTGCCGGATTGGGAGTTCTCGGAGCCTCGGGGTGGGCTGACGCTGTGGGTGCGCACGGGAGGGCTGTCGGGGTCGCGGATCGCGGAGATGGGGGAGCGGGTGGGGGTGCGGGTGCCTTCGGGGCCGCGCTTCGGGGTCGACGGGGCCTTCGAGGGGTATGTCCGGCTGCCGTTCACCGTGGGGGGAGCGGTTGCCGAGGAGGCGGCGGTGCGGTTGGCCGCGGCGGCGCGGCTGGTGCGGGACGGGGTGTCCGGTGGGGGTGAGGGGCCGCGGACGTTCGTGGCATGAGCGTGTGGTGGCCGGGCGCCCGGTGGCTCTGGCTGGGCGGGGGTGGGGCGTCGCTCACCGGCGCTTGCCGGTGCCGCCCGCGCCCACCCGTGCCGCCCCAGCGGCACGACCGCCCGCAGCCGAGCGTGCGGAGCGCCTGCGGCTGGGTGTGTGGTGCGACCGCGCCGTGGCTGGGCGTGCCGGACGCCTGCGCCTGCGCCCGCGCCCGCGCGTGCGGGGGTGCCTGCGGCTGGACGTGCGGAGCGTAGGGGCCCGAGTGGGGCGTGCGGAGCGTAGGGGCCCGAGTGGGGCGTGCGGAGCGTAGGGGTCGAGGTTGGACGTGCGGAAAGCGGCAGCGGCCGTAGCCGCGTGTGCGGAACGTCGGCGCCCCTAGCCAGGTGCGGTCGCGGTCGGCTCAGGTCTCGGCCACGGCTGCCTTGGTGGTGAGGGAGTCCGGTGGGGTCGTGTGGGGTGGGAGGAGCGACAGGACTGCCTCACGGTGGGCGTCGGGGGTCGTTTCGTCGCAGGGGTCCGGGGTGGCGGGGACCTGGAGGCGAAGGGCGGGGGCGGGGCCCAGGCGGGCGTAGCCGCGGCCCGGCGGTAGGTCGGCAGTGGGGGTGGTCGGGGGCGGGGCGCCCAGGACCGCTTCGATCTGCTCGGCGGTGGCCGGGCCCAGGGCCACCCGCGCGCGGGTGTGCCGGCGTACCGCGTCCGTGAGGGTGTCCAGGTGGTCGAACTGTTCGGTGACCACCACGGTGACGTTGGCCGCGCGGCCGTGGCGGAGAGGGACCTGGAGGAGGGACTGCGGATCGCGTTGGCCGTCGGCGGTGGCGAGATGGGTGAGGACGCTCGGGCGGTCCAGGAGGAGCCAGAGGGGGCGGAGGGTGTCGCCCGGTGGGGGATGGCCCGCCTGGCGCGCCCGGTTCATGGCGATCAGCCGGCGTTCCGTCTCCTGGGACGCCCACTCCAGGCTCGCCAGTGCCCCCGAGAGGCCGCACTCCACGGCCAGAACGCCGTCGCGGCCGGTGAGACACGTGTACTCGCCGCCGGCACCGCCCTCGACCACGACGATGTCGCCGTGCTGGAGCGCCTGGAGGGCGATCGAGCGGAGGAGGGTCGTGGTGCCGCTGCCCGGTTCTCCCACGGCCAGCAGGTGCGGTTCGGTGGAGCGGACGCCGGTGCGCCAGATGACCGGCGGTACGTCGCGCCGTTCCTCTCCGGAGGGGAGTTCCTCCTCTCCGGAGGCCAGGGGAAGGGTGCGCTGGACATGGGCGGCGTCGGTGAAGCCGAGGACCGTCTCGCCCGGTGCCGTCACGAACCGCTGGGCGGTGATGTCCGTGGCGAGCGGCGGGAGGACAGTGACGGCGAGTTCGTTCCCCTCCTCGTCCCAGGCGAACGAGTACTCGCGGCCGTGGCCCGCCTTGGTACGCAGCAACTGCTCGACGCGCGCGCGGGACTCGGCGTCGCCGTCCGCGAAGTAGGCCGGGTAGCGGATCAGCAGCTGGCTCACGCGGCCGGTGCCGTCGAACGCGTAGCTGGGGAAGGCCTTGTCCCAGGCGCCGCCGTGCGAGTAGAGGGGCTCGGGGTCCTCGGCTGCCGAGAAGCAGGGAACCAGGGCGTCGTAGAGGGACCGTAGACGCTGGCACTGGGACTCGTCGGGTCCGGTGGACTCGGCACCGTTGTGGCGGCCCGCCCAGGCTGCCGCCGCCATCAGGGCGATGACGGCGAGCAGCGGGCCGTACGGCACCAGGGTCACGACCAGGAGGGCCGAGGCCACGAGGAAGAGCAGCGACCCTCGCCGGTCCTTCGGTGTCTCGGCCCATCTCTGCCGGCCGACGGCGACCAGCCGGCGTAGTCCACGCGTGATCGTGATCAGCGGGTGGAGGACGTCGGTGGCGCCGTCGGCCGCCGTCCGGGCCAGCTCCCGGCTCCTGGCGAGGTGCGTGCCGCTGCTCAGAATGCGGGGGAGAGGGACCCGGGCCACGGCTGTCTCCTGGGGGTGCGTGCGGATGGGGACGGGGTCAGAACTTGATCCCGCCGAGGAGGCTCGCGAGGCTCTCGCCGCCGGCTGTGATGCCCGGGGCGACGCCCGTGCTGGCGAGGTAGAAGCCGAAGAGCGTGACGACGATGGCGTGCGAGGCCTTCAGGCCGTCCTTGCGGAAGAACAGGAAGACGATGACGCCGAGCAGGACCACGCCTGAGATGTTCAGGATCATTTGGGCTCTCCTGGTTGGTGGGGACAGTCACCATGAGTTCTTCCAAGGTCACAGCATGTATCCATACGATAAAAGGTGCATACGGGTGAAAATCTGAGAATTTCACCCGGCTGGTCGAATCGGCGCTGGGCCGTCCGGGCTGGGCTGTTGCGTTCGGCGGGACTCGGTGTGATCTTTGCCTCGGCTCTGTCCGCGCATGTGCGCGAGAAGCCAGTACTCTGGCGATTCACCCGTTCGGCTCGAAACGTGCATCTGAGAGGTGGCCCGGCGATGAGCGAAGCCCCCGACCCCGAGGTCGTGGAGCTGGCGACCAGGATCTTCGATCTGGCCCGCAGGGGCGAGACCGAAGCGCTCGTGGCGTACGTCGACGCGGGTGTTCCGGCCGACCTCACCAATGACCGCGGCGACTCGCTCGTGATGCTCGCCGCGTACCACGGTCACGCCGATGCGGTACGGGCCCTCCTGGCCCGTGGCGGTGAGGCGGACCGCGTCAACGACCGAGGCCAGACTCCCCTCGCCGGGGCGGTTTTCAAGGGCGAGGAGAGCGTCGTCCGGATCCTTCTGGACGGCGGGGCCGACCCGCTCGCCGGCACGCCGAACGCCGTCGACACCGCACGGATGTTCGGCAAGATCGAACTGCTAGAACTGTTCGCAGCACGCTGATTCACATGTTCTGACCAGGCAAAACACGAAAGACGGGGGAGGCGGTACGGGGCCGCCGGAAATTTCGGTCGCGGCAGGAAGAACCGCCGGGTCATCATGACGTCGTGATTCACGGACATGATGGCTGGGCAGGTGTTGCCGCACCGCGTGGGCCGTGATGCGGTCCGCATGGGCCACCGACGAGAGGCAGAGGAAGATGGTCTACAGCAAGCAAGAGACGGCGGGCGCTCCGACGTGTTGTCACGCGGCCAGGTAAAGCAAGATCCCCGGTTGCGTCGACGCTTGATGTGAGGCTGTTTCCCATGTTCGAACCGGTCATAGCGCCCAGCGGTACGCTGCTCGGCCTGCTGCAGCGGGGCCGTGGCGACGGCACCCTGCACGCGCTCACCGCCCCGCGGGCCGAGGCGCTCGCGGCACTGAACCAGTGTGTGCTGAGCGACCCCCGCCACGACTGGCAGGTGGAGAACCGCTCCCTGTACTACGCCCGTCTCTACCTCGACCTGGGCGGCGAGCTCGACGAGATCGAGCGGCACCTCTTCGACGCCGAGGACGTGCTGGACACCGACGAGTCACGTACCGGGCTGGCCCTCGCGGTCCTCGGGCACCTCGCCTCCTACGGCAGGCGGGACGCGCTCGACCTGCTGCGCGGGTACGCCGCCGTGGGCACCAGTTGGGCCTGGGCCCTCGACGAACTGGCCCTCAGGGACGACGACGAAGGTCTGCGTGCCCTCGCCGAACCCGTCCTGGCCCGCTTCACCACCGATCCCGAGGGCGAGGCCGAGCTGGCCGCCGCCGTCCGTGACGCTTTCGAACCACGGCCCTGGCGGTTGTGGGCCGACGATCCCCGCGAGGCGGTCGCCACACGTGTGCGAGCCGCCCATGAGACCGGTTGCTTCGACCGCTGGCAGCGGCAGATGCGCCCGAGCGGGCCCCGGCCGGGGTGGAGTGTCAGCGCCGTGTTCGAGTGGGCCCAGCAGGGCATCGAACGCGGAGCCGCCCTCCATGTGCCGGCCGCCCGGTGTCTCACGGCTGTCGCCGGACCCGAGGACCGGCCCGAGATTCTCGCGGCCGCCCGGTCCGGTGATGACGGCGCCCGGTGCACCGCCCTGCGCTACCTCGCCGACGGCAACGATCCCGACGCCCTCGACCTGATCGAGGGCGCCGTGACCGACGGGACGACGATGGTCGTGGAGGCCGCCGTCGACGCGTTCGAACGGATGCGCAGTGTGGCCGCCGTCGACCGGGCACGCGGCTGGGTGCACCGGCCGGACCCGCTGGGCGCCGCCGCCGGACGCATGCTCGCCTGTCTCGGCGGCTCCAAGGACAGTGACCTGGTGCTGGGCGCGCTGAGGGAGGCCGTACGCGGAGAAGGGCCCGACGCGCCGACCCTGTGGACCCTCGTCGACGGCGCCGGCCGCCTGGGCATCGCCTGCGCCGCACCCGTCCTGCGCCACATCTACCGCGAGACCGCCTCCTCCCACCTACGTGGCCGAGCCGCCCGCGCGCTCGCCGCCACCGACCCCTCCTTCCCGGCCGGCTTCGCCGTCGAGTGCCTCTGGGACTGCGAGGAGACCACCCGCGAGATCGCCGCCCGGCACGCCGAGACCGGCGACGTCCGCGTCGTCGACCAACTCCGCCGACTGGCCGCCGACCCGGCCGAGGAGGCCGAGGTCCAGACAGCCGTGCGCAGCCGAATCGGCCCTGACATGCCCGCAATGTGAACACCGGGTGACTCGGGCATCAGGAGGGCATGAACACGGCCCGACCTGGAACCGTGTGCGGCGCACCGCTCATGGGACGTTCCCCGCGCGGAAAGAATCACGGCGACGCGGCCACCTCCAGGACGGCGACCGACACCGGTAGGGCTGCCGGCGGGCCCCGCGCCCGGCGGCAGCAGAGGTCGACACTGTCGTTCACGCACTCTCCGAGCACCAACGGCCAGCCGCCCTCCGCATGCCGCGGAGGGCGGCTGGCCGACTGCTCGGAGAGGCCGGGGTCGCCACCGGGCCGGGCCCGTCACCACTGCCGCCCCCGCGCGGGCGGGTGCGCGGTGGTCCGCTGCGGCGGGTCGGCGGCGGTTCGTCTGCGGTCGCCCGGTGACGCTTCGGTGTCATGGGGCGGTGGCGGTGCGTCGACGGCAGGTCAGTGGCGGTGCCGTACGACGACGAACCGCACGGGCGTTCCCGGCGTGGCCTGGGCCGCGGCGGGCAGATCCGCGGGGTGGACCACTGCGATCACCGGGTAGCCCCCGGTGGTCGGGTGGTCGGAGAGAAAGACGACCGGGCGGCCGTCCGGCGGAACCTGGACGGCGCCCAGCACCATTCCCTCACTGGGGAGTTCGCCCGGCCGGGAGCGTTCCAGGGTCGGACCCTCCGTGCGCAGCCCGATGCGGTTGCTCGCGGAGGAGACGGTGTAGGGATGCCTGGTGAGGGTGCGCAGCGCGGTGTCCGTGAACCAGTCGTCACGGGGGCCCAGGGTGACGTGCAGCACGAGTTCCGAGGGAGGCGCCGGGTGCGGGACGACGTCCACGCGCGCGGGAAGGTGCGCCGGGTGGCCGAGAGGGAGCACGGCGCCGTCCGTCAGGGGCGGCGGGCCGAGGCCCGACAGCAGGTCGGTGGAGCGGCTGCCGAGCACCCTTTCCACGGCCACACCGCCGGAGACGGCCAGATAGCCGCGTACGCCGGAGCGGGCGGGACCGATGTCGAGGAGAGCCCCGCCGGGCACGCGCACGGGTGTTCCCCAGGCCACCGGGCGGCCGTCCACGGTGACCGGGCAGGGGGCGCCTGCCACGGCCACGGTGACCGCCGAGCGGGGGCGTACGGAGCAGCCGTTGAGGGTGGTCTCCAGTACGGCGGCCTCCGGCGGATTGCCCACCAGACGATTGGCCAGCGCGGCGGCGGGCGCGTCGAGCGCTCCCGAACGCGGTACGCCCAGGTGGGCGTGGCCGGGGCGGCCCTGGTCCTGGACCGTGGTCAGCGCACCGGCCCGCACCACCACGAGTGCGTGATCGGTCATGGCGCCCCCACGGGAGTGAAGCGGACCCGGGTCCCCGGCGACAGCAGGGCGGCCGGCACGCGCGTGTGGTCCCACAGCACCGTGTCCGTCCTGCCGATCAGCTGCCAGCCGCCCGGGGAGGAGCGGGGGTAGACGCCGGTGTACGGGCCGGCGAGGGCGACCGATCCCGCAGGGACGGCCGTACGAGGGGTCGCCCGGCGGGGGACCTCGCGGGGCAGCCCGGTGAGGTAGCCGAAGCCGGGGGCGAAGCCGCAGAACGCCACGTGGTACTCGGCGGCGGCGTGGATACGGGCGACCTCGGCCACGTCCACACCCCAGTGGGAGGCGACGTCCGGCAGATCGGGGCCGTCGTACCGTACGGGGATCTCGACGACGTTCTCCGCGCGCGCGGGGACGGGCGGTACGTCCCAGCCGGCGAGGCGCTCGGCCAGGCGGGACGGTTCGTCGAGGCCGTCCAGGAGGACCGTACGGGCGGCGGGGACGATCTCGGCCGCCGCCAGCTCGCCCGTCGCGCGGCGGCGCAACAGCTCCGCGTGCAGGGCCTCGGCCTCCTCGCCCGTGCCCACCTCGATCAGCAGCGCGTGGTCCCCGACCGGCAGTGTCCTCATACGAAGGCCTCCAGCCGCACTCCGGAGGCGGTCAGCTCGGCCCGCACCCGGCGGGCCAGCTCCACCGCACCCGGTGTGTCGCCGTGCAGGCACAAGGAGCGGGCGCGGACGGGGATGCGTTGGCCGGAACGGGCAAGGACGGTGCCGGTAAGGGCCAGATCCACCGACCGTTCGACCACGGTGTCGGGGTCCGTGATCACGGCACCGTCCTGGCCGCGCGGCACGAGGGTGCCCTGGTCGGTGTAGGCGCGGTCGGCGAACGCCTCGGTGACGACGGGCAGCCCGGCCCTCTCCGCCACCTTGAGGAAGCGTGAGCCGGGCAGACCGAGGACGGGCAGCGTGGCGTCGGCGAGGCGCACCCCGTCGACCACCGCCGCCGCCTGCTCCTCGTCGCGCACGACACGGTTGTAGAGCGCGCCGTGCGGCTTCACGTACGCCACGCGCGTGCCCGCCGCGCGTGCGAAGACCTCCAGGGCACCGATCTGGTACGCCACCTCGGCCGCCAGTTCGGCGGACGGCACGTCCATGGCGCGCCGCCCGAAGCCGGCCAGGTCGCGGTACGAGACCTGGGCCCCGACCCGTACGCCGTGCTGCGCCGCCTGCTCGCAGACCCGGCGCATGGTGGCCGCGTCACCGGCGTGGAAGCCGCAGGCCACGTTTGCGCTGGTGACGACGGAGAGCAGTCGCTCGTCGTCGGTCAGCGTCCAGCGGCCGAAGCCCTCGCCGAGATCGGCGTTGAGGTCGATGGAGGTCATGAGTCCCATTCTGCTGCTCGTTGCACCGGTCCTGCCGGTGGCGGTGACGCCGGTCGTTCCGACGGGCGTGACACCGGTCGTTCCGACGGTCTTGCTGCCGGTCCTTCCGGCAGCGGTGACGCGGGTGTTCGCCGAGGTGGTGGCGCTGGTCCTCGTGGCGGTCGGCACGTGGCGGACCGCGTCCGTCAGAGCACGCGGTACTGCTCGTCCCGGGCGTCGGTCAGGAACATCTGCCCCGGCGCGTGGGTGATCGCGAACGGCGGGCGCGAGGCCATCACCGCGGCCTGGGGCGTCACTCCGCAGGCCCAGAACACCGGGATGTCGTCCGGTTCGGCGTCCACCGGGTCACCGAAGTCCGGGCGGGACAGGTCCGCGATGCCGAGGCCCGCCGCCTCGCCGCAGTGCACCGGCCCGCCGTGCACGGCCGGGAGCAGGCTGCTCTCCCGGATCGCGGCGGCCAGATGCCCCGGCGGCACCGGGCGCATCGACACCACCATCGGGCCCCGCACCCGCCCGGCGGGCCGGCACTGCCGGCCGGTGACGTACATGGAGACGTTGCGACCCTGCTCGATGTGGCGCATAGGGACACCCGCCTCGGTGAGCACCCACTCGAAGGTGAAGCTGCACCCGATCAGGAACGACACCAGATCGTCCCGCCAGACGTTCACCACGTCCGTCGGCTCGGCCACCAACTCGCCGTGCTCCCACACCCGGTAGCGCGGCAGATCGGTGCGCAGGTCCGCGCCCTCCGCCAGCGGGGTCGTCCAGGCCCCGGCATCCGTGACGTCGAGCACGGGGCACGGCTTGGGGTTGCGCTGGCAGAACAGCAGCATCTCGTACGCCCAGTCGGCGGGTACGGAGATCAGATTGGCCTGGGTGTGCCCGGCGGCGACCCCGGCGGTGGGTCCCGTGAGGCCCGAACGGAACCGGGCGCGCGCCTTTTCGGGGGTCCACGCGTGCGCGTGTGGGTCGAGAAGGGTCAACGGGCAGTCGGGCGGGGGTGACGGAGTAGTGCGGGCCGGGGGCCGGCCCCGGGTGGTCATGTGGTTCACACCAGTTCCTTTCCGCGTGTCTCCGGGAGGCCGAGCAGGGCGACCGCCGCCAGGCCGTAGCCGATCGCGCCGAAGACCAACGCGCCGCCCACGCCCCAGCTGTCGGCCAGGAAGCCGACCGTGGTGGGGAAGACGGCGCCCACCGCGCGCCCGGTGTTGTACGTGAAGCCCTGACCGGTGCCCCGGACCGCCGAGGGGTACAGCTCGCTGAGGAACGAGCCGAAGCCGCTGAAGATCGCCGACATGCAGAACCCGAGCGGGAAACCGAGGACGAGGAGCAGGCTGTCGGCGCCGCTCGGGATGTTCGCGTACGCCAGGATGCACAGCGCCGAGAGCACGGCGAAGAGCCAGATGTTGCGTCGGCGGCCCAGCCGGTCGGTGAGATAGCCGCCGGTGAGATAGCCGATGAAGGCGCCGGAGATCAGCAACGTGAGGTATCCGCCGGTGCCGACGACCGACAGGCCGCGCTCCGTCTTCAGGTATGTGGGGACCCAGGTCGCCAGCGTGTAGTAGCCGCCCTGCACACCGGTGGAGAGCAGCACCGCGAAGACCGTGGTGCGCAGCAGGCCTGGGGCGGAGGCCGTGCCCCGTCGGAAGATCGCGGCGAAGGAGCCCTTCTCGGCGCTCCGCTCCCGCGCGGCCGCCGCCTCGGGCGCGTCCTTCACCGAGCGGCGCACCCAGACCACCAGCAGGGCGGGCAGCGCGCCGGTCCAGAACATCACGCGCCAGGCGAGGTCGTCGTCGAAGAACGAGAAGACCATCGTGTAGACGATCACGGCCAGGCCCCAGCCGACGGCCCAGGAGCTCTGGATGGCGCCGAGGGTACGTCCCCGGTGCTTGGCGCTCGCGTACTCGGCGACGAGGATCGCGCCGACCGCCCACTCACCGCCGAAGCCCAGCCCCTGGAGGGCGCGGAAGACCAGCAGGGTCTCGTAGTTGGGTGCGAAGCCGCAGGCCACGGTGAACACCGCGTAGGTCGCGACGGTGATCATCAGTGCCTTCACGCGCCCGATCCGGTCCGCCAGCACGCCCGCGGCGGCGCCGCCGATCGCGGAGACGACCAGGGTGACGGTGGTGAACAGCCCGGTCTGGCCGCTGTCCAGACCGAAGTAGGCCGCCAGCGCCACCATGCTCAGCGGCAGCGTGAAGTAGTCGTAGGAGTCGAGCGCGTAGCCGCCGAACGCGCCGCCGAAAGCCCGGCGCCCGCGCGGACCGAGGGCGCGCAGCCAGCCGAACGCGCCCTCGTCGGAGGCCGGTTGGCCCGGGGCGGGCGCGGTCGCGGAGGTGGGGACAGGGGAGGGAGGAGTCGTGCTCATGGGCACCTCGCAGTGAGGGAGGAGAGTGAGCCTGCCCAGTAAGGTAGAGGATTGTTGAACGATCCCTCAATACCCGTGTTGTTTCGTTCTCGGGTCTGCGATTGAATTCCGGGCATGGCCGCCGAACTGACCGGACTTGCCGACGATCGCGCCCTCCTGGGGCGGACCAGCACCGCCGAGCGGGTTTCGGACATCCTCCGGAACCGGATCGCCGAGGGCTTCTTCCCGCCGGGGACACGGCTGTCCGAGGACAGCATCGGCGGCGCCCTCGGCGTCTCCCGGAACACCCTCCGCGAGGCGTTCCGTCTGCTCACCCATGAACGCCTCCTCGTGCACGAGCTCAACCGAGGGGTCTTCGTCAGGGTGCTGACCGTCGAGGACGTGCAGGACATCTACCGCACCCGCCGCCTCGTCGAGTGCGCCGTGGTGCGGGGCCTCGGGGAGCCGCCGTACGGCCTCGACGGGCTGGCCGAAGCGGTCGCGGAGGGGCAGCGGGAGGCCCGCGAAGGTGACTGGAAAGGGGTGTCCACCGCCAACATCCACTTCCACCGCGAACTCGTCGCCCTCGCCGGCAGCGCCCGCACCGACGAACTGATGCGCAGCGTCTTCGCCGAACTGCGGCTCGCGTTCCACGTGGTGGACAATCCGCGCACGTTGTACGAGCCGTATCTGGCGCGCAACCTGCTGATCCTGCGGGAGCTCCAGCGGGGGGAGCGGGACGAGGCCGAGCGGATGTTGGCCGGCTATCTCGACGACTCGCTCCAAGGGCTGGTGGAGGTGTACGGGCGCAGGGTGATGGACAGCGCCCCGTAAGGGCGCGGGGGATCGCGCGGGCGTTCCCGTGCGCGCCGCCCCCGGGAGACGACCTCGGGGTCGCCCGGCTCGCCCGGCTCGCCCGGCGGAGCGTTTGGGCCGTTGTCGGACCCACCACCTAGTCTGTGCACCGTGACTTCACCCGTATCGACGGACCGTGTTCCGCCCCAGTTCAGCGCGGGGTCGCGCCCCGCGCCGGGCCCGGCCGCGGACGAGGGACTGGCGCGGCGGCTGCGCGCGCTCGCCTGCACCGCGCCGCTGCACGACCTGGACGCGCGCAAGGCGAACCTCGCCGGCGAGTACTCGGTGTACGGCATGGCCGAGGTCGCCCTGGCCGCCATCGACCTGGTCACACTGAACATGGACTTCGACACGGGTGCGGACCACGACCAGATCGTCGCCCGCCTCATCCCGCGCATCGCCGCCCAGGCTCCGCGCCGCCCCGTGGAGGAACACGAGCGGGTGGCCCGCTGGGTCCTGGAGAACCTGATCAACGTCGGCAGCGTCGACCGGGGCTTCCGGGCCGTGTACGGGACGTTCGCGCCGGACGGCACCTATGTCCGCCGCGACTACGACTTCAAGCTGATCGAGGAGGTCCCCGGCTACGGGGGCGGCGTCTACCTCCGTACGACCGATGAGGCCGTCAACGTCCTGGTCGGCGCCCTCGACACCGATGTCACCAGCGCCCAGATCGCCGCCGAGGTCAAGCTGGAGGTGCTGATCAGCCGTGGCCGGCTCGCCGACGCCCAGCTCGCCGCCGAGCAGGCGCGGTACCGCACCGTGCAGTACTCGGAGACGCTGCGCAAGGCGCTCGACGCCACGCGGCGCAACGTCCGGGCGGTGGACTGGCTGCGGGCCGTGCCCGACATGATCGCCGAGGCGCTCGACCATGTCGCCGACCGCTACCGTCATGAGAACGCGATCCTCACGAACATCCGCAAGGCCCGGGACGAGTCCGAGGATCCCGAGCAGAAGCGGCGGGCCGCCGAGCTGGTGGACATCGTCAAGGACTGCATCCGACGGCACACGCAGTTGCAGTCACGGCTGCTGGAGGCGGGCCCGCTGTTCCGCGCGGAGCAGGACCGGCAGGCCTTCGGCACACCGATGACGACCTCGGGGACAGACCTCTACGGGCATCTGCTCGCGCCCTTGCTGCCGCTGCCGGTGGAGCAGGCGCGCAGGGTGACCGACGCGTTCTTCGGCCGGGGGACGGGGTTGCGTACACCGGGGTCCGTGCGGGTGGGGGATCTGGTGGACCTGCTGTTCACTCCGCCGGTGGAGCGCGAGCACCTCGGGGCGGAGATGCCGGAGCCGGATCTGATCACCACGCCCGACGACAGCCGGTTCAGCGAGGAGCAGTTCGCCGCGGCGAAGGAGTTGCTGAACCTGCCGGCGGACGCGCCGCGGCGGCTGTCCGGGCTGCTGGCCGAGGCACGGCTCAAGGATCCTGAACTGCCCTATCTGGTCGCTCTGCTGGCCGTGCACGCGGCCAGCCCGCCCGTCGGTACGGCCTATCGGCAGGGGGAGGAGAAGCTGCTGTTCGCCGTGGACGACGGGACGGAGTTGGACGATCCCGAGTTCGGCGGGGCCGATCTCATCGTGGGAATGGCCTTGTTGGACGCGGCGGGGATGGCAGCGGACCGGGAGGCGGCGTGAGCGATCCGCTGGGAGTGCCGGAGAACCGCCGGGCGTACGTGGAGTGCGGGCTGTCCGTGGCGGGTGACGCGGTTCCCCGCGCCCCTTACCTTGCTGCCCCGCCCTCTTGTCATGAGATCAAGGAGTTCCGCCGTGAGTGAGCACGTCGAGTGGAGTGAGCCGGAGACGGCCGCTGCCCCGGTGGCCGCTGCCCTCACTCCCGCCGACACCGCTGACGCGGCTCGGCTCGTCGCCTTCGGGTTGCAGCCGAAGTTGCAGCCCGCCCGGGACCAGGAGTACGGCGAGCTGTTGCGGCGGTATCGGGAGGATCCGGCGTTCGCCCGGATCGCCGATGCCGTGGCGACCGGGCTCGGGCTCGTCGTGCTGGAGGTGTCGCCGCGGGCCGGGATGGCGGTGACGGCGGCCGAGGACTCGGTGTTCGCGGTGCGGATGGGGGACTACGCGCGGCGGACGTCGGCGGACTCCATGGACCGGTTCCTGCACGGGCTGGCCCATCTCGCAGTCGCCGCGATGGCGTTTCCCCGGCCGGAGGACCTCGCGGACGACGGGTACATCGGGCGGGTCTCGGTCAACGGGGTCGACGCCTTCGTCAGGCAGGCCTGTCGGCGGCTGGAGCAGCGGGCCGAGGAGCAGGGGGAGAACACCGACCCGGCCACCGGCGCCCCCGGCCTGGAGTCGGCCTGGCGGATCTGGGCGAGACGCAGCTCCACCGGGGCCACCAAGGACGCGCGCCGACTGGCGGGGTCCACCACCGGCATCATCGGCAAGGCGGTGGGCTTCCTGACCGACTCGGGCTTCCTGCAGCGCACGGGGGACGACAACGGCGGTACGTATCGGACGACGGCGCGGTACCAGCTTCAGGTGCGGGACATGGCGGGCAGCGCCGCGATGGCCGAGTTGCTGGAGCTGGGCATCGTGCCGGTCACCGACGGCACGGCCACGCTGCTGCCCGCCGAGGACACCGACGATCTGGAGCTGGTGGCCGACGCCGGACTCCCGTTCCATTCCTGAATCCCACCCTCCGTATCCCACCCCTCCTGCTCCCACCCCTCCTACTCCCGCCCCTCCTGCTCCCGCCATCACGCACCATCGACCGCACCACCGGCCGAACCACCGACCGCACCACCGACACGACCGCGAAAGTCCGCCGCCATGTACGAGCTGTCCCGGGTCCGCCTCTACTCCATCGGGCCGGCCGGTGCGCGCTACGCCGACACCGTGCTGGACCTGCGGGGTGTGGGCGAGTTCGTGCCCGATCCCGCGCCGCAGCAGGCGGAATTCTTCGAGGAGGAGCCCACCGGGCCGCCGCGCCGGCCCGCCCCGGCGGGCGTGCTCTTCCTGGAGAACGGAGGCGGCAAGTCCGTTCTACTGAAGCTGATCTTCTCGGTGATGCTGCCGGGCCACCGGAACACCCTGGGCGGCGCCAGCTCGGGTGTGCTGCGGAAGTTCCTGCTGGCCGACGACTGCGGCCATGTCGCACTGGAATGGCAGCACACGCTGACCGGTGAGTGCGTGGTCGTGGGCAAGGTCAGTGAGTGGCGGGGACGGCAGGTCTCCAACGACCCCCGGAAGTTCGCCGAGGCCTGGTACTCCTTCCGGCCCGGCCCCGGACTGAGCCTGGACAACCTCCCCGTGGCCGAGGCCACCGCCGTACGGCCGTCCGTCGAGGGCGTCTCGGGGGCGCAGGGGCGGCGGCGGACCATGAAGGGCTTCCGGGATGCCATCACCGAGGCGGGCAAGGCGTATCCGCACCTCGAAGTGCACTGGGAAGAGATCCACGACCGCTGGAACGAGCATCTGACCGACCTCGGACTCGACCCCGAGCTCTTCCGCTACCAGCGGGAGATGAACGCGGACGAGGGCGAGGCCGCCGGCCTGTTCGCGGTGAAGAAGGACTCCGACTTCACCGATCTGCTGCTGCGGGCCGTCACCGACACACGCGACACCGACGGTCTCGCGGACCTGGTCGGAGGGTTCGGGAACAAGCTGGGGCGGCGGGCCGAACTGATCGCCGAGCGGGACTTCACGGCCGGTTCCGTGGATCTGCTCGGGCGGATCGTCGAGGCCGCCGAGGCCCGGTCGCGGGCGCGGGACGTCCACGCGGGCGCCGAGCGACGCACCCGCACCCTGGCCCGAAGGCTGTCGGCGCGGGCCGCGCAAGAGCGGGTACGGGGCACCGACCTCGCCCAGCGGGTCACCGCCGCCGCGTACGCGGTCACCCACTCCGAGGCCGCCCGTGACCGCAGCGCACTGATCGCGGCGGAACTCGCCTACCGTCACGCCTCGTTGGCGTTGGCCGCCGCCGAGAAGTCGGCCGCCGCGCAGAAGCGGGAGCTGGCCGACGCGCGCACACTGCACTCCGCCTGGCAGGCCGCCGAGGCCGTCCTCAGGCATCGGGCAGCCGCCGACCGGGTCGCCCGGGTCGCCGCCGCCATCCAGGAGGCCGAGCGGGACGCCGCCCCGGCACTCGCCGCCCGTGCCAAGGCCGCCGTCGACCTGGTACGCGCCCTGCATGCCGCCGCTGAGAGCGCCGAGAACCTGGCGAACGAGGGTGAGGAGCGGTCGGCCGCCCTCCAGGAGATCGGCGAGGCCGCCCACCGGGACTCGACCGTCGCCGCCACCGAGGCGCAGCGAGCCCGCAGTGAGATCGGGCATCTGAAGCAGCGGCTCAGCGAAGTCGAGCAGGAGACCGCCGAGGCGGTGCGGGCGGGCTGGCTCGACGACAGCGCGCCCGACGCCGATCCGGCGCGCGCCGCCCTCGCCGCCAGTGACGCCGAGAAGTCGGCCGTCGCCGCCTGGGACATCGCGCGCGAGGCCTCCCGCCGCGCCTCCGAACACGCCCGGGAGGCGGCCTCCGCCGAGTCCCGCGCGGAGCTGACGGCCGCCCGCGCGGCGGACGCGGCCGTCGCCGCCGAGCGCGCCCACGACGGCGAGCGGCGTACGGCGGAGGCGCTGGCCGGGGAAGAGCGGCTGGCGGAGCTGCTGAGCCTGCCGGGCTCCTCCGGCAGGGGACGGCCCAGCGTTCCCGTGCCGCGCCGGAGCGCCGACGCCGTGAGCGGTGCGGAGGGCGGAAACGGCGGGAGCGCCGGGCGATCCGGTTCGGGTGCGCATGCGGGCTCGGGTTCGCGCGAGCAACGTGCCGGGACGGCCGACGACTCTCGTACGCCACCGGCCGACACCTCACGTTCCACGGCTGAGGGCCCTCTCACCCCGGAGGAACTGGACCGCTTCGCCGACGAGTTGCGCGAGTTGCTCGACGAGAACGTGTCGTCCGCCGAGCGCCACCTCTTCGAGCTGCGTACCGCCGCGGCCGACGACTCCCGGATCCTGGGCGCGCTCGGTGACGGCGGTCTGCTGCCGCCGGGGCCGGATGTCCTGGCGACCGTCGAGTTCCTGGGCGAGCACGGCATCCCGGCCCTCCCCGGCTGGCGCTACCTCGCGCAGGCCGTGGACCCCGTCGACCACGCGCGCGTGCTGACCGCGCGCCCGGAGCTGGTCGACGGCGTCATCATCACCGACCCCGACTCGCACGCCCGGGCCCGCGAGGCGCTGAGCGACGCGGCCCTGCTCCCCCGGTCCGCCGTGGCCGTGGGTACGGCCGCCGCCCTGCTGGCACCGACCCCGCCCGCGGACTCGGGCGACAGCGGCGTCTTCCTCGTCCCCCCGAACCCGGCCATGCACGACGAGCACGCGGCCGACGAGGAGCGGCAGGCGCTGCGCGCGCGGGCCACCGAGCGGGACGAGGAGATCCGGGAGCTGGCGGCGCGGCTCGGCAAGGACCGGGAACTGGCCGCGCGGCTCGCCTCGTGGCGCACGGGATGCCCGGCGGGGCGGCTCACCGAGCTGGTTACGGCCGCGCGGGAGGCACGGACGTTCGCCGAGGAGGCCGAGGCCGAGCTGGCGGAGGCACGGACCGTTCGGGCCGAGGCCGAGGAGGCGGCGGCCGAGGCGGCCCATGTACGGGACGAGCGGCAGGAGGCCGCCCAGAAGGCCCGCCGCGCCGCCGACGCCCTTGCCGGACTCGCCTTCCGGCTGCGCGAGCGCGCCGGCTGGCAGGTCAAGCTCCGTGAACTCGCCGACGAGGCCGCCGAGTCAGAGGCCCGCGCCCAGTCCTGCCTGGAGCGGGCCCGCGCCGCCGACGAGGACCGCCGCGCCACCCAGCGTGGCGCCGACGACGCCCGGCGCACGGCGCGTGCGCTGCGCGCCGAGCGCGCGGAGATCGCGGGTGCCCCCGACGACGTACCGGAGACGGACTCCGACGCGCCGAAGCAGCCCCTCGCCGCGCTCCGCGAGGCCTACCGCGCCGCCTCCCAGGTGTACGAGAAGGTCGGCGTCGGCGCCGATCTCCGTGCCGAGCAGGCGCGGGCCGAGAGCGACGAGAGCGCCGCGATCGCCGAACTGGACCGGCTCACCAACAAGGTCCGCAACCGCGCCGAGCAGCTTTTGCAGTCGCCCGACGGCTCCGACGGGCCCTCCCGGCAGGCGGCTGCCGCCCGCGCGGAGGAACTGGTACAGCTCCTGGAGACCCGGATGTCCACCGCGAGCGAGCAGCTCGGCCGGTTGCGGGGCGAGGCCGAGCGGCACGCGCCCGAGGACGGGGAGGCGCACACCGAGCTGCCCGGGGAACTACTCCCGCGCGACGCCGACCACGCCCAGGCCCTGCTGCGCACCGCCGCCGCCGAACTCGCCACGCGCGCCGAGGCGTTGACCCAGGCCCGGGAGGCCCACGCCGAGCTGCTGGAGTCCCACCGCGCCGCCGAGGACGCGGCCGGCGGCTTCGACGAGACAGCCGCCCTGCTCCGTGACCTCCTCCGTGACCACTCCACGGACGACGACCAGGACGAGCCCGAGCCCTACCCCGGCACACTCGACGAGGCCCGCAAGGCCGCCGCCGAGGCCCGTCGCTCCCTGCGCGGCTGCGCCGCCGACCTCTCCGCCGCCGAGGGCGCCGTACGCGAGGCGAGTGACGTCCTCGTACGCCACGCCAACTCCACGCGCTACGAGCAGGTCCGCACCCCCGCCCGCCAGCAGATCCGCGAACTGCCCGCCGCTTCCCTCCCCGAGCACGCCCAGAAGTGGGCCGACGCCTTCGCTCCCCGGCTCCGCGTCCTCACGGACGAGCTGGCCCAGCTCGAACGCAACCGGGACTCGATCGTCGACCGCCTGCGGGGTCTGGTGGAGTCGGCCCTGGCGACCCTCCGTTCCGCGCAGCGGCTGTCCAGGCTTCCCGAAGGGCTGGGGGAGTGGTCCGGGCAGGAGTTCCTGCGGATCCGCTTCGAGGAGCCGGACCAGGCGACCCTGACCGAGCGGTTGGGCGAGGTCGTCGACGAGGCGACCCGAGCCGCGGTGAAGAAGAACTCGGACATGCGCCGCGACGGCATGTCCCTGCTGCTGAGAGGTGTGGGCGCCGCGCTGCAGCCCAAGGGCGTCGCGGTCGAGATCCTCAAGCCGGACGCGGTCCTGAGGGCCGAGCGGGTCCCCGTGGGACAGATGGGCGACGTCTTCTCCGGCGGGCAGTTGCTGACCGCCGCCATCGCCCTCTACTGCACGATGGCCGCGCTGCGCAGCAACGACCGGGGCCGCGACAAGCACCGCCACGCCGGCACCCTGTTCCTCGACAACCCCATCGGCCGCGCCAACGCGACGTACCTGTTGGAGCTTCAGCGTGCGGTGTCGGACGCGCTGGGTGTCCAGCTCCTCTACACCACGGGCCTCTTCGACACGACGGCACTGGCCGAGTTCCCGCTGGTCATCCGCCTCCGCAACGACGCCGACCTACGAGCGGGCCTCAAGTACATCAGCGTCGAGGAACACCTCCGCCCGGGACTGCCCCAGCAGCCCCAGGCGGGAGAGACGGCACACACGGAGATCACCGCGACACGCATGTACAAGAGGCCCACCACGGCCGCCCCCTGAGGGGCGCGGGGAACTGCGACCAGCCTGAACGGACCTGCAGTCGCCCCACGCCCCCAGGCACCCCACCTCTCAGGCGTCGGCTGTCAAAAGATCCGCACACTTCTCGCCGATCATCATCGTCGTGATGCACGGATTCACGGTCACCAGATCCGGCATCACCGACCCGTCCGCCACCCGCAACCCCTCGACCCCCTTGACCCGCAACCGCGCGTCCAGCGGGGCCGAGGCGTCCTCCTCCGCACCCATCTTCACCGTGCAGGCAGGGTGGTAGACGGTGTTGTGGGTCTTGCGGATGTAGTCGAACAGTTCCTCGTCGGTCCGTACGTCCGGCCCGGGCGCCAACTCGGCCCCGACCCAGCCGCTCAGCGCAGGCTGCGCCGCGATCTGCCGGGCGAGCAGAAGGCCGTACGTCATCACGCGCACATCGTGCTCGTGCGTGAAGTACCGCGGGTCGACCTTCGGCTTGTCCCGGTAGTCCCGGGTGCGCAGCCGCACGGTGCCCCTGGACTTCGCGCGGGTCACGTTCGGCGTCAGACAGAACGCGTTCTCGGACGTGGGGTAGCCGTGCCGGGCCGTGTTCATGTCGAAAGGCACCGACCCGTAGTGGAACATCAGGTCCGGCCGGTCCAGGCCCGGCTCGGTGTCGTAGAACACGCCCGCCTCCCACCACTGGTTGGACGTGGTGGGCATCGGCCGGGCGGCCTCCCACATGATGACGCCCTCGGGGTGGTCCTGGAGGTTCTCACCGACGCCCGCCGAGTCCACGACCACGTCGACCCCCACCTCGCGCAGGTGTTCGGCGGGGCCGATGCCCGACAGCATCAGGATCTTCGGGGTGTCGATGGCACCGCAGGAGACGATGACCTCGCGCCGGGCGCGTACCGTCCGGGTGTGGATGAGGTCGGGGTCCAGGTACTCGGCGCCGACGCAGCGCCGCCCGTCCAGCACCAGCTTCTTGGCGCGGACCCCGGTCCGTACCTCCAGGTTCCGGCGCCTGCCCATGATCGGGTGCAGATACGCCACCGACGAGGACTGCCGGATGTTGTTCTCGTCCGAGTTGATCTGGAACCAGTTGGCGCCCCGGATCACCGTCGTGCCGGTGTTGAAGGGCGTTGTCGGGATACCCGCCTGGGCGCACGCCTCCAGCAGGGCGGTGCCGCACGGGTCCTCGCTCTTGATCGTGCGGAGCTTCACCGGGCCGGTGCGCCCGTGGTGGTCACCGGGCGCGTCGTTGGTCTCCAGCCGCTGGTAGAGGGGGAAGAGGTCGGCCGCGGACCAGCCGGTGCAGCCCCCGGCCGCCCAGTCGTCGAGGTCCTCCGCCGGAGCCCAGAAGGCGATGCAGGAGTTGTGGGAGGAACAGCCACCGAGGACCTTCGCTCTGGCGTGGCGCATGAAGCTGTTGCCGCTGGCCTGCGGCTCGACCGGATAGTCCCAGTCGTAGCCGGACTCCAGCAGGCCCATCCAGCGTTCCAGTTTCAGGACGTCTTCGTCGCCGACGTCACTGGGCCCCGCCTCCAGTACGCACACCGTGACCGACGGATCCTCGGAGAGCCGGGCCGCCACCACGTTTCCCGCGGTGCCGCCGCCGACCACGACATAGTCGAACTCATCTGCGTTCATGGGGAGTTGGTCTCCTTGTGTTGCTGTGCTGCCTCGTGTCTTGGAGGGGGCCGGTTCTCAGTCGGCGGCCGGGGAGGCGACGGCCGTGGCAGGCGGTGCGGGCGGCGCGGGCGGAGTGGTGCCGGCCTCGGCGACCACGCGGTGCTCGGCGAGCACGCCCGTCTTGTGCCGCTGGATGAACCAGTAGTAGGCGAAGCCGCCGCCGGCGATGATCCCGACGAAGAGGACCGCGCCCCACTGCAGATACCAGTGGAACGGGGCGGTCGCGTTGTAGACCGAGGCGCGCGGCCAGATCAGGTTGAGGGTCATGCCCGCGCCCCACAGCACGGCCAGGACGTTGACGAGGACGCCCCAACGGCCGAGCGAGAACCTGCCGTCCCCGGCGGGCTGCCACTTGCCGCGCAGCCGCGCCACCAGCATCGGCACCGTGACACCCAGGTAGGCCAAATAGATCATGATGATGCCGATGCTGGTCACCACGGTGAAGATCTGCGGCTGGCGGATGTTGACCACGAGGATCGCCAGTGCGAGGACGCCGATGACGACGGTCGGCAGGATCGGCGTCTGGAAGCGCGGATGGATCTTGGCGAGCTTCGACGACGCGGGCAGGTTGTTGTCCCGGGCCATCGCGAAGGCCAGCCGGATCGCGGCGGTGTGCACGGCCAACGCGCAGACGGTGACCGCGATCAGGACGCACCACAGCATCGCCTTGCCGGCCGTCGGGCCGAGCACGTTGAGCACGACGTACTGCAGTCCGTCGGTCGAGAGCCGCTCGCCCTTCAGACTGGACACGCTCATCAGCGCCAGCAGCAGAATGAGACCGCCGAGGACGAACGAAGCGATGATCGCCCGGATGATCGCGCGCGGCGCGTTCCGGGTGGGGTCCAGCGACTCCTCGCCGAGCGAGGCGGCGGTGTCGAAGCCGTACATGACGTACGCGGAGGCGAGCGAGGCCACGAGGAAGGCGCCGAGGTATCCGGTGCCGTAGCCCTCGCCGGTGCCGTTCGTCT
The DNA here is from genome assembly GCF_042955065.1 of Streptomyces sp. NPDC012510. Lineage (NCBI taxonomy): Bacteria > Bacillati > Actinomycetota > Actinomycetes > Kitasatosporales > Streptomycetaceae > Streptomyces > Streptomyces sp. NPDC012510. The sequence continues at coordinate 66,896 of NZ_JBIBEN010000033.1, forward strand.
CCAGGACCACCTGCGGGCCGCGCGTGATGTGGACCGCGAACAGCACGATCAGTACGACGGTGGCGATCAACTCGATGAACACGCCCGCCGTGTTGATCCGGGCCATCAGCTTGACGCCGAAGGCGTTCACCAGGGTGGTGAAGAGGATCAACACCGCGGCCAGGATGACCGCGTTGGTCGCCACGTCATACGTTCCCGTGCCGTCCCCGACGATCTGGAACACGTCGGAGATCTGCGGCAGCGTCAGCTGGTAGGCGAGCGCGACCGCGGCGATCGACACGATCGAGGCGGTCAGCATCATCCAGCCGGCGAGCCAGCCCAGGTGCGGATTGCCGATCTTCTTCGACCAGTTGTAGACGGACCCCGCGACGGGGTAGCGGGCCGCCAGCTCCGCGAAACAGAGCGCGACCATGAACTGGCCGACGAACACCATCGGCCACGACCACCAGTAGGCGGGGCCGCCACTGCCGTAGCCGAAGTAGAACAACTGGAAGGTGCCGGTGAGGATCGAGATGTAGCTGATCCCGGCGGCGAAGGTGTGGAAGTTGCCGAGGGTGCGCTTGAGTTCCGGCTTGTATCCGAACTCGGTCAGTTCTGTGTCGTCGGAGTTGTTTTTTGGTCCGGTGGGTTGCTCGATGGTCGTCATGAGCGGACTCCTGGTGGGCCTTGGGGAGGAGGGGGGAGCGGCTCTTGCGGGTGCCGAGAACTGTGCGAGGAAGGTGCCGGGTGCCGGGTGCCGGTGGGGGAGTGGCGGAGGCGAGTTGCCTGCGTACGCTCGACTGCCCTTCGTCAGAAGGAATTCAGCACAAGGGATTCAGCACCCGGGCTGCAGCACACGGGCTTCAGCTGAACCAGCCCTGGGGTGAAGGGTCCGTGTTCCGCCAGATGTGCTTCGCCTCGCGGTACTCGGCGAGCCCCGAGGGCCCGAGTTCACGGCCGAATCCGGACTGCTTGAAACCGCCCCACTCGGCCTGCGGCACATACGGGTGGTAGTCGTTGATCCACACCGTGCCGAGCCGCAGCCGGGCCGCGACCCGCTGGGCCCTGGCCTCGTCAGTCGTCCATACGGCGCCGGCCAGACCGTAGATGGTGTCGTTGGCCAGCCGTACCGCCTCGTCCTCGGTGCTGAACCGTTCCACCGTCAGCACCGGCCCGAACGACTCCTCCTGGACCACGAACATCGTGCTGGTGCACTCGTCCAGGACGGTCGGCAGATAGTAGAAGCCCTTGTCGTACGCGTCACCGCTCGGGCGCTCGCCGCCGCAGCGCAGCACGGCGCCCTCGGCGATGCCCTGGGCGACGTACTCCTCGACCTTGGCGCGATGGGCCGCCGAGATCAGCGGCCCGGTCTGCGCCGACACATCGAACGGGCCGCCGAGACGGATCTCCTTCGCCCGGCGGACGACCTCGTCGACGAACCTGTCGTGCAGCGAGTCCTCCACCAGCAGTCGTGCACCCGCCGAGCACACCTGGCCGGAGTGCAGGAACACGGCGGTCAGGGCCATGTCGACAGCCGTGTCGAAGTCGGCGTCGGCGAAGACGATGTTCGGGTTCTTGCCGCCGAGCTCCAGCGCGACCTTCTTCACGCTCGCCGCGGCGTTGGCCATCAGCCGCCGACCGGTCTGCAGACCACCGGTGAAGGAGACCAGGTCCACGTCCGGGTGATCGGAGAGCGGGGCACCCGCCTCGGGGCCGGCGCCGAGAACCAGATTGGCCACACCGGCCGGCAGCCCGGCCTCCTCCAGCAGGCGCATCAGATGGATCGCCGTGTGCGGGGTCAGCTCGCTGGGCTTCAGAACGAAGGTGTTGCCGGCCGCGAGTGCCGGGGCGACCTTCCAGGCCGTCTGCAGCAGCGGGTAGTTCCAGGGGGTGATCAGCGCGCACACCCCGACCGGCTCGTGGACGACCCGGCTGTCGACGCCCGCCTGGCCGGTGTCCACGACGCGGCCCGTCTCGGCGGTGGCCGCGTGCCCGAAGTAGCGGAAGCAGTTCGCGATGTCGTCGATGTCGTACTCGCTCTCCACCAGCCGCTTGCCGGTGTCGAGGGACTCGGCGCGGGCGAGCGCGTCCTTGTCGCGCACGAGGAGGTCGGCGACGCGCAGCAGCAGGTCGCCACGGTCGGCGGGGGCGGTGGTGGGCCAGGGGCCCTCGTCGAAGGCGCGACGTGCGGCCGCGATCGCCTCCACGGTGTCCTTGGCGCCGGCCTCGTCGACGACCGCGACCAGGTTGCCGTCGGCGGGACAGCGAATCTCACGGGTCCGCCCGTCGAGTGCGGCTCGCCACGCTCCGCCGATGAAAAGTTCGGGCATGTCTCTCGTTCCTCCTGGTCAGCGCCGTACGGCAGGCGCCTTCACGGTTGGGCACCTAACCGGGAGGCCGCGTTCTATGCCTAGAACGAGGCCTAATGTGACGGTCGACACGCCTGGTCGGAAACCTGGACATCCGAGGGGGCCGCCCTCAGCCTCCGCAGCGGCCACTCCTGGAAGATCCCGGTGTGGTGTTCGGTGGGCACCAGCACACCATCCTTCCGGCACGGGCGCGACGCCATCGCCGGTGCGTACGTTCACAGGCCTCGAAGTCCTGCTCGTTCACCCGGTGGAGAGCCGCACCGCCTTGGTGGCGTCCGCCGGACTCCACGCACTCCGGCGCGTACAGCCAGTCGCATTCCAGGATCGTGCTGTCGTTCGCGAGCGGGAACACGAGTGCAGGGCCATGTCGTCCGGTGCGTGGCTGCTGAAAGTCCGTCGGCTTCACGTGCCGTCGACGGTGAGGCTTTGGAACTCGCCACCGAGCAACCGTGCGTCGTTCCGGACGGAACCTGTTCGCCGGACACACGGTGGTGGACATAGGGCGCTGCTCCCCTTCCGGTCCGACCGGTACGGCACCCGCCCCGGTCGCCAGAGGACACCGCGACCCTGGCACCGTCCGTGTCACCGAAGGCCGACCGCGTGGAAGCGCGGTGCCGTGCCGCCGCACGAGCCGGCGGATACGGTTCCCGGCCCGGTCGAACCGGCCGACTGCTGCGCCCTCTTCGAGCGCGGGGGTTGGGCCCTGTCGGAACCGACGACCAGCTGACGCCCCGTCCGGAGGGGCGGACCATACGGCACTTGGCCCGCCCCGGCCGCCTCGCACGAGAGACGGCTGCCCGGTGCTACGGGTGCGACAGCCGCCCGGCCCCACCGCGCCGACGTATCCGCTCCTGCGTGCGCTCCGCCGCCCTCGCCGCGCGACGGACCCGGCGCCGCTCGCGCCGCAGCGAACGCGCCGTGCTGCTGGGTGTCGACACCACGCCGTTGCGCTGCTTCCACACCTGGCGGGTCACCCATACGTCGAGCGCACCCCACGTCGCCGCGATGGTGCTCACCACGCTGCTCAGCACCATCGGGAACGCCAGCCAGGAACCGGCCAGCGTGCACAGGAACGCCACCATCGCCTGCAGCAGTGTCACCGCGATGATGAGGACCGCGCGCACCGCCGCGGTCCGTACCGGATCGGGCAGCCTCCGCTTACGTGCCGGCTCCTCGATCCACAAAGGCCGGTAATCCACCCGTTCTTCGTCTCCACGGGTGGAGATCCGCCGTTCCTCCACCGCCACAGCCTCCACCGCCACAGCCTCCCCCGCCACAGCCTCCCCCGTCAGCAAGCCGTGCTCCGGTGCCTGAGCGCCCTTCGGCGCCCTTTCCGGCGCCTCCGCGCCGCCCCCGGGCGCCACGCGCCGCTCCGCCGTGCCCATCAACCCGTCACTCCCCACCGCCGGTGGACCAACTCCGCTCCGGATCCTGAGACCCGGCCCTCCACTGGTGCCCGACTTCACCTGGTTCACGCCGCCTGCAGGCGGCATGCGGGGCCTGTGGCTCTTTCCACCAGCCCATTCCCGTACAGAAAGACGATCGACGTCCGTCGAAGATTCCCATGGAACGAAAGAATCCGGCCAACCGGCCGACTTCTCCGACGGGATGTCATGGGTCCAACTGCCCGGGAGGAGGAGGCAATCTCACCCAATGACCGGACAACTCCCCATGTCTGGTTGGACGCTGACGCCGAGTGCGTTCGGTCGGCTCTTCGAGATACCTGTGTGTCGGTAGTAGGCTCACGCCGTTTGTTGACGCACATGTGTGCCCCCGGGCCTGGCGGGGGTCGAGCTGGGGGAGGCCATGCGCTTTCGCGGGAAATCGATCCGCAGGAAGATCGTGGCGCTGCTGCTCGTGCCCCTCGTGGCACTGACCGGTGTCTGGACGTTCGCCACGGTGCTGACGGGCCGTGAGGCGAGCGACCTCTTCAGGGTGGCGGACATCGTGGAGCAGGTCGGCTTCCCCACCGAGGACACCATCCGTGTGCTCCAGCAGGAACGCCGTCAGACCCTCGTCCACCTCGCCGACCCGAAGGCATCCGGGGCCCGCACGGCCCTCGAACGAAGCCGGTCGGCCACCGACGAAGCCGTCGACGCGTTTCGCGTACACGCACAGGACTCCGAACTGCGGGACGAGATGGGCGAGTCCACCTCGTTGCGGGTCACGGCGATCCTGGACGCCCTCGACGGTCTGCCGTCCCTGCGCAAGGGCGTCGAGAACGGCACCGTCACCGGCACCAAGGCCCTCAACCACTACAACAAGCTCGTCGACCCCTGTTTCGCCCTGCTGACCAACCTCCCCGCCCTCGACAGCGTGGAGATGGACAAGCAGGGCCGCGCCCTGGTCAACGTCGCCCGCGCCCGCGAACTCCTGTCCCGCGAGGACGCGCTGCTCAGCTCCGTGCTCGTCGCGAACCGGATCACCCGTCGCGAGATCCGCGACTTCTCCGACCTCGTGGCGCAGCGGACCCTGATGTACGACATCAGCCTGCCGCAGCTACCCGCATCCGAGCGCGACCGCTTCCACGGCTACTGGAGGAACGCCAAGACCGCGCCGCTGCGCTCGGTCGAACAGGCCGTCATCGACTCCGCGCCCGGCAGGCCCACCGGCGTCACGGCGAAGAGCTGGGACACCGCGGTCGAACCCGTCCTCTCCGACCTCCGGGACCTCGGCGTCGAGGCGGGCGACCGTCACCAGGACCGCGTACGGCCCCTGGTCACCGACATCATCCTCCAGGCAGCCGTCGCCGGAGCCCTCGGACTCTTCGCTCTGCTGGTCTCGCTCTTCATGTCCGTCCGTATCGGCCGCGTCCTCATCCGCGACCTGCGTCGGCTCCGCCAGGAAGCGCACGAGACCGCCGGGGTACGGCTGCCCAGCGTGATGCGCCGGCTCGCCGCGGGCGAACAGGTCGACGTGGAGACCGAGGTGCCGCGCCTGGAGTACGACAAGAACGAGATCGGCGAGGTCAGCCAGGCCCTCAACACCCTGCAGCGGGCCGCCGTCGAGGCCGCCGTCAAGCAGTCCGAACTCCGCAGCGGCATCTCCGAGGTGTTCGTCAACCTCGCCCGCCGCAGCCAGGTCCTGCTCCACAAGCAGCTCACCCTCCTCGACACCATGGAACGCCGGACCGAGGACACCGACGAACTCGCCGACCTGTTCCGCCTGGACCACCTGACCACTCGCATGCGCCGGCACGCCGAGGGTCTGGTCATCCTCTCCGGCGCCGCCCCGTCCCGGCAGTGGCGCAAGCCCATCCAGCTCATGGACGTCGTGCGAGCGGCCGTCGCCGAGGTCGAGGACTACGAGCGCATCGAGGTCCGCCGACTGCCCCGGGTCGCCGTGACCGGCCCCGCCGTCGCCGACCTCACCCACCTGGTGGCCGAACTCCTGGAGAACGCCACGGTGTTCTCACCCCCGCACACCGCAGTGCAGGTGCTCGGCGAACGCGTCGCCAACGGCTTCACCCTGGAGATCCACGACAGGGGCCTCGGTATGTCGGCCGAGGCGCTCCTGGACGCCAACCTCAAGCTCGCCGAGACCCCCGACTTCGAACTCTCCGACACCGACCGGCTCGGTCTCTTCGTGGTCAGCCGGCTCGCCCAGCGGCAGAAGGTCCGCGTCTCCCTCCAGCCGTCCCCGTACGGCGGCACCACGGCCGTGGTGTTCATCCCCGACGCCCTGCTCACCGACGACGTCCCCGACACCAACGGCATCGGCTTCCGCCTCGACCGCGCCCACCCCACCCGTGAGGCCGAACTGGAAGAGGAGCGCAACGCCGCCCTCTCCCAGGTGCCGGTCCGGCTTCCCGGGCTTTCCGCCGGCATCCTGGACGGCCCGGTGGAGCTGGAGGCCCCGGTCGACATGGAACCCCTGGGCGGTTTCCCCGGCGCACTCGAGGACGAGGACGTCGAGCGGGGTGGGCTGTTCCGGCCCCGCCGTTCCCTCACCGGCGTCACCGACGGACAGGGACCGCGCGAGGGTGAGGGACCGCAGACGCCCTTCACCGACCCCGATCCCACCGTCGGTCCCGTACCGCTGCCGCAGCGCCGCACCCCGCATCTCGTCAGCTCGCACGGCCGTTCGGTGAGCGGGCCCCGGTCGAGGCACGCGGACGACGAGGCGTTGCAGGGCCGCGCGGCGGGAACGGAGGGGCTCGCCGACACACGCCCGCTCACCGCCCTGCGCGGTGACCGCGCCGAGCCACCGGTGCACCCCGGCAGCGACCGCACCGCACCCGCGCCTCTCCCCGGCGCCCACCGCGCCGGAGCCCTGCCCCCCGACGGGCACGAGGGCCCCGCCCTGCCGCAGCGCCGTCGTACGGGCCCGTCCGGTGGCGCGGTCCCGACAGCCTCGCAGTACGGTGTGGGGGTGCCCACCCCGCGTGCGGACACGACGACCGGCCAGGCAGAATCGGCTCCGAGCCCACTGCCCCGCCGCGTCCGACAGGCCAGTCTGGCACCGCAGTTGAAAGACGGCCCCGACCGGCGTGCCGAACGTGAGAGGTCCCGCCCCGAACGGCGCCCGGACACGGCCGAACGCGACGCCGACGAGGTACGCAGCCGTATGGCCTCGCTCCAACGGGGTTGGCAGCGCGGCCGCGAGGAGAACGCCGAGGGCGACGACGCCCAGGACGTCGCAGCACGACGAGGAACGACTAAGGGGGACGGTCGATGACCGCACCGAAGGCCGAAGGGCCCACCGCGACCGGTACGTCCGGGGAACTGAACTGGCTCCTGGACGACCTGGTGGAGCGTGTCGCCAGCATCCGCAAGGCGCTCGTGCTCTCCAGCGACGGACTGCCCACGGGCGTCTCCAAGGACCTCACCAGAGAGGACAGCGAGCACCTGGCCGCCGTCTCCTCCGGCTTCCACAGCCTCGCCAAGGGCGTCGGCCGTCACTTCGAGGCGGGCAGCGTCCGGCAGACCGTCGTCGAACTCGACGATGCCTTCCTCTTCGTCACGGCCGCCGGCGACGGCAGTTGCCTCGCCGTCCTCGCGGCCGCCGACGCGGACATCGGCCAGGTCGCCTACGAGATGACGCTCCTGGTCAAGCGGGTCGGCGTACATCTGGGCTCCGCCCCGCGCACCGATCTGTCCCAGGGCGGGTAGTGGGATGGCATGAGCCGAGACGGTCAGGGAAGAAGCCACTGGTTCGACGACGAAGCCGGACCAGTGGTGCGCCCGTACGCGATGACACGCGGCCGGACCAATCACGCGATCCAGCACCGCCTCGACCTGATCGCCGTGGTGGTCACGGAACCGCACGTCGACGACCCGGAGGAGGACCACTCCCTCTCCCCCGAGCACGTCCGCATCGTCGAGCTCTGCCGTGACACCCCCCAGTCGGTGGCCGAACTCGCTGCCGAACTGGACCTGCCCGTCGGAGTGGTCCGCGTCCTCGTCGGAGACCTCGTGGACGAGGAACTCGTCCACGTGACCCGCCCCGTACCGCCCGCCGAGCTGGTGGACGAGAGTATTCTCCGCGACGTGATCAACGGCCTCAGGGCGCTCTGAGCGGCGCGGAAGCGGAGGGGACACGTGACGGGCCGGCGATCGCGCCATACGGCATGGCCGACGGCGCACCCGGAGGCTCGGGTGTTCGACCGGGTGGGGCGCGCGGACGGCGGCGTCGTGGAACCCGGCGGAGGTGATCCGGTCGTGGAACCCGGCGGGCGTGACTCGGCGGACGTCGGACCCGGCGACGTAACTGGGCATCGAAACACCGGGCGGCGGAGACTACGGCTCACCGTCGCGCGACTACCATCCAGCAGGAGAAGAGACCGATGATCCTCGGGCGCACTGAGCGCGGCAAACCTCCGGTCGAGCCCGTCACGCTCAAGATCCTCGTGGCCGGCGGCTTCGGCGTGGGCAAGACGACCTGCGTCGGCGCGGTCAGCGAGATCAAGCCGCTGCGCACCGAGGAGGTGCTCACCGAGGCGGGCCGCCCGGTCGACGACATCAGCGGTGTCGAGAGCAAGACGACCACCACGGTGGCCATGGACTTCGGGCGCATCACCCTCCGCGAGGACCTCGTCCTGTACCTGTTCGGGACGCCCGGCCAGGACCGCTTCTGGTTCCTCTGGGACGAACTCGCCTCCGGCGCCCTGGGCGCCGTGGTGCTCGCCGACACACGCCGCCTGGAGGACTGCTTCGCCGCCGTCGACTACTTCGAGCGACGCTCCATACCCTTCGTGATCGGCGTCAACTGCTTCGCGGGCGCCGCGCGTTACCCGGCCGAGACCGTCCGCAGGGCGCTCGACCTCGACCCCGACGTTCCGGTCGTGCTGTGCGACGCGCGCCAGCGGGACTCGGTCAAGGAAGTCCTGGTCGCCGTCGTCCGCCACGCGATGGCGTACGCCTCGGAGCACCGCCAGTCCGTCAGCACCTGAGGCACGGCCCGTACCCCCGCCGACAGGGGTACGGGCCGCGGTCCCGGTCGCGCGCGTGGACCCTGGTGACGGGGATCGACGCGCACGCGCGTGTGGGCGTGGACCTGGTCTCAGTTCACGCCGTCCTCGTGCCAGCCGAGGCTCTTCTCCACCGCCTTGCGCCAGTTGTGGTACTCGCGGTCACGGGCCGAGGACTGCATCGACGGCGTCCACTCGACGTCCTTCCGCCAGTGCGACTTCAGCTCGTCGAGGTCGTTCCACACCCCGGTCGCGAGCCCCGCCGCGTAGGCGGCGCCCAGACAGGTCGTCTCTGACACCTTCGGACGGATCACCGGCACGTCCAGCACGTCCGCCTGATGCTGCATCAGCAGGTTGTTCCTGGTCATGCCGCCGTCGACCTTGAGGGTCGTGATGCGCACACCGGAGTCCTGGAACATGGCGTCCACGACCTCGCGGGTCTGCCAGCTCGTCGCTTCCAGCACCGCGCGCGCGAGATGCGCCTTCGTGACGTACCGCGTCAGCCCGGTGACGACACCGCGCGCGTCGGAGCGCCAGTAGGGGGCGAACAGGCCCGAGAACGCGGGCACGATGTACGCCCCGCCGTTGTCGTCGACGCTCGCCGCCAGCGGCTCGATCTCGTCGGCGGTACGGATGATGCCGAGCTGGTCGCGGAACCACTGCACCAGGGCGCCCGTGATGGCGATCGACCCTTCCAGGCAGTACACCGGCGCCTCGTCACCGATCTTGTAGCCCATGGTGGTGAGCAGCCCGTTCTTCGACGGCACGGGCCTGTTCCCGGTGTTGAGCAGCAGGAAGCTGCCGGTGCCGTAGGTGTTCTTCGCGGTGCCGACGTCGTAGCAGGCCTGTCCGAACACCGCCGCCTGCTGGTCGCCGAGCGCCGACGCGACGGGGACACCCGCGAGGGGGCCCACGGCGGTGCCGTACACCTCCGCCGAGGACCGGATCTCCGGGAGGACCGCCTCGGGGACGTTCATCGCCGACAGGATCGCGGTGTCCCACTGGAGCGTCTCCAGGTTCATCAGCATGGTGCGCCCGGCGTTGGTGACGTCGGTGACGTGCCGTCCGCCGTCCGTGCCGCCCGTCAGGTTCCAGATCAGCCAGGAGTCGATCGTGCCGAACGCGATCTCCCCGCGCTCCGCACGGGCCCTGAGCCCCGGCACGTTGTCCAGCAGCCAGGCGGCCTTCGGGCCGGAGAAGTAGCTGGCCAGCGGCAGGCCGGTCTGCTCACGGAATCGATCCTGTCCGTCCGCGCCGCCGAGCTCGTTGCAGAGGGCGGAGGTACGGGTGTCCTGCCAGACGATCGCGTTGTGCACCGGCTTGCCCGTGGCGCGGTCCCACAGGACCGTGGTCTCCCGCTGGTTGGTGATGCCGAGCGCGCTGATCTGGTCCGCGCGCAGGCCCGCTTTGGCGATCGCCCCGGCGACCACCGCCTGCACCTTCGACCAGATCTCCGTGGCGTCGTGCTCCACCCAGCCGGGCTTGGGGAAGATCTGGCGGTGCTCACGCTGGTCGACGGCGACGATGGCGCCGCCGTGGTCGAAGATGATGCAGCGGCTCGAGGTGGTGCCCTGGTCGATGGCGGCGACGTACTTCTGGGCGTTGTCCGGCATGACATCCCCTCACGTCTTACGTCGGTTGCGTCAGAAGGCTGCGTTGTAGATGAGGCCCGCGAGGACGCCGCCGACCAGGGGGCCGACGACCGGGATCCAGGCGTACCCCCAGTCGGAGGTGCCCTTGTTCGGGATCGGCAGGCAGGTGTGCACGATGCGCGGACCGAGGTCACGGGCCGGGTTGATCGCGTAGCCGGTGGGCCCGCCCAGGGAGAGGCCGATGCCGACCACCAGGAACGACACCAGCAGCACCGAGATGCCGGAGCCGTAGATCCCGGCCTCCTCGCCCGGGATCTGACCGATGCCGATGCCCGTGTTCCGGCCGAAGGCGAGAATCGGCAGGACCAGCGCGATGGTCGCGATGATCTCCGTGATGAGGTTGGCGACCGGGTTCCTGATCTCGGGGATGGTGGAGAAGATCCCGAGCGTCGGCGTCGGCTCGTTCGCCGTGCCCTCCGTGGTGCCCTCCTTGCGGACGTTGGCCTGGAACTGCGCGAGATAGACGAGGTAGGCGAGGACCGCGCCGATCATCGCGCCGACCAATTGGCCGAGCAGATACACCCAGACCGTGTCCCAGGTCTTCGTGTCGACCGCGATCCCCATCGTCACCGCGGGGTTGAGGTGGCCGCCGGACAGGGGAGCGGCGGTATACGCGCCCGCCAGCACGGCGAAGCCCCAGCCGAACGCGATGACGATCCAGCCCGATGCCCTCGCCTTCGAGAACCTGAGAGTGACGGCGGCGCACACACCGGCGCCGAAGAGAATCAGGATCGCCGTTCCTATGACTTCGCCGACGAATATGTCTCCGTTGCTCATGGCGGCTCCTTGGCCCCGGCCCGGAGCGATCGACCCCGGACCTTCCGTGCAGGGTGCGTTCCCATGGCTACTTCAGCCGAAGGCAGGGAGGTTTCCGCGCCCCGCCCGGCGTCCGTGACGAGTGTGCCGTCGCGGCCGGATCACCCGTGGGGGATGGCCCGTCACGCAGGCGGGGAGTCCGAGCGGCGCAGTGCGCAAAGACGCCCGAACGCGGCGATGCCGACCGACACCGGCAGTGTTCACCGGCACCCAGGGGGCGTCAAGAACACGGACGACAACCGTTGAGGGCGGCCACGGAGCGCACACCCCCGCGCGGGGCGGGCTATGGGCCCGGTTGCCCGCTCCACCGGAACGGACGCGGCAGAAGCGCGACAGAAGCGCGACAGGGGCCGCGCCGGCGACCTCGGCATGTGTGGCAGCAGTCCCGTCTCCCGTACGGCGTCCCACAGCGCCACCAGCCGCCACCAGCCGCGACCGGTCCGCTCAGGGGCGGCCAGTGCCGCGCCGAACACGTGCACATGCAGGGGCGGCAACGCCTCCCGCAGGACGGCAACTCGAACCGCCGACGCGGTCGGCCAATCACCGGACCGCGATCACCGCCGAACCATGCCCGAACAGCCCCTGATTGGCGCTGATTCCGACCCGCGCCCCGACGACCTGCCGGTCGGCCGCCTCGCCCCGCAACTGCCACGCCAACTCGCACACCTGGGCTATCGCCTGCGCCGGAACCGCTTCCCCGAAGGAGGCCAGACCCCCACTGGCGTTCACCGGTACGCGTCCGCCCGGCGCCGTCGCGCCGTCCCGCAACAACTTCGCGGCCTCGCCCTCACCACACAGCCCCAGATCCTCGTACCACTGCAACTCCAGCGCCGTGGACAGGTCGTAGACCTCGGCGAACGAGAGGTCCTCGGGCCCGACACCCGCCTCCTCGTACGCGGCCCGTGCGATCGACGCCCGGAACGTCTCGTCCGGCGGCGCCACCGCGACCGCCGAATCCGTCGCGATGTCCGGCAGATCAAGCACCGTGTGGGGATAGCGGGGCGTCACTGTGGACACCGCCCGTATCCGCACCGGCTCGGAGACGCCGCGCCGCCGCGCGAACTCCACGCTGGACAGCACGAGCGCCGCACCACCGTCGGAGGTCGCGCAGATGTCCAGTAACCGCAGCGGATCGGCGACGACGGCGGAGGCCGCGACCTCTTCTGCGGTGACCCGCCGGCGATAGCGCGCGTACGGGTTGAGCGCCCCCAGCGCGGAGTTCTTCACCTTGACCCGCGCGAAGTCCTCCGGAGTGTCCCCGTGCACCGCCATCCGTCGCCGCGCGTACAGCCCGAAGTACGTCGGATTGGTGGCCCCGAGGATCCGGAACCGCAGCCAGTCCGGATCGTCCGCCCGATCCCCGCCCGCAGGCCGGAAGAAGCCCTTCGGAGCCGAGTCGGCACCCACGACGAGCACCACGTCCGCGAGCCCGGCGAGGATCTGGGCCCGCGCGGTGGCCACCGCCTGTGCCCCGGACGCACAGGCCGCGTACACACTCGTGACCCTGGCCCCCTGCCAACCCAGGGCCTTCGCGAAGGTCGCCCCCGCCACGTACCCCGGGTAACCGCCCCGGACGGTGTCCGCTCCCACGATCGAGCCGACGTCCCGCCAGTCGACGCCCGCGTCTGCCAGTGCCGCACGCGCGGCCACCGTCCCGTACTCGACGAAGCTCTTCCCCCACTTGCCCCACGGGTGCATGCCCGCGCCGAGCACCGCCACGTCGCCCGTCACACCGTCACCCCCGTCGGCCGCCAGCACCATGTCGTCCAGACCGTCTCCGCGTCCTCGTTCAGCACACCGGGGACGACCTCCACCTCCATGCCCACCCGCAGATCCGCGACGGCGACCCCGGGAACCGCCTGCCCCAGCACCACGAGACGCTCCGCGGCCAATTCCACAGCGATCAACGCGTACGGCTCCCACGGAAGTTCCGGATCGGACACATAGGGTGACGGTGGTCGGTACCGGCCGTCGGTGTACGACCACACGCGGCCCCGCCGAGACAGCGGTACCTCGCGCAGGTCGCCGCCCGGGCAGCCCGGATTGCGACAGGCGGTGTCCTCTCGGGGGAAGAACACCGAGGCGCACACCGAGCAGCTCGTGCCGAGCAGATGGAACCCGTCGCCCTCCCCGGTGAACCAGCCGGCGACCACAGGTGTGCGATTTCGCGTCAAAATCCCTCCCAGGCCATTGATCTGATGGATCGTCAGGAGTTTGACACGGGCAAGCCGAATTGGGCAGGGCTCGCGAGAACCAAGAAGGCCCGGCCGACGTCGGAGTATCAGGAGGACCGGCCGGGGCCCACGGGGGTGGTTCCGGCCGGCCCTCACCCGGCGGCGGGCCCGCGGCGCGGTGTGGCACATCGAGCGGCCCCCGCGGGACGACCAGAAGATGATCGGATACAGTCCGCCGCGTGTCCGCAAATCAACACCCACCCGCCAACTCCGCACCCGACTCGCACTGTTCGAGTTGCGGAGCGCCCTATGGAGAGGGCGTTTCCGGCTGGCCCCGCACCTGCGGCGCCTGCCACGCCGTGGCCTACCGCAATCCGCTCCCCGTCGCGGTGGCCCTCCAGCCCGTGTACGACACCAAGGGCACGGCCCTTGTCGTGATCACACGGACCATCGCCCCCGCGCGCGGGGGGACCGCCCTGCCCGGCGGATTCATCGACCACCGGGAGGACTGGCGGCACGCCGTCGTCCGTGAACTCAAGGAGGAGACGGGCATCTGCGCGGCCGACCGCGACGTACGCCTCGCCGACGCCATGAGCTCCCCCGACGGCCATCTGCTCCTCTTCGGCCTGCTTCCCGAGCGTCCGGCGGCCAACCTGCCGCCGTCCGCCGCCACCGACGAGACGGAGGGCTGGCACCTGCTGCGCCGACCCACCGAACTCGCCTTCCCGCTGCACACCCTGGCCGTACAGGCGTTCTTCGACGGCCGCTACGTCTGAGCCGAGACCACGCCTGAGCCGTACCACGCCTGAGTCGGAACAGGCTCACTCCCGGTCGAGCCCCCGTACCCGCACGGGGTACGAAGGCTCGACCGGCCCCTCGTCCCCGTCCCGCTCCACGACCACACGCCGCCCTTCCCAGCGTGCCGAGTAACGCTCGACCTCCGGCTCGTCCCAGCCGTCGCCCGCGTCCGGCACCACGAGCCCGCCCCCCGTCCGCCCGCGCGCGGGTGCCCACACCTCCAGCTCCAGGCCGCCGTCGGCGCCCCGGACCGGCAACACGGCACCCGCGCGCGCGAGTACCGGGACACGCGACAGGGGCGCCTCCAACGACACCTGACCCGGCCCCTCGTACACCTGTCCGGTCACCGTGTCGTACCAACGGCCCCGGGGCAGCGGCACCGCACGCCGGTCCGCCCCCGGAACCAGCACCGGCGCCACCAGCAGACAGTCACCCAGCAGGAAGGCGTCCTCGCAGTCCCGCAGCGTCCGGTCATCGGGCGCGTCCCACCACAGCGGGCGCACATACGGCGCACCCGTACGGCGCGCCAGATGGGCCAGTGTCATGAAGTACGGCAACAGCCGCCGCCGCTCCACGAGCGCCACGCGCGCGTGCTCGACGATCTCGCCCCCGAACTCCCACGGCTCCCGACGCCCCGCCCGCAGACTCGCGTGCGTACGGAACAGCGGCAGATACGCGCCGAGCTGGAACCACCGCAGATACAGCTCCGGCGACGGACTCCCGTCGAACCCGCCCACGTCCGGACCCGAGTACGGCACCCCGCACAGACCCAGCCCCAGCACCAGCGACACAGAAGCCCGCAGTCCGGGCCAGCCCGTGGCCACGTCCCCGGACCACGTGCCCCCGTAGCGCTGCATACCGGCCCACCCGGAGCGCGAGAACACGAACGGCCGCTCCTGCGGGACCAACTCGCGCAGCCCCTCGTACCCGGCGCGGGCCATGCACAACGCGTAGACGTTGTGCGCCTCACGATGATCACCACCCCGGCCCTCCAGATCGTGCAGGACCGACCGGGGCAACGTGTTCTCACCGAACGCCGTGAACGACGTCGGCTCGTTCATGTCGTGCCAGAACCCGGCGAAGCCCTGCGCCAGCCGCTCCGCGTACAGACCGCCCCACCACGTGCGCGTACGCGCACGCGTGAAGTCCGGAAAGACCGACACCCCGGGCCACACCAGGCCCTCCACGACCTGGCCGGCGGCATCCCGCACGAAAGCGTCCTCGGCCGTACCACCGTCGAACACCGCGTTTCCCGGCAGCGCCTTGACCGCCGCGTCGACGATCGACACCAGCCGGATCCCGTCGCGACGCAACTCCTCGGCGAGAGCGGGCAGCTTCGGGAAGTTCTCCGCGTCGACGGTGAAGACCTGATGGGCGTCGTAGTGGTCGATGTCCAGGTGGATCGCGTCGAGTGGCAGACCGTGCTCCCGGTAGCCCGCGACGATCCGCCGCACCTCCCGCTCACTGCCGAAACCCCATCGCGCGTGATGATGCCCCAACGCCCACGCGGGCGGCAGCGCCGGAGCCCCCGTGAGCGCGGCCCAGGCGTGCAGCACGCGCGCGGGGGTGCCGACCATCACCCAACAGCGCAGCGGGCCGCCGTCCATCCGCAGCTCCGACGTCCCAGGCCGATCGTGCCCCGACCCCGCGCCCTCCTCGCCCTCGCGCAACGTCACCGTGCCGTCCCACGTCGTGTCGTGGAACACCAGATGCGTCGCCGCGTCGGCCACCACCATCTGCACCGGCATCGTGATGTACAGCGGATCGTCACCGGGAGCGAACGCGCGACCCTGATCCGTGTTCCACAGCCGATACGTGCCACCACGCAGCCGGGGACCACCCGCACGCCCGCCCAGACCGAAGAACCGCGCGTCGGCCGTCACCTCCGACCGCTGCACCCACCGAGCTTCGCCCCCACCGACCGGCTCCCACCACCGGGGCGGCAGATCACGCCGCAGCGTCACCCCACCGGGCGTACAGACCTCGACCGCTCCGTGCCGCGACACGACCACCGTCACGCGCTCGGCCACGACCCGCCAGGCGCCGTCCTTGTCCGGCTCCAGAACAGCCCGCGGATCCGGGTCGGGGCACCGACCGGCAAGCGCGTACGACGGCTCCGGCCCGGCCCCGTCCCAGCCCCAGAAGACCGCTCCGTGCACATCGACGGTGACCCGCAACTCGGACCGGCTGAACCGGACCGTCCCGCCGCCGGGCCCCGGCTCCACGCCCACCACGAGGCCGGGCACCCGGGCCCGCTCGGCGCCCCGCGCCGGCAAACCGGCGGCGTCGGCACGCCTCCTGCGCCACGCGGCCCGCACGGTGCGCAGCCCCTGAGCCACCCCCGTCGAACCGATCGCCTTCACCGAACGCACCAGGTCACGACCGTCCATGCTGCTCACCCTGCCACCGACCGGGCCGTTCGTGTGAACCGTTCAACTTCCGTTCACCCGCAGTGGCGGCACATCTTCACTTAACCGTCCGTCCGGCGCTCACCCTGGTGCGGAAGTCGATCACATGGCATCGTCCCTGTCAGCCGCGTCACGCGCATACCCGTGCCCGTGCGCGCCCCAGGCACACGACGCGCACAGTCCGGGAGCCACTCCATGACCTCAGCGAACCCCTCGCCGCTCTGGCAGCCGGACGCGGACCGCATCGCCCGGGCCCGGATCACCCAGTTCCAGTCCTGGGCCGCCGAGCACCACGGAGCCCCTGCCGAGGGCGGATACCCGGCCCTGCACCGCTGGTCCGTCGACGAACTCGAGACGTTCTGGAAGGCCGTCACCGAGTGGTTCGACGTACGGTTCTCCGCCCCCTACGCGCGCGTGCTCGGCGATCCCGCCATGCCCGGCGCCCAGTGGTTCCCCGGAGCCACCCTCAACTACGCCGAACACGCCCTCCGCGCGGCCGACACCCGCGCCGACGAACCGGCCCTGCTCCACGTCGACGAGACCCACGAACCCCGCCCGGTGACCTGGTCGGAGCTGCGCCGCCAGGTCGGCTCCCTCGCCGCCGAACTCCGCGTCCTCGGCGTACGCCCCGGAGACCGCGTCAGCGGCTACCTCCCGAACATCCCCGAGGCCGTCGTCGCCCTCCTCGCCACAGCCGCCGTCGGCGGCGTCTGGACCTCCTGCGCCCCCGACTTCGGCGCCCGCAGCGTCCTGGACCGCTTCCAACAGATCGAACCCACCGTCCTGTTCACCGTCGACGGCTACCGCTACGGCGGCAAGGAGCACGACCGCCGCGACGTCGTCGCCGAACTCCGCCGCGAACTGCCCACCCTGCGCGCCGTCGTCCACATCCCACTCCTCGGCACCGGGGCTCCCGAAGGCGCCCTGGAATGGTCCGCCGTGACCTCCGCGGACGTACACCCCACCTTCGAACAGGTCCCGTTCGACCACCCCCTGTGGGTGCTCTACTCCTCCGGTACCACCGGCCTCCCCAAGGCCATCGTCCAGTCCCAGGGCGGCATCCTCGTCGAACACCTCAAACAACTCGGCCTGCACTGCGACCTCGGCCCCCAGGACCGCTTCTTCTGGTACACCTCCACCGGCTGGATGATGTGGAACTTCCTCGTCTCCGGCCTCCTCACCGGCACCACGATCGTTCTGTACGACGGCAGCCCCGGGTACCCCGACACCGGCGCCCAGTGGCGCGTGGCCGAACGCACCGCCGCCACCCTCTTCGGTACCTCCGCCGCTTACGTCATGGCCTGCCGCAAGGCCGACATCCACCCCGGACGCGACTACGACCTCTCCCGCGTCCAGTGCGTCGGCACCACCGGCTCCCCGCTCCCGCCCGACGGCTTCCGCTGGCTCCACGACGAGGTCCGCGAGGACCTCTGGATCGCGTCCGTCAGCGGCGGCACCGACGTCTGCTCCTGCTTCGCGGGAGCCGTTCCCACACTCCCGGTCCACATCGGCGAACTCCAGGCCCCCTGCCTCGGCACCGACCTGCAGTCCTGGGATCCCAGCGGCGAACGCCTCATCGACGAGGTCGGCGAACTCGTCGTCACCAACCCCATGCCGTCCATGCCGATCCACTTCTGGAACGACCCCGACGGCACCCGCTACCACGACAGTTACTTCGACACCTACCCCGGCGTCTGGCGCCACGGCGACTGGATCACCCTCACCTCCCGAGGTTCCGTCCAGATCCACGGCCGCTCCGACTCCACGCTCAACCGCCAGGGCGTCCGCATGGGTTCGGCCGACATCTACGAAGCCGTGGAACGCCTCCCCGAGATCAAGGAATCCCTCGTCATCGGCGTCGAACAGCCCGACGGAGGCTACTGGATGCCGCTCTTCGTCCAACTCGCCCCCGGAGCGGCTCTCGACGAGGCCCTCCTGACGCGCATCAAACAGACCATCCGTGAACAGCTCTCCCCACGCCACGTCCCCGACGAAGTCATCGAAGTCCCCGGCGTCCCCCACACCCTCACCGGCAAACGCATCGAGGTCCCCATCAAACGCCTCCTCCAGGGCACCCCCCTGGAAAAGGCCGTCAACCCGGGTTCCATCGACAACCTCGACCTCCTGCGCTTCTACGAGGACCTGGCCCGCAAACGGGCCTGACCCTCGGACGAGCCCGCGTTGTCAGTGCCCGCGATTACCGTGAGTGAGCATTGATCGACCGCTCGCACAGGGGGAAGACATGGCACACACCAGCCACCAGAGCATGCGACGCGTCCTGCGCCGCGAGATCACCGGCACCATCGGCCTGCTGGCCGACGAGCACGACTTCACCGCGATGCGGCGCTACCGCAGCTTCACCTTCGACGACCACACGACCTACCTCCAGCAAGTGGAAGCCCTGCTCAGGACACTCGCCGCGCAGGGCAACCACACCACGGTCGCCCTCTTCGACCCCGAGGAGTACGCCGAGTTCTGCGCCGACACCGGCCTCGAACCCGACACCCCAGCCAGCCGCACCCGCTTCACCGCCGAACTCGCCGCCACAGGCGCCAGCCTCCCGTACGAGGGACAGCCCCTCACCGAGCTCGTCCCCGAACTCATCGACGAAGCCGTCCGCCTCGCCACCTGGGAGTACGCCACCACGTTCCTCGCCCAGATCGGTGACTGCGCCTCCTGCGGAGAGGACATCGGCCGCGCCTCGTTCGCCCGCGCCATGCACTTGCTCAAGCGCATCCTCGACACTGCCGGCCCCGGCGAGCGCCACCTCGTCTGCAGTGTCTCGGCCCGCCCCCAGGCACTCGCGGCTGTCCTCCACGCCGACCAGAACGCCGATGGAGCCACCGAACTCGACGAGTCCGAGGCACTGGAGTTCGCCACGATCCTGGCCCTCGGCCTCGCCACCCGCAGCCCCGGTGGGCTCGTCATGCGCACCACCGCCCCGGACGCGACCGACCGCGTCTACGGCTGGCGCCTGCACGGCGACGGTCTCGCACCCCTCACCGCGGGCGAGGTCTTCGACGCCTACTGCACCGACATTGACTCCGGGGACCTCGTCTCCCCGGAGTCCGGCGTCGACTACTGCACCCCACCCGACCTCGGCGACGACCTCCGCCAAGGCGGCACGGCCACGGACGGACACACCCACTGAACGCGGGGGGCGCTCCACCCGCGGGTGGAGCGCCCCCTGGCACCAGCCGATCGTCGCGGCGCTACTCGCCCGACAGCACCGCCTGCGCAGCGCTGCGCGCCTCCTCGGCCGTGTCCGCCGCACGCGCGGCAGCCGCCGCCCGCTCGCACTGCGCCAGCGTGTACTTCGCCAGCGTCGCCCGCACATAGGGAATCGACGCCGCACCCATGGACAGGGAGGTGATCCCCAGACCGGTCAGCACACAAGCGAGCAGCGGATCCGACGCCGCCTCACCGCAGACCCCACAGCTCTTGCCCTCGGCCTTCGCCGCCTCGGCGGACAGCGCCACGAGGTCGAGCAACGCGGGCTGCCACGGATCCTGCAGCCGGGACACCGCACCCACCTGCCGGTCGGCCGCGAACGTGTACTGCGCGAGGTCGTTCGTCCCGAGGGACAGGAACTCGACCTCCTGCAGGATCGAGCGCGCCCGCAGCGCCGCAGACGGGATCTCCACCATGGCACCGAACTTGGCCCGCAGCCCCGCCTCACGACAGGCGTCGGCGAACGCCTTCGCGTCCGTGCGGTCCGCGACCATCGGCGCCATGACCTCCAGGTACACCGGCAGGCCCTCGGCTGCCTTGGCGAGCGCGGTCAGCTGCGTCCGCAGCACCTCGGGGTGGTCGAGCAGCGTCCGCAGCCCACGCACACCGAGTGCCGGGTTCGGCTCGTCCGCCGGGGTCAGGAAGTCCAGCGGCTTGTCGGCGCCGGCGTCGAGCACCCGCACGACCACACGTCCCTCGGGGAAGGCCTCCAGTACCTGCCGGTACGCCTGGACCTGCTTCTCCTCGGACGGCGCCGACTTGCTGTCGTCCAAGAACAGGAACTCGGTACGGAAGAGCCCGACGCCCTCGGCCCCGGCCTCCACGGCCGCCGGCACATCGGCGGGACCGCCCACATTGGCCAGCAGCGGCACCTTGTGCCCGTCGGAGGTCGCCCCCGGCCCACTGGAAGCGGCCAGCGCGGCCTTCCGTGCCGCCGCGGCGGCCTCCAGCTCGGACTTCTTCTCCGCACTCGGGTTCACGAAGATCTCACCGGTGCTGCCGTCCACGGCGATCACCGTGCCCTCGGCCAGTTCCCCGGCTCCCGGCAGCGCCACCACGGCTGGCACTCCGAGCGCCCGAGCAAGGATCGCGCTGTGGCTCGTCGGCCCACCCTCCTCGGTGACAAAACCGAGGACGAGGGTCGGGTCCAGCAACGCCGTGTCCGCGGGTGCCAGGTCACGAGCGATGAGCACATACGGCTCGTCGCTGTCCGGCACACCCGGCATCGGGACCCCGAGGAGCCGCGCGACGATACGATTCCGCACGTCATCGAGGTCCGCCACCCGGCCCGCGAGGTACTCGCCGGCCCCTGCCAGCAGGGCGCGGTACGCGGCGAACGCGTCGTAGACAGCGCGCTCCGCCGTGCTCCCCACGGCGATACGTCGCTCCACATCCGCCATCAGCTCGGGATCCTGCGCCATCAGGGCCTGGGCCTCCAGCACCGCCTGAGCCTCACCCCCGGCCAGATTGCCTCGCGCCATCAGATCGGCGGCCACCGCGTCCACGGCCTTGCGCGCACGCCCTTGCTCGCGCTCCGCATCTTGGGCCGGGATCTGTTTGGCGGGCGGCTCCAGCACCGCCGTTCCCATGTGCCGAACCTCGCCGATCGCCACACCGTGGCTCACACCGACGCCTCGCAGCGTTGTCTCCATCTCACCTGTCTCCGATAGTGCGGCGGGGCCCGCCGCAGTGGTTGTGGAACTTGCGGTCCGGTACGGCGCTGACCTCACTGCCAGCCGAAGAGTGTGTCGCCGGCCTTCACTTCGCCGGTGTCGCGGAGTTCGGAGAGGGAGTCGGCCGTGGCCTCCAACGCCACGACCGGGCAGACCGGGGACTTGCCCGAGGCTTCGACGGCCGCAGGGTCCCAGCGCACCACGGACTGGCCGCGCCGCACGGTGTCGCCCTTGTTGACGAGGAGCTCGAAGCCCTCACCGTTCAGCTGCACGGTGTCGATGCCGAGGTGCGTGAGCACACCGTGCCCCTCGCCGTCGACCACGACGAACGCGTGCGGGTGCAGGGAGACGATCACTCCGTCGAGGGGGGACACGGCGTCCCCCGCCTCACGCACCGGGTCGATGGCCATGCCAGGGCCGACCATCGCTCCCGAGAAGACGGGATCCGGTACCGCGGTCAGTCCGATGGCGCGTCCTGCGAGAGGGGACGTCACGGTGGTCATGGGAAGCCTCCCAGGGTGGAGATCTAGATGAAGTACCCGTTCCGCACGATAGCTGCGCGTTAGAGGTCTAGACCACCCCTCCGAGTGATTTGCACCCGCTCCACGGCCCCCTGTACAGTCGTACTCCTGCCCGGGGGCGAGCGACACTTGCTTGGTGTCCGAACCCGGCAGCACCAAACTCGCTCAGATCCTATCTCGGGGTCACCTTCTGCATGTCTGCAGAATGGTGGTCAGGAGGCCGGAAAAACACTGATAGAGTTTGGAACACCGAAGGGAAGCGCCCGGAGGAAAGCCCGAGGAAGTAGCTCGGGTGAGTACAAAGGAAGCGTCCGTTCCTTGAGAACTCAACAGCGTGCCAAAA
>NZ_JBIBEN010000034.1:0-86616 GCF_042955065.1 Streptomyces sp. NPDC012510
AGGACCCTAGACAAGTCCCATCGTTGCAGGTCAGGAGCACTCTCCGCTTATTTGATCAAGCCTCGGACACTCCACCTCGTGAAAGCGCGAGGTTAAAGGGGGGTTCCAAGACGGGCCGAAGTCCTGTTGACCGGGGCAGAACCGGTAGCAAACACCATCTGATCACCGATGCCACTGGCATCCCGCTCGCGGCCACGCTGACTGGCGGCAACCGCATCGATGTCACCCAGCTCATTCCGCTGCTCGAAGCGGTTCCGCCGGTGCGGGGCAAGCGCGGCCGGCCCCCGGCGCCGCCCCGACATGGTGCTGGGCGACCGCGGCTATCGGCGCCGACATCCGCCTGGCCGACACCCTCACCGCGCTGATCGCCTCGCTCCCCTCACTGCTGGAGGGGAAGGAGCGGCACCGATCGGCCCCCGACGACCCTCACTGCGATGTGCTGGTGGACCTGACCGACTGGTGGTGACCTCGCGGAGCTCTCGTGTACGGCGCCGTGGCGTACATGCGTGTTCGATGGACGGTACGCGTAACCGTTCGTGACGCTGGGTGAGTTGATCGTGGGAGAGCCCCGACAGACCCGACTCACCCGGAGGTGGCCGTGCATGAGCGTCGACGGCCTCGTGGTTTCGGCGGTGGGCTCGGCTGGAGGCTCAGGCGATCACTCTGTGCACGTACGAGTGCCGCCTTGTGCCAGGGTTGCTGCAACCGGAGTCCTACGTGCGGGCCTTGTGCGACGAAGACGTTCCACCGCTGCCGGACGAGGAGTTGGAGGCCCTGGTCACGGCGCGAATGCAACGGCAGAGGCTGTTGCGGGACAAGCCGAGGGCCACATTCGACTTCATCGTCGGGGAGGCCGTGCTCATGCGCCTTCTCGGCGGCAGGGACGTCAGCCGCGACCTGTTCGACCACCTGCTGGCAGCAAGTGAGTTGCGCAACGTGACCCTCCAGATCATGCCTGCGCACACCAAGCACCACGCCTGTCTGGCCGGCCCCGTCCGTCTCCTCGAAACCCCTGACGCCCAGCGGTACGCATACTCCGAAGGGCAGGAGAGCGGACGCCTGATCGCCGACAAGAAGGAGGTCGCCAAGCTCTCCCTGCGCTATGCCAGGCTGCGTTCGCAGGCCCTCTCCGCGCAGGACTCCGTGGGCCTGTTGGAGAGAATGCGAGGAGAGCTATGAGCACCGCTGAACTGCACTGGTCCAAGAGCAGCTACAGCAGCGCCCAGGGCGACGACTGCGTAGAAGTCGCCACCGGCCCCTCCACCATCCACGTCCGCGACTCCAAACTCCCCACCAGCCCGGAGCTGGCCCTCTCCCCCGCCGCCTGGCACTCCTTCGTCACCCGGGCGGGTGACTTCGCGCCGGACTCCCTGTAGACAGACAGCCAAACCGACTATCCGCTGACCTCACCCCCCTTACGTTCGTGCGGTGAGCACTCCCGTACGAAGAATCACCGCGCTCTGCGCGTCCGCCGTGCTCGGCGCCACCCTCGCCGCCTGCGGCACCCCGCACGCCTCGACCCGCATCGTCACCGTCACCGCGCCGGCAGACCCGTCGGCGGTCTCCTCGTCCCGGCCGCCCACGCTGGCGCCGGGACCGGCCGGGCTGACCCCCGTGTTCGAGCACGGTCCGCGCACACGCGCGGACAAGACGGTCGCGCTCACCTTCGACGCGGACATGACCGCGGATCAGGGGGAGAGGGCCGCCGCGGGCGAACGGTTCGACAATCCGCAGCTCATCGCCGCGCTACGGCAGCTGGAGGTTCCGGCCACCGTGTTCATGACGGGGCGGTGGGCCGAGGAGTACCCGATCCAGGCGCGGTCGATCGGACGGGACCCCTTGTTCGAGGTGGCGAACCACTCGTACAGCCATCACGCCTTCACCGATGAGTGCCACGGCCTGCCGACGATGGCTCCCGGGCGGATGCGGGCGGATCTGGAGCGGGCCTACCGGGTGTTCCGGGAGGCGGGGATCACCGACCCGATGCCGTACTTCCGGTTCCCCGGCGGTTGCTACGACGGTCGCGCGCTGCGGCGCCTGAGCGCGTCCGGGGTGACGGCGGTGCAGTGGGACGTCGTGAGCGGGGACGCCTTCGCGACGGACGCGGACGACGTGGTGCGGGAGGTGCTGGAGGGGGTGCGGCCGGGGTCGGTCGTGGTCATGCACTGCACGCGGAGTGCCGCGCCGGTCACGGAGCGGGCCGTACGGAAGATCGTGCCGGTGCTCAGGGAGCGCGGGTTCCGGTTCGTGAAGGTGTCGGAGCTGGTCGGGGCGGCGACGGCACGGTAAGCCGCGAACGCACCGAGTAAGCACCCACTTCAGTCATCCCGGAGTCGCTCTACGCTGGACATATGAGCGATTATCGCACCGCTGATACGACCACGGAACCGGCCCCGACCGCAGCGCCTGCCCCGGCCGACGGTTCGCCCTTCGCCGAGTGCGTGCTGTGCCGGAAGCCCACCGAGTACCCGGAGTCGCACAAGGGCATCACCCTGTGCCCGGTGTGCGAGTGGCGGGAGGCCGAGCGCACCGCCTGCTCGGGCTGAGGCGGGCCCCGCAGGCCGTCCGCTCAGACGGCGCGGCGGTTCGTCAGGGCGCAGGCCACGGCGGTCGCGGCCGCCGTGAGGAGTCCGGCTGCCGCCAGGGGCAGCAGCGGGACGGGGACCGTCGCGTGCTGTGAGCCGTCGACCAGGGCGGTGACCGCCAGCCTGGCCGGGGAGCCGGCCACCACCAGGGTGAGCAGTGCGCCGAGGAGGAGGGCGGGGACGGCCCGTCCGGGCGAGCGCAGCAGCGGCCAGTTCGTGAGCGCGCCGACGGCCGTGCCGAGGAGGGCACAGGTGAGGACCACGAGGAGTCCGGCGGCGCCCGCCGGCAGCGGCTCGACCCGGGTCTGGTGGTCCGTGCTCGTGGGGGCGCTGATCAGTGTGACGACGACCGTGGCGGCCGTGCCGAGGAGGGCGGACGCCGCGAACGCGACCAGGACACAGGCCAGGTGCACCCGGCCCGGTCCGACAGCGGCACCCGTACAACCGCGTGCCGCCGGTTGTTCGTTGGTGACGCAGATCCGCGTCAGCCAGGCGGCGACGGGCAGCAGCGCGGCGGCCGTGTAACCGAGCGAGTCGAGCACCGGCTGCCCGCTCTGCACACCGATGCCGAGGAACGCCGCGTAGAGGATGACGGGCGGCAGCCAGCGTTGGGAGCGGACGAGGAGGGCCGCCTGGTAGCGGAGGAGGGCGTTCATCAAGAGCTTTCCACTTCCAGTTCCACGTCCCGTTCCGGTTCCACTTCCGGTTCCCGTGCGGCCGGGGCGGCGGGCGCCGGACCCACGCTCACTACGTGCCAGGGCGGACGAGCCCCCAGCAGCGCCCTGAGCGACGCGTCCGAACCGGCCTGCGGGACGGTGAACCGATGGACGTCACCGGAGCCCGTCTCTTCGACCACGGTCGCCAATCGCCGCACGAGGTCCGGCACTTGGCCACCCGACGGACCCCGCCCCTCGATGACGACGACGGGTACGGCCGCCGAAACGTCACCCCCACCCGCCCCCTCCGCCCACGAAGTCCCCTTCCTCGTACGAAGGTCGAGCGCGCCCCCGACCACCGCGTACGTCGCGTCCGGCACCCCCGCGAGCCGACGCGGGTCATGGTCCACGAACACCACCACCGCCCCGGCTGTCGTGCGCTCGACGACCGCGCGCTCCAACTCCTCGCGTGCATCGGCGTCCAGGCCCGTCCACGCCTCGTCGAGGACGAGCAACTCCGGTGCGCCGAGGAGGGCCTGCGCCACGGCGACCTTCTGACTGCTGCCCTTGGACAGCTGCGCCATGGGCGTACGTGAGTACTCGGCGGCACCGAAGCGCTCCAGCCACTCGCCGGCGGCGCGGGCGGCGGCCGGGCGGTCCAGGCCGTGGACGGCGCCGAGGTGGGTGAGGTACTCGGCGGCGGTGAACGGCAACGCGGCGGGGAAGCGCTCGGGGACGTACGCCGTGCGCGGTCGTCCGGTCACCCGCCCCTCCGAGGGCGCGTCGAGCCCGGCCAGGACGCGCAGCAGCGTCGACTTGCCGGTGCCGTTCGCGCCCTCCACCCGGATCAGCGCACCGGGGGCGACCTCCAGGTCGACTCCGCGCAGCACCCAGGGGCCACGGAACCCGTAACGGCGGCCGACACCCTCCAGCCTCAGCGGTAACTCCCGTTCCATGCCCCCATCTTCGTACAACCGAGCGAGTATGGGGACCGGGGACCTCATCGTCCGCCCGCCGAACACGGTTCTTCCGCCTGGCAGACTGGTCGGGTGACCACGAACGACCCGGCCCCCAGCCACACCACCGCCCCCGCCACCGCGCAGGACAGTCCCTTCAGGGACGAGCGGACCTCGCGCGACGAGGCGCCGCAGTTCGTGCTGCCGCTCGTGGCGCGCATCGAGCGGGCGGCTCCCCCGGCGCGTACGGACGCGCTGGAAACGGCGGCGCGGGCGGTGCTGGTGATGCTGAGCGACGAGCGGTCGCTGGGGGACGGGGAGTGGGCCGAGGCGATGCGGTGCTGGCAGGACGCGCGGATCCGCAAGGTGGTGCGGCGGGCGCGCGGCGCGGAGTGGCGCCGGGCCGAGGCGCTGCCGGGGATCACGGTGACGGGCAAGTCGGCGGAGGTGCGCGTCTTCGCGCCGGTCCCGCTCGACGGCTGGCCGAAGGACCTGGCCCGCCTCCAGGTCTCCGGCACCGACCTCGACGATCCGGAGCCGCCCGCCGAGCCCGACCCCGCCGCCCCGGTCCTGTGGCTGAACCCCGAGGTCGACATGTCGGCCGGCAAGGCCATGGCCCAGGCGGGGCATGGTGCCCAGCTCGCCTGGTGGGACCTCTCCGACACGGCCCGCGCCGCCTGGCGCGACGCCGGTTTTCCGCTCGCCGTCCGCACCGCCGCCCCGGCCCGGTGGCAGGCCCTGGCCACCGCCGCCCTCCCGCTCGTCCGCGACGCGGGCTTCACGGAGGTGGCCCCGGGCTCCTGCACGGTGGTCGCGGATCATCGGGCGCTCCAGGGCTGAGGGCCTTCCCTTCCCCTTCCTCGGCCCGTTCAAGGCTCGTTGAACAACTCCCGTGGGCCCTACGTACTTCCCGGTACTGGCCAAGCAAGTGTCCCAACGACCAGTTGGCATCATCCGGGAGGATCATTTTGCGGCGTCTCAACGGCTCGGTCATCGCCGGCCTGGCTCTCGTCGTCACCGTCGGCGCCCTGGCGTTTCCTGTGTGGTCCTACGCCGACCGTTCGGGTACCGCCCAGGCCAACATGGCCGCCGGCACGGTGAACACCCAGTGGGGGCCGCTGACGGCCGCCGACCGAGATCTCATCATCCGCGTACGGCTGGCGGGGCTGTGGGAGCTGCCGGCCGCCGAGCAGGCGATGCAGCGGTCGAGCAGCCCGGAGGTCAAGGAGGCGGCGGACCACCTGATCGTGGGCCACAAGGACCTCGACGAGCGGGTCAGGAACGTGGCGACCCAGCTGGGCGTCGCGCTGCCGAACGTGCCGAACGAACAGCAGCAGGGCTTTCTCCAGCAGATGAACAACGCCACGGACGACCAGTACGACCGGGTGTGGGCCAACCTGCTCCGCTCCGCGCACGGCAAGATCTTCCCGGCCATCGGGCAGGTGCGGAACATGACCGAGAACACCCTGGTGCGCCAGCTGGCCTCGGACACCAACCAGACCGTGCTCGACCACATCACGATGCTGGAGAAGACCGGCCAGGTCGACTTCGACGCGATCGCGAACGGCACGATCTGACGCGGCCCCACGGCACGGTCCGGGCCCGCCGCTGCCCCGGCAGGGCCCGGCCCCGCCGGGGCAGCACCCCCACCCCAAGCAACAGTCAGTCCCCAACGATCAGTTGGTTTCCTCCGGGAGGCTCTTTTGCGACGCTCCAAGGGCTCTGTCCTCGTCGCCGTGGCGGTCGTCGGCACCATCAGTGTGCTCGCCTACCCCGTGTTCTACTCGTACCCCAACCGCAACGCCACGGCCGCGGCCGCGCTCACCGGTGACACGGTGACCACGCAGTGGGGGCCGCTCACCCCGAGCGACCGCGACCTGCTCATCCGTGTGCGGCTGGCGGGTCTGTGGGAGCTGCCGGCGGGGCAGCAGGCGCTGGAGCGCAGCGGCAGCAAGTCCGTCCGGGAGGCCGCCGACCATCTGATCGTGGGCCACACCGACCTCGACAAGCGGTCACGGGTCATCGCGGCGAAGCTGGGCGTCGAGCTGCCGAACCAGCCGACGGCGGAGCAGCAGGGCTGGCTGGACCAGATGACCGCCTCCAAGACCGAGGCCGAGTACAACAAGACGTGGGCGAACCTGCTGCGGGCCGCCCACGGCAAGATCTTCCCGGCGATCGCCACCGTGCGGAACTCCACCCGCAACACGCTGATCCGCCAGCTCGCCTCCGACGCCAACCAGACCGTGCTGGACCACATCACGATCCTGGAGGGCACCGGCGAGGTCGACTTCGCGACCATCGCCGACAACTCGGTCAGCGGTACCGCCAGCCCGACCGGCCCGCCGCCGCCCGAGCCCGGCCAGGTGCCGCCCGCCGCGCCCCCGGCACTGCCGTCCACCAATCCCCGCGTGAGCTCGGTTCCGTCGCCGACCACCCCCGGGCTGGTCCCCACCGGCCGTCCGGACCCGGAGGAGATCAACAAGGACCAGGGACTGCCACAGGTCCAGTAGGCCCGGGCGGGTCGGGTCCGGCGGGTCCGGCGGGTCCGGTCCGGTCCGGTAGGTCGGTCCGGTGCGTCCGGCGGGTCAGATGCGGCGGGCCGGCGGAAAGCTCAAATGTTGCTCTGAAGGTCCCCTCCACGGGGTTCGGTCCCGGCTGACGGGGCCATGACTCCGTCACGCCGGAACACAGGTCCGCCGTAGGGAGACACACAGGGTCCTGGTGAAGCCGTGACCGACGTGACCGAGGAGGGGACGGGACGATGGAGCAGATCGCGCGGTTGGGGACGGGCATCGGCTGGCGGCCGGAGATCGCCGACGCCGTCGAGCGCATGACCCGGGCGGCAGGCGGTGTCGACTGGGTCGAGGTCGTCGCCGAGAACGTCTGCCCCGGCCACATTCCCGAGCCGCTGCTGCGCCTGCGCGAGCGCGGTGTCACCGTCGTCCCGCACGGCGTCTCCCTGGGGCTGGGCGGCGCCGACCGCCCCGACGAGCAGCGCCTGCGCTCCCTGGCCGAGCGCGCGGAGGCCCTGGGCGCCCCCCTCGTCACCGAGCACATCGCGTTCGTACGGGCCGGGGGTGCCCTGACGGCGTCCGCGCGGCTGGAGGCCGGGCATCTGCTGCCGGTGCCGCGCACCCGGGACGCCCTGGACGTGCTGTGCGAGCACGTCCGCATCGCCCAGGACGCGCTGCCCGTGCCGCTCGCCCTGGAGAACATCGCGGCCCTCATCAACTGGCCGGGCGAGGAGATGTCCGAGGGCCAGTTCCTGTACGACCTCGTCGACCGCACCGGCGTCCGGCTCCTCATTGACGTGGCGAACCTCCACACCAACCACGTCAACCGGGGCGAGGACCCCGCGAAGGCGCTCGACGAGCTGCCGGTCGAGGCCATCGCGTATGTCCATGTCGCGGGCGGCTTCGAGCGTGACGGCGTCTGGCACGACAGCCACGCCCACCCGGTCCCCCGGCAGGTCCTCGACGTCCTCGCCGACCTCGCCTCCCGCGTGACCCCACCGGGCGTCCTGCTGGAGCGCGACGAGAACTTCCCCGAGCCGGCCGAGCTGGAGCGGGAGTTGGGGGCGATTCGCGGGGTGCTGGAGAAGGCCGAGGTGCGAGCCGCCGAGGGACGGGACGCCGGGGAGGAGACGGCGGTGCGGGACGCCGAGAGGGCGCCCGTGGCCGAGTCCGCCGCCCGGCAGCGGCTCGGGCTCGCACAGGCCGCGCTGCTGTCCGCGCTGGTCGCGGGGACACCGGTGCCCGAGGGGTTCGACCGGGTGCGGCTGGGCGTGCAGGCCCGCGCCCTTGCGGCCAAGCGGGCCGACGTCGTGGCGAAGGTGGCACCGGAGTTGCCGGAGATCCTCGGCACGGCGTACCGGCCGGCCTTCGTCGCGTACGCGCAGGGCAATCCGATGACCGACGGCTACCGGCGGGACGCCCTCTCCTTCGCCGAGCACGTGCTGCTGACGGGCCGGCCCGGCGACGCGGGCACCCTGCGCGAGCTGCGCCGCTGGTGGCAGGAGCGTTCGGGCCCGGCCCCGCTCTCCCAGCGCCCGACGGCCCGGCTGGCCCGCGCGACCCGCAGGGTGCTGCTGCGCCGCTGAGCCGGTGTGCTCCCGCGCCGAGATGTGCTGCGATTAACAACCCGTGCCCCCACGACCCCCAGGCACGGGTTTGCCGTCCCTTTACCTCTGCTTTGACCTGACTTGCCCACCGCTCCGCTTACCCCATCCGGCGCGTTTTGTCCCCTCCTCAACCGTTCCTCGTTTCGGGGCAGTTGGCTCAGACCGGGCAGTAACATGCCAGCCGTAGGCGAGTCAGCACCCGTTGCGCATCAGCGTGCGGTGCCGCAAGCAGGAGGCACCATGCGAACCACCGACGGCAGAGGGGGACTGTTCAGTGGCACAGGGCTCATCGTCGCCGGACTGACGGCGACACTCATCGCGCTGGTCTTCCCGATCTGGTCGTACGCCGACCGCTCGGGCACCGGCGTCAGCGTGCTCAACGCGTCCACGGTGACGACGCAGTACGGTCCGCTGTCCGCGCTGGACCGGGACTTCGTCACCAAGGTCAGGCTGGCCGGGCTGTGGGAACTGCCCGCCGGCCAGCAGGCCCAGACGAAGGGCACCACCTCGGCCGTACGGACCGCCGGGGACCACCTCATCGAGGGGCACACCTTCCTCGACGCCCGCGTCCGCAACGTCGCCTCGCGGCTCGGCCTGCCCCTGCCCAACCAGCCGACCGACCAGCAGAAGGCCTGGCTGGACACGCTGACGGCGGCGCAGGGGCAGCACTACGACCGGGAGTTCGCCAACATCCTGCGGCTGGCACACGGCAAGGTGTTCTCCGTCGTCGCCCAGGTCCGCGCCACCACCCGCAACTCGCTGGTGCGGGATCTCGCCGACGACGCCAACACCACCGTGCTCGACCACATCAAGGTCCTGGAGGCCACCGGGCTCGTCGACTACGACGCGATCGCCCGCGACGCCGCCGCCGCGAGCACTCCGCCGATGACCAACTCTCCCGCGCCGCCGGCCCCGTTGATCGACCCCGGCTCGCCGATCCCGGTGGCCCCGTCGCCCACCGCGCCGACGGCCACGGCCTCGCCGCGCTACACGCTGCCACCGGCCGCCAACGGGCCGGTGGCGGACGACAGCGCGTAGCGACGGGCACGGCGATCCCGGGCCGCAACCGCCTGCGGCCGCCGCCACGGAACGGCGGGCTGCGATCCGCCCGCCGACGGCCCGGCCCCGCGCGCGCCGGGGGTTGTGACCACCGCACCCCCGGACGCGGGGCGACACTGCCGGACAGTGCTTTACATTGCCCCGTTTCACACCAAACATCCCTTTGTTGCTGTCGTGCTGCGAAGGGATTCTCGATGCGAGCTGCCGTTCTCTACGGAATCGTCGGGGCGGTGTTGCTGAGTGCCCTGGGCACAGCGCCGGCCAAGGGGGACATGAGCCCGGCGGCGGGGGCGGTCGCCCTCGCGGCACGGCGGGCCGCCGACGAGGGGATCGACTTCGGGAAGTGCCCGGAAGTGGAGGGGCTGCCGGACGGGGTGCGGTGCGGGACGGTCGAGGTCCCGCTCGACTACGCCCGCCCGGACGGCGAGCGGATCTCGCTGACCGTCAGCCGCATCCCGGCCACCGGGAAGGACGCGCGGGGCAAGCGGGTCGCCCGGCAGGGAGCGCTCGTGTTCAATCCGGGCGGGCCCGGAGCCTCCGGGATGTTCTTCCCCCTCGCCGGCTACGTCCCCCGGTGGAAGCGGATCGCGGCCGCCTACGACCTCGTGGGGTACGCCCCGCGTGGCGTCGGCCGGTCGGCGCCGCTGTCCTGCCAGGACCCGAAGCGGCTGCGCCGAGGGCCGTCACCGGCGCCGACGCACCCCTCGGAGTCGTACAAGAGGGAGCGGATCGCGCGGGCGAAGGCGTACGCGCGGGGCTGCGCCGAGCGGGGCGGGAGCGCGCTCAGGCACTACCACTCGCTCAACAACGCCCGTGACCTGGACGTGCTGCGCGCCGCGCTGGGCGAGCCGCGACTGACGTTCATGGGGGCGTCGTACGGCACGTACTTCGGGGCGCTGTACGCGTCCCTGTTCCCCTCGCACGTGCGCCGGATGGTCTTCGACTCGGCGGTGAACCCGGACCCCGGCCAGATCTGGTACGAGAACAACCTCGACCAGTCGGCCGCGTTCGAGGGACGCTGGGCGGACTTCCGGGCGTGGGTCGCCAGCCACCACAAGGTGTACGGGCTCGGGAACACCCCTGAGAAGGTTCTGCGCAGCTATGAGCGGGCGTCGGCCCGGCTGGCCGTCCGCCCCGCCGGCGGCAAGGTGGGGCCGGGACAGTTGCAGGGCGCGTTCCTGCAGGCCGCGTACCACGACGACCACTGGCCGCAGCGCGCGCTCGCGCTCTCCGCGTATCTCAAGGGCGACCCGAAGCCGCTCGTCCAGATCGCCGGGCCGCACCCGGAGGGAGCCGTCGAGCAGGAGAACGCGGGCGCGGTGTACACGGCCGTCGAGTGCAACGACGCGCCCTGGCCCACCCGGTGGCGGGTGTGGGACCGCGACAACACGCGGCTCGCCCGCACCGCGCCCTTCGAGACGTGGGACAACGTGTGGACGAATCTGCCGTGCGCCTACTGGAAGGGGCCGCGTCAGCGACCGCTGGATGTGCGGACCGGGCCCGGCGAGCTGCCGCCGACGCTGATCCTGGCAGCCGAGCGGGACGCGGCCACGCCCTATGAGGGGGCGATCGAGCTGCATCGGCGGCTGTCGGGGTCGGTGCTGCTGACCGAGCGGGACGCGGGCAGCCACGGCGTCGCGGGCGGGGCCAACATGTGCGTCAACGCGTATATGGAGGCGTACCTGTTGGAAGGGAGGGTGCCCGGGCGGCGAGCCGCGTGCGCGGCCCGCCCGGAACCTCGTCCCGGCCCCGCTCCCCGTCCCGGCCCGGCGCCCCTCACCGGCGAGGGGCGCGGGTAGTCCGCCCAGGCCCGGTGCCGGTGCCGGTGCCGGTGCCTGGTGACTCAGGCCAGGCCCGCCACCAGTTCCGCGACGGACTTCCTGCGGCCCGTGTAGAACGGGACCTCCTCGCGGACGTGCATACGGGCCTCGGAGGCGCGGAGGTGACGCATGAGGTCGACGATGCGGTAGAGCTCGTCGGCCTCGAAGGCCAGGATCCACTCGTAGTCGCCCAGGGAGAACGAGGCGACCGTGTTGGCGCGGACGTCCGGGAAGCCCCGGGCCATCTTGCCGTGGTCGGCGAGCATGCGGCGGCGGTCCTCGTCGGGCAGCAGGTACCAGTCGTAGGAGCGCACGAAGGGGTAGACGCTCACGTAATCGCGCGGGGTCTCGTCCGCCAGGAACGCCGGGATGTGCGAGCGGTTGAACTCGGCGGGACGGTGCAGCGCCATGTTCGACCAGACGGGCGCGAGGGCGCGGCCCAGCCTCGTCCGGCGGAAGAGGTTGTACGCCTCCTGGAGCTGGTCGCTGGTCTCGGCGTGCCACCAGATCATGAGGTCGGCGTCGGCACGCAGGCCCGACACGTCGTACGTACCGCGGATGGTCACGTCCTTCGCGGCGAGCTGGTCGAACAGCTCCTGGACCTCGTCCGCGTAACCGGCGCGGTCCTCCGGCAACACGTCCTTCAGCCTGAAGACGGACCACAGCGTGTAACGGATGACCTCGTTGAGGTCCTTGGCCAGCTTGCCCTTGTTCGGGATCCGGCCGGACTCGGTGGTGGGGGCGTCGTCGCTCATGGGTCTCATTCTCCCGCTCCGCCGTGCAGGCTCCGCACCGGGTGGGCGGTGAGGTGCTGCACAGTCCGCGGGTCACCGTGGATCTCATCGACGGCAGCCGCCGCGCTCGCCACGCACGCCGGGATGCCGACGCCGTCGTACGCGGCCCCGCAGACGGCGAGGCCGGGGAGCTTGCCGAGGTGCTCGCGGACGCGGGCCACACGCGCGTGGTGACCGACCGGGTACTGGGGCAGGCCGTCGTCCCAGCGGGTGACCCGTGTTTCAAGGGGGGTGGCGGTCAGGCCCGTGGCCTCGCGCAGGTCGTGTCTCGACACGTCCACGAGATGGGCGTCGTCGTGGTCCAGGATCGCCGTCTCGCCGTACCGGCCGACGGAGGTGCGCAGGATCAGCAGGTCGGGGTTCTGGTCGGCGATCCAGCCCCACTTCTGGGAGGCGAAGGTGGACGCCTTGATCGTGCGGCCGTCGACGGGCGGCACGAGGAAGCCGCTGCCGTCGGGGAGCGTGATGTCGGCGCGGCGGTAGGCGAGGGTGACGAGGGCCATGGAGGCGTACTCGACGGCGGACAGTTCGGCGGCGGCCTCGGGAGCCTCGGCACGCAGCAGCCGGGCAGCGGCCGGAGCGGGGACGGCCACGACGACGGCGTCGGCGTGCAGGACACCCGTCCCGGCGTTCCCTTCAGCGTTCCCGGTGCTTCCGGCGCTCCCGGCGCTTCCGGCGATCCCAAGGTTTCCGGAACCCTCGGTGACGATCCGCCAGCCGCCGGAGGGCTCGCGGCGCAGCTCCGTCACCGGCGTCCGGGTGAGGATCTCGGCGCCGCGCGCCCGTACCGCCTCGGCTACCGCGTGCGGCAGTCCGCCCACGCCGCCCTCGATGCCCATGAAGACCGGGCCGGTCTGCTGGGCGGCGGCGGCACGCTCCTGGATCCCCCGGACGGCCTCGGTGAGGGAGGTGTGGGTCCGCGCGACCTCGAAGAGCTGCGGGACGGCCGAGCGCATCGAGATGCGGTACGCGTCGCCCGCGTAGACACCGCCGAGGAGGGGCTCCACCAGACGGTCGACGACCTCGCGGCCTAGGCGGGCCGCCACGTACTCCCCCACCGCCACGTCGTCGCCGACCTCGGTGCGCGGCAGGTCGGCGTCCCGCTCGATCCGGGCCAGGCCCTCGTCGGACAGGACCCCGGAGAGGGCGGCGGCGGTGCCGGGGACGCCCATGACGTGTCCCTTGGGCATGGGCCGCAGGACACCCCGGGTCCAGAGGGAGGCCGTCGCGGTGGCGGGCGGCTGGAGGCGGTCGGCGAGGCCGACCTCGCGGGCGAGGGCGATCGCCTCGGGGCGGCGGGCCAGGATCGACTCGGCGCCGAAGTCGACGCGGACGCCCGCGATCTCGCCCGGCAGCAGCTTGCCGCCGACCCGGTCCGAGGCCTCCAGCACGGTCACGCGCGCGTGTCTGTCCAGCAGTCGGTGCGCGGCGGCCAGTCCCGCGATCCCGGCCCCGATGACGACGACGTGCCCGGCGTCCGTGTGCGATCCGCTCATGGCTCCACCCTCTCAGATGTCACTGACAGTCATGCCGTCGGTCCCACCGGCCGCCTCGTCGGCGATCACGTCGTCCGCCGTCCTCGTGCCGTCGGTCCGCGTGGCCCCGCCGAGTCCTGACCGTGACCTCTTCGGGACCGGCTCAGGCCAACGTTCCGGTCCGCTCCGGCGTCGAAGGATCGACAGGCAAGGCAGACAGAGCAAGCGAACCGGTCACGACCCTCGGGGGGTACGCCGCAATGGCGCAAACACACGTACGACGTTCCGGGCGGCCCGCAGGGGTCGTGGCGGCCCTGTTCCTCACCGCCGCCCTGGCACTCACGGGCTGCAGCGCGGACGCCAGGAACAGCAGCTCGGACAGCGGGGTGGCCAAGAGCATGGTCGACGAGGCGGCCCAGCAGGAGGGCGCGCTCGACGGCGGCTACAGCGCTCGTGAAGGCGCCGCCGAGGACCAGGCCGCCGACGCACCGCCGGACCTCACCGCGAACCACGTCATCCGCACCGCCACCCTGACCGTCCGGGTCAAGGACGTACCGAAGGCCCTGGACGAGGCCCGCACCGCCGTGGAGAACGCGGGCGGGTTCGTCGGCAACGAGTCGACGACCCGGGACGGCAAGGACCGCGAACGCACCAAGGTCGTCCTGCGTGTGCCCACCGACAAGTACGAGGAGGTCCTCACCGAACTGGAGGGCACCGGCAAGCTGATCGAGCGCAAGACCAAGGCGGAGGACGTCACCGACCAGGTCGTCGACGTGGACAGCCGCATCAAGACCCAGCAGTCGAGCGTCGCCCGCATCCGCGAACTGATGAACCGGGCGACCAAGCTCGGCGATGTGGTCACCCTGGAGGGCGAGTTGAGCAGCCGTCAAGCGGACCTGGAGTCGCTGCTCGCCCAGCAGAAGTCCCTGAAGGACCGCACGAGCCTCGCCACCATCACGCTGTCCCTGTCCGAGACCGCGACCAAGAAGGTCGAGAAGGACGACCAGCCGGGCTTCGTGGACGCGCTGGCGGGCGGCTGGAACGCGTTCGTCGCCGTGTTCCGCTGGCTGGGCATGGCACTCGCCGCCATCCTGCCCTTCGCCCTGGCCACGGCCCTGGTCCTGCTCGTGTGGTTCCGTTTCGTCCACTCCCGCAGGCCCCGCCCGGCCACGACGACAGCCGCGTCGGGCGACGCCGCCGGTTCGCTCCCGTCCGCCGCGCCCGACGAGGAGGAGCGGGACTGACCGGCGGCCGAATCCCGCCCCGGCCGGGAGGGTCCGCGTGCGGGGCCCCGTAGCGTGTGCCCATGAACACGATCCGCGCTGACGAACGTTCGAGGGAACGCCTGGTGGTCATCGGCGGCGACGCGGCGGGCATGTCCGCCGCGTCGCAGGCCCGCCGGCTGCGGGCACCTGACGAACTGGAGATCGTGGCCTTCGAGCGGGGCCACTTCACCTCCTACTCGGCGTGCGGCATCCCCTACTGGGTGGGCGGCGACGTCTCCGAACGCGACCGGCTCATCGCCCGCTCGCCCGAGGAGCACCGGGCCCGTGACATCGATCTGCGGATGCGTACGGAGGTCGTGGAGATCGACGTCGAGGGCTCCCGTGTGCGGGCGCGGGACCTCGACGCGGGCACCGAGTCCTGGACCGCGTACGACAAGCTCGTCATCGCGACCGGCGCCCGCCCGATCCGCCCCGACCTGCCCGGCGTCGACGCCCCCGGTGTGCACGGGGTGCAGACCCTGGACGACGGCCAGGCCCTGCTGAACACGCTGAACGCCACCGAGGGCCGCCGCGCGGTGGTCGTCGGCGCGGGATACATCGGCGTGGAGATGGCCGAGGCGCTGATCAACCGGGGGTACGAGGTCACGGTGGTCAACCGCGGCAAGGAGCCGATGTCCACCTTGGACCCGGACATGGGCCGCCTGGTGCACAAGGCCATGGAGGGCCTGGGCATCACGATGGTGAACGACGCCGAGGTCACCGCCCTGCGCACCGGCGACGACGGCCGCGTCCGCGCGGTCGCCACGGAGGACGCCGCATACCCGGCGGACGTGGTGGTCCTGGGCATCGGCGTACGCCCCGAGACGGCACTGGCCAAGGCCGCGGGCCTACCTCTCGGCGACCACGGCGGCCTGCTCACCGACCTCTCCCTGCGCGTACGGGGCCACGAGAACATCTGGGCGGGCGGCGACTGCGTCGAGGTCCTCGACCTGGTCTCGGGCCGCGAACGCCACATCCCCCTGGGCACCCACGCCAACAAGCACGGCCAGATCATCGGCGCCAACGTCGGCGGCGGCTACGCCACCTTCCCCGGTGTCGTCGGCACCGCCGTCAGCAAAGTCTGCGACCTGGAGATCGCCCGCACCGGCCTCCGCGAGAAGGACGCCGACCGCGCGGGCCTGCAGTACGTCACCGTCACCATCGAGTCCACGAGCCGCGCGGGCTACTACCCCGGCGCCGCCCCCATGACGGTGAAGATGCTCGCCGAACGCCGCACCGGCCGCCTCCTGGGCGTCCAGATCGTCGGCCGGGAGGGCGCGGGCAAACGCGTCGACATCGCGGCGGTGGCCCTCACCGCAGGCATGACGGTGGAACAGCTGACCGCCCTGGACCTGGGCTACGCCCCGCCCTTCTCCCCGGTCTGGGACCCGGTCCTGGTGGCGGCGAGGAAGGCGGTGGCGGCGGTGAGGTCCGCCTCTTAAGGGGCGCGGGGAACTGCGCGACCTTCCAGGGGCGCGGGGAACCGCGCACGTCTTCAGGGGCGCGGGGAACTGCGCGACCAGCCACGACGCACCCGCACCCGCACTCGCACCCGGCGCCGCACAGCACCCCCACCACGCCCCGTCACACGGCCGACGTACCGGTGATCCGATCGATCGCCTGTCGCGCCTGATCCACCGGTGGCCGCGAGGGCAACGCGGACACCGACGCGGCGGACGTCACCGCAGAGGTCCCCGCAGCCGGAGACGGCCCCGCCGCCGCGGGCTTCGCGTGCGCCGCCGGCCGGGCGGACCGCAGCCGATGGCTGACCGCCTCGTCCAGCGTCACCGGCCGCTGCATCCGCGCGGCCAACCGCCCGGCCTCCTGGCCGAGCGCGGCCACGTCTTCCCAGGGCAGCCGCACCACCAGCGAAAGCTCGGCCTCACCATCGGGGGTGGCGTGCATCGCCGGGGCAACTCGGTCGTTCATCGCCTGTTCCTCACGTAGGTTCGTAGATCCGCGGTTGAGGAGTCATACGCACCACCCGCCCCGCACGTTCACCGACGGCCGGCACCAGGCCCGGCCCGCCTGATTCCGGCCCCGTATGCAGGGCAGAAGTCCGGTGTGGTCATCCCCGTCCATGACGTGAACCCCGTGCGCCGTACGCCCTACGTGACCTACGTGCTGATCGCCGCGAGCGCCTTCGTCTTCGTCTTCATGCCGGGTCTCGCCGGTTCCGTACCCGGTGACAGCGAGCTGGCACGGCTGTGCCACACGCAGGCGTTCCTGGAGCAGTACGCGGCGATACCACAGGAGTTGATCCGCCATCAGCTGCCCCAGCTGGTACCCACCGGCGAACTCACCCGCTCGGGCGGCTGCGCGCTGGGCCCGCCGGGCTACGACAAGTCGCCCGCGCTGTCCGTCGTCACCGCGTTGTTCCTGCACGGCGGCTGGCTGCACCTGCTCGGCAACATGCTCTTCCTGCTGATCTTCGGCAACAACATCGAGGACCGGCTGGGGCATGTGCGGTTCGCGCTGTTCTACGTGGCGTGCGGGTACGCGGCCGCGTACGGTTTCGCCCTCGCGAACGCCGACTCGGCCGACCCGCTGATCGGCGCGTCGGGTGCGGTCGCCGGGGTGCTCGGCGCGTATCTGGTGCTGTACCCGAAGGCCAGGGTCTGGGTCCTCGTACCCTTCCTGGTCTTCCTGCCGCTGCGGCTGCCGGCGTGGATCGTGCTGGGCTTCTGGTTCGGGCTGCAGGCGGTGTACTCCTCCGGCCAGGGCGTCTCCAGCGCGGGCACCGTGGCCTACGTGGCGCACGTCGTCGGCTTCGTCGCGGGCATGCTGCTGGCCTGGCCGCTGCGGCCCGGCACTCCGCCGCCACCGGAGCCGCGCGGCCTGCTGTGGGGCAGGCGGGCGCGGCCGGGATGGTGAGAGCGGCAGCGCAGACGATCGCATCGAAATTTGCAGAAACAACCTTTGCGATATCAACCAGCGAGCGTCACAGCACACGCGCGATCAGTCGCACGTTTGATCACCTTCCACCCTCTCTAGCAGAGCTCACGCTGACCCATTGCTGAGTTATCTGACTCACTGTCAGACGACGTGGGGCTGACATGCCCACCTGCCTACCAGCTCACTCCAGGCGACGGAGCGGCCCCCATCAGGGGTGACACCTCGCACCCGCGAGAGGTTCCAGTGAAGGGTCCCACCGGCCCGGGCACACCCCGCTCAGAAAGGGAAGCCGACCCCTTTCATGCCCCACCCGCAAAGGCGCACAGCCCGGAAACGCGGCGCGGAACATAGCAGAGCATCCCCGGTTAGCAAAACCGGGGATTCCCACCACCATTGTTCTTATCCGCGCCGACACTTGGCGGTGGCAGAGCGCGGAAATGTTTGGGCTGCACAAGCCGACCTGTACGGTGCAGCCAACCACGACCACGTGGCCGCCTGGAACGAAACGAGAAAGTCAGTGCCGCAAGAGCAGACCAGCATGGGCAGTATCGCAAGTACGAGATCCGCCTCACAGAAGAGCCGCACCACCGAGCCAATACTGATGGACACGACGGAACTGGCCGCCATGCTAAATATGTCCGAGAGCTGGGTTTACAGGGAGGCCGCCAAGTTGGGACTCAAGGGTTACAAGCTCGGACGAGGACGGAACGCAAAAGTCCAATATAAGCGATCCGACGTGTTCAAATGGCTAGAGCAGCAGAAGATCCACTAGCAACCCAGCATCGACGTTGAAGCAAATAGACCGCGACCATAGCGGACAACAAAAACGTTGACTTCAGCTAGGTAGCCCTACCCGGCAATAAAAGTCAGCAATCGCCCGCGTCGCCAGCAGCCACGAAGGCAGCAAACGGACACGGCAGGGCTGTCAGCACGCCGCCATACGACGCCTTGATCCAGAAGGAGATCAGGCCGTGTATCAGTCCGCTGCTTGTCATAGGGGGGTGTCAGAGTCGAAGCTGATGGCTGCCCCGGGTGTCCACAGCTGCAGGGAGGGGAATAGGTGCCGCAGTTTGACGGTTCCGGCTCGCTGGGGTCGTTCGATCTTGATGGTCTGGTGCTTGGTGACCGGCTGAGATTGTTCAACTTCACCCAGCGGGACGATGCGGCGTCGTATCTGTGGGTGCTGCGGGCAATGAACGCCCTCCGTGCAGTTCACCAAGTACAGGTACACACCAACGACGTAGCGGCAGCATTGGAGGAACTGGCCGCCGACCATGCCGACGTCCCAGCCGTTCCCGATCTCAATCTGCGGGCAATGCTGGATGTCCTGTCCGGGGACCGGGACCGTGAGCGAGACGGCGGCCGGGTCCTGTGTCGGGTGGAGGATGCCGCCCGGGCGGGAAGTCTGGCCGCATACCGGAACAGGCAGTCGGTGTACCAGTTCACAGAGATCGGCTACCGGGCCTACATGGCAGTGGAGGATGTGCTCGGCGCGCGGGTGGAGGACGCCAACCTGTCCCGGCTGGTGTTTGCCGACATCCTGGCCGATCTGAAGGCCCTGGCCGTTGCGAACCTCAGTGCGGACCGGGAGGAGATCTACCGCAAGCTCTCCCGGCTGGACAGCGTGCTGGATGACATGGCCCGCCGGGCCGCACGGTTCTATCTGACGTTGAACGACGTGGTGCGGACCACGGACATCTCTCCAGAGACGTTCCTGCGGCACAAGCACGCCCTGCTGGCGCACATGAGCGATTTCTCTGCTGAGCTGGAGCGGTACACGCCACGGCTGGCTGAGGCGGTCCGCGCAGTGGAGGACAGCGGGATCGAAACCTTGCTGGAGCGGGCGGCGGAGGCAGACGAGCGGCCGATGATGCGGCCGGACGCCCGCCAGGAGGATTGGCGGCGGCGCTGGGTGGGACTTCGCCAGTGGTTCCTGGGCAGTGAGGTGTCGGAGTCGAAGGCCGACCAGTTGCAGGGGGCGACGCGCACAGCCATCTCGGGTGTGATCGCGTTGCTGCGGCAGGTCACCGAGTCGCGGCGGAGCGGGGTGAGCCGCACCACGCAGTTGCGGCACCTGGCGGCCTGGGTCGCGGGAGCACCGGATGAGCAGGCGGCGAACGCGCTGATCGCCGCAGCGTTCGACCTGCGGTCGGCCCGCCATCTGGGCGGTGCCCACGACGACGGTGAGCAGATCTCGTCCCGCTCCACGTGGTGGGACGCTCCCGGCGTCGAGGTGAGCATCAGCTTGTTCCGCCATGGCAAGCGACCTTCGCCAGGGGGCCCGCAGCCGATCCGTACCGAGCGCGGGGCGCGCGCCCGGCTGCGGGAGCAGCAGCGGGCGGTCCGGGCAGCGGAGCGGGCGGCGGCCGAGCGGCTGCTGGAGCACGGTCCGCATGAACGGGTGCTGGACGAGGCCGAGACCCGGGCGGTGCTGAAGCTGCTCACGCGGGCGTTGGAGGCCCGGACCGTGGTCGCCGGGCAGTTGAGGTCGGCCACCGGCACGAGCGACGTCATGACGCTGCGGCTCAAGCCCAGCCAGACCGGTAGTCGGCTGCGTACCGTGCACGGCACGCTGGTGCTGCCCGGCTTCACCCTGGAACTCTCCCCTGCCGGCCCCGCCCGGCCCGGCCGGGGAGAGGCTGTCTGATGGCCGCCGTACACCGGGTCGCTGCGACGGTAGAACCTGCGCAGCTGGGCTCGTACCAGGAGG
The DNA here is from genome assembly GCF_042955065.1 of Streptomyces sp. NPDC012510. Lineage (NCBI taxonomy): Bacteria > Bacillati > Actinomycetota > Actinomycetes > Kitasatosporales > Streptomycetaceae > Streptomyces > Streptomyces sp. NPDC012510. The sequence goes on from NZ_JBIBEN010000034.1 coordinate 20,336, forward strand.
CCGCCCGGCTGGTGTTGCTGCACAGCGTGATCAGCGAGAGCCACCCCCGCCCCGGGGCGCTATCGGTGGTGCTGCGCTGGGCGGACGAGCTGTCCGAGGACTTCCGCTCGCTGTTCGGCTACTCCCTGCACACCACCGCCCGGCACGCGAGGCTGATCAGGCGTTTGGACGCGTTCGACGGAAGCCAGGCGATCGTGGCGGCCAACAGCGGCAGGAGGCCGTTCGACCGGCGGCGGTTGGCGTACTTGTGCCTGGTCCTTGCCTGCCTGCATGGTTCCAGGGTCGAGATCGCCCTCGCCGACCTGGTCAAGGACTTCAGTCCGCACGCCAACGCCATCGATCACCTCGGCTTCGACCCGACCGCCCCGGGGCACAAGGACGCCATCGTTGACGTCATGGACTGGTTGGTGCAGTACGGGGCCCTGCGCGTCTCGGACGGTTCGACTCAAGCCTGGGCCCGCGATCCGGATCGAGGGGACGCGCTGTTCGACATCGACCATGAGCTGTGCAACGCCCTGTTCCGTCCTGGCAAGCCCCTGCAGCACCTGACGAGCGCCGCCGGGTTGTTGGAGGCGCCGCCCAGCGGTGTCGGCCGCGATGCCCGCCGCCGGCATGCGGCGCAACGGGCGCGTCGTGCGGTGATCGAATATCCGGTGGTGTACTTCGCCGACGCCGATCCGGAGACCGCCGCCGCGCTGCGGCAACCCACGCTCGCGGAGGACTTGGTGCGGCTGACAGGGCTGCAGATCGAGCGCCGGGCCGAGGGCATCATGCTCGTCGACACCACCGGCCACTTCACCGACCGGCGCTTCCCGGGCCGCGGCGGCGCGGTCAACCGTACGGCCGGCCTGCTCCTTGCCAAGGTCGCTGACCTGCAGGAAGACCCCGACCGGTCCCGCGAGCTGAAGCGCATGCGACCGCCAGATCCCCTGGAAGAACACGCCGACCTGCTCGCCCGTATCGACCTGGCGCTGCCCCACGGCGGGACGCTGGACGCTCTGGCGCTGGACGCGCGCCCAGCTGACAGCAGCATGGCCCCTGCCGTGGACGAGGCGGTCCGGGCCCCCGACCTGCCGCTGGTTGAGGACGCACGCCTGCACGAGATGATCAACGAACTCTATGAGGAGTTCGGCCCGGCCTCGTTCACCAACAAGTGGCAGGCCGACCCGCGTGGCCTGCTGGCCGAGGCTCTCGCCCTCCTGGCTGATCTGCGCCTGGTGCACCCGGTGCCCGGCGGTGTGCTGGTTCGCCCGGCCGCCGGCCGCTACCGCAACATCACCGCCGTCCTGCCCCGCCCGAAGACTGACGGGCAGTTTGCGTTCGACTTCTCGGCCGCGGAGGACTCCTCTTGATGATGCCCGCCGAATCCAGCCCTTCCTGCGACGCTCCGACCGTCCGTTTCAAGCCCACACGTGCCGGGATCATCGGCCTGTGGGACTACCGGGACGAGGAGTTCGTCTTCGCCGACGGCCGTCTCGTCCTTCGCGGTCACAACGGGTCGGGCAAGACCAAAGCGCTGGAGGTGCTCTTCCCTCTGGTCCTCGACGGCAGCATCGACCCGCGCCGACTGGATCCGTTCAGTGGCGAGGAACGCACGATGAAGTCCAACCTGCTCTACCGGGGCCAGGAATCGGCGTACGGGTACGTGTGGATGGAGTTCACCCGAGCCACCGCCGACGGTGAGCTGCTGGAGGCGGTGACCGTCGGCATCGGCCTGCTGGCCCAGAAGAGCAAGGAACGCCCAGGCCGCTTCTTCTTTGTCACCGACGGCCGGATCGGCGTGGACTTCGGCCTGCTCAGCGCCGACTCCCGGCCGTTGCGCAAGAAGGAACTGGAGAAGCTCATCGGCCGGGACGCGGTCTGCAAGACCGCCACCATGTATCGGCAGGCCATCGACGATCGCCTGTTCGGCCTGGGTCCTCAGCGCTACGCCCAGCTGGTCAACCTGCTGCTCCAGCTGCGCCGCCCGTTGTTGGCCAAAGACCTCGACCCGGACAAGCTCTCCGACACTCTGACGGCGGGCCTGCGGCCCGTAGACGAGGCGCTGATCGCCCAAGCCGCACGGGATTTCGAAAACCTCGCCGAAATCCAAGCCGTGCTGGACTCCCTGGCCAAGGCCGATGGCGCCGTCCAGGACTTCCTGCGGGACTACACCGCCTACTTGGGGGCGCACGCCCGGGACCGCGTCGAGCAGATCAACGCGCGCTGCGAGGCCACGGTCGGCCATTGCAACAAGATCGCCACAGCGGCGCAGGACCGCCGTGCGGCTGCTGCCGCCCTCCAGGCCGCGAAGGCTGCCCGGGACGAGGCTGATACGAAGCGCAAGAAGCTCGGTGCCCACGTGGACGGACTCCGCAACCACGACGCGCTGAAAAAGGAGGTTGGGCTGCGAGAGCTCCGTGACCGCGTCCGTGACGAGGGCAAGGACATCGCCAGCACCCAAAGCCGCCTGGAGAAGATGGGGCAGCGCCTGGCCCGCCTGACGTCTGAGGCAGACCGGGTCGAGAAGCGGCTCGGCGAGCTGCGCAGCGCTGCCGACCGGCACACCCAGACCCTTTTGTCGGCAGGACAGGCCGCCGATCTGATCACTGATGACGACCCGCTGGACCTCGCCGGTGACCTTCTGACCCACGTCGAGAGCCGGGCCACGGTACGTCGCCATGACATCGGTGAAGTGCGTGGCTACCTGGACGCGGCCGAACGCGCCGCTCAGGACCAGCGCCGCGAACAGGGCCGGTTCGACGCCGCCGACAAGGAAGTCACCGACTACGATGCCGCCTGCTCCCAGGCCGCCGACACTCTCGCCACCGCCCGATCAGACGCGGCTACCGAGCTGCGGAAGATGATCGAGCGGTGGACGGGCACGGAGCCAACAGCCGTTCTCATCACTTCTAACGCGCCGACTCTGACGGCGGCGCTGGAAGCCGTCGGCGAACCGGATGCGTCCGCACTGCCCGAGGTCTTCCGCTCCCTCACCGACGAACGCCGCACCAGCGCCTTGTCCCACCAGGATTCCCTCAAGCGCCGTCATAGCGAGATGCAGGAGAAGCTCGCGGCGCTCCGCGCCGAACGCGCAGAGGTCGCCGCCGAACGAGATGACGCGCCCCCCGTCAGCGACCTGCGCCCGGCAGACCGTAGCGGCCGTGCCGGCGCGCCACTGTGGCGGCTCGTCCGCTTTGCCGACCACCTGCCACAGGAGCAGGCCGCGGCGGTGGAAGGCGCCTTGTACGGGGCGGGGCTGCTCACAGCCTGGCTTCACCCCCACGCCGACGCCACCGTCCAAGCGCTCACTGAGAGGGAGCCCGACGGCTACCTGCTGCCGCTCCCCGCCGCCCAGCGCCCTACCGGTCGCACCCTGGCGGACGTCCTCGTCCCTGACGAGGAACAGTCCCAGGTGCCGCCCGAGGCGATTGCTGCGGTCCTGGCCTCGGTCCGTCTGGCCGACGACCTCGGCGCCGACATCGGCGACACTCCCGCGGTGAGCACCCGCGCGCAGTTCACTCTGGGGATCCAGCTCGGTGCCCACCCGAAGGTCCGGCCCGAGTACATCGGCGCCACCGCCCGCGCTGCCCGGCGCCGCGAACGCCTGCGCGCCTTGGACCAGACGATCAACGGGCTGGAAGACGATCTCGCCGACCTGGTCGCCGCGCAGCAGACCGCCGCCGAGGCCGTGACAGACTTCGACACCGCCCGCCGGCAGCTGCCGCCCACCGCGCCGATCGCCGAGGCGGTCCGTGACGTCGAGGTCACCGCCGTCCAGCTCGCCGGCGCCCGCGAACGGCGGGATGTCGCACGCAGGGCCCTCGATCTGGCCATCGCCAACACCCACGACACGAAGCGTCAGCTGCGCCGCGCCGCCACCGCGGCCCGCCTGCCCACCCAGCCCGAAGCACTCGCCGAGGTCGAACGCGCGGTCAACGACTTCGCCACCGCTGGCGATGCCCTCCACACCACACGATCCTCCATCCGCGACACCGACAAGGATCTTGACGACCGCCGTGGGAGCATCGCCGAGCAGAGCCAGGACTACGCCGAACAAACCGAGGCGCTGAACACCCGCAAGGCCGACCACGAGGCCCTGGTGGAACGCCTGCGCACCGAGGAGGCAGTGCTCGACGCTCCCCTTCGCGACCTCCAGAAGCAGCTCGAGGAAGCCCAGACGGCGCTGGACGACGCCAACGCGGCCTACAAACAGGCCGACGCAGAGGCCCAGGTTCAGCAGACCCGGCTCACCACGGCCGAGAACGCCCTGGATCACATCGGTGATGCCCTCACCACTGCCCTGGACGAACAACTACGCACCACCGCCGGCCTGGAGCCCTATACCCGCCCCGACCTGCTTCGCCTGCTGGCAGCCCCCACCGACACAGCCTGGACACCGGTCAGTGTGTGGCCCACCGCGGAACAGGCCGCCGCCCGTGTGATCACGCAACTCACCGCGCACCCACCGCAGCTGCCCCCGGATGAGGCCGCCCGCAGCGCTCTGCCGTCCACCACGGTCGCGCTTCTGGACGCCCTCGATACCGCTACCCGCGGCCGCCGGGCCACCGAGAATGTCCTCAAGACCACCACCACGAAGATCTCGACCGCCCTGACCGATCTGGAAAACGCACTCGCGGAATCCGATCAGGGCTACCACCTGGAGTGGGAACCGGACGGCGACATCATCCTTGCCCGCGTCTCCGACGCCGAAGGCCCCGCCCCCGTCGCCGAGTTCGGCCGACGTCTGGCTGAGCAGGTCGCCGACCAGCGCATCCTGCTGGAAGACCGCGAACGTACCGTCCTGGAAGACGCTCTGCTGACCGGGCTGGCCCAGCAGATCCACTCCCGCACCATCGACGCACGCAACCTGGTGAAGGCCATGGACGCCGACACCCGCGCCAAACCCATGTCCTCCGGCACCACCGTCGGCATCCGGTGGGTGCAGTCCGACGCCCTCACCGACGAAGAGCGCGCGGTCAACCAGCTACTGAAGAAGGACGCAGCCGCCCTGGGCCCCGCCGGACTGGCCGAACTGCGCTCCCTGCTGAGGGCTCAGATCCGCGCCGGCAAAGCACGCGACCGTCGCAAGACCTACCAGCAGATCATCGCCGACGTCCTGGACTACCGGTCCTGGCGCACCTTCGAACTGCTGCTGTCGCGCCCCGGCGAGAAGGAAGAAAAGCTCACACGCTCCAAGCACAGCGAAATGTCCGGGGGTGAGAAATCCGCCTCCATCCACCTTCCGCTGTTCGCCGCAGCCCACGCCCAGTACGGCTCCGCCCGCCCAACCTGCCCCCGTCTGATCGCCCTGGACGAAGCCTTCGCCGGCATCGACGAGCAGTACCGCCCCGATCTGCTCGCCCTGACCGTCAAATTCGATCTCGACCTGTTCATGACCGGGCATGACCTGTGGATCACCTACCCGACCGTCCCGCGCATCGCGCACTACGACATGAACTACGACAAGGCCAGCCACACCGTCTCGGCCATGCTCATGCTCTGGGACGGACAGCAGATCCTCGACGATCTCGGTTACCCCGGATCGGACGAACTCGCCTCCTCTCTCCTCGGCTTCACCCCCAGCCGGCACGCCCCCGCCGCTGACGGCCTGCTCGCCGACCTGGACGACGACGGCCCAGATGACCAGTCGGACGAAGGAGCGGACGAGGTATGACCACCACCCCTGCGACAGCCCGCGAGCGCTACCTGCAGCCGGAATACACGCGCCTGCTGGCAGCCGCCCGCCGCTCGCTGGAACGCACCGGTGGGAGCCTCGACGGCACGATCAGCGTCAGCGCACCCACCGACGCCGAACGCGAAGCCCTTATCGGTCTCACCGGCACCTACCGCCCACCCGGCACTGCGAAGATCACCGTCCGGCTCGCCGACCTCGACGCCGCCATCCGCACCGCCACTGGGGCCACGCTCGCAGGGCTTCTCACCCAAGCCGGCGGACCGCTGCGCAACCGCCCCGCCGAGAGGGCCGCCCTTCAAAACGCCCGCACCCAGCTCCTCACTCAAGCCGAGTCCAGCCCACTCCACGCCAGGCACGCCTGGTACCGGGCCTGGTTGAGCGGCGTTGCCGCCGACGGCACGCTGACCACCTTGATCAACAAAGGTGATACATCAGCGCTCGCCCGCGCCGTCCGGGTTCTGGAGCACCTCGACGCTCGGTCCGCCGACACCCCGCCGCTCATGCTGCCCGCCCTCGCCGAGACCGTCACCGGCGACACCAAAGCCCTCAACCACGGCCGCGGGCCCTTGCCCGGCCTCGTCCTACGCGCCCTGGCCCAAGCCCACAGCGTCCCGCTGCCGTCCACCGCCGAAGAACGCCGGGAGCTGTGGGATGCCTTCGACGTCATCGTCGACGACCTCGCCAGCCGCGTCCTCGTCCTCAACCTCCCCGCCCACGGACAGGGCCTGGGCGAGTGGCTCACCGGTGCCGCCGCCTACGGGACCCCCTTCCACATCACCCTCCACCAACTGGTCACCCTGCCCATCACGGTCAGCCTTCCGATCGTCTACGCCTGCGAGAACCCGGCTGTCCTGCGGCGCGCCGCACAAGAACTCGGGCCCGACAGCCCACCGCTGATCTGCGCCGAAGGCCGACCCTCCACAGCCTTCCACCGCCTCACCCGCACCATCACCGACGGCGGCGGAACCCTGCATTACCACGGCGACTTCGACTGGCCCGGCATCGACATGACCAACCAGCTCATCTCCCGCCACAACGCACGCCCCTGGACGATGACCGCAGCCGACTACCGCACCGGCATCGCCCAGGACGACCACATCCCACTCCGCGGCAAGCCGCACCCCACGCCGTGGGACCCAGAGCTCGCGGACACGATGAAGCACGCAAACCGAGCCCTCTACGAGGAGGCCGTCGCCGACACCCTCCTCGACAACTTGACGGCATCCAGGGCTGAAACCTGAAGGAGTTACTGAAGTCGTTTGGCCACAAAGCACCCCGCTCGGCTCGCTGGCTGATCGGTGCAGGCTGTTGCGAGGAGCCCCTTCCTGTGGTCGGCCGGACGATTAGAGTGATCGGCGAAGAGCTGCTCGGCAGATTTGCGTGAAGGGTGAGTTGGGGCGTATGAGCGGGGGGCCCACGCGGATCGGCGATTACACCGTGGCACGTCGGCTGGGCTCGGGCGGCATGGGCGAGGTCTATCTCGCCTACTCCCCCGTGGGGTCGCCGGTGGCGGTGAAGGTCATCCGCAGTGACCGCCTCGACCCGGTGACACGGCAGCGCTTCGAGAAGGAGGCGCTGATCGCCCGCACGGTGGTGGGGACGAACCGGGTGGCCCGCTTTCTGGATGCCGACCCGTACGCGGATCAGCCGTGGCTCGCGATGGAGTACGTGCCCGGCCGGACGCTGCTGGAGTACATGTCCGAGCACGGGGCATTGTCAGCACCACTGGTGGCCAGCCTCGGGGCGCTGCTCGCCGAGGGGCTGCGGGCGGTGCATGCGGTGCGGCTGCTGCACCGGGACCTGAAGCCGCAGAACATCATCCTGAGCGATGACGGCCCGATGATCATCGACTTCGGGCTGGGAGCCTTCATGGACTCAGCCCACGAGTCTTTGTCCCACAGCGGCATGATCATCGGAACGGTGCGGTGCATGCCTCCGGAGCAGGCGAGGGGCAAGCCGCATGTGACTCCTGCGGCGGATGTGTACGCGCTGGGCACGGTGCTGCTGTACGCCGCCACCAGCCACTACCCCTACGACGGGGCGATGTGGGAGGCGATCGCCGCCCAGGTTGCCAACCCCGCCCAGGGGCCGGATCTGAGTGGTGTGCCTGAGGAACTGATGGGGCTGGTGTCGTCGATGCTGGCGCACGAGCCCGAGGTACGGCCGTCGCTGGATGAGGTGGCCCAGGCGTGCACGGATATCCTGGCCGCGGCTGGCGTGTCTCCGGCGGACGCGCGGTGGGCCCTGGTCAAGCGGACCGCTGAGAACCCGCGCGGGCCCGTGCGGGAAGAGGTGCCGGAAGCGGTGCTGCGGCTACTGGAAGAGCGGCCCGACGACGGGAGCGAGGAGAGCGCGCTCTCGCCCCTGGATACACCGCACCGGGACACCTCGGCGGAGGAGCCGGCGGCCGCCTCCGAGAGCACCCTGCCGCCCGAGCCTTCGTCGCCCCTGAGGGCTTCGAAGGCCGAGGGCGATGATGAGTCTGCGTCCGCCTCATCGCGCCCGCGGCGGGAGCGGGCGCAGCAGAAGGTGGCGGATGACCTCCGCGCCCGCTACGCGATGCGGGCCTCCTTGTAACAGTCCGTGACCCCGCTGATCGGGATGTCGGTGCCGTGTAGGAAGCTAGTTGAATTCGCGTTGTGTGGCTTATGAGGGGCCATGCGACACGTGAGCAGATGACGGTGTAAGGGCTCTGCCGGAAGGTAGCGCCAATGAGTGATGCGGAGCGGTACGTGACCGTCGATGCGGGGGCCGAGACCAGCCGGGACGACGCAGGCGGGGAGGCGCGGCTGGACAGTGCTGACGCGGCAGCGCCGCACCCCGCCTCTTCGGGGGCGTATGCGCCCGGTGCTCAGGTCCTGGTCCGGGATGAGCTGTGGCTGGTGCGCAAGGTCCGCCCGACCCGGCGGGACGGCTGGATGGTCTCCGTCACCGGGGTCTCGTCGTTCGTGCGCGGCATGGACGCGGTCTTCTACAGTCGGCTGGACGAGATCCAGGTCCTCGATCCGCGCGAGACGGTGCTGGTGCCGGACGACTCGCCCAACCACCGGCGGGCGCGGCTGTATCTGGAGGCGGTGATCCGCAAGACTCCGCTGCAGCAGGTCGAGCATGGCCTGGCACTGGCCGACCGCCACCTCATGGACCAGCAGGCGCACCAGCTCCGGCCGGCCGAGCTGGCGCTGTCGATGAAGAATCCGCTGCCGCGCATCCTGATCGCCGACGTGGTGGGGCTGGGCAAGACCCTGGAGATCGGGGTGTTGCTGGCGGAGCTGATCCGGCGTGGCCGGGGTGAGCGGATTCTGGTGGTGACGCCGCAGCATGTGCTGGAGCAGTTTCAGAGGGAACTGTGGACCCGGTTCGCGATCCCGCTGGTGCGGCTGGACTCGACCGGTATCCAGCGGGTGCAGCAGGAGATCCCGGCGGGCCGGAACCCGTTCGCGTACTTCAAGCGGGCGATCATCTCCGTGGACACGCTCAAGAGCGATGTCTACGCCCACCACCTGGAGCACACCGACTGGGACGCGGTCGTCATCGACGAGTCCCACAACCTGGTCAACCGCGGCACGCAGAACAACGCCCTGGCGCGGCTGCTGGCTCGCAAGACCGACGCGCTGATCCTGGCCTCGGCCACACCACACAACGGCGACGCCGCCTCCTTCGCGGAGCTGATCCGGCTGCTGGACGAGGCGGCGATCGCGAACCCGTCGAAGTACGACGTGGAAAACCTGCGGCATCTGTACATCCGGCGGACCAAGACCTCCCCAGAGGTCCGTGAGTCCCTCAGCGACAACGACTGGGCTGCCCGCGGTGAGTCCCTGCCCGTGCCGGCTTGGGCTACAGACAAGGAACGGGCGGTACTGGAGGAGCTGGCGGCCCGCTGGATCCCCCGCGACCCGAACGCACCGTCGGTGTGCCGGGACCGGCTGGTCCCCTACCAGCTGCTGAAGTCGTTCCTGTCCTCGCACAGGGCCCTACTGGAGACCATCGCGACCCGCAAGAAGACGCTGCAGCAGCCCGACAAACCGACCAAGGCCACCAGCCGGTCTCAGCGCCCGGTGGACCCGCAGGCGCGGGCGGCGGCCAAGATGGCAGAGCTCGCCGCGCTGGAGCACTTGGAGAGCCTCGCCACCGAGATCACGGACGAGGACTCGGCGAAACGGGCCGCCCTGCTGGATCAGCTCCGCCAGATGGAAGTCGGTCCAGGCTCGGAGACCCGCGTGGTCGTCTTCTCCGAGCGCATCCCCACCCTGAAGTGGCTGGCCGAGACGATCCCTGCCGAGCTCGGCTTCCCCAGCGCGGAGACCACGGACCCAAGCAAACCCTGGCTGGCGTACGGCGGGGCGGTGCAGGTGATGCACGGGCAGGCCAGCACCGACCAGGAGCAGCAGGACATCGTCGAGAAGTTCGGCCTGCGCGACGACCCCGTGCGCATCCTGTTCACCGGTGACGTGGCCTCCGAGGGTGTCAACCTGCACCAGCAGTGCCACCTGCTCATCCACTACGACCTGCCCTGGTCGCTGATCCGCATCGAGCAACGTAACGGCCGCATCGACCGATACGGCCAGAAGCACCCACCGGAGTTCCGGGCGCTGGTGCTCACCAGCGACGTGGCCTGGCGAACCGACGAACAGACGGGCGAGGTGCGCACCCTCGACGACCGGCTGGTCGGCGAGAAGCTCCTCAAGCGCGAGGAGGAGGCCCACAAGATCGAAGGCTCCGCAGAGGCGGTGACCGGCCTGTACCGGGCCAAGGACGAAGAGGACCGGCTCACCCTGGATCTGATCGCCGGCCGCACAGTCGAGGAGTCGCTCAAGCAGTCGCGGCAGAACGGCGCGGCGTTCTTGGCCGACATCCTCGGCCAGGTCGGGGCCGTGCCCGAGCACCCGGAGGTGCCGCTGGCGCAGCTGCCGACGTTGTTCGCCTCCAGCGCCGCCTACTTCGACGAGGCGCTACGGCAGATCTGCAAGACCAGCCCCGAGGACGAGCTGCATCTTCGCCGGGACGACGACGGCACGATCGCCTTCGAGCCCCCGCGTGACCTGCTGTACCGGCTGCGCTCACTGCCCAAGTCGTACCTGGACGAGCAGCGGGTCCTGCCCAGCAAGGACGAGCCGGGCCGACTGCGGGTGACGTTCTCCAAGGCGCTCGCCGAGCGCCGGCTGACCGCAGCTCGGGAAACGTCCGACTCGATGTGGCCCAACGTGTCCTTCGTGACCGACGTACACCCCGCTCTGGAGTGGCTCACCGACAAGGTGCTCGTCGAGGTGGGCCGCAACCAGGCTCCGGTACTCGCGCTCACCCCGGACCGGCAGCGGATGGCGCTGGCTGACGAGCAGCTGGTCCGTCTGCTGTCCGGCCCGGTCTTCCTGATCCAGGGCACATACTCCAATGCCTATGGCCGGCCGACCGTCGTCGAGTGGATGGCCGTGGGCGGCCTGCCCGATGCCCCGGACGTGGTGCCGATGGATGCGGAGTTCCTAGCCGTGGCCGGGGTGGGGCCGAAGATGCCGGGCCGCGCCGAACCGTACGACCTGCCCGGGCTTCAAGCCCAGGTGAAGGATGCGATCGACCAGGCGCACCAATATCTCAGGGCGCGCGAGGCCGCGTATACCCAGCGCATCGACACCGTGCTGGCGCCCTACCGCCAGCGGGTAGCGGACTGGCGGCAGGAGGCACTGTTCTCCTCCAGTCGCCCGGACAAGCGCCGGATCGATGACACGACCAGCACCCGGATGAAACTGGTCAACGAGCTGCAGACAGCCGGCGAGCCAATGCTGCGTCTGCTGGCCGTACTGGAGCCCGACATCACCGAGGGGGGTACCGCCCAGTGAGCACCGAATTCGACTCCTTCACCAACCGCGGCGAGTACCTGTCCGCGCACTACTTCGCCGACCAGCTCAGCACCGACCTGAAGAAGGGCTTGCTGGGCACCTGGACGCTGCGCGAGGGCGACGAAAACGATCCACGTCCCACCCCGCGGCAGCAGCTGCGTGCCTTGCGCGGCCCCTACCTCGCCGAAGACGTCCGCGGCTACTTCGCCGCCCAGGCCGCCAAGGACGCCGATGACGACCTAAAGCCCAACACGTATCAGAACCCGGAGTGGGCGAAGCGGCTGTCCGAATGGCACCAGCAGATCCTGCGCGCCCTCGGTTACAACGACGCCGGCCCCGCCGAGATCACCGTGCACCGTGCCGGCCGCGAGCACACCGTGTCCGTCGCCTACCACGGGCACGGCATCCTCGCCCTGGATTGCGGTTGGGCCGCCAACCACGACAACGCCCTGAACCCCGACAAGGCCGGCCGCCTGCTCGCGCCTCTGAGGGTCAGCTCCACCGAGCGCTACGAGACCGGGCCCGCGCTGGCCTCCTGGCTCTTCCAGAGCGAACTGGGTGAAGAAGGCGGACCCCGGCCGCGCTTCATCCTGCTGCTGCACGGCGGCGTCGTGCTCCTCGCAGACCGCGCCACTTGGTCCGAGGGCCGCTACCTCGCCGTCAGCCTGGACGCCGCCCTTGAACGCAACGACCGGCGCCAGCTCGGCGAACTCGCCACCGCCGCTGCCCTGTTCAGCCAGGAGATGCTACGCCCGGGCGACAACGACCAGGCCCCCGCCATGGACGCCCTGCTCAAGGCGTCCAGCAACAACGCCGTCGGCGTCACCAAGGAGCTGCGCTACGCCCTGCAGCACTCCGTCGAGGTCATCGCCAACGAGGTCCTCGACCGGCTGCGCGAGACCGGTCTCGACCCCCGCGAAATCGAGGATCCCAAGATCCCGATCGCCCAGCAGCTCACCCGCGAATCCCTGCGGTACCTCTACCGCATCCTCTTCCTGCTGTACGCCGAAGCCCGCCCCGAGCTCGGCATCCTCCCCGCGGACGACGGCTCCTACGAAGCCGGCTACTCCATGACCCGGCTGCGCGACCTCGTCGAACGCGACGAAGAACTCGTCGAGGAAGAAGCCCGCAACGGCTTCCACCTCTTCGAGTCCCTCGCCGTCCTCTTCGCCAAGGTCAACTTCGGCCACCGCGAATACGGCACCGAGGAAGACGACGACCAGCCCGGCGACGACGAGGAAACCCGCAAGGCCAAGGCCGCCCGCCGCAGCGAGGATCGCGGCCTGCGCTTCGAACCCCTGCGCAGCGAACTGTTCGAGCCCAACGCCATCCGCCTCATCGGCCGCGGCTCCCGCGACCCGCGCAGCAGCGACGACGAGCCTGTGTGGCTCGACCTGCGGCTGCGCAACGCCGCCTTGCACGAGGTGCTGCGCCTGCTGACCATGAAGAAGGCGAGCCGGCGTGGCGAGCGCGGAGGCTTCATCTCCTACCGCAACCTCGGCATCAACCAGCTCGGCGCGGTGTACGAGGGCCTGATGTCCTACACCGGATTCATCGCCACCCAGGAACTGTGCGAGGTCGCCAAGAGCGGCGACCCGGAAAAGGGCTCCTGGATGATCCCCGCTGACCGGCAGAAGGAGTACCCCGACGAAGTCCTCGTCAAGTACGGCGAGAAGGACGCCCGCAAGGGCCTGCGCGGCCCGAAGAAGTACAAGGCCGGCACGTTCGTCTACCGGCTCTCCGGCCGCGAGCGCGAGAACTCCGCCTCCTACTACACCCCCGAGTCCCTGACCCAGGTCACCGTCGAACTCGCTCTCAAGCACCGCTTGGACCAGGAGCACGACGCCGACGGCAACCCCATCAAGACCCGCGCCGCCGAATTGCTCCGGTACAAGATCTGCGAGCCCGCCCTCGGCTCCGGCGCCTTCCTCAACGAGGCCATCAACCACGTCGCCGACGAATACCTGCGCCGCCGCCAGGACGAACTCGGCGAGACCATCCCCAACGCCCGGATCATCACCGAGAAGCAGAAGGCCAAGGCGTACATCGCCCTGCACAACGCCTACGGCGTCGACCTGAACGCCACCGGCGTCGAACTCGCCGAGGTCTCCCTGTGGCTCAACACCATGCACCCCGGCATGCGCGCCCCCTGGTTCGGCCTCCACCTACGCCGCGGCAACTCCCTCATCGGCGCCCGCCGGGCCGTCTACGCAGCCGACGATGTCACCAGCAAGGACAAGGCATGGCTGAAGGACAAGGGCACCCTGGCCCCCGCCCGACTGCCTTTCCTGAACGGGGGCGAACCCCAGCCCCTGCCTGACGGCGCCGTCCATCACTTCCTGCTTCCCACCCCGGGGTGGGCCGCCGTCACGAAATCCAAGGATGCCAAGGAACTCGCCGAGGAGCAGGTCAAGCAGCTGGCCGCATGGCGCAGGAGCATCCTCAAGCCACCCATGTGGAAGCCCACCCAGTACGAACCACAGTCCAAGGCGGACAAGGAAGCGCGCAAACCCAGGAAGCCCAAGGAGAAGCAGCCAGTCACCCAGACCACCCGGCTGCAGGCGGTAGCACGGCGGGCGGAATTCCTGTGGTCCCTGGTCGTCAAGCGCATGCAGCTCTCCGAACAGGAGATCACCCGCGAGATCGATGTGTGGGGTGCTGATCCGAGTGACCCGGAGTACGCGTTCCTGCGCCCCTTCGCCCCCGACGACCGCCATAGGAACAGGAACAGAGACCAGCGGGACGACCTGCGGACCAAAGAGAAGATCTACCGCGACCTGTTCACTGCGGCCGACACACCCTACTGGCGGCTCAAGACCGTCATGGACGCCTGGTGCGCCCTCTGGTTCTGGCCCGCCGACGAGACGCCCCTCCTGGACGGCACCGATGGCGCGTACACCGACGAAGCCGGCGTCGCCGGCACCGACGACCTGAGCGCGCTACTCGGCGTTCCTGAGGTCGGCCCGACGCCACCTGAGCTGACTCCGTCCGTGACGGCCACTGCTGGGAGCGATCAGCGGCAGCGTGCGGAGCCGCGCTTCTTTGAGCACACCGCGCTCTTCTCCGTCGGCCCAGAGCAAACGTCCTTCGAGGACCTGGAACTGACCAGCGACGATCTCGTCGTCGAACTCAAAAAGGCCGGGCCCAACATCGCCACTGCGAAGTCTGCCGGCAAGAAGCACCGGCGCACCTGGCGACGAAGCATCCCGCTGAAGGAATTCGAGGACTGGCTTGACTTTCTCGAAGCGATGCTCGGAACCGCCGATGTGCCTGCCGGCTCCCTCATCGAGCAGTTTGAGGACCTGGACGAACTCAAAAAGTATGAGAACACCCTCCCTGAGTTCATGGGTATGGACGCTGCCGACCCTGAACAGCGTTTCCCTTGGCTTCACGTCGTGCGCAATATCGCCAAGAAGGAAGGTTTCCTGCACTGGGAGCTGGACTTCGCCCTCGTCTTCGCCCGGCACGGCGGCTTCGACCTGCAAGTCGGGAACCCGCCGTGGGTCCGACCGCGTTGGGACGAGTCTGCGGTTCTCGCTGAGCACGAGCCATGGTTCGCCCTGACGGAGAAGGTGTCTACGTCGGAGAGAAACCGACGGCGCCTCGAAGTCCTGGGCCGATCCGCCACCCGCGACTACGTGCTCGGAGAACTGACAGCCACGAGCGCCCAGGTCGCCATGCTCACATCGCCTCAGACCTACCCGCTGCTCACCGGCACCCAGCCGGACCTGTACCGGGCCTTCATGTGCCAGGTGTGGAAACACAGCGCCCTATCCGGTACAGCGGGACTCGTTCATCCCGACACGCATTTCACGGGAGACAAGGAGTCCAGGCTCCGCGAAGCTGCTTACCGGCGACTGCGCATCCACGGCGACTTCGTCAACGCTGGGCAGCGCTTCTTCCCCGAGCCCGTGGGACACACCGCCCATTTTGGCGTACACATCTACGGTTCCCCCGGACAAGTCAGCTTCGACCACTTGTCGTGGCTTGTCTCCACTGACGCTTTGCGTCGTTCAGCTCACCACGATGGCTCGGGGGAGGTTCCCGGAGTCCGCTACCGGAACGGCGAATTCGACGAGCGCCCCCACCTATCTCGAGTAGTCCACGTGGACTGGGACCTCCTGAGTGTCTGGCAGCGCCTATTGGACGAGGAAGGCCAACCCGTCGAACAGGCTCGCCTGCTGTTTCCCGTCAGCTCGGCGGAGGCATCGGCGATCGCAGCGCTGGCCGACTACCCGTTGCGGCTGGGAGCTCTTGGGCCACAGATCTCGCCGGGATTTCACGAAAGTGGTGCCAAAGAAGCCGACCTGATCGATTACAACCGTCCCGGCGCCCACGACGGCAATGAGTACCAACCGGCCAGGTGGCGCCAAGTCATCCTCAAGGGCACCC
This sequence comes from Streptomyces sp. NPDC012510, assembly GCF_042955065.1. Classification (NCBI taxonomy): domain Bacteria; kingdom Bacillati; phylum Actinomycetota; class Actinomycetes; order Kitasatosporales; family Streptomycetaceae; genus Streptomyces; species Streptomyces sp. NPDC012510. The sequence continues at coordinate 36,236 of NZ_JBIBEN010000034.1, forward strand.
AGCTGAGCACCGCCAATCCGGTGTTCAAGCGCCATGACGCGAACAGCAACGACCCCTTCGGGCGCAATCTCGTCAGTCTGCCGGACGATTTCGTACCGGACACCGCTTATATGCGTGTGCCGGGACGCGAGCAGGAATTCCTCGCCGCGCAGGACCGCTGGATCGACCACCATGCACTGTCCCGTCTGCGGCAGAGCGAGAAGGCGCTTACTCGCGCACGCGCCCAGGCGGCTGCGGCACACGGAATCGCCGAGCGTGAGGTCACTCCGGAGCAAATCGATGCACGGCTCGTAGAGCGGGCGCGTCGACGCTACGCGGTGTTTGCTCGCGTTGCGTGGCGGCGGCAGATCGCACCCAACACCGAGCGGGCACTCTACGCGGCACTCGTCCCGCCCGGCACCACGCACGTTGATGCCATTCACAGCCTTGCCATGCCTAGCCTTCGGACGACGGCCTTGGTGGCTGGCTTCTGGGCTTCTCTGCCCCTGGACTACTTCCTGCGGGCAACCGGCCGAGGGGACCTCCGAGTAGCAGGCGCCAAGGCCATGCCCGCACCAGCCCCTGACCACCCTCTGGCCTCCGCTCTGCTGCTCCGCACGCTTCGCCTGAACTGCCTCACCAACGCCTACGCAGACATCTGGTCCAAGCTCTACGACCCCGCCTGGACTGGCAGCGAGCGGTGGGCGCGCAGCTGGCCCGACCTGCAACATCTGCACGAAGTGACGCCGGACTGGCGTCCCGACACGCCGCTGCGCACGGAGCGAGCCCGGCGTTCCGCGCTCGTCGAGATCGACGCCCTGGTAGCGGTGTGGCTGGGGATGGACGCCGACGCCCTGATCGCCGCATACCGTGGCCGTTTCCCCGTGTTGCAGAAGTACGAGGCGGTCACGTGGTTCGATGCCGAGGGCTGGAAGATCGCCGGCAATGCCCGAACCATCGGCCAGCGCCAGCGCAAGGAAAGCTTCGAGCAATTCCAGGCGTACATGAAGGACCCGGATAACGCCCCGCCCCCGGCGGGCTACACCCCGCCCTTCTACAAGGCCGACCGCGAGGCGGAGATGCGCGAGGCCCACGCGGTGTTCCAGGCACGCCTGGACGCGGCGATCGCACGCGGCGAGTGGGACCCGGAGCAGCAGGAGGTACCTGAGCAGTGAGGCCGACGCTGCAGGCGCGGGGGCTCAAGGAGAGCCTGCTGCAGTACCTGTCGACGACATACGCGCTGTCCGACGAGGGGGCGCGGGAGGCGTTGCACCGGTTCCTCGGAGATGAGACGTCTGGGATGTTCCGGGGACCGTTCCTACGCATCCGCGCACCCTTCATGCAGGCGGCTCCGGGATGGGAGCAGCATCTGGAGTGGCGCCGTGACGACTGGACCCCGTACGCGCATCAGGCGGCGGCGTTCGCCCGGCTGTCGTCGGCGAACGGGCACGAGCCGGAGCCGACGCTGGTCACGACAGGGACGGGCTCGGGTAAGACGGAGTCGTTCCTGTATCCGGTGCTGGACCATTGCCGCCGTGAGCACGCTGCGGGCAAGCGCGGGGTCAAGGCGGTGTTCCTGTACCCGATGAACGCGCTGGCCAGCGACCAGGCCGACCGCATCAACAAGCTGCTGAGCGGCGAGGGTGCGCTGTCCAAGCTGTGGGCGGGGCTGTACATCGGGGACCGGGCCGCGACCCGGTACGAGAAGGTGCGCACCCGGCGGTCAGAGATGCAGGTGTCGCCGCCGGACATCCTGATCACGAACTACAAGATGCTGGATCTGCTGTTGCAGCGCACGGAGGACGCTCCGCTGTGGCAGGGCGCCGACATCCGCTACGTCGTGGTCGACGAGTTCCACACCTATGACGGTGCGCAGGGCACGGATGTGGCGATGCTGCTGCGGCGGCTCGCGGCCCGGGTGGGAGCGCCGGAGGAGGGGCGCCCGCTGGGACGGATGTGCCCGGTGGCGACGTCAGCGACGCTGGCGTCGGGCACGGACCGAGATGGGATGCGGGACCTGCTCGCCGTGGCGGGGCAGGTCTTTGGCACTGAGTTCCCACGGGAATCGGTCGTGGGTGAACAGCGGCTGTCGGTGGACGAGTTCGTGCCGATGTCCGGGTTCGCCCCGCTGCCGATGCCGGCGCCGCAGGAGCTCGCGGCCCTGCCGGATCCGGCCTCGGGCGACGAGGCCCTGGCAGAGCTGATCCATGCTGTCACCGGCACCCTGGACTTGGACCAGCGGCTGCTGGGCCGGAACCTGAAGCGGCACCTGCTCACGCAGGCGGTGATGCGGGCCCTCGACGGCGAGGTGCGCACCGCCGACGAGGTGCTGGACATCATGTGGCGGGCCGGGGCGTACTCGTGGAGCCAGGCGGTCACCGAGAACCGGGAGCAGGCGGCACTGGCACTCGCGCGGGTGGTGGCGCTGCTGTCGTATGCGCATGATCCGGATGCGCCGGCGGGTGAGGAGCGGCCGTTCGTCCATGTCGAGGTGCACCAGTGGGCGCGGTCGGTGTCGCGGCTGCTCCGTGGTGTCCTGCCGTGGCCGAAGGCGGAGTTCCGGTGGGATGCGGCCGGCCTTGCGGATCTGAGCAGCACGGACGGGGGCCGGTCGGCGCCGGTGACGACGGCGACTTCGGGGCAGGTGGCGAACCTGTTCCTGCCGGCGGTGTACTGCCGGGACTGCGGGCGTTCCGGGTGGGCGGTGTTCTCGCCGGAGAGCGACGACCGTGAGGTGCAGTTCGACACCCACAAGATCCGCCGGGCCTCCGCCGGGCAGGACAAGATCCGGGTCAGGAATCTGGTCGCGGCTACGGATCAGGAGGCCAGGGAGGGGTCGTTCCGGGAGAAGATGGATTCCGCCGGACGGGCCGGGAAGAACGGCCGGGCGCCGTTGCAAGGCGCCGGCGGGACACTGATGGTGCTGGACGGGGTCCACGGGCGGCTGCGACTGCCCGATCCGCTCAACGACTACGACCAGAGCACGGGCGAGCCCCGGCTGACGGCTCGGGATGCCGCGTTCGTGCTGGTGAACATCGGGCCGACTGCGAACACCGCGGCGCGGGAGGACTGGTGCCCGGCCTGTGGTGAGCGCAATGCGATCCGCTACCTGGGTACCGGGTCGGCGGCTTTGGCAGCGGCGTCGGTCACGCAACTGTTCACCGGCGGAGAGCTGGACAAGAAGCGTCACGAGGACAAGACGCTGATGTTCAACGACTCGGTGCAGGACGCCGCGCACCGGGCCGGGTTCGTTTCCAACCGGTCGTACACCTTCTCCCTGCGCGCCCTTCTCAAGAAGCACCTGCGGGAGGACACACCCACTGCGCTGAACGACCTGATCGCCGACGTGGTCGATGCGACCACGGACAAGGACGTACTGGCGGCGGTGGTGCCGCCGGATCTGCATGACGTCAAGGGCGTGGCTCGGGTGTTGTCCGGCAAGGGCGGCGGCCGGGGGGTGATGAAGACGTGGCAGCTGATCGGTGAGCGGCTGGCATTCGAGACGCTGATGGAGTTCGGGTTCCGCTCCCGCAACGGCCGCACCCTGGAGCTGACTCGGACGGCGGCGGCACACGTGCGGATCGAGGACCCGGCCGCGGCAGTGGCCCTCGTCAAGCGCCTGCACCTGGAGGCTGCCGAGGACGGGCTGCCCGCGGTGGAGCAGGACGACGCGCGCTATCTGGCCTTCCTGCGGATCTTCCTGGAGCGGCTGCGCACGCGCGGCGCAATCGCACACGCCTGGTTGGACAAGTACATACAGGAGGCAGGCACCAGCCGGCACCACATCTGGGGCGGACGACCGCCCGGCATGCGAGCCTTTCCCGACTCGGTCGCCGCACCGGTGTTCCTGCTCAACCGGCCTAAGGACGACAGCGACTTCGACTTCGCCACCGGCCGACTGTCCTGGTACGAGCGGTGGGCGGGCCGCTGCCTTCAGCTGCCGCGCGAGCAGGCGCCGGAGTTCTGGTCGCGCCTGCTGCCGGAGCTGAATGCCGCCGGGCTGCTGGCGATGCGCACCCCTGACGACTCCTCACTGCGCGTGTACGGTCTGCACGCCGGGAGCATCGCCGTCCAGCTGCTGACCGACGAGGAGGTCCGGTCCTCCTTCGTGCGCTGCCCCCGGTGCTTCTGGGAGCAGACGGTGCACCCATCCCTGCTGGATCAGTGGCACGGGCAGCCGTGTCCCTCCTACCGGTGCCGCAATCCGCACCTGGTGGCCGGAGATCGGGCCGAGGAACTGGGGGTACACCACCGGGACCGGGACTTCCGGGAGGACTACTACCGGCACCTGTACCGCAAGGCCGGCACCTACCAGGTGATCACCGCCGAGCACACGGGGCTGCTGACACGTCCGCAGCGGGAGCAAGTGGAGAAGGCGTTCAAGGAACGCGACGGGTTCAACAACCCCAACGTGCTCTCCTGCACCCCGACGCTGGAGATGGGCATCGACATCGGGGACCTGTCCGCCGTAGTGCTGGCGGCGCTGCCCCGCCGCCCGGCGAACTACGCGCAGCAGGTGGGGCGGGCGGGTCGCCGCAGCGGGAACGCGTTCCTGCTCACGATCCCCGACCGGCGGCGCCGGGATCTGTACTTCCTGGAACGGCCCCGAGAGATGATCGCCGGCGTCATCGTGCCGCCGGGTTGCCACCTGTCGGCGGTGGAGATCCTGCGTCGCCAGTACGTGGCCCACCTGCTGGACCTGGCGGCCGCAGGCAAACTGGTGCGTGCGGACGGCATCGTGCTGCGGGCCCTGCCGCACAAGGCCCCGCGCCTGTTCGGCCCGTCCGGCTACCTGGCCGACCTGGTGGAGGTGGCCGTCGCCCAGGGCGAGCGGCTGGTGGAGGACTTCCTCGCCCTGTTCCCCACCGGGGTCAACGAGCAGGCCCAGGCCGACCTGCGTCACTTCGCCGTGCACGGTCTGCGCAGCAAGGTGGAGGAGGCCGAGCGGGCCTGGCGGCGGATCGAGGAACGGCTGCGGGCGCGGCTGCGGGCGATCAACGAGGCACACGACGAGCTGAACGAGGACGACCCCGAGGCCGCGGCGCAGAAGGCCGAACTGGATGCCGAACGGCGGTCGGTGGGTCGCCTGCTGCTGGAGCACGGTGACACCAACGCCCAGGACGCCCTGTGCGATCTGGGGCTCCTGCCGAACTACGAGCTGCTCGACACCACCACCACGCTGTCGGCAAGCCTGTACTGGTCGGAGGGGAAGGATGAGAAGACCGGCAAGGAGGTCTTCGGCTCCAAGCAGGTGTCATACGAGCGGCCACGCCGCCTGGCCCTGAGCGAGCTGGCGCCTGGCAACACCTTCTACGCGGGCGGCTACAAGCACCGCATCACCGGCATCGAGATCAACGCCGGCGGCGAGCCCACCTGGCTCACCTGGCGGGTCTGCCCGGGCTGCGGCTACGTGCGCACCGAGGACGCGGCGACCGACCGCTCCCCCTGCCCGCGCTGCCAGACGCAGCACATCGCGGACGACGGCTCGTGCCTGTTCCGAGTCATCGAACCGGCCATGGTCACCGCGCGGGACAAGCGGGACGACGCGCGGATCAGCGACGACAAGGACGACCGGGACCGGCGTTTCTACACCATCGTGGACGCCGTCGACATGCCGGTGGAGGAGCTGGAGCCGCATACATCGTGGCGGCACGAGACCGAGACGTTCGGCATCGACTTCTGCCGCAGGGCGATGATCCGGCGCATCAACGTCGGCCCGATGCGGTTCGACGCTCCGCCCCGTGACGACTTCGCCGGCGGCCTGGTGCGGCTCAACCCCTTCCACGTCTGCCCCGGGTGCGGGGCGGCGAGCGCGGACGGACGGCCCGTCTTCGACGACCACGTCGATGCGCTCAGCTCATCCGCCGCCCGCACCCCCCAGCTCAAGCACCACCGCCCCTGGTGCCCACTGCGGCGCGGCAAGCAGCGCCGCCTGGACCCGGTGCCGGTGCTGCTCGCCCACCAACTGCGCACCGAGGCCCTGCGCATCCTGCTCCCGGCCGCCACTGTGCACGTGGACCAGAAGATCCACTCCTTCAGGGCGGCCCTGCGACTCGGGGTGGACAAGCACTTCGGCGGCGACCCCCAGCACCTGGACACCACGCTGGCGTCCATGCCGGACGAGGCCACGGGTGAGCGCCGCTGGTTCCTGGTGCTGTACGACGCGCTGCCCGGTGGCACCGGCTATCTGCACCGGCTCACCAACCCCGGCGCCTTCCGCGCCGCCCTGGCCGCCGCGCGTCGAGAGCTGCTCGCCTGCCCGTGCAAGGACGAGCATCGGCGCGCCTGCCACCGCTGCCTGCACCGCTACACCCAGGAGCGTTATCAGGACATCGTCTCGCGCGTCGAGGCCCTGAACATGATCGCCAAGCTGCTCGGCCCGGTCGACGAACACGGGCAGGAGGCAGAGGACCTTTGGAAGACCACGCCGGTGGCCAGCACGCGGGCCATCGGGCTGGACGCACAGGTCGAGTCCGACCTTGAAGTGCGCTTCCTCGCCGCGCTGCGCGACTGGGTGGACGCAACCGACGACGCTTCCCTGGACGAGGACGGCCACGCCAGCGGGCACCTCCGCTTCACCGCGGGTTCTGAGGTGGTGCACTGGCGGCTCACCGCCCAGGAGCACCTGGAGCGGACCCGCACCGACTTCACCTTCACTCGGATCGGCGGACCCAAGCAGAGCGTCAAGGTCTACCTCGACGGCTACCGCTGGCATGCCAGCCGCCAGCACAACCGCATCGCCACAGATGCCGAGAAGCGCACCCGGCTGCGTGCCGAGGGCCAGACCGTATTTCAGATCACCTGGGACGACGTGGACCTGTTCGAGCGCCGCACGACTCAGGCCGAGGCGGTATGGCCGCCGTACGGGCGCGGCGCCCAGGAGCAGGCCAAGGACGCCTATGAGCAGTACGGCGGGCATCGGGGGCACTTCGCCGACGCCGTGTTCGCCAACCCTCTCGATACCCTGCTCGCCTACCTCCGCGACCCCGACTACGCCCTCTGGGCCCGCCGGGCCCGCGCCCTGGTCACCGGCCTGACCCGCGACCCGAACACCAAACCCGTGGCCGCGGTCCAGCAACGGGGCGACCTCGTCCGGGCGCTGTACACCGTCCTCGCCGACTACAGCCCTGACGGTGCACGGTCGCACGCATCCGACCAGGGCGGAGGGGGCCGCGTCGGTCCCGTACACGTCTTCCGGACCCAGGACGCGCACGGACTGCCGCTCGTCTTCGCGCTGGACGCCGCACACCCGGAGCATCTCGCCTGGACGGCCCTGGCGATCCTGGACGATGCCAGGGAGGTGCTCGACAGCAGCGAGCACCGGCTGCGGTGGCGTTCCTGGCTGTACTGGTCGAACCTGATTCAGTTCCTCTCCCGCTCGGGCGGCGACGGCGTCCAGTTGGCCGCAAGCCGCGCCGCCGATTTCCCCGTCGACGTGCTCGCCGTGTGCGGGGGCATCGGCCACCTCGAGTCCCTCATCCAGGCCCCCGACGCCGCCACACCTGTATTCCCCGCGACGCCGGCCGCCGCTGCCCCGGATGCCACGAGCCGCACGGAGACCATCGCTGCCGCGGCGACCAAGGCTCTGCGTGATGTCGTATGGGACGAGGACATCCTGCCCTTGCTTCGCGAAGAGGCGGACGAGACGCCGGAGTTGGCGGCGCTCGCCGAGGAACTGGCCGCCCGTGGCAAGCAGGCTCCCGTCTTCGGCTACGAGCTGGGCACCAGTCGCTGGCCGGCCGACTTCGCCTGGGACGACACCGGCGTCAAGATCGCTGTTGTGGCGCCGGTGCACGGCGAAGACGATCCCGAGGCCGAACGGCGCGACGCCGCCTATGGAGAGGCCGGCTTCACCGTCCGCACCGCCGCCGAGTGGCTGACACACCTAGACACCCTGACCGACCTGCTCCCCGACACGGAAGGCACCACCCGATGAAGGCCCGGATCAGCCTGTATCACAAGGCTGAACAGGAGCTGTACAAACTCGACCGCTCCGTCAAGGCACAGTTCTTCGACTTCTGCCACCGGTTCCGGGAGGATCCGGACCACCCGGGCCTGGACCTGAAGCCGCTCAAGGGCGACGGGCGTATCTTCCGCGCGAAGATCAACACCTCGTACCGGGCGCTGATGGCCAAAACCGGCATCGGCCCGGACGGCAAGGCCGGCTGGCTGGTCATCGCGGTACGCCACCGCAAGCACGTCTACGAAGAACTCTCCGTCGCCGTCAACCGCGTCAGCGGCGAGATCGAGTTCGTCGACCTCTCTGTGGTCGGCGACAGCGCCCTGCGCCGCGCGGGCGTCCAGCTCACCCCCGCCGAGCCCGAGCCCGGCCAGGAACCCGCTCCCGTCCCCGCGCCAGCACCGCCCGTCGCCGCAGAGGCACCGCCGCTGCTCGCCGACTACACGGTCGATGACCTGCGCAAGCTTGGCGTCGCCGAACAGCTGATCGACCTCGCCCTCGTCGTCACCGACAGCGCCGAACTTGACCAGCTCGTCGAAGGCGCGCCTCTGCTGTCCAAGGACATCCTCTATGGCCTGGCCGCCGGCATGTCCTTCGACGAAGTCCGACGTGAGATCACCAAGCCGGTCGAGCTGGCCGACAAGCCCGATCCGGAGGATCTCACCGCGGCGCTGGCCCGCACCATCGTCACCACGGTCGACGACGATCTGCGGGAGGCCATCGAGGAAGGCGATTTCCGCGCCTGGAAGATCTACCTCCACCCCACCCAGGCCAAGCTGGTCAAGCGCCACTACAATGGCCCGGCCCGCGTCTCCGGCGGTCCCGGCACCGGCAAGACCATCGTCGCCCTGCACCGTGTCCGCCACCTCGCCCAGCAGCTACCCCCCGGCCACAGCAAGCCGATCCTGCTGACCACGTTCACCAAGAACCTCACCACCGACTTGCGGTCCCGACTCGCCAGCCTCCTCGAACCCGAACTGCTGGCCCGCGTCGACATTGCCCACATCGACCAGCTCGCAGCCCGCATCCTCGGCGAGAACACCGCCCCCGGCCGGGCCAAGCAGCGCGTCTACGACAGCGTCGCCCTCGACGAACTGCGCCAGCTGCTCGCCGAACTCGACGACCACCGCTTCGAGGCAGAGTTCCTCTTCGAGGAGTGGGAGCAGGTCATCCTCGGCCAGTCCATCCCCACCCGCTCCGCATACTTCCAGGCCCGCCGTGCCGGCCGCGGCAAATCCCTCACCCGCCCCGAACGCGCCCACATCTGGAAGCTCATCGAGCAGTTCACCGCCCGCATGGACAAGCGCGGCATCGAAACCTGGGGCCAGGCCGCCGAACGCGCCGCCCGCTACGAAGTGGAACGGGCGACGAAGATCGAAAGCCGTCGGGCCCACAAGAACGACGTGGACGGCAAGGACCTCATCCACCGCGACGACAGCTCCGGCATGCGCTACCTCGGCTACCGATACCGGCACATCGTCGTCGACGAAGCCCAGGACCTGCGCCCCGCGCACTGGAAGATGCTTCGCGCCATGGCCGACCCCGGGCTGCCCAACGACCTGTTCATTACCGGCGACACCCACCAGCGCATCTACGACCACCAAGTCGCCCTCGGCTCGGTCGGCGTCCACATCCGGGGCCGTGCCTCACGACTGACCCTCAGCTACCGCACCACCAAGGAGATCCTCGCCCAGGCCCTGCGCGTCGTCGATCCGAAGAACCCAGACCTGAAAGTCACCTACGACAATCTCGACGACGGCACTGACAACCTCGCCGGCTACCGCTCCGTCCTGCACGGCCCCACTCCCACCTTCACCCCGTACAACAGCTGGGACGACGAGCTCACCGGCCTGGCCGCCCTGCTCAACACCTGGAAACAGGAGCTGTCCACCGACGCCAACGGCAACGCCCGCGACGTGCGCGGGCGCATCGCCGTCTGCGTCGCCGACCGCGACATGGTCAGCCGGACCATGTACTACCTGGAGACCCAGGCCAAGATCACGTGCGCCGAGCTGACCAAGGACGGCCCCAAGGGCGACGGCGACATCCACGTCGGCACCATGCACCGCTTCAAGGGCCTCGAGTACCAGCGCCTCGCCATCATCGGCGCCACCGACGGCATCGTCCCCCGCACCGCGGTCATCGACCGCTACCGCACCGACGACCCCACCCGGTACGAACGGGAACTACGCAAGGCCCGCTCCCTGCTCTTCGTCGCCGCCACCCGCGCCCGCGACGCCCTGAGCATCAGCTGGCACGGCGTCCCCAGCCCGTTCCTGCCGGTCTCACGCTGAACCAAGCACCAGGTGCGGGGCTTCTTCCGGTCTTGGGATGGAGAAGCCCCGCCCTGCTCTTAGCCCCCGCAAGGCTTCCTCAACGTCGTCACCAGCGCGACAAGGAACCCGGCTCGTAGCGCAGTTGGTAGGCCCGCACCCCGCCCTCGTTCATGCGATAGATCGTGATCTCTGACAGGAACTGGGTCTTCACCTCCCAGGTGCGCCGGCGCTCCTTCTCCTCGATCCCGCTGATCCACTCCTCCACATGCTCCGGCAACTTGAACGCCAGCCGGTACGCCTCCTCCGCGCCCCACGGCGCGACGGTCCATTCAGCGGAGCGCCCCTGACCCGTGCGCCGGATCCGGACGTCATGGACGGGATGCGCCTCCGCGTACTCCAGGAACTCCCGCTGATCGTCTGCGGCCAGCGGCAGGATGAAAGGCGCGGCCGGAAACCCCAGCAGCAGTTCCGCCTCTCTGTGCTGCCACAGCACCGCCGCGAACTTCTCCAGTTCCTTCCGTACGTCCTGCAGAAACCCCGAGGCCGGCGACTCCACCTCAGGCAGCAGATGCCCAGGCGAGGTCTCCAGCATGATGCGCAACTCGCGACGCACCCACATCGCGGGAAACACCTTCACAGCGTGCTTGTCCTGGCACTTGCTCAGCGCCCAGGCCGTGCTGGAGATCGCGCCCAGAAGCCAGCCGAAGGACGCCCCTGACAGGTCGATCAGAGAGATCTGATGGGCAAGGGCGTACTTCTGCGCGTCCACAGTGAACCCATTAGCGGAGAACAGGGCGTACGAGTACTGGTACCGCTGCCGCGGCCGACGCCCCGGCGCCGTCATGAAGTTCTCGTTCACGTCGTGCAGCACGCCGTGTGCGTTCCGGACCACCTCCAGCCCGCACGCCTTCTGGTAGAACTTCGCCTCCAGGAACAGCCGCACGGGCAGCGAGAACGCCGGAGTGAACGCGAACTCCCCCAGCACATCCACCTGATGCACCGCCCCGCGACCGCGCACCAGCAGTGTGTTGCCCGACATCGTCAGATCAGCGGGGTCCTGCTTCTCGTGCACCAGCAGGCGATAACCACTGGACCGCAAGAGCCAGGCCAGCGACTCCTCCAGCAAGTAACCCCGCAGCGATGAATCCGACAACCCCACAGCCCCCTGTACTTCGGTCTCGCCGCTCTACGCTCGGCGCCTTCCCGAACTGATCATCGCAGCCCGAGAACGTTTCTGCGCCTCGCGGTGCTGCGCCCCGATGTCGGGGTCTCGCCGGGGTGCGTCCGCAACGCGGTAAAGGCCGTGCGGGAGGCCCGAGGCGGCCCAGCAATCATGAGGTCCATGAACGAGCTGGAGCCGGAGCTGATCGAGGATGAGGTGAACGACCTACTCGACGGCCTGCGTGACGCCGGACGGGACGCGGACGACGAGTATGAGTGGACCCGGTGAATGTGCCGGGCGCCCGGGCGGGGGTCGTCACTCTCCTCGCCCAGGCGCCCGGAGCGTACGGCCCGCTCAGAGCCGCCGGGGTGGCAGGGTGGCGGCGTCGGTGCGGGAGAAGATCAGGTCGCTCATTTCTGTGACGGGCCTCTGCCACCGCACCGGTGGTGCTGGCCGGTGGATGGCGGCCGGGTAGCTGGCCGCCGCGTAGTCGTTGGGCAGCCGGTAGACGTGGAACCCGTGCTCGCGCAGGGGCGAGAGGACGTCGTCCACGGTCCGTCCCTGTTTGGCCAGCGTCCTCGGAGTGACCTCGATGACCAGCTCGGCGTCGTGGCGGAGCCGGTGTAGGACAGGGGCGAGCCCGCGCACGGCTGCGGCCTCGCCGCCCTCTATATCGATCTTGATCAGGCTGGCTGCGACAAGCTCATCCTCCGTGAGGAGCGCCGGCAGTGGCGCTGCCTCGGCCTCGAAGGAGGCTTCCACGGTGTGGGGGCGGACCGCAGTGGTGCCGCCGAGGTTCGTCGCCCGCTCCAGGTAGAAGGTCATCCGTCCCGGGGCATCGGAAACGGCGGCATGGACGGTGCGGACGTTGCCGCACCCGTTGGCCTCGATATTGGCCGTCAACGCCTGGTGGAAGGCGGGGGACGGTTCGATGGCGACGACGCGGCCGGCCGGTCCGACGAGCCGGGAGGCCAGCAGCGTGAAGTAGCCGGTGTGCGCGCCTGCGTCGATCACGAGATCGCCCGGGGCGAGGCGCGAGCGCATCCAGGCGGTCAGGTGCGGCTCCCACACCCCGAACAGCCACAAGTAGCGCTGGATGACGTCGCTGGTCAGCACGGGGAAGGTGGCGCCGGTGCGGGCATGTGCGGTCGCGGTGAGCGGGTGCTGCTTGAGGTAGTCGCTCAGATGCCCGGCCAGCTGTGGCTTTCCGAGACGGCCGGGGGCGTACCGCACGTACGCGCGCAGGGTTCGCAGCACGAGCGGAGGGATCACGGCAGACCTCCGGGGTGAGGGCGCGGCCGATCCGGCCGCGTGGGAGGGCAGAGGGTGGCAGGCTGGGCCGAGGAGGAGTCCCCACGGCGGAGGAGGAGAGCGGGTGAAGGCGGCATCGCCCAGTCCGGCGGCGGACCGCGGCCAGGAGAGCGGGCCGGTGGTGTACTTGCTGGTCGGGCTGACGGGGTCGGGCAAGACCACGTACGCGAAGCGGCGGCTGGAGCCGGATGGGGCGGTCCGGCTGTCGGTGGACGAGCTGGTCCACGCCCGGCACGGCCGCTACGGCGTGGACTACCCGGAGCGGGACTACTTCGCTCTGGAGGCGCCGGTGGTCGCCGAGGTCCGCGAGCGCCTGGTCGAGCTGGTCATGGCCGGCCGTGACGTCGTGCTGGATCACGGGCTGTGGCTGCGCTCCGCGCGCCAGGAGTGGAAGAAGCTCGTTGAGGAGGCTGGCGGCCGGTGGCGGCTGCTGTATTTCCCCGTCTCCCGCGAGGAGCTGCTGCGGCGCCTGGAGGAGCGCAACGGGCGCGAGGACGCCAACGCGCTGACCGTCACGCAGTCGGCGCTGGACGACTTCTACGCCCGGTTCGAACCTCCTCACGACGAGGGCGAGGAGATCATCGAGCCCGGCTGGCTCTGATCCGTCCCCGACGTCGAAGGCCGCCAGGTCGTGATCAGCCGCGTCGCCTCCGCTGCCCACCACGTGGGAACCGTTTCCAGCGAGACCGGCCGGAAGTTCAGGCGCGGGGAGTCGACCGCGATCCGACCGCCGTGCCGCTGAAGGTGGTCCAGCAGGCGCTGGGCCTCGGCGAGCCGGGCCGGGGAGGCGGTCTGCCACGTGCCGTCCTGGGAGTGCTCGGCCCGCCGCTCGACGTCCTGCCTCACGCCGTCGCGCCACTTGAAGTGGTGGACCACGACTGGCGGTTGGTTGGCGGGGCGGTGGCCCTCGGCGCGGTGGTTGCCGGACGCGACCGAGACGCTGGAGTGGGCAAGCACGATCTTGCGGGGGTCGCCGCGCAGCAGGCGGTGGGTGAGGAAGCCGCCGAGTGGATACGTGGCGTCCAGGCCGTCGTCTGCCTTCCAACCGGTCAAGGCGCCGTCGGCGGCCACGCGATCGAGCATCAGCCCGCCCGCCGTACCGGTGCCCGACCGCTCCGCCTCGGCGATTACGTCCTCCAGTGGTGCGGGGTAGGCGTGGAACTCGTCGGAGTCGGCGAGCAGGTGCCAGCCGGCCCCGGCGCGCTCGCGCAGAGCATCGCGGAGGCGGGGGTTGGTGTGCTCGTGCCACGGCCCGGTGCTCACCGCTGAGGGGATGATCCCGAGTTGGCGACAGGCGGCCTGTACCTCGTGGCGCCGCTCCGGGGCGACGTGGTCGGGGAAGTGGAAGGCGAGCAGGAAGCGCTCGATACCAATTGCGCGGTAGTGAGTCACCCAAGCAGCCAGCAGGGCGGGCTCGACGGGACCGATGACAGCGATCAGCGAGGGCGGGACGGGCATCAGTACGACTCCTTCGGCGAGGTGAGGAAGGCGGTCTGCTCGGCGGCCGTGGGCACGCCCAGCTCGGCGGCCGTGGTCGCGCCAGGCCGGGGCAGCGGGGCCCAGGCCAGGTCACGCAGGACGGCGGCCAGGGCGGCGCTGTCGCCGGGCGGGAACGTACGAGCCCAGCCTTGGCCTGCCAGGGCCTTGGCGAGAGCCGGGGCATGGTCGGAGACGATCAGCGGGATGCCCAGGCGGACGGCATCGACCACCAGCCCGGACTCTTTGCCCACGCCGGGCCGACGGGCCACGAGCACGGCGTCGGAGGCCGCGTACACCGCCCGCACCGCAGCCTCGGGCACGGGCCCGGGAAGCATGTGCAGGCGGACGTACGGCAGGGCCGCCCATGTCTGAAGGCGGTCGTGGTCGAGCGGGGCTCCGGCCACCAGCAGGTGCAGCGGTACATCGAGCTGGGCGAGGGCAGCGCCGACGACGTCGAGGTCTTTGTATGGCCACCAGCCGCCGACCAGGCACACGGTCGGCTCGGCGCCCGGGATGCCGAAGGAGCGCCGGGCCTGTCGGCGCTCGGTATCGGTGAGCCGGTCGCCAGGGTCGGCGACCGCGAAAGGCCGCACCATGACCGGCAGATGGGGGAAGCGGACGGCCAGATCGTCGCGTACGGCGTCGGTGGGGGCGAGCGCGAGCACTCGCCGCTCGCCGCGGCGGGCCAGACGCCCCACCACCCTCAGCACGGCGTCCTCGGCCGTGACGAGCTCATGGACGAACCGGGTATGCCGCCCGCCCAGCAGCCCTGCGGCGCCGTGCAGGGCCTCGCTGGCGCTGAGCACCACCACGGTGGCAGCGGGGCCGGCGAGACGGTGGCCGGTGCGGACGCACGCGGCCTCGGCCAGGCACCGGGAGACCAGCGTGACCTGGTGCGGCAAGCGGCGCACGGCTGCGGGCCAGCGGCGGGAGGCGAATGCGCGCTGACCGGCCACGGCAAGCGCCGCAGCGACGACGCCGGCCGCCGCCAGGACCGCGGGCACCGCCCCGGCGGTGCCGGTGATGTGGCTTCCCGTCGCGCTCAGGGCCGCCCTCGTCTCGGCGGCGACACCATACGGGGCAACCACCACCGTGTGGTCGTGCGCCGTGGCGAGCGCGGTCAGGGTTCGGTGGCGGTGCCCGCCCGGCCGGTGGGCGCCCGGCTCGACGAGCACCAGGCCGTGGCCGGTCATCCGGCGACGGCCTGTTCGCCGTGCCTGGCGGTGAACTGGGCGAACAGCCATCCGGGGTCGTTGAGCTTGTCGAACAGTGCGGGCACGCGGGCCGCCTCACGGGCGAAGGTGACGCCCTCGCGAGCCCCAAAGATGGCGAACTGCGCGAACTCGCCCTCCCCGGCGGTGCTCCAGGCGGCGATCCGCTCGGCCGCCTCTGCGTCGTCCATGCCGTACTCGCTGCCGCGCGCCAGCATCGCGCACTCGCGAAACCCCGCCTTCCAGGCGTGATACGGGGACTGGTTGATCCGGGTGGTGCCGGCGATGTCCGGGACGAACTGCGTGCGGCCGGGCAGCGCGGCCAGCACGTCGACCGCCTCACCCAAATCCCGCAGGGCCGATCGGCGGATCAGCTTCAGCCCGCCGTAGCCGTAGATGAGGCCGTTGAGCGGGTTGCGGGCCCGCCATACCCGCATCGACGTCCCCTCCGGCAGCGGCTCGACGGCGCGGAGGTCGAACTCGGTGCCGATGACGAAGTCGGCGTCGGCCAGCAGGAACTGTTCAGCGTCGACCACCTCGGCGGCCAGCCGGTAGGCCCGCCGCATCCCCTGAACCCCGTGCAGCCGCTTCACCTGGATGCCCAGCACCCGCTGAAGCCGGGCGTGGAGGCGATCGGCGATCGGCTCGTCGTACGAGAGCATCACCGCATCGAACGGTGCCTGGCTCATCGCAGGGCCTCCAGATAACGGGCCGCCACGGCGGCTGGGGTGAGGTCGGTGGTGGAGGCGTGGGCGCGCTTGGCGTGCACCCGATAGAACTCCGCGTCCGTGGCCAGCCGGACGGCGATGGCCACGGCCTGGTCGGCGGTGTCGAAAAGGAGGTCGTCGTCGATGTGCTCGGCGAGCCACCCGGTGCGCGGGGCGATCACCGGTAGGCCCAGGCCCTGGCAGTCGATCACGGACATCGACCAGGGGCAGCCCGCGCGGAAGGGGGCTATGCCGAAGTGCGCGCTTGCCAGCAGGTTGCGGTAGCGGACGCGGTCACCGCGGTCGGAGGCGACCGTGACCTTGTCGAGGGCTGCGAGTTCGGCCCGGTGCCGCTCGGGGCTGGGGTCGAGCCGGATGCGTTCCGGGCTGCGGGTGCCGAACAGGTCCATCACCGTCAGTTCGACCGGCGCCTCGGCCGCCAGGCGCCGGGCCAGGGCGGCGAACCGCTCGGTGCCGTAGTGCGCGTACAGCCGGTGGTTGTAGACACCGACCGCTCGCCCGTCCGGTACGGCCACCTCGGCGGGGTCGCGGACCAGGCGCTCGTCACGCGGGGCGGGCGCGATGTGCAGCTTCTCAGCGATGTCCACGCCCATCCGCGCGGCGGCGGTCGTCGTCCAGGAGGCGGCGGTGGAGGAGTGCACCAGGACGCGGTCGCAGGCGGCGAGTCCGGCGGCGAAGGCCAGAAGCACGCTGCGGCCGAGTCCGCCGTCGTCCAGGGACGGGTCGAGCTCCAGGCGCCCGTCCTCGGCGAAGGAGAACGGCAGGTAATGGCAGTACCCGGCGATCAGCGCATCGACGTGGGCTTCCAGCAGCGCGGCCCGAATCGCTGGGGCGGACTCGACCTGATTGGCCACCACTACTTCCGGCTTGATGCGCCGCACGAGGTCGACCAGGCCGTCCAGGCCAGGGTCGAAGCGGGCCCTGTACTTCGTGGGCGGTGACGCGGTGGGCTCGAAGCCCACCCGGGCGTCCCCGGCCGCGACCGGAGCGGCCACCGTCACCTCAGCCCCGGCATCGGTCAAGGCCGGTGTGAGCAGGTCAGCGAAGGTGAATCCCGAGTCGGCTGACAGCCGGTTCGGGTTGGAGACGTTCAGCAGGTACAGCAGGCGCATCGCGCATCCCTCCCGCCGGCCACGGGGGTCGGGCCGGGCCGGTCGTTGGAAGGAAACCGGCGGCGAGGATGACGACAGAATGGTGAACTGTCCTCACTCACGGTTCACTCACGCACTCAACAGGCAAGCAGAGCGGGGGCTTTGATGGACGCGCAGGGCGACGCGGTCAGCGTGGAGCAGGCCGCGGAGGACTTCGCGGCCGAGGTCGCCTACTGGCGCGAGGTGCGCGGGATGCCTAAGAAGGCCCTCGCCGAGCTGATGGGCTTCCACCCCTCCTACGTCAGCCACATGGAATCCGGGCGGCACAAGCCGACGGCGGACTTCGCCCGCCGCGCGGACGAGACCTTGAACTCGGGCAAAGCGATTTGGCGCAAGTGGTGCGACTACGAGACAGCCAAAGCCCGGGAGACCAAGGCCGCCAGCGCCGCCGTGCCGCCACCGCGGCGGAGCGAGCAGCCCTACGCCACCGGCTCAGCGATCGTCGTCGAGCACGACGCGGCCCGCCTCGACTACGACGGCCGCCGCTACCGGCTCACGATGCGCCGCCTGCTGCGCAACACCGGCAGCGACCCGATCACCCGCTACCTGATCCGCATCTCGGTCGACCGCTACCCCGGCGATCCGGAACGCTCCAACTCCCACTACCGGGCCCATCCGCTGACTTGGGAAGAACTCGCGCTCACCGCGACGTGCCGGGGCGAGGCGATGCGCTGGCAGGCCAAACACGACCGGGACGCCTTCAAGGAGGTCTGGCTGCTGTTCGACAACGACCAAGGCCGTTTCCCGCTCTACCCTGGCGAGTCGGTGTGGATCGAATACGCGTACACCGTGGGGGATGACAAGTGGGGTCGCTGGTTCCAGCGGGCCGTGCGGCTGCCCACCGAGCACCTGGAAGTCGAGCTGGTCTTCCCTGCCGTGCTCGATCCGGTGGTGTGGGGCACCGAGACCTCGATGACCGCTGAGGCAACTCCGCTCAGGTCCGCCCCAAGCAGGCGCGAGGAGAACGGAATGCGCGTCTTCACCTGGTCGACCACCCAGCCGGCGCTGCACGCCCGATATCGTCTGGAATGGAGATTCCGGGCCCGGCCCGAACAGGACGTGACTCAAAGGAAGTTCAGGTGATCGAGGTGCGGCCCAGCGAACAGATGCGCAACCTCGGAGTCGTCCAGCATGGCGCCCCCGTCCTTACCGACGTGGCCCGCCCCTTCGACCTGCCCGCCGAGAGGGGCGCCGCGGAACGAGCCGTGGAGATGCTGTTCGCCTCAATGGAGCGCATCGCCCAAGTGCACCCCTTCGCCAAAGGAATGGGCATTGCCGCCCCGCAGATCGGCATCGGTCGAGCGGCGGCCGTCGTCCAGCCCGCCGAGGACGGCGCCGGCGCCATCGTGCTGCTCAACCCCCGCATCACCGCGGCCTCCGACGAGGTGGACGAGCAGTACGAGGGGTGTCTGTCGTTCTTCGACGTCCGCGGCTTGGTTCCCCGCCCCTTGGCAATCACTGTCGAGACCACCGCGCTCGACGGCACCACAGTCACCAAGGTCTACGAGCGGGGCCTGGCTCGCCTGGTCCATCACGAGGTCGACCACCTCGAGGGGCTGCTGTACCTCAACCGGATGCGGCCCGGCGTCGAGCCGATCCCAGTCGACGAGTACCGGCAGACTGGACGCTCCTGGGCGTACGACTCCTGACAGGAGCGCGGGCCACAGCGCCCGCGACGGCAATCGACTCTGTACTGAGCCTGTCCTGACCACTCGGGATTACTTGCCGCCTACTGGGCAGCGTACGAGTGCCGTGGCCCTCCAACCTGGGCCCCACCCGCTTCAGCGGTTCGCTCTGGCCTGCAAAGCAGGGATGGCGGCGATCTTGGAGGCGTCGAGGTGGTCCCAGAAGATCCCTTTCGGCCGACGCGGCGAAGTGCACTCGATCACTGCTTCGGGCGTAATAACCAGGTCAACGTTCACGTCGTGGTCGGTGACCGGAATCGAAGAGTCGATCACCTGGAGCGAATGGACCGTAGTGACGACAAGCGTGCTCGGGCCCACGAGTCCGGCCTCCGTCAGAAGCGCAAACTCCAGATCTGAATAGCCGGCACCCTTGCCAATTCGAGCGCCATGGCGGTTGACCGCCACACTCCCCAGGACCACGACGTCCACCGGCTTCAAGGCATCGACTTCGACGGTGGGAGCGACCGTTGCCGCAACGCGGCTCGCCGCAGCTTCAAGTGGCGGCACGTCCAGAGCGGCAGGATCGAGCAGATAGAACGGCTTGAGCGTGGCGAGCTTCGGCACCGCCATGTAGACGAGCTTGCCGTCCTCCAGAGCGCGTGCCCGTACGGGAAGCTGAGCCTTGTCGGGCACGGCCTTGATGACCCTGGATTTCTTCCACGCGCCTAATTCCGCCAGACGGGCCGCGGCCTGATCCGAGCCCTTGAAGTGAGGGATACGGCCGTGAGCGGAGTCGTCGTAGACCGCGTCGGCCGCGTCGAGAGCATCCCAGACCTGGGTCCGTACGAGTTGCTTGGCGTCGTCGTGCTTCGTCGGCACCCAGGTTCTCCTCACACTTACGTCGTTGCCATGAGAGCGAACTGCCGGTCATGGACGTCGGCGTGTGGACGATCACGTTATCCGGCCCTGTCGGGGATTTTGTGATGCGGCCTGCGCCAGGGCGCACCTGCTTCTACGCAGTCGGAGGCATCGCGCGTTCGACGGATCAGTAGCGGTGGCCTGGCCAGTGCGGGTCCTCCCAGCGGTCAGGACCGGTGACCCCGAGCAGCCGTATCCGGTGAAGCAGTTCTTCGGATACGCCGATGGCAGGTAACCGGGTTGGCGCATGGCGGACCAGCCAGACAGTCAGCTCGGCGCGCATCTCTTCCCCGTTCTCCCAAGCGTCCCAGGGCAGTTGGTCACCGAGCAGGTCGTACTCCCACTGTGTCGCCGCTTCGGCCAGGTACTGGTCGGCCGCGGGTCCGGTCAGTGCTTCCCAGGTGTGGAGCCACGGGCTCAGCGCGCCCGATGCCTCGGCGCTCAGTATGAGGACCTCGTACGCGGGTACGGCGGGATCCGGATCCGTGAGCGTGTACGCCCACCAGGCGTACGGGAATTCCTCGACTGCCGCGGCCTGCTCAGCAGGCCACTGCTGCCAGTGGCCTAGTGCGAACGAGCGTCCAACTGTTTCCATGCCGAAGAGGGGCTCGATGAGCCCGCGGACGAGGGCCGTGGCGAACTGGGGCAGAATCCTGCGGAGGACAGATGCGTGATCGCTCCAGTCGATGGCCTCCCATGTGCGCCGCAGGAGGTCGGGGTCCAGCTCTGTGTCCGCCACCTTGAGCTGGGCAAGATCTTCCGCGCTGCCCCAGTGGCACTCGCAGTTGTGCTCTGAGGGGTGGGCGGTCATCCCCCGGAAGGTGACCGCCAGGCCATCCATTGCGGCGTCGAGGCGAAGTCGGGCCCGGGATCGGTCGAGGTTCATCATGGACGTTCGCCTTCGAGGACTCCGGGAGTTGGCACCGCCCGAAGATCACTAACTTACCGGGGCGGGCCCCAGCCCGCCATCAACATGACAGCGGCCTCCGCGCCGCCCTGGGTCGTCACCACCACTCGGGGGGACGCTGCGCCGCCTGCGCGCAGGGCGCTCAATGGAGTGCACGTCAATCCTGACGGTCACCACCTGTGGTAGCCACGAACACTGAGAACATGCCCAGTACTACGTCCGCTTGGCGTACTCGACGAAGGCCGCCCAGGTGCCCCGCTGGACGGCCATGATTCCTCGATTGCGCGCCTTCGTGTCCCGAACCATCACCTTGTTCGGATCGTTGTCGGCCACTTCAACGCAGTTCTGCGTCTCTGTGTAGGAGCTGGTTCGCCAGTTCGGGGTCTTGCGCTGCATGGGGCGCTCTCCTAGTCCGTCGGCATCTGATCGAAGTGCTGGATCGCTGTGGAGATGAGGTCCCGGACGGCGGTGCCGTAGACCGCTGACTGTTTCAAGAGGGCGAACGCCTTGGTATACAGCTCGATCTCTCGGGGCTGCGTGACGGAGAACTCTGCGGAGTAGGTCTCTACAAGAACGAGTCGGCTGTCGAACATCGAAAAGGCGTTGCCCGGCCATATGAAGGTTTGGGCAGACCTGGGGACGATGCCCAGGCTGAGGCGGGGAAGCCGCATCACTGCCAGGAGGCGGTCGAGTTGCCCTTTCATCACTTCGGGGCCGCCGAAGTTGGTGTACAGAGCCTGTTCGCCGAGCAGGACGTTGAAGATGCGGTCGCCCTGGTACAGGTACTGCTGTCGTTCAAGCCGCTTCGCCACGGCCGCTTCGGCGTCGTTGGGAATTTCGTAGTAGCTGACACCCTGTTGGAAGACCTCGGCGGCGTATTCCGCGGTCTGAAGCGTGCCCCAGATGAGTGTGGGGTGCCAGATACGGAAGACCTTGGTCTTGGCGTACACCGGGATGGCTTGGCGCTGTCGTTTCTCGACGCCGGTCTGGAGTTGGCGACGCCACTCAAGCCATAGCTCATCGACGTGCCGGACGATCGCGACCAGGTCCCCCAACTGGTCACCCTGGCCGGTCGTCTCGCACCAGATGCGGATGTCGTCCTCGCTGGGGCGCTGCTTGCCGTTCTCGATGCGGGAGACCTTCGACTCCTGCCACGAGGTGGCACGGGCGAATGCCCGGCCGCTGGTGAATCCGGCGTCCTTGCGGAAGCCGCGCAGCCGGGCACCGAGCGCCTGCAGCGCCTCTTCTGCTTGCGTGCTCACGGGTCGGTCAGGGCTTGTACTCGGCATGAGGGATGGCGGCGTCCCACAGCAAGTCCCGCAGGCGCACGCACTCGGCCACGGTGTCCGGGTCCTCGACGATCTCCGACCCGAGCACTCTGCCATCGGAGTCGAAGTGCCCCACGGCAAGCACGCGGTCGTCGTACAACCACCAGTCATTGGCTCCCAGGGGGAAGGTGACACCCTCCGGCAAGCGGTGTCGGGGCAGCCAGCGAATCTCTTCGCCGGCCTGCTCGTTGAGGTCGGTGGCCGCGTGCTCCCACTGGATGTAGGGGCTGTGCGGCTCCGTGACCACTCGGACGCGGCGGACGGTTTTCCCTTCACCGGTGACGCGTCGAATGAGCCGCGTCCACGGTTCCATGTAGGAGTAGTCGACGCTCTCCCCGCGAAGCCAGCTCGTGAACGGGCTGTCCTCGTCGGGGACGGAGTAGTCGTCCCTCAGCTCCAGATGGAAAGCGTCCTGCGCGAAGCTTTCAAAGAGCTGGTTGCGCTTGGCGCTGGAGATCAGCTCCACGCGGTTCCTCCAGTAGGGCGGTGATCGCGGCCTTGGGGACCTCGACCACGGTCTCGTAGTCCGGAATCTCCATCTGGGCCAGGGCCTCGGGGTCGGTCACCTCGCGGCCCTGAACGACGAACGTACCGCCCGGCGTCAGGATCATGATCGGGTCTTCGAGGCGCCTGATCTCCCCTGCCGGCAGGCCGTCTTTGGTGAGGTGCTCGAACAGCTCTGTGGGCACCTCCACTGCCGTCTCCCCCTCCTTGATCTCAAGCTGCATCAGCAGGTCGTTCGCGAAGATCCTCCAGCCCTGGACGAGGTAGGTGTCCCGGTCTGTGGCGTACAGGGTCGGGCAGTCACCGACCGTGGAGTTCTTACCAAGGAACCGTAGCTTCATGGTCGTTCTCCTGTCTGCTGCCTTGCTTGGGTTTGCGCGACATGACGATGGTCGACTGGGCGTTCTGGGCCGTCAATCGGCTTGCTGCAAACTCGCGCAATCTTCTTGGGGCTTGCGGGACAGCCGCTCTACGTTCTACTCCGAACCCGAGCAAACGAGGCAGCCGCCCCACGTTGCGGTACCGAGGGGAGATGCGTGGTGGCCACCGTGACCGACAGACGCAAGGCTCCAGCCGTCGACAACCTGCCCATCGACACGGAGCTGATCGCGGACAGCACCGACGCCGCCCTGAGGATGGAGCTTGGCACCTCGACCCGCGAGAGCATCAACCTCCGGACGACGGCCATCATCGGCCAGCTGAACTTGCTTCTCGGTGAGGAGTTGGGCACCGACGAGGACCCCAACGTCAGGGACCTGTGCAGACGGGCGTGCAAGCTGCTGGAGCTGTCGAAGCGGCCTACGAAGGAGACGCCGACCTTCAGCGCCTTCTTCTTCATGCGCGACATCGCTGGCCTTACCCGCCGTCTGCTGTGGGTGTACGCGGAGGAAAACGGCCATGCGCCCTGATCATCCCATGCTGCTTCACAGCTCGTCCGCTCTCACACGTGCCGCCTGCGAGCCCCAACCGGGGTTCTGGTGCGAGTGGCGCCACGCAGATGGGCGGCGCATCAGCTCCGCAGCGCAGCAGACCCCCGCTTCGGCCGTCCGATGGGCGCGTATCCAGATCCGCAGCATCGCCTCGGCTGTCGAGCCAGCCTTCATCGACCCTCTCGTGGACCGGCACGCTAAAGGATGGCGTGACGCCGTTGCGGCCCTTCAACAGGGGGCAGACTTCACCCTGCCACTCACGGCAGAGCGGCACTTCTTCCTGTGGCACGCCCGTCCCGTCACCTTTGTGCCCCTCATTGGCGGCGCCCCGACACCCCACCTTCCGGAAGGTGGCCCGCCATGGGGTTGAGGCCGGACGAGTTGTGGAGCCGCTTCGACTGGCAGACCGGAAGCTGCTTCCGGTGCGAGCAGACGAACGTCCCCGTAGCGGAGGTCGGCGAGATCTCGGTGGCAGGCACGGCGTTCCTCCTCTTCGCCTGCCAGTGGTGCGTCTTCAGGCTCGAACAGCTCCACTGGACGATGAGTGAGCGAGCCACCCACCGCCAAAGCATCCCCGCTTCCGCGCACGCGCAGCCGTATCCCCTGGGCCAGTGGCCCAGCAGCGCGCCACTCGGCAGACCGCCCGCTCACGTCGCGTAGGACGCCACCCGCGCCGTGGGCGAGCCACCGGTCCGAGCCGTTGTCGGCACTCCAACCGTGGCGCGGGGCGTGTCTGCTTCTCCTCCCCAACCCTCTGCAAAGCCCGTCTCGACCCCTCGGCGTTCAACGCCGAAAAGGAGAACGCTCGTGGATGACGTCTCTAACACGACCAGGATCGGCGACAAGGCCCGTACCTCGGAGCAGCAGTTGCGCGACGCCATGGTGGAGCGGCTTATCGAGCTGGGCGCCGTGCGCAGCCCTCTCGTCGTGGCCGCGTTCCGCTCGGTCCCCCGGCATCTGGCCACCCCCGAGGTGGACATGGCCAAGACCTACGAGGCCGAGTTCGCCGCGGTCACGAAGACGGACCCGACCGGCGTGGACATCAGCTCGGTGTCCGCACCGCGTGTCCAGGCCATGCAGATCGAGCAGGCCGACATCCAGCCGGGGATGAGCGTTCTGGAGATCGGGTCCGGTGGGGTGAACGCGGCCTACCTCGCCGAGATGGTGGGGGAGCAGGGCCACGTCGTCACGATGGACATCGACCGCGACGTCACCCGGCGTGCGGAGGACTTCCTCAAGGCGACAGGCCACCGGAACGTCACCGTGATCACCGCCGACGGCGAGCACGGCGCGCCCGGCCAAGCTCCGTACGACCGGATCGTCGTCACCGTGCAGGCCGCCGACATCCCGCCCGCCTGGGTGCACCAGCTCAAGGAGGGCGGCCGGCTCGTGGTGCCGCTGCGGATGCGTGGCATGACCCGCACGGTGGCGTTCGTCCGCGTTGGTGCGCGACTGGCCAGCGACGGGTTCGAGCTGTGCGGGTTCGTGCCGATGCAGGGCGTCGGTGAGAACCGGGTGCGCCTGGTCCTTCTCCACGATGTGGAGGGGCAGGAGATCGCTCTGCGTCTGGATGGTCATCCCGAGCCCGACATCGAGGCCCTGCGCGTCGCGCTGGGCATGCCGCGCGTCGAGGCGTGGTCGGGCGTCACGGTGGCGGGTGACGAGTCCACCGAGCACTTGGACCTGTGGCTGACGACCGCGCTCGACAACCTCCCCCTGATGGCCGCCAAGATCGCCGCACGGAAGCGTGGTCTGGTCGCCTCCGCGTCGCCGATCGGCGTGCCCACCCTGGTGGACGGCGACAGCTTCGCCTACCGCACCGCACGCCCCACCGACGACCCCGACCGGTACGAGTTCGGGGCGATCGGCCACGGGCCGCAGGGGCAGAAGGTCGCGGACCGTCTGATGGAGGAAATCCAAGTCTGGCACAGCGACCACCGCAAGCACCGCGCGCACATCGAGGTCCACCCGGCGGGCACCCCGGATGACCGGCTTCCCCCAGGCCGGGTCATCGACCGGCCTCACACGCGGGTCACGATCACCTGGCCGTGACGGTTCCAGCATCACGGCCAGGCCGGCACAGCACATCCCACCCACCTGTTCCAGTGAGGAGAACGTGATGGCACCGCAGAACACCACCACGACCTTGAAGGCTGCTACGGACTTCGGTGCTACCGCCGGGTCTGACTTCGACCTCAACATCGAGACCGTCGCCTCCGCCCCCGTCATCGGCTCACTGCTGAACGACACCAGCGACAACTGCACCTCCACCTGCGAGTCCGCCTGCTCCAACAGCACCTGCATCGGCGGCTGACCCACCTGTGCCGGGGGCCGGGTCGAGTCCGAACGGCCCGGCTCCCGGCACCACCGCGGCAAAGAAGGAGGCACACCATGTACCGCGCAGTCGACGCGACCATGATCCGGGCATCGCTCTTCCCGCTGGCGGCCGCGCTGCCTCCCTGGCCCGACCTGGACGGCGGCACCCCTGCCGACATCGAAAGGTGGCGCGAGTGGATCAGCCAGGTCTGGGCAGACAACACCCGGGCCGACGCCATCGAGTTCGCTGCTCCGCTCCTGGCCGCTGCCGTCCGCGAAGTGCTCAGCGGAGAGAGGCAGCGGCCGCGCGCCGTCCGGCGCACCGTAGCCTCACTGGCCCGCTACCTGTTGCGCATGCAGCACCGCGCCACACCGTTCGGACTCTTCGCCGGGGTAGCCCCCGTGCGCGTCAGCCGCGCGGCTCGGGTGAAGTGGGGAACGGAGCACCGTGCTTTCGCGCGGGCAGATGCCGAGTGGCTGAACGACGTCACTACTGCCTTGGAGCAGAACCGGGAGGTGCTGTGGCGCCTGCCCGTCGTGGTCGACTCCGCCTGCGTCGTGCGAGGCACCCGAGTCGCCGTAGCGCATCAGCCTGGCGCGGACGGCCCGACCGACACCACGCTGCGGCGTACCCGAGTGGTGGAAGCTGTACTCGCCCTCGCCCGTACCCCGATCACCGGCGGCGACCTCGTGGCCAAGCTCCACGGCGACTACCCGGACACCCCGCTCACGGTGATCGAGGACATGGTGTGCAGCCTCGTCGCCCACCGCGTCCTATTGACCGGCCTTAACGTCCCCATGACGTGCGACGACGCGCTCGGGCATCTCGTCGCGCAGCTCGACGCCGCAGGCACCACCGCCACACCGGGCGGTGCCGCGATGACCGAGGAACTGCGCCAGATCCACCAGCTCCTCACCTTCCACGACACCGCTCCCCAAAACGATCAGCAGGCCCTGCTCGACCAGGCCACGGCGCGGATGAATTCCCTCACCGGCACCACCAGCGGGACCCTGGTGGTGAACGTGCGCCCGGACTGCGACATCGTCCTGCCGTCGGCCGTCACGCGCGAGGCGGAGCGCACCCTGGAGGTCATCTCCCACATCTCGCCGTACCCGAACGGCTCCCCGGCGTGGCAGGACTACCGGGCGCGGTTCCTGGAGCGCTACAGCATGGGCGTGATCGTTAAGCTGCGCGAGCTCACAGACCCAGACACCGGTCTCGGCTTCCCAGTCGGCTACCGCGGCACGGTCCTCAAGCGGCCGGTGCTGGCCACGACCCGCCGCGACGAACACCTCCTCGCGCTCGCCCAGACAGCAGCCCTCAAGGACCAGCGCGAAGTCGTCCTCACCGAGGAGGACATCGAGGCCCTGTCGCTCGGGGAGCCCACACAGGTCCCCGCGCACGTCGAACTGTGCTTCACCGTGCTGTCCCCCTCGCTGAACCACTTGCAGCAAGGCCAGTTCGAACTGGTCACGGCCGGGCTGTCTCTCGCGGCCGGCACCACGACGGGCCGCTTCATGACGATGCTGGACCAGCCCGACCGCGACCGGATGACCGCCGCGTACGCCGCTCTGCCGACGCTGACCGCCGGAGCCGTACGCGGTCAGGTGTCCAGCCCTCCGCTGAAGCTCCCCACCCGCAACGTCGGCCGCGCCCCGGCCGTCGTACCCCACCTCCTCTCGGTCGGCGAGCACAACCCGGGCGCCACACTCGACCTTGACGACCTCGGCGTCGTAGCCGACTCCCAGCGCCTCTACCTGGTGTCCCTCTCCACCGGCCGTCTGGTCGAGCCCTCGGTCATGAACGCCGTGGAACTCAGCAACGCCACCCATCCACTCGCCCGCTTCGTCAGCGAACTGCACCGCTCCCACACCGCCATCCTCACCCCCTTTGCCTGGGGGGCGGCGGCCCGGCTGCCATTCCTGCCCGAAGTCCGCGTCGGCCGCACCATCCTGTCCGCCGCCTGCTGGCGGCTGAGCACACGCGACCTCAGCGACGACAGTCGAGACTGGATGTTCCGCCTCACCGACTGGCGCATCCGCTACGGCGTGCCCCGCACCGTGTACGTCGGCGGCAACGACCAACGGCTCCGCCTCGACCTCGACATCCCCACCCACCAGCAGCTCCTGCGCGCTGAACTTGATCGCCACGGAACTGTGTCGCTGCACGAGGCACCTGACGATGCGGCGTTCGGCTGGCTGAGCCGCGCCCACCAAGTCACCGTCTCCTTCACCTCCGACCAACAGCCTTCCCCCTCCCCCCTCTGCCGTACGGCTGCCGTCGCGACCCGGGCCTCCGGCCGACTTCCCGGCGCCACAGAGTGGGCGTACCTGAAGCTCTACTGCCACGCCGACCGGGCGCCCGAACTGCTGACGACGCACATCCCGCGTCTCCTCCACGACTGGGGCACCGAAGCACCAACGTGGTGGTTCACCCGCTACAACGACCCCGACAGCCACCTGCGCCTGCGACTCCGCCTCCGGAACCCGCACGCCTTTGGCGACGCCGCAGAGCGCGTCGCCGCGTGGGCGAGCGAACTGCGCGCCGAGGGCCTGCTTCACCGCGTGCAGTGGGACACTGACGAGCCGGAGACCGGTCGCTACGGCATCGGCCCCAGCCTGAAGGCTGCCGAGCGTGTCTTCGTTGCCGACTCCGCCGCCGCCCTCGCGCAAATGGCCCTCGCCATCCCCGACGGCCTCCGACCTGCTGTCACCGCCGCCAGCTTCATGGACATCGCCACCCACTTCCTCGGCTCCACGGCAGATGGCCGGGCATGGCTGACGACGAACCTCCTGAAGAACGACGGCGACGCCGTACCCCGCGACGTACTCGCCACGGCCATCCGCCTCACCAGGCCAGACCCCGAGTACGTGTCCCTGCGATCCCTGCCCTACGGCAACCACGTCGCCACGACATGGGCCCTGCGACGAGGCGCCCTGGCCGCCTACCGCCAGGCCCTCGAAGTGAACGGCACCGACCCAGCCGCCGTACTGCCGTCCCTGCTGCACATGCACCACAACCGCACCGTCGGCATCGCCCCTGACGCCGAAGCCACCTGCCGCCGCCTCGCCCGCTCCGCCGCCCTGTCCTGGACCGCCCGCACCCAAGGAGCCCCGCGGTGACCACCGCCCCACCTGTTCCCGACACCGACCTCGCCACCCGCCAGTCCCTCGCGCGGGGCCCCCTCGGCATCAGCCTGCTCCACATCGAACGAGCCCAGCGCGGCCTCGCCCCATGGCGGGCCGTCCACCGGCAGCTCGCCACCGTCCGCCCCCTGATCGACGGTGACGAGGCAAGCCTGTTCCTCGGCGCCCCCGCGATGACGTACGTCCTGCACCTCGCCGCCGCCGACAGCGACCGCTACTCCGGAGCCCTGCACACACTCGACAACATCGTGGCCACGCACACCCGCCGCCGTCTGACAACCGCCCACTCACGCATCGACCAGGGACGTTACGCCAGCTTCGCCGAGTACGACCTGTTCCGTGGCCTGACCGGACTCGGAGCTCTCCTGCTCCGGCGCCAGCCGCACAGCGATGAACTGAAGCGCGTCCTCGAGTACTTGGTCCGGCTCACCGAACCGGTGGCAGGACCTAAAGGGCAACCTCTTCCCGGCTGGTGGGTCGGGCACGCCCCCGCCAGCCACACGGCGGCGACACCGGGCGGCCATGCCAACGCCGGCCTCGCCCACGGCGTCACCGGCCCGCTCGCCTTCCTCGCCCTGGCCAAGCGCCACGGCATCACCGTGGACGACCACGCCACCGCCATGGCCCGCATCTGCCGCTGGCTCGACCGCATACGCCACAGCGACCACCACGGAACCCGCTGGCCACGTTGGATCACCGAAACGGGACCCCCGCCGGTACAACCCTCTGCACCTTCCTGGTGCTACGGCACACCTGGACTCGCCCGCGCGCAGCAGCTCGCAGCGATCGCCCTCGCCGACGAGGACCGCAAGAGGATGGCCGAACGCGCCCTGCTGTACTGCCTGACCGACCCGCACCAGCTCGACCAACTCACCAACCGCGGCCTGTGCCACGGAGTCGGCGGGCTCCTGCGCACCGTCCAACGGGTAGCCGAGGAGGCGGAGACCCCCACCGCCTTCACAGACCGGCTCCCCGAACTCCGCGACCGCTTCCTCGCACTCCGCGCTCCGGAAGGATCCGGCTTCCTCGAAGGGGCAACGGGGGCAGCCCTGGCGTTCAAGAGCACTGAGCCCGACGCCACGACCGCCTGCGACTGGGACGTCTGCCTCCTGCTGACCTGAGAGGGAAACCCGTGCAGCACGACACGAGCCCGGCCGAGGACGCGGTCCTGTCCGTCCTCGCCGGGACGCCGATCGAGAATGTCGCCAGCTCCGCTCGCACCTCTCCCGCCCGGCTGGCCGAGGCCGTGGCACGGTATCGGGCTGCGGGCCGGGCCGCGCTCGACGTCCAATCCGACGGGTGGCAGCAGGTGAACATCCAATTCACCGATTACCTCACCGCAGAGCGCGTCTTCCGGGCCTATCTCCTGCCGTCACTCAGCACCGAGCCGGTCGGTAAGTGGTGGTTCGTGCGCAAGTACCCCTGCTGGCGGCTACGCGTCCGCCCCGCCGCCGGCGCGACCCTCGATGAGACGATCGCACACATCACAGAGGCGATCGACAACGCAGTCTCGTGGGGAGTCGCCAAGGACTGGCGAACCATCCCGTACGCACCAGAGACGATCGCCTTTGGAGGCCCGGCGGGGATGAGCATTGCTCACGACCTGTTCCACGCGGACAGTGTCGGCGTCCTCAACTACCTTCACCTTGCTGCGGACGACTGTGAAGAGATGCTCGATTCCAAGGCTACGTCCTTCCTGGTCACCGCGCTCATGCTGCGAGCCGCTGGCCTGGAGTGGGGGGAGCAGGGTGACGTGTGGGGACAGATCGAGGCCCGCCGTCCCCTGCCCGATGACGTAGACCCGGAGCAAGTCAGGGGCATGGTCCAAGCACTGCGGCGACTTCTGATGACCGACGCTGGTCCCGCCCTCACCGACGGACCTCTTGCACCCCTACGGGAATGGGTCACCGAAGTGAAAACCAGTGGGCAGGCCCTCGCAGACGCCGCGCTCGACGGGCAGCTACAGCTTGGCCTCCGCGGCATCTTGGCCCGGCACGTCGTCTTCCACTGGAACCGCATGGGCTTCTCCACACGGCAGCAGGCCATATGGGCGCGCGCCGCACGAAAGGCAGTCCTCGGCTAACGGCTGGAGACATTCCACAGAAGGACGGCCGTACGGTGATAGCTGGTCATGGTCACCGCTCATTCCCCCTCTGCGTGGTGCTGATGCAAACCACCGAAACAACGCTGTTGTGTGCCGTCTTGGGGGCACGGCAGAGGCTTCGCTACGAGGTCTTCAAGCGACAGTTCGTCGATGCAGGGACCAGGGCCGCATTCCACTATGGCAATCCCCGGTTGTCCACAGTGAGCGTCACGAAGCTCACCTTTCAGCGTTGGCTGGCTGGCGCCCAGGAGCCCTGTGGTGACGCGGCTACGGTGCTGGAGTTCTGGCTGGGCCACAGCATCAAGGAACTGCTGGGTCCTGCCCCCGCCGTGAGGTTCGAGCGGGCCGAGTACGCGCCTGCGGTCCGCGACCTGGTGCGCCTGAGCGACCAGTGGCACGGCCGCCCCGACCTGGAGGAAGCCTTCGTGGACGGCTACGGCCGCCACCTCACCGCGGACGAGGTGGAGCTGTGGGAATGCGAAGCCGGACTCGATGCGCTCTCCGGCATCCAGTCCGGCATGACCCACCACGACCCCGAACTCGTCGAGCGCGGCCACCGCACTCTGGCCCGCCTCCACCAGCTCACCCGTTCCTGACCCCATGCACCACCAACCCGCCTGAAGGAGACAGCACGTTGGCTTACACAGAACAAAAGGAATGGGACGAGCACTACGCCGGAGGGCAGGACTTCAGGCAACTCGGGGAGAGTGAGCAGAGGTTGCTGGCCGAGCATGTGGCCGCCCCCGGCGAAGACGGCCGCGCTCTCGACCTCGGCTGCGGGCTGGGGGACCTGGCCGCGCACCTGGCGTCGATGGGCTACACGGTCGACGCGGTGGACTGGTCGGAGAGCGCCCTGGCCCGCGCCCGCGGCAGCCACGATTCCGGAGTGCGATGGCTGAGACTGGACATCGAAGAAGGCGACCTCGAGCCGCTCCACGAGGACGGCTACGACCTGATCACGCTCCGGCTGATGTACGCGTTCCTGAGCGACCGCAGCCGCGTCATGCACGAACTCAGCCGCCGACTGCGAGAGGGCGGCGCGATCGTCGTCATCACCCCGCTCGCCGCGAACACTCCCGCGGACAGGCAGGACATCGCCCTGGACGAGGAGGAGATCAGCCTGCTGGCCAGCGGGTGGGAACAGATCCAGCGATTCGATGCGGACGGGTTGGCCGTGCTCATCCTGCGCGGCCCACGCCAGGAACACGCCAAACCTGCAGAGAAGGAACGGCCCACCACGCATGCGGTGACCGGTGCCTGCGCGGTGGTCACCGACGGCAACGGCCGAGTCCTGCTGGGCCGCTCCACCAGCAACATGTGGGAGCTGCCCGGCGGACGCACCGACGCCTCGGAACCGTTCGAGGAGGCAGCGGTGAGGGAACTGGCCGAGGAGACCGGCCTGATCGCCGACCGGACTGACGCCCACGTGCTGACGATGCTCTGGGACGATAGCCACGGCGTCCCCCGCCTGACCGCCGTGGTCCGCCTCACCGCCTTCTCCGGCACCCTCACCTGCCGTGAGCCCACCAAGTTCTCACGGTGGGAGTGGCACCCCCTGCACCTCCTGGCCCACCTCGACCGGATCTTCGCACCGTCGGCTCACGCCCTCAACGCGGTCTGGCCCGGCGTCATCCCCGGCCTGTCATCCGTCCACGACTATCCGCGCGCCACCAGCCAGCTGCCCGTGCCCGGCGAGTCGGCCGAAGCCGTCCGGCTGCGCCAGAAGATGGCCGAGACGGTCATCGTCGGCGGTTGGGCCCCGTCCGAGCCGGTCCAACAGGCGCTGCGCACAGTGCCCCGCCACCGCTTCGTCCCGGAGAAGGACCTCAAGACCGCATACGACGGCACCGACCGGGCCGTCATCACCCGCCGCGACGAGACCGGGCAGGCGACCAGCTCGGTGTCCGCAGCCTGGCTCCAGGCCGACATGATCGAGAGCCTATGCCTGAAGCCGGGGGCGAGCGTGTTCGAGGCGGGCTCCGGCGGCTACAACGCCGAACTGATCGCCCACGTCACCGGCCCCACCGGACGGGTCGTGACCGGCGACATCGACCCGTACGTCGTGCGCCGGACCCACCGATTCCTCGCGGAAGTCGGCAGCGGACGTGTCACCGTCTTCCAGGGCGACGCGGCCCTCGGCGCACCCCCCAGTCTCGTGCCCCGGGGCGGATTCGACGGAAGCATGATCACGTACAACGTGTGGGATATCGCCTTGGCCTGGCGAGAGCAGCTTGCCGAGGGCGGGCGCCTGGTCCTGCCGCTCGAGATCCATGGCTACACCAGGGCCATCACGTTCGAGCGTCGCGGTGATGTTTTGCACGCCCGGAAGTTCACGCACTGCGGATTCGTCCGCGCCCAGGGCGAGCATGCCCGCAGCACCCCAGTCCTCGACCTCCTCGGTGGTGAACTGCAGCTCCGTTTTGAGGACGGCGACGCTGCCCCCACGGAGGGGGTGGAGGAGGCGTTGCGCGGGCAGCGGCACGAGGTCGCCACGGGGGTGACCATGGGCAGCGGCTTCTACTTCGGCTCGCTTCAGCTCTACGCGGCTACGACTGTGCCGGGCTTCTGTCGGTTGGCCGTCCTCCAGGAGCCGAGGGCCGGGGTCACCCAGATCGCGAAGGGCAGGGACGCGCCGGCGATCCTCGGCGACGCCTCGCTGGCCTACCTCACCCACGTCCAGACCCGTCACGGAGACAGCCCGGCCGAGAAGGAGTGGGAGTGGGTCGTCCACGGCTTCGGCGAGCGAGGCACGCAGCTAGCCGAGCAACTGGTGGAAACGGTAAGGGCCTGGGACCGTGACGTGCGCAGCGACGACGGCAACGGAAGCGACCCGATTCTGACTGTCCACCCGGCCCGCACGTCCGACCGCCTTCTGCCCGCCGGGGACGGCTTGGACAAGCGTCACTGCCGCTTGGTGTTCCAGTGGCCGGGCCGTAACGGACTTATCCCGGCCCCCGTTGAGCGCACCGAAGGAGTCGCCACGACCGTGGAGGAGGCATAGTCGTCTGGCTGAAGAGGGCCGTTCGGCGGCGGGAAGTGCGCCCTTGCCTCGATGACACTCGCTCGGGGTCCGGGGCTGGCGCCCGCCCCGGCTCTCCGACGCCAGGCGCCGGATGGCATGAGACCGTCAGCCGCGCGCCCGGAACACGTCTCGCCTGGCCGCACCAGAATTCGTCAGCGCATCGCGCTGAATACAACAGCGGCGACCAGCCCTCCAAGCAGGGCGCCGACCACCGTCTGGGCGGGAGTGTGGTCGCGGAGCGCGACGCGGGACCAGCCGATTGCCGCGATGCCGAGTACCAGCGGTGCCATGCTTGCGCCGTAGGCGAGGAGCAGGATCACGACCACTCCGCCGGCAACGGCAGTGTGGACCGAGACCTTCCACCAGACAGTCACCATCATGGTGGTGATGAGGCCGACGAGCATGGCGACGACCAGCGCGAACACCTCGCGGGGCGCCTGGAGAACGACGAGCAGCGAGATGCCGATCAGCACCGATGCCATCGTGGCGAGGAGAGGTACGGCGCGCTGTTCGCGGACTCGCACGTGCTTGTCGGTCCAGTGGCCGCGCTTCACACCGAGCATGATGACGGCGAACGGGATACCGCCGCAGAACAGGGCGGCCAGCATGCCCCAGCCCAGCCCTGTGACGCTGCTTGTGCTGTGCCAGCCGATGATCAGCAGTATCGCGATGACGAGGTTGGCCGGCGCGAGCGTGTCGGTGATGAGGCGGGCCGTGCGGGACTCGGTCACTGTGTCGTCTCCAGCGTTCGGGCATGGTCGAGCTTGGTAGCGAAGGTGCGGGTGAGGTCGGAGTCGTAGGCCCTGGCGAGTTGCTTGAGCGCGTGGATCTCGCTGGGCAGATCCCGGCCGCCGCTGGCGGGCGGGAGGGCCTCGCCGGACGAGGGCTCGTTGTGCTGCCGGGCTTGTTGGGCGCCGATGATCCAGCAAGCTTCGGAGGCGATATCGGCCTGCGCTCCAATGAGGCCGGAGGCCGCAACGTGGGCCCGGGCCTGGTCGCGCAGGCGGCCGGGGGCGTGGTCACTGAGGGCCAGGACGGCGTCTCGGATCTCAATGGTGCGGCGGTACAGCCGGTCGTGAACGTGACGCGGGTGGAGCATCTCGGAGGTTCTGCGCCGTGGCGGGTCGAGGCGGACGGAGGGTACGGCCTCCGTGAGGCTGAGCCAGAGCGAGTACAGCTGCAGAAGGTCTCGGTATTCGCGGCTCCAGCGGCGCAGTCGTCCGGCGGCGGGCAGCGTGCTGCCGGTCATGATGAAGAGCAGCGCGCTGAAGAGCAGAAGTCCGCTGATCGCTTCACTCGTGCTGGCCGGAAGGGGGCTCCGCCCCAGAAAACTCAGGGCCACGGCGACCACGCGATGCACGGCGTAGGCGATGCCGATGGTGGTGCCGATACCTGTGAGACGCAAGCCACGGCCGAGGAGGCCAGTGCCGGGCTGCCGGCCCCAGCGCCAGCACAGCCGGGATGCGCTGAACAGTGCCGCCCCGAGGTACGCAGTCCACACCCCTCCGTAGGCGGCAATGCGCCAGTCAGTGGCGTACTCGGTCAGCAGGTCGACCGCCTCGTGCGGCTGCGGAGTGGCGAAGAACAGCACCGTGATGATGACTGCCGCGGCGGTCGGGAAAACGAGGTGGAGGCGGGAGGACCTAAGACCGGATGCTTTTTCCTCGGCCATGTTGTGGACGAAGGTCAGCACCGCGTGCGCCGCGACGATGCCGCTGAGGTGCTTACCGAGAGAGCTCAAGTTGTTGACGCCGAGCGCGGCGTCCAAGGGTGCGGCGATGGAGGACAGCCTGAGCGTCATGGCGACAGCCAGGGCGAGGAAGGCGCTCCACAGGACGCGCTTGCTCGGCTTACGCCATGCGGCCGGGGTGCGCCACGCTGTGACGAGCCACAGCAGGACCGCAGGAAGTATGTCGATCATTCCACGGCGCTCTTACGAGTCGCTGAGTGCGTCGCCCAGGCGCCGCAGGACACTGCTGCGCGGCGTCTTGCCGTTGCGGGAGGCTGCGGCTTTGCCTGCGATCAGCCCTGCGAGACGCTCGGCGTCGCGTTCATCTTCGGTGCCGTAGCTGGCCCTGGTGAGGAGACTGACCACCGTGGCGGGGTCGATGTCCGGGAACAAGCCGCCGCTGTCTGCCTGGACGCCGTCGAGGATTGAGCGGTGGCCCAGGAGCATGTGACCGATCTCGTGCAGGATGATGTGGTCTTGGTGCAGCGGGCTTGTCGCCGCCTCGTGGAAGATGTGGTCGGCTTTCTCGGTGGCGATCCATACTCCGCACGGGGCGTCGGTGCCGGAAATGCCGGGGACACTGTGCAGATGGAGCGGACGGCCGCGTTGAGCCGCGATTCGGTCACAGAAGACCTGGACATCGAATGGGTCCGGGATGTCGATCGAGGCGAGCACGTCCCCGATGTCCGGGCGGTCTCGGCGTCCGTCGCCCGGCTGCTGTCTTCGACTATGCAACGGCAACTCGACTCCGCAGGTGGCGTTGTACGTGTCCGCGGCAGAGGCGGCACCGGAATCCAACATTCCGGCACGGGAACGATACGACAAGATCCAAGCGAATATGCCAAGAGCATGCTCAATTTATGCTCAACACCATGATGATCAAGAAATGCCTCTGATGCGGCATTACTTGATCAAGGCTGAATTGTGCGGCGGTACGCGCGAGTATCACTCCGGACTACGCAAGCGGACCCCACGGGGTGACCTGCGCCACAACTTCCGCCAAGCCGCACCATTACACCTGGAGGTCGACCCGCGTTTACCGGCTGGACGCCTCGCCGTCGGCCAGCCCCTCCAGTTGACGAGCCCGCTCAATGAATCCCTTGATCGTCCTGAGGGTCTCCACCGACAGGCCGGAGGCCCTGGTGGCGACCTCAACCACGTCGTTGTCACGCATGGTCTCGATCAGTTCCAGCTGGGCAGCGATCCGCTCGGAGGACTCGTCGTTGAAGAAGTAGGCGGGAGCAACACCGAAGAAGCCTGCGAGGGCCTCCAGGTGCTTCATGGTCGGATTGTCCTTCTTGCCCTTCCGAAGGGTCCAGATGTAACTCGCCGAGATGGTAGGCCCCCCCGCCTCCTGGATGGCCTGCGCCACCTCTTCGTAGGTGTACTCACCGCGGTTCTTCGGGTGGACGGTCTTGAAGAGGTGGTCGAGCTTCTCCGCGAGGGTGCGCTGCTCCGCCGGCGCTCCTTCGCTCATACAGGCCCATCCTTCGGTGACTCACAGAGGCTCTTCGACTGGCGTGAACGATACACCTCCAGGCGAGATGGTTCCATTCTTGCCAGTTGACGTGATCCATCTTCGCTGGTCTATTGTCATCACAGCCGCATCGACTGGCGCGAATGAGGAGGCCGTGGCCTCCAGGGTTCTGATGGACGAGGAAGGGGGACGCTGTGCGGACACTGCCGCTCAAGGGCTTACCCGCAGCGCCCGGCGACGGCCAGCAGGGCGCGCCGGCCATCCCACGGCCACGAGCAGGCGTGTAGGCGATCTAGACGGCACGCAGGTCCCCTGGCTCTGGGGCGACCGAGAGGTACGCGGCGGAGTTTCTTGCTGGGCACGGCGATAGTCCCAGCCACGTGCCTCCTTCACGCAGGTCCGCTTCACATGCTCCGCCCCTGGCCTGGGCGGTCGGCTCAGGCCGCCTCATTGGCGAGTTGTAGAGGATTCAAGAGCTAAGTCTGGATGTCGTGGCAGGCCACACGTATGTTTCTGGTCCCCCGCTGGGCATCCGCCTGGCGACCAGTGCGAAGGGAGGCGTGTGTGAGGCGCGCACCACCCGTTAGAGCGGGTCATGGCCCGGTGAACGCCGACGGCGCCTGAGAGCGGGAACTCCCAGACGCCGAACGGCTGTAGGACACCCGCGCCCCGGGAAGGGCGCGGAGATCACCCAACGAATCCGCTCTGGTCCCTTTCCACCAGCACCGGAACGGATCCTGCTTCGAGGGAGAGTTTCGCATGCCGACTGCCCTGCGTGAAAGGCCGAAGACCCCGGCCTGCGCGGCAGCCTGTGCCCCTTCCGTCCCTATCCGTCGAGCGCTGGCGCCGGATCGACCGTCGGTACGCCGGTGCGGGGGTGATGCCTGATGGCACGCATCCGCACCGTCAAGCCGGAGATGTTCGAGTCGGAGTCGCTGGCCGAGTGCTCGGTGACCGCCATGCTCACCTTCATCGGCCTGCTCACGCAGGCCGATGACTCCGGCCGTCACCGCGACCACCCGGCGATCATCGCGGGACGCCTGTGGGCCCTGCGCCCGGAGCACACCGCCGCCCACGTCGCCCAGGACCTGGAGGAACTGGCCGCCGCCGGGCTGATCTGCCGCTACACCGGCTGTGACGGGCGTACATGGCTGCACGTCGTGACGTGGGAGCAGCACCAGAAGATCAACAAGCCCACGGCGTCCCGTGTGCCGCGCTGCCCCAGCCACCAGGGCAGTCAGCCGTGCGGCAAGTGCCAGACCGCTGACTGCCCCACGGCGCGCACGGAGGTTTCCGTGACGTCTCCCGGAAACCTCCGGGAGGACTACGGGAGCCCGCAGGGAGCGGTGCACAGCCCCGTTCCCGCCGCCACCGTCCCTGCTGAGTCCAGCGCCGCCGCCGATGACCCTGCGCCTGTGCCTCCCGACGGGCTCGCTACCCCTGCTGCGGCGCCGTCCAGGAAAACTGCAGGTCGAGCGGCATTCCCGGAGGACTCCGGGAGGACTACGGGAGGGGTACCGGAAGGCTCCCGCTCTGGATCTAGGATCTTGGATCCTGGATCTTTCCTTACGGGGCGCGAGGCGCCCGCACCCGACACCGTCTCCGGATCGGTCTCCGCCAAGGAACTGGTGGCCGAGTACATCCGGGACTGTCAGCGCCGACCGCCGGAGGACTTCCTCGGGCTGCTGGGGCGCAAGGTCAAGGTCCTGCTGGACGAGCGTTTCGAGCCGCAGGACATCCGCGTAGCGCTGGAGCGGCTGCGGGCCAAGGGGCTGCACCCGAGCGTGCTGCCGAGCCTGGTGAACGAGGTCGTCAACGCTGCCCCGCAGGCTGCCTCGGTGCCGTCGTCCGCCTCCGGCGCGGGGCCCTGGGCCAGCACCAGCACGTCCCGCTACACGCCGTATCTCAACCCGACCGAGCCGACGACGTTCGGAGGTGGCCTGTGACCCGCGCGCACCTCGCCGACCCGCAGCCCGCCATCGGGGAGCGGCTCCGTGCCCGCCTGGAGGCGAAGCTGGCCGAACGCGGCATCGACCCGACCGCAGCGCTGCCGGACACCCCGGAGCCGATCCCGGCCTTGGAAGCCGCCCAGGAGCGCATCCCGGTCGACTACCGCGGGGCCGTGGTCGAGCACCCCGACGTCGCCGCCTGGGTGCGCACCATCACCGAGGCAGCCGTCGAGCCGAACGCGGGCGGACTCAACCCGCACTTCGGCACGGCCGGGCGCCGGCGGATCGCCCACGGCCCGTCGCTGCTGCTGTGGGGCGGCACCGGGGCCGGCAAGACCCACCAGGCGTACGGCGCGATCCGGGCCCTGACCACCGCCGGGTGCGGCGTGACCTGGCACGCGACCACCGCCGCCGACCTGTATGCCGACATGCGCCCGCAGGCCGGTGTGGACCCGGAGCACATGCTGCGCCGGATCGTGCGGGTGCCGCTGCTGCTGCTCGACGACCTCGGCGCCGCCAAGGGCTCGGAGTGGACGGAGGAGATCACCTTCCGGCTGGTGAACTGGCGCTGCCAGAACCGCCTGCCGACGATCTTCACCACGAACCTGCCGCCCGTCCGCGACCGCAGCGTGCCCCCGCAGCAGCCGGTCCTTCGGGACAAGATCGGCGACCGGGTCCTGTCCCGCCTGTCCGGCATGTGCACGCCGGTTCACTTCGCCGGCCCGGACCGCCGCTTCCTCCGCCGCTGAAGCCCGGCCCCCTCCCCCTGACGCCACCTCCGGTGCGGCACCGCCGCGCCCTTACCCCGCCTCATCACCGCGCCGCGCCGTATCCGCCCGCCGTCGGCACCGCGCGCCCCACCGAGGCGTACCCCCGGAGACTTCCTTGCGCACCATCACCACGAACGACGCCGCGCGCCCGACGCTGCGCGGGATCGCCGACCACAGCTGGCACGCCCGGGGCCTGTGCTACGGCATGCCCGCCGAGGACGCCGACGAGCTGTTCTTCCACGCTCCCCGCAG
The DNA here is from genome assembly GCF_042955065.1 of Streptomyces sp. NPDC012510. Taxonomy (NCBI): domain Bacteria; kingdom Bacillati; phylum Actinomycetota; class Actinomycetes; order Kitasatosporales; family Streptomycetaceae; genus Streptomyces; species Streptomyces sp. NPDC012510. The sequence goes on from NZ_JBIBEN010000034.1 coordinate 76,470, forward strand.
CCACGCGGCCATCGCCGAGGCCAAGTCCATCTGCGGCCGGTGCCCGGTCAAGAAGGACTGCTTCAACTACGCCCTCGACAACGAAATCCGCCACGGCATGTGGGGCGGGCTGACCGAGGCCGAACGCCGCCCCTGGCACGCCAGGGTCAGCAAGCGCCTGGACTACAGCCGCGTCCTCGCCGCCTTCCAGGGGCGGGACGTGCACCTCAGCGAAGCCGAGCGCGAAGCAGTGGTCCGTCACGCCTACGCCCGCGGATGGACGGTCGAGCGCCTCGCCTACACGCTCCAGCTCGAACTCGAATGGGCCAAGGACCTGATGCGACAGGCCGCCCACGACGTCACGGACCGCGACCGCTACTGGGGCCTGTACGACGAGGAGACCGATGCCACCGACGAGGAGCACCTCGAGGACGAGGGGGAGGACGGCGACGAGTCCGAGGTGACCGCCTCGCCCGTGCCCCGTCAGGCGCACACCACTTCCCTGATCGCCGCGCTCGGAAAGGCAGCATGACCCACCCCACCGCCCTCCGTCTGGCCGGCGTCTCCATCGACCTCGCACACCTGCTCACCGTCACCACTGCCCTTGCGGGCCTCGCCGTGCTCGCAGGCGGCTGGCTCACTCTGCGCCGCCGTCGCGGCGCGGGCACGGCCCGGTCGTCCACCCCAGCAGTGTGGGTCGCCGCCCTGGCCGCAATCGGCTGCACCGTCTACAGCGCCGACACCAGCTGGCGGTTCGCCGCCGACTACCTCGACATGGCCGGCACCGCCGAGCGCGCCGCCATGTTCGCCGCCGCCGAACTCGCCCTGTTCGCCACCGCCCTGATGGCCCGCCAGAACCTCACCACACAGGGCACCCCGGGCCTGCCCGGGGCCCTGGTCTGGATCATCACCGGCGTGCAGGTCATCCCCGCCTACGCAGAATCCGGCCCGGTCGGCGGAACCGTACGGGCCTTCGTCGGCCCCATGCTGGCGGCGATGCTGTGGCACCAGGCCATGGGCATCGAGCTGCGGCTGCGCAAGCCCGACGCCGCCTCGCACGGCATCCTGGCCATCCTCGGCCGGGAAGCACGCGAACGCCTGCTCTCCCGCCTCGGCATCGCCAGGCGCGACCGCGACGCCGCCCAAATCACCCGTGACCGCGCCACCGCACACGCGGTCACCCTGGCCACCCGACTTGCCGGACTGTCCCCGAAGCAACGCACGAACCGACGCGGCAAACGGATCACACGGCGACTGGAGTCCGCCCTCGGACGCTCTGGCGTCGGTAGCGACCCCCAGCAGCTGCGTATGTTCCTCGACCAGCTGGCCGCGCGGCGGCATGCCGCCGCGCTCGCCACGGTCGATCTGCCCTCGCCCTGGACACCGCCGTCACGGGACGCGGAGTGCGGGGACCACGGTCCCCTGTCCCTCGTCAGGGGGGCTCCAGACGGGGACCGCCCGGTCCCCCAACGCTCGGTCCCCGCCACCGACACCTCACCGGAGGGGGACGGTCCCGCAAGGGGCCACGGGGACCCGGTCCTGGGGACCGACCCCGCCCAGAGCGGGGACCGTCCCGCCGCGGTCCCCGAGTCCGGGGACCGGGAATCGGCCGGGGACCCGGACACCGCAGGGGACCGGGACGGGGACGCCGCCAGCGAGGCTGCGAACGGGGCCCAAGAAGGCGCGGTCCCCGGGACCGACAGCGCGGAACATCACGCTGAGGCGAGCGAGGAACGCGGGGACAAATCCGCAGCTCAGGCCGAGAGTAGCCCGTCCCCGGCTTCGGACCTCAGCCGCGGGGACCACGCAGACTCGCTCACCGAAACGGGGACCGGGACTGCCGGGGACCGTCCCCAGTCGGTCCCCGGCAACGGGGACCGCGATGCCGAAGTGGGGACCGAGCCCAACCGGGACCGTCCCCATCCGGTCCCCGAGGACGGGGACCGAGGAGAGCCCGGCTCCGAAACGGGGACCGAACTCACCGGGGACCGCCCCCAAAAGACCCACTCGCACAGGCGACCGAAGGCGTCCCGGAACCGGTCCCGCACCGGCCAGGGCAAGCCGTCCCGGAAGCAACGGCCGACCGTGGAGGAGCTCGTCGCCCAGTTGCGTCCCCATGTGCCCGCATTGCTGGAACGGGACGGGAATGCCGAGGTCACGCGCACGCAGCTCAGGGAGATCATGCGCGCCCACGACATCGGCATCCGCAACGACCGGCTGACTCCGGTCCTGGATCGCCTGCGCCGTGAAGCGGCCACGTCCACCACGAAGAAGAGGAGCGCACGGTGAAGACGTGCCCGCGCATGTCGAGTATCAGGTCCGACTTCGAGAGGGACATCCGCTTCCTGACCGCCCACGCGGAGCGCAACGCCGGCACGCCGCCGGCCAGGACCAGCGCGAAGCAGGCGATCACGGTGAAACGCAACATGGCCAGAGCCATGAGCCGGCACTTCGCGCGCTGTCCCGAGTGCGGCTAGCACCTGCAAAGACTCAGGTCAAGCCACCTGGAGCCGCCTCATCGCTCGGGTAGCCCGGCCCCGTGCCGGGCTACCTGCCCAGCTTTAAGGAGACACTCCCCGTGATTCACCGCCTTGCTCACCCATCCCCACACATGGCCGCCGAGGCGGACGCCTGGGCGATCGTCCTGGTCCGCCAACGGTTTGTGCACGCCATGGTGTGCCTCCCGAGCGGCCAATGGCTCGTCCAGCACAAGCCCGAGGAGCCCGTGCGGCTCCTCACCGGGCCGGCCGACGTCCTCGATCTGGCCGCCACCGTCCAGCACCATCTCCGCACCACGAGGCCCGACTTCCGATGACGAACCCGAGTGACAACGGCACCACCCCGGAACCTGCTCTCGATCCCAACTCGACCTCATCGCGAGCAAGTTGTTGCGACTGTATTACTCCCGTCGGGAGTAATACAGTCGCGTCTCCCGCCCCGGGGGTGGCGGGAGAGGTCCAGCGCCAGGGGGCACTGGACCGTCCGGATGCGACCGAGGGCGGCTCGCATCCGAGGGGGGAACCGACCCACCCGTGTCATAACCCGCACTGCGCGCACAGCGCCCTGAGCCAGCCGCCAGCGCGTAACCGCCCGCGTAAGACCAGCACCAGCAAGCGCACCCACCTGATCGCCAGCCGCTTCAACGACGAAGAAAAGCAAGCCCTCCTCGACGCAGCTGCGGCGTGTGCCATGACCCCGTCCGGCTTCCTCGCCCACGCCGCCCTCAGCGCCGCCCGTGACCTCACCCGCACCGCCGCCGAGGTGGCCAGTGAACGCGAAGTGATCGCCGAGCTGTTCAGCCTGCGCCGTCACCTCGCCCAGGTCGGCAACAACCTCAACCAGGTAGCAAGGACCCTGAATTCGGGTGCGGACGCACCGCATGCCCAGGCGGTGCTCGATGCCGTGCACCGCGCCGCGAAGCGGGTGGACGCCTTCACCCAGCACCGGCTGGACCACCAGACGCGAGCCGCATGATCCCCAGAGTCCACGAGCGCGGGAAGCGCACCATCGGTCTCCTCTACTACCTGTACGGCCCGGGCACCCACGAGGAGCACATCCACCCCCACCTGGTCGCCGCCTGGGACAGCCTCGCGCCCGACCCCGGCCGCGACCCCAACGCCACCTATGGTGACCTGCAACGGCTCCTCGACCAGCCCGTCGACATGCTGGCCAAAGAGGACCGGCCCGCCGAGCACGTGTGGCACCTGTCCGTGCGGGCCGCCCCAGAGGACCCCATCCTCAGCGACGAGCAGTGGGGCGAGATCGCCCGCCGCATGGTCGTGGCCACCGGCATCGCCCCCGACGGCGACAGCGCGGGCTGCCGCTGGGCGGCCGTCCGCCACGCCGACGACCACATCCACATCATCGCCACCATCGTCCGAGAGGACGGCCGCCAGGCGAGGCTCCGCTACGACGGCAAGCGCTCACAGGCCGAGGCCCGCAAGATCGAGGCCGACTACGGGCTGCGGCGCCTCAACACCGGCGACGGAACCGCTGCCAAGCGGCCCACCAGCGCCGAGCGGCACAAGGCCGAACGTGAGGGCCGGGAGCGTCCTGCCCGCGAGGAGCTGCGCGAGACCGTGCGGCAGGCAGCGGCCGGGGCCAGGAGCGAGGCCGAGTTCTTTGACCGGCTGGCCGCCGCCGGCGTGTTGATCCACAGGCGCGTCGCACCGTCCGGTGATCTGCTCGGCTACAAGGTCGCCCTGCCCGACGACCGCAACGAGGACAAGGAGCCGGTGTTCTATGCGGGCTCCACGCTCGCCCCGGATCTGTCCTTGCCGCGGATCCGCCAACGCTGGTCCGGTGACGACGCTCGCAGCTCTGCGGGCGAGGCGCCGTCGGAGCCTGGTGTCGGTGCCGTGCCGGGCGGTCCGGCCACGGCGCGGCGCAGCGCGGCCACGGCCGCCTGGGAGGCGCTGCTGGTCATCGACCAGGGCGACGACGCGGTGGTGGCCGCGCAGATCGCCGCCGCCGGGGAGGTTCTCGACGCTCTCGCTAAGACCTCCGCCGCCCACACCCGTGCCCAACTGCGGGAGGCGGCCTTCGTGTTCGAACGGGCCACTCGCTCTCACATCCAGGCCGAGCGTGGGCACGACCGAGCCCTGCGCCAGGCCGCCCGCGACCTCGTCTACAGCGGGCCCGCGCTCGGCCGGGGGGAAGACGGGGCGACCACAGCGATGCTGATCGACATGGCGTTCTTCCTTGTCACCGCCGCCGCCCACTGGCATGGCAAGAAGCAGCACGCCCAGCAGGCCGCCGCCGCCCGTGAGGCTGCCGAGCACCTGCGCGCCGCCTACCAGGCCGCCGCTGGCATGCCTATCGGCGTGCTCTATCAGCGGGGCCGGCGCCTGTCCCAGCCCTTGCGGCACAAGCAGATCGCCTACCTGCGCCAGGCGGTGCCCGAACTGGCCGAACAGGTCCTGGCCGAAGCCAGCTGGTACGCCCTCGCGGCCACTCTCGCCGACGCCGAGAGCGCCGGGCACGACCCGGCCGCGCTGCTGGCCGAGGCCGCCGAGCGGCGGGAGCTGGACACCGCCGACTCGATCAGCGACGTGCTGGTGTGGCGGCTGCGCCGCATGGCCGACCTGCCGGCCGACGCCTCCGCGATGCCCGAACCCGGAGCCACTGAAGCAGCCCGGACCCGCGGGCGTACTGCGCAGGCTTCCACTCGCCGGGCGGACCGGCCACGCAAGCCTAGGTGATTCTGAAATTTCAACGTTGCGGCAGGTCAGACGCTTAGGGCACTCTCCAAGTGCCCGCCAGACGACACAGGGATGGAGACCCGCATGTTCCGACGCCGTGCCCGCGATGACGGGGAATTCCGCCAGGCCCAGCGTGAGGCGCTCGCGCTGCGGCAGCTACACGCCCAAGAGCCCTGGCCGTCCGACACTGTCCAGACCAAGGCTCCGGCCGCGAACCAAGCAGAGACAGTGGTCCCGGACTTCCTGCCCGCCGGCCTGCGGGCACCGTCGCGGCACGACGTCGAGGGCGTGATGATGCGCTGGATGCCCCCGCTCGTCATCGACGGCGAGGTCCACGCCTGCCCGACGTGCGGCGCATACCGTGACTGGATCGTCTTCAACATGAACGACGACTCGGTGTGGCTGCGCTGCCCGGCCGGCCACCAGGTGCTGGAGCCGCGTCTGGACGCTGCCTGGTTCAACCGCAACTGCGGTCCTGTCGACCACTGGCACCCCACCCTGGAGGACGGCCTGCGCCACCTCGGGCACTGACCCTCGCGAAACCCCTACCCCTATCGCATCCGCCGGCAACTGGAGGGCCGGCCCGGTCAGACCGTCCGCACCGCGCCACCTAGGGGTTTCCGCATGCGCCTTCCCACCACGACCGTCCTCAGCCTCGGCCTCGCCGTCCTGGCCCTGACGGGCTGCTCCAACACCACCTCCGCGCCCACCAATCCGCCGTCCTCCACCGCAACGACGTACACGAAGGACCACAACGCCCCGACGGCCAAGCCACTGTCCTCAGCCGCGCTGGCCTACCGGCTCCTCGACGAGGGCGACTTGGGCAAGGGCTACACCCGCACCCCGGTGACCACGGCTCGCCACGACGACGTCACCGTGATCGGCTGCCCAGCACTGGCCAAGCTCGGCGGCCAGGCAGCAGCCGGCGGAAGCCTCGACTTCCCCCACTCGGCGAAGGTGTCCTTCACCTACGCCGGTTCCAGCCGATCGGAGGTCTCCGAGGAGCTGTACAGCGACACCCCCGCGAAGCTGTCCACCGGCGTGAACCGGATCTTCAACGCCATGACCTCGTGCCCGGCCTACCAGGTGTCGGCGGGCAGCACGCTCATCGACATACGCGCCCAGCAGGTGAGTGCGCCCCAGCTCGGTGACGAGCGCTGGAGCCAGCTGCTCACCTACAGCGCCGGCGGACGGCGCAGCGTCGTCAGGCAGACGGCGATCCGCACCGGCGCCATCCTGGTGGTCGTATCGGGATCGCCCGCCCTCGTCGACGCCCACATCGCCGCAGCCGTACGAACGGCGATCGCCCACTGACCCGAGGCACACCGTCCTGCCCCGTCCTCCCCTGCCTCCAGGGGAGGACGGGGCATTCTTCATCCGGCACTACCGTGGTTCCCGGACAACTGCACACCGTGAGAACCGTGATGCGGCCACGGCCTGGGGCCGGGCGCCGTGCGGAGCTGTCGTACGAAGAGAGGTCGCTGGCGTGGCGGACCGGCCGACGAAGAACCGTGGGTGTTTCGCATTCGTCACCACACCTCGCCGTGAGGTCGTGCTCCAGCTGCGGGACGACAAGGCGCATATAGCCTGGCCGGGGCACTGGTCGCTTCCCGGAGGCGGCGCGGAGGCGGGCGAGACGCCGCTCGAGACGATCCTGCGTGAATTGCTGGAGGAGACCGGCATCGTGCCGGACGTGATCACGGAAGGTGCGGTCACCGCGTACGAGAGGGGCAAGACGCCGCCTCACGTGTTCGTTGCGGCCTGGGACGGCACCGAGAACGAGCTAGTCCTCGGCGAGGGGCAGGACCTTCGCCTGTTCCCACTCGACGCGCTCCCGGGCAGGATGCCGCCTCATGTCCGGCACTACGGCGAGCAGCTCGCTCGGCGCCTGCCGCCACCCAGTCCGGAAGCCTGATCCCGCGACACGCGCACCGTCCGAGCCCTGTGACCCTCAGGAAGGAATGGCCGCCCTGACAGAACGAGAAACGGGCCCGGTTCCCTCACCTTGGCGAGTATTAGGAAACCGGGCCCTGCTGGGGCGCATGCCGGTTGGTAGGGCACAGGCGCCCGGCTGTGCCGATTGGCTTCGGAGTCGTCCGCGTGCTCGCCCTTGACCAAATAGGCGGATGGCCGTCCGCCTGGCGGGATATGCGGTGGCCAGAACGTGCCAAGGTTCGATAGGACCAAGGTCTCGTGGCAGCTTTTGCATTCGAGGCCGTTTATCTGGCCAGGCATGGACAGACAGAGTGGAACCTGGCGGGGAGGAGGCAGGGACGGCTGGATTCGCCCCTTACCGATCGGGGCGTCCACCAGGTGCACCGCAACGCGCGACTGACCAGCCGTGAACCGGTCGACGTGATTTTCGCGAGCCCGCTCGAGCGCGCACGGACGTCGGCGGAGGCATTCGCGACAGCTCTGGGTCTGACGGTCCAACTACTCGACGACCTCAGCGAGGTTGACCACGGCGAGTGGTCCGGGCTCACAGACGAAGAAATCGAGTTCGGCTGGCCCGGCGAGATCGCAGCTCGGCAACGGGACAAGTACTCCTATCGCTTTCCCGGCGGGGAGAGCTACGCCGACGCGGAAGCGCGGGCCGGCCGAGCCCTGGCCAGCATCACCCGAGCCGGAGCCCGAAGACCGCTCCTGGTCTCGCACGAGATGATTGGCCGGATGCTGCTGAAGCATCTGGGCCAACTGGACCGCGAAGCGGCGCTGCGGCTCAGCCACCCCTCTGACGTCGTGTATTGCGTGGGAGCCGCTCGGCGGATTAGCCGACTGTCTTTCGACCGGGCCGCGGGGTCGGCATGAGCCATTCGGCCTGATGACGCTGCCTGAGCCAGAAGGGCACCGAACGACGTCGAATCCAGTCAGGTGTTGAACCGGCCAATGCCGCCTGAAAAGCCTCCCGAAGTCATCGGGAAACGCCTCGGGAAGAAGCAGACTCTGCCAGGAGCCGTCAGCGCAGGCATCGTTCCGATGCTGCCGTACCCTAGATAAAGGACTTCCGCGAGCGCTTCCCGCGCGACCAGCGGCCGGACGACGTGCAAGTAGTGCCGACCCGGCCCGGCCGCCATGATGGCGTCGGCGAGCACGAGTCGGCCCGGGGACAGGCGTGAAACCGACAGGTCGATGTCCTTTCCATAGGGAGCGACCGCCCCGGCTACAGGCGCGCGGCCGGCGTGGGGAGGTGTCGTCAGTCGCGGTGTACGACGGTGAGCCGCTCCTGCCCGCCTTCGGGCAGGGTGCGCCGGGGCACAGGGACCGGGGAAGCGAGCGAGGCGGCGAAGACCGCGACCAGGTCGTGCGGGACGCTGGCGCTGAAGCTGGCGCACCACAGGTACGGGGCGCCGAGGACGGGTTCCGCCCATGCCTGCCAGCCCACAAGGTCGGGGCGCGGATCGGCGTCCTGGATGAGCGGAGGCAGCTCCTCCAGCGACACGCTGGAGGCGAAGCCGGGGTCCGTGGCAGTGGTCGTTGGGCGGTCCACGTCCCTCATCCAGCCCTGGGCGACGAGTGCGGCCAGGACCGTCTCCGGCTCGCCGAAACCAGTGTCGGGCACATCGCGGGTGTCGAGCGCGATGAGGAAATCGGCGAGCGCCTCATGGGCGACGCCGGTGGTGAAGTAGGCGTTCCACTCGGTAAGGGCGCTGGCGGAGTGCGGGCGAGCGGACAGTTGCCAGGCCACAGGCAGGCCGCCGAGTTCGAAGGGGTAGCTGGCGAGGATCCACTCGGCGCCGCGCAGCTCGTCCGGGCTCACGTACAGCAGGGTCTGACGGGCAGTTGGCCACAGGCGCCAGCCCATACCGGTCAGCAGGTCGCCGATCCGCTCGGCGAGGGCGCCGTCGTCACCGGCCAGATGGCGCGGGGTGACCCAGTACACCGGGTCCGGCGAGTCAGGGTGGGAAGGGTCGTGGGGGTGGTGCGGGTGCAGGGGCGCCTCCGAAAGGTCGTGGGTGTTTCAGCTGCCGCCGTCGCGCGGCGGGGTCGCTGTGCGCCGACGGCGTGAGGGAGCCTCGGCCGGGTCATGCCAGGTGAGCTGGACGGCGACGTTCGGCGGCAGGTGGCCGATCTGTTCGGCGTCCTTGGCTTCGGCAATGAAGACCAGCGGGTTGCCGTTCTCGTCCTGCGAAGCGATCACCCCGCCGATACGGTGGGCCATGGGAAAGAACGGGTTGATGGCCAGCCGGGCCGGCGCTTCACGGTCGCAGGCAGACAGAAGGCCGATGAGGTCGCCGACGGTCATCTCGGGAAGGTGCGGATCCACAGCGTTCTCCTCGCGGTAGCGGACAGGGTGTGCTGGAGTCAGGCTGAGCAGGGCATGCGGTGTTGTACGACCCGGTAGTGCACCTGTCGGCCGCCATGCCAATCACACGCGCTGGGCGGTGGCCAAGACTTGGGCCACGGCGGCAGCAACGATGTCTGCCGGGGTCTCTGTGTCGAACGACATTCGATACCCGCGGGTCTTCGCGGTGCCGGTGACTGCGATCACCCACCCCTCACCGTCGGTGCCAGGACGCCCCGTCGGGAACCAGCCGAGGTAGAACCTGCCGTCCTTGCTGTTCACATGGACATCGGCGCGGTCGTCCACGACCAGCTTGAAGTCAGCGTCGGTGAACTGATCGGTTACCAGCGTCGGCTGGCCTGGACCGATTTTCCAGGAGTGCAGCCGCAGGGCCTCGACGGTCGTGGCGAATCCGGGCTGGGCAACCTGAACGGCCACCGGCATCACCTCTCTGAACTGGTATTTTCCGGGAAGGCGTCTAAGTTGACATGCCCCCGAAGCGTTGGCCAGTCTTTCCGCGATCTTTCCCGTCTGCCGCAGGCGAACTGGTGTCCTTTGACAGCGAACTCAGTCGCTTGCCACCGAACTAATACTCCAGCTGTAGATCTTGATCACGACTGTTGGAGGGCCTGACGTTGGTAGTGGCTGCTCCGTGCACGGGCCTGGTGTCGTCGGCGCCAGCATG
>NZ_JBIBEN010000035.1:0-68279 GCF_042955065.1 Streptomyces sp. NPDC012510
CCGTCCGCTGCCTGCCCCTACCCCGTCGCGGTCATGCCCCGCACACGAAGAAGCCCCTGCTCATCGAACAGGGACTCCCTTTGCCACAACGCACTTAGCTAGGGGGGCGTCGTCACCCTTCTCCGCTGACGAGCGGCGGATCTTGGCACGGCTGCCGCCCAAGGCCTCATCATGAACCTGCAGGCTCAGCGTCAATGTCTGACGGTGCGTGGCCTCCAACCTGCCACCCGTCTCCACACCGGCCTTCACCCCGGGAAGGCCAACCTCGACCTTCACCTTCCCGTCACCGCCGCGGCGGAACTCCACATCCAGCGTTAGCTGTGCCTGCTCCACCTCGAACCGCAGTTGCTGGCCAGCCCCGTCGTCCTGCGCGGCATACAACTCACGCCGCAACTCCATCAACGCTTCCGCCAGCGTGATCTTCGCTTCCACGGCAACCCCCAAGTACCGCGCCGAACTGGCGCAACCGGAAAGCAATCAGCATGTCCCATTCGTCATGCACTCCGCAGCACTTCCGTACCGATCCACAGACGGCCTGAGAGGGGACATCCCCACAAGAACTGGGTGGGCTGTTCCTGAGCGGCAGCCTGGCGGCGATTACTGGACTGGACCGAGACTGGCGTCGGACCATAACTGCACGCAACCGTAATGGACCTGTACGTGTACGCTGCGGACGGCTCGCCGTCCGAGCCATCAAACTCGAACTCGCCCGCGCCCTCATATGCCTCCGGCGCCAGCAAACCTCATCATGAAACGATCAGTAAGCCGAAGCCCTCAGCCCACTCTCCCCAGCTCCCATCCCGTCTGCCGTCGACCCACACACTGTGGAGCGGGCGTGGTGCAGGGCGTCAAGGTGGAGCGCGCCACTGTACGAACGACCTTGACGCCCTGGGCCGCGTCTGCTCGGCTCTGCCTGGGTCGATGGCAGACGGGATGGGAGCCCCCGCACCAGCCACTCACAGCCGGCACACGCAGACAGACCCCCTGCCATCTCGGAGCCTGAGCACCCCGCCGGAGGCACGTTTTTGACCCGCAGGCGACTTCCTTACCTTTGCCCGCTACACGTAGCGCGCCGCCGGGCGCGGCCAGCCGGGGCGCAGACAGGAGGCAGGCCGCGCCGCAGAGGCGGCGCGCGCCCGCGCTTGCGCGGGCCTTGAACCAGTAGAGAAAGTTTGAATCACGCGCTACTGGCCGTGATGTCCGGTCCCGGGAGATGCTTGACACTTCGATCCCAGCTGATGGTTGACGGTGGCCGTGATCGGCTTTTCTGTGCACGTCGTTGTGGCGTGTGGCAGGAGGCCGGGATTGGCTCTGGTGGAGTTGTCGGTTGTCGAGCAGAGATACCGGGCTGTGCTCGCGGTGCTGGCGGGCGCGACGGTGACGGAGATCGCCGCGTCGCTGGGGGTGTCGCGGCAGACGGTGAGCGGGTGGAAGTCGAGGTATGCCGCCTCGGGCCTGGCGGGGCTGGCGGGGCTGGCGGACCGGTCACGCAGGCCGGCCTCGTGTCCGCATCAGGCCTCCGCCGAGGTGGAGACGGCCGTGTGCGAGCTGCGGCGCAAGCACCCTCGCTGGGGTCCGCGGCGGATCGCTCATGCGCTGGAGTGGTCCGGGGCGGTGAGCCCGCTGCCGTCACGGATGACCGTGTATCGGATCCTGGTCCGTCACGGTCTGGTGGAGCCGGGGGTGCGGCGGCGGAAGCGGTCGGATTACAAGCGCTGGCAGCGGGACCGGCCGATGCAGTTGTGGCAGATGGACATCGTCGGCGGCGTGATGCTGGTCAACACGGTGACCGGTGAGCTGACCGAGGCCAAAGTCGTGACCGGGGTGGACGATCATTCCCGGTTCTGCGTGATCGCGTCGGTGGTGGAGCGGGCGACCGGTCGGGCGGTCTGTGCGGCGTTCGCGGGGGCCTTGCGGAGGTTCGGGGTGCCGGAAGAGGTGCTGACCGACAACGGCAAGCAGTTCACCGACCGGTTCGGGCAGGGCGGTGAGGTGCTGTTCGACCGGATCTGCCGGGAGAACGGGATCGCGCATCGGCTGACGCAGCCGGCTTCGCCGACCACGACGGGCAAGGTCGAGCGGTTCCATCAGACGCTGCGGCGTGAACTCCTCGACGACTGCGGCGCGTTCGAGAGCATCGAAGCGGCCCAGGCGGCACTGGATCGTTGGGTGCAGGAATACAACTCGATGCGTCCGCATCAGGCCTTGGACATGCAGTCTCCGGGAGACCGGTTCACCCCGGTGCCTGAGGAGGAGCGGGACATGCTGGGGCTGAAGATTCCCGGAGTGCTGGCGCTGGTGCCGCAGCAGCGGACACCTCCAGCGGACCCGGCTCCGGCTCCGGCTCCGGCTGAAGCCTCGGCTGTGCCCGCCGCCCTGCCTGAGGTGGTCCCTGCCGTGGCGCCGGTGGAGCCCGGTGGGCCGGTGGAGTTCGATCGGGTGGTGCCTGGGAGTGGGAATCTGCAGGTGGCGGGCAAGCAGTTTTGGCTGGGTCCGGCCCGTTCGGGGCTGACGGTGACGTTCTGGGCGGACACGTCGGTGATCCATCTGCTGATCGCTGGGACGCGGATCAAGAGCGTGCGGTCGCACCTGTCGGTGGCTGACCTGGGACGGCTGGCTGTCCGGGGCGGCCGTGCGGCCGGACCGGCCCCGCTGCCTGCCGGTGAGGGGATGGCGTTCGAGGTGGACCGGGTCGTGAACAACAGCGGCCTGGTGGGCCTGGCCGGGCGCCAGGTGCTGGCCGCGGAGATCCTCGGCGGCCGCCAGGTGGGCATCCGCCTCGACGACGAGACGCTGTCGTTCTTCGACCCATCCTCGCGAGAACTCCTGCGGGTGCGGCCCAACCCGCTGACCGGAGAGGAAGTGCGTCGGCTGCGGGGCCTGCGTCCGGCCGGACCGCCACCGCGGCCGGGCATCGAGCCGGTGCGGGTGCAGCGGCGGATCAGTGCTGTGGGCACGATCATGGTCTGCCGCCAGAGCGTCTCCCTCGGCCGCCCGTACGCAGGCCAGACGGTGACCGTGCACGTGTCTGAGACGACGATCACCGTCGAGCTGGACGGCCAGGTCCGGGTCATCCGGCGCACCACCGACATCCCCGTCCGCCACGTCAAGGCGAACAAGCCCCACAAAGTTTCCGATGTTGTCTAGGCCCACCGTCAAACATCACCTGGGACCAGAACGTCAAACATCACCTGGGACTAGACAGACGCCTCGGGAGCTGCGACACAGCTTCGTGTCTCTGCTCTCCGACCGGGGCGTCCCGCTGGAAGAGATCTCGCGGCTCGTCGGGCACTCTGGGACGGCTGTCACTGAGGAGGTCTACCGTAAGCAGATCCGGCCCGTGATCCAGACTGGCGCCGTCGTCATGGACGGCATCTTTGGAGCCGGGCCGCAGTAGCCGTAGTCACTCAGCACACGCACTCAGAATCGATAGTCACGCAGTTAGACACGCAGCAACGCCAGAGGGCCCTTACCGATTCGGTAAGGGCCCTCTGACCTGCTATCTAGCTGTCGGGGTGGCGGGATTTGAACCCACGACCTCTTCGTCCCGAACGAAGCGCGCTGCCAAGCTGCGCTACACCCCGATTGTCGCTGCTTGTCGCGGCGACGTCGTTTACTTTAGCCCACTGGTGGCTGGAGACGAAATCCGGTTTTCGGGGCGGCGGTCGTGGCGGCTGGGGCGGCCCCGACGTGGGTGTACGGGGTCGGGGCGGAGGTGGTCGACGGCGATGAGCAGGAGCGCGAGGGCGTAGAAGGCGAGGCCCAGGAGGAGAGCGTTGCCCAGGACGCTCTTGTAGCCGTGGCGGTCCACGTCGAGGAACGGGTAGAGGTACGGGGCCGGCCAGTCGGGTGTCAGCAGGGCGGCTCGGCCGAGGGTGAACGCCAGGTATGCGATCGGGTAGAGCAGCCAGGCCGCCGCGTGGCTGAGGCGTGGCGGGGAGGGGCGGGTCAGGAGGAGCCAGTCCGCCACCACCGCGAGGGGGATCGCCGTGTGGAAGGCGGCGTCCGTCACGGCCGGCCAGCCGGTGGGGCTGCTGGCCGGGGCGTTCGTCGGCGTCACCGGCATGGAGAGGGAGAAGGCCGACGCGTCCCTCGTCAGGAGCAGGTGGTACACCAGGGCCGTGATCACGGCGTAGAGAACCGTGCCGCCTGTCACCAGCGACGGCAGCGGGTGACGGGCCGACCATGCGCGGCGCGACGAGACGGCGAAGACCAGCGCCACCAGGGCCGTGCTCTGGACCGAGAAATGGCAGAAGGCGCGCAGGGGGCTGCCCAGTGCCATCTCGGTCACCACGGCCCCTGCCGCTGCCAGTGCGACCAGGGCGCGGAACTTCGCTGCCAGCGGGCGGCGCGTCGGTGCCACCACCGCCGTCGCGGGCACGACGGACGTCACCGGCGCGGGGATGCCCGGGATCGCGGGCAGGTCGGGGATGTCCCTGGGTATCGGTGCGGTCATGCGCTCACGCTAGGACGCCGAGACGAAACGGGCTATCCGGGATGAACCATATGGGTCGGTGCCCCGGTGCCCCGGTGCGTCGGTGCCTCAGTGGCGCCCCACCTTCAGAGCCCGCCCTTCAGAGCCCGCCCTTCAGAGCCCGCCCTTCCGAGCCCGCCCTTCGGGGCATACGCAGGGGACCGCCAAGGCTGCCCCGCAGTCCTATGCGCCCCGGCCCACCAGCGTCAGTAGTGAAGCCTCCGGTGGGCACGCGAACCTCACCGGGGTGTAGCGGTTCGTGCCGCAGCCGGCGGAGACATGCATATAGGCGGTGTGGCCGTCGGCCGTATGAGTGGAGAGACCCTTCACGCGGTCCGTGTCGAGGTCGCAGTTGGTGACGAGGGCGCCGTAGAAGGGGACACAGAGCTGGCCGCCGTGGGTGTGGCCGGCGAGGATCAGGGGGTAGCCGTCCGCCGTGAAGGCGTCGAGACTGCGCAGATAGGGGGCGTGGACGACGCCGAGAGAGAGGTCGGCGGAATCGGACGGGCCGCCGGCCACGCGGGCGTAGCGGTCCCGCTTGATGTGTGGGTCGTCGAGGCCGGTGAGCTCGATCGACATGCCCTCGATCTTCAGCGTGCCTCGGGTGTTGGTGAGGTTGAGCCAGCCCGCCCCGTCGAAGCCGTCGCGCAGGTCCTCCCAAGGGTTGTGGACGGCGCCCACTGCCGGCTTGTTGCCGTTCAGGCCGTGGCGGCCCTGAACCTTCTCCAGGAGGTAACGGGCGGGGTTGCGCAGCTTCGGGCCGTAGTAGTCGTTCGAGCCGAAGACGTAGGCGCCCGGGAACTCCATCAGCGGGCCGAGCGCGTCCAGCACCTCCGGTACGCCCTCGGGGTCGGAGAGGTTGTCCCCGGTGTTGATCACGAGGTCGGGGCGCAGCCCGGCCAGGGAACGCAGCCAGCGCTGCTTCTTGCGCTGCCCGCTCACCATGTGGATGTCGGAGACCTGGAGTATGCGCAGTGGCCGCATGCCCGGTGGCAGCACCGGAACCGTCACCCGCCGCAGCCGGAAGGAGCGGGCCTCGAAACCCGCCGCATACACCACACCGGCGGCACCGACCGCCGCGATCCCCAGAGGTACTCCGTATCGCGCTCGCATGTGTCCATCGTGTCAGACACCGCCGAGCCCCAGCACACGCCTGTGGACAACCGCCGACCATCGCCGACGATGTCAACTCGCCCTGTGGACAACCCACTCCGACTTTCTCGTCTCATCCGCACACACCAGCGAAATCAGGGGGCGCTTCCCGCCCCACACCTGCGACAATCGACGCCATGACCACGCTCAAGTCGAAGCTGCAGGAAGACCTCAACGCCGCGATCAAGGGGCGCGACGAGCTCCGCTCCTCGACGCTCCGGCTGACTCTCACCGCGATCACCAAGGAAGAGGTCGCCGGCCAGGAGAAGCGCGAGCTCTCCGACGACGAGGTACTCAGGGTGATCACCAAGGAGGCGAAGAAGCGTCGCGAGGCCGCGGACGCGTTCGCCCAGGGTGGTCGCACCGAGTCGGCCGAGCGGGAGAAGGCGGAGGGCGAGATCCTCGCCGACTACCTGCCCAAGCAGCTGTCCGACGAGGAGCTGAAGCAGATCGTCGTCCATGCCGTCGAGGAGGCCAGGGCCGCCGGTGCCGAGGGCCCGCGTGCCATGGGCCAGGTCATGAAGATCGTCAACCCGAAGGTGGCCGGCCTTGCCGAGGGCGGTCGTGTCGCCGCCATCGTCAAGCAGCAGCTCGCGGGCGGCTGAGCGTCGACCACTCGCCACGCCGACCGAGGACACCTCCGCACGTCGGCCGCAGGACCAGCTCCGGCTTCACCAGCGGCAGGCCCAGTTCCGACACAGCAGCGGCATGACCTGCCCAGGCGCACCAGCAGCATGACCTGCCGCTCCGGCACACCAGCGGCAGGCCTGGCTCCGGCACACCAGCAGGGCCCAGCACCTGCACATGCGGATGTTTCGCACACGCGGTGCCCCGCACGCGGATGCCCCGCACAGGCAGATACGGCGGTGGGGGCGCCCCTTAGTAGAGGGCGCCCCCACCGCCGTGATCGTTCAGGAATCGGTCGCGCGTCCGGGTATGGGCATGTTCATAGCATCCGGGGGCATCCGGGGGCCGCCGCCGACCCTACTGAACCAGCCGGTCGCCCGGCGGCTGTCATCCGAACCCGCCACCACCATTGCCGTTCCCGTTGTTCCCACCGTTCGTCTGGCCCCGGAACCAGCCCTCGGGAATCGAGAACTCCGGGGTCGGGAAGGTGCCGCCGCCGGTGCCGCCGATGAACCCCTCATCGCCGTTCCCGTCGTCACCGTTGCCGTTGTCGTCGTTGTTCCCGTTCCCGTTCCCGTCGCCGTCCCCGCGGTCGCGGTCCGGCCGCTCGTCGGGGATGTGGACGAGGGTGAAGTTGGGGGCGCGCTTGCCCTCCAGCGCTCCGGACATCATGTCGCCCCAGATCGGCCCGGGGACTTGGCCGCCGAAGACCTTGTCATGCCGCTCGCCACCGATGGTGATGTTGACCATGCGGCGCTCGTGCGCGGGGTCGCCGACCCAGACGGCACCGGCCATGTTCGGGGTGTAACCCACGAACCAGGCCGCGTAACGGAAGTCCGTCGTACCGGTCTTACCGGCGCTGGGGCGGCCGCTGCCGAGACCCGCCTCCCTACCCGTACCGTCCTCCACGACACCCTTGAGCAAGGTGTTGATGGTGTCGGCGGTGTTCTCGGACATCGCACGTGAGCACGTCGACTTCGGCACCTCCAGCGACTTCGACTTGTCGCCGACCCGCTGGGTGATGGACTCGATGGCGACCGGCGTGCAGTACATACCGCGCGCGGCGAAGGTCGCGTACGCGTTCGCCATGGTCAGCGGGGACATCTCCTGCGTGCCGAGGGCTATCGACGGGGCCTGGTCCATCTTGCGGCCGTCGGCCCGCTCGACGCCCATCTTCTTGGCCATCTTGGTCACCGGGCAGATGCCGATGTCCGCGATCATCTGCACGAAGTAGGTGTTGACCGACAGCGCGGTCGCCTCCTCCATCGGGTACGGACCGACCTCGGACTCGTTCTCGTTGGTGAGCTTCGTCGGCGTACTCCTACTGTTCCGCCAGGTCTTGCCGTCACAGGCCGAGATCGGGCTGGGATAGGCCATCTCGTACGGCGCGGAGTAGATCTTGCCCGGGGACATGCCGCCTTCGATCGCGGCCGCGGCGACGATCGGCTTGAACGTCGAACCGGGCTGGTAGCCCGCGCCGCCGCCCATGGACTTGTCGACCGAGAGGTTTATCGACGTCTCGTTCTTCTTGGTGTCGAGACCGTACGGCCGCGACTGGCCCATGGCGAGGATCTTGCCGGTGCCGGGCTCGACGATGGTGGCGGCGGTGGCCACTTCGTCCTTCTGGTAGACGTGCCGCTTGATGGAGGCCTGGACCGACTTCTGGGCCTTCGGGTCCATCGTCGTCCGGATCGTCAGACCGCCCTGGTTCCAGATCTTGGCCCGCTCCTCCTTGGTCTTGCCGAACACCGGGTCGTTCAGGAACACCTCGCGCACGTAGTCGCAGAAGAAGCCGGCGCCTTTGACGGCCGTGATGCAGCCGTTCTTCGGCTTGCTGATGTCCAGGCCCAGCGGCTTTTCCTTGGCCTTGTCGGCCTCCGCCTGCGTGATGTCGCCGACATCGGCCATGCGCTGCAGCACGATGTTGCGCCGCTTGGTGGCTTCCTGCGGGTCGTTCACCGGGTCGTACCGGCTCGGCGACTGCACGATGCCGGCGAGGAGCGCGGCCTCCTCGACGTCCAGGTTCTTGGCCGACTTGGAGAAGTAGCGCTGGGAGGCCGCCTCGACGCCGTAGGCCTGCTGGCCGAAGAAGGTGATGTTCAGGTAGTTCTCGAGGATCTTCTTCTTGCCGAGCTCCTCCTCGAGCTGGATCGCGTACTTGAGCTCGCGGATCTTGCGTCCGATCGTCTGCTGGATGGCCTGGGCGACCAGGGTCGGGTCGTCACCGGCCTCCTCCACCGCGACGTTCTTCACCAACTGCTGCGTCAGCGTGGAAGCACCCTGGGTGACTCCACCGCTCTGCGCGTTCCGGTTGAGCGCGCGCAGGACGCCCTTCAGGTCGACCGCGCCGTGCTGGTAGAACCGGGAGTCCTCGATGGCGATGATCGCCTGCTGCATGTACGGCGAGATCTCCTTGAGATCGACCACCGTACGGTCACGCGAGTAGACAGTGGCGATCTGGTCGCCCTTGCCGTCAAGGATCGTGGTGCGCTGGCTCAGCGGCGGCTGCTTGAGGTTGGCGGGGAGTTCGTCGAACCCCTCGACCGAACCCTTGGCCGCGAGCCCCAGGGCGCCGACCGCGGGCAACGCGATGCCCGCCATGACGGCACCGGCGAGGACGCTGACCCCTAGGAACTTGGCGGCCTGCTGTGTGGCGGACAGACCACCACCCGAGCGCTTGTTTGGCATGAGGGCAGCCTAATCCGTCGTCATGACCGTTCCGAAAGAGCGGGTGCTTCAGGCGACGTACAAGTGCCGGATCGTGACATCCGTTGCCGCTGCCGGGCCCTGGCGCCGATGATCTGGTCCATGAGACCTGAAGTGCGCGCGTTCGTCGCCGACGGCCCCCTGCCCGACTGGGACGCGAGCGAGCAAGAGATCGATGCGCGTGTACGCCAACTGAACGCCATAACCGCGCCGGTGTCGGCGGAAGAGGCGGTGGCGCTGGTCGGCTGCTTCGGGCCGGACGACTGCTACGGCGTCGCCTGGACCCTGCTGCATCTCATCGAGACCGGGCCGAACCCCGTGCTGACGACCCGCCCTGCGGCGGACGCGGGGGAGTGGCCCCACCGGCTCTACGACCGCGCCGTGTTCGGTGGCCTGACCGAAGACGCGAGCGCCGCCCGGGAAGCGGATGCCTTCGAGGCGTGAAGAACTTGAATGGTTGTCTACGTTCTCATTCGCCGGACACGCGCGCAGGCGTTGGCCTAAGCTGCTCTCAACTGTCACAGCCATAGGCCCTTGTATCAGTACGTCCGGCGAACCCGAATCGTTCTGGCGTTCTTACGATTTTTTTTCGGAGCCGTGTCCGAATCCACCTCGTGTGTCATTCGGTGTCCGTTGTGACGCATGTCAACTATCCCGTTCTGTCGGGATAGTCACGTATGTCCTCAGGTCACTCCCGCGGGTGATCTGCCGCTTACGCATAGTCCGTTCGGGCCATTCAAGATTGGGCCCGAAGGGGGTGTTGCGCTGTGCCCACCTTCCGTAACGTCCTCAACTGGCGGCGGTGAATATGCCGCTGCCGCCGTGGGGGAGCCTCGATTCGGGAGAGGACGGCGCCGGTATGGGCTGGGTAACCGACTGGAGTGCGCAGGCTGCCTGCCGCACTACCGATCCGGATGAACTGTTCGTTCAAGGAGCAGCGCAGAACAGGGCCAAGGCGGTGTGCACCGGATGCCCGGTACGCACGGAGTGCCTGGCGGACGCGTTGGACAACCGCGTCGAGTTCGGCGTGTGGGGAGGAATGACGGAACGAGAGCGCCGCGCACTGCTGCGCAGGCGACCGACCGTCACGTCGTGGCGCAGGCTGCTGGAGACCGCGCGCACGGAGTACGAGCGTGGCGCGGGCATTCTGCCGCTCGACGATGACGAGATGTACGAGAACTACGCGGCGGTCAGCTGAGGGCGAGGCCCCGTCCGGACCACGTCCATCGAGGACGCCTGTGAGGTGTCGGCGCGTCGGGCAGGTGTGCCGGCTCTCCCGTGCCCCGGTGCGTGGAACGGCCGTCGGGGCACAGATCGTTCCTCAGTCAGCCGTGCGTGAGTCCTCGTACGGCGGGGCAGTCGTACGGCGGGGCAGTCGTACGGCGCGATGGCCGTACGACACGGTTGCCATACGGCCCGGGTCCTCGTGCGGCCGGGTCCTCGTGCGGCGTCAGTTCTCCGCAGTGGGCAGCTCCGGCGTCGTGGTCGCGAGCCGGTCCCCGATGTCCCGCAGGCCTGCCAGGTCGTGGACGTCCCCGGGCAGCGCGGCCACTTCGGCCACGGCCACCTCGGGATGAAGCGCGGTGAAGCGGTCACGCGTGCGCTGCTCGCGGGAGAGCAGCCGCATCCGCTCGGCGTGCAGCCTGAGCAGGCCCGCCGTGAGGTGTTCCACGGTCCGGTCCGGGGCGACGCCCTGATCCTGCCGGTCCTGGGCGGGGGAGCCGTCCTGGACACCGGTGGTCGCGGAAGAAGCTGGACTGCCTGGGCTTTCTGGTTGGTCTGAACTGCCGTCAGGGTCGGGAGAGTTACGGACTGCTTTCCCGGCCATATGATCCACAATGCGGGGCTCGTCAAGATTTTCCGCGGCGGCGAGCGCGCGCTCGGCGGACAACTGGGCCGCGCCGCTGCCGTGGACACGGTTGAGCACCAGCCCGGCCAGCGGCATGTCCTCGGCGGCTAGACGCTCCACGAAGTAGGCCGCCTCGCGCAGCGCGTCCCGCTCCGGCGCGGCCACCACCAGGAAGGCAGTGCCGGGCGCCTGAAGCAGCTTGTACGTGGCGTCCGCGCGCGTACGGAAGCCGCCGAACATGGAGTCCATGGCGGCCACGAATGTCTGTACGTCCTTGAGCAGTTGTCCGCCGAGCAGCTTGCCCAGGGCGCCCGTCATCATCGACATGCCGACGTTCAGGAACTTCATGCCCGCCCGCCCGCCGACCTTCGCGGGCGCCAGCAGGACACGGATCAGCTTGCCGTCCAGGAACGAGCCGAGCCGCTTGGGGGCGTCCAGGAAGTCCAGCGCCGAACGGGACGGCGGGGTGTCGACGACGATCAGATCCCACTCGTCCCGGGCCCGGAGCTGGCCCAGCTTCTCCATCGCCATGTACTCCTGCGTGCCCGCGAAGCCCGCCGAGAGCGACTGGTAGAAGGGGTTGCTCAGGATCGCGGAGGCCCGGTCCGGGTCCGCATGCGCCTCGACGATCTCGTCGAAGGTGCGCTTCATGTCGAGCATCATGGCGTGCAGTTCGCCGTCGCCTTCGATGCCCTTCACCCGGCGCGGGGTGTTGTCCAGCGAGTCGATGCCCATGGACTGGGCCAGCCGCCGCGCCGGGTCGATGGTGAGCACGACCACCTTGCGGCCCCGCTCGGCCGCACGCAGCCCCAGGGCCGCCGCCGTGGTCGTCTTGCCGACGCCGCCGGCGCCGCAGCACACCACGATGCGGGTCTGCGGGTCGTCCAGCAGGGGATCGACGGCGAGGGGGCGGGCCGAGCCGATCACGCGGTGCCCGTCGGGTGCGTGGGACGGATCATGCGCGTGATCCGCATCGTGGGCGTGGTGGGCCGGGTCGTGGGCGTGGGCCGAGTCGTGCGTGGCGGCCGGGTCCGGAGTCATGAGATCCCTTGCTGACGCAGTTCCGTGGCCAGTTCGTACAGGCCCGCCAGGTCCATCCCCTCGGCGAGCAGCGGCAGTTCGTGCAGCGGCAGGTCCAGCTCGCCCAGCACGCCCCGCTGTTCGTGCTCCAGGCTGTGCCGCTCGGCGTACTCCTCGGCCTGCGCGAGCAGCGGATCCACCAGCCGCTCGGCGTTGCCTCCGCGCCGAGCGCCGCCGAGGCCCGCCGCGGACAGGGACTTGGCGACGGCCGTGCGCGGCACCGCGCGCGCGAACTCCAGCTCGTCGGCGTCCAGCACCTCGGGCCGCACCATGTTGACGATGATCCGTCCCACCGGCAGCTTCGCGGCCCTCAGCTCGGCGATGCCGTCCGCCGTCTCCTGGACGGGCATCTCCTCCAGGAGCGTCACCAGGTGCACGGCCGTCTCGGGGGACTTCAGGACCCGCATGACGGCCTGGGCCTGATTGTGTATCGGGCCGATCTTGGCGAGCCCCGCCACCTCGTCGTTGACGTTCAGGAAGCGGGTGATGCGGCCGGTGGGCGGCGCGTCCATCACCACGTGGTCGTACGCGAACCGCCCGCTCTTCTCCTTGCGGCGCACCGCCTCGCAGGCCTTGCCGGTCAGCAGTACGTCCCGGAGGCCGGGTGCGATGGTGGTGGCGAAGTCGATGGCGCCCAGCTTCTTCAGGGCCCGCCCCGCCCCGCCGAGCTTGTAGAACATCTGGAGGTAGTCCAACAGGGCCAGTTCGGGGTCGATGGCCAGCGCGTACACCTCCCCGCCCCCGGGTGCCACCGCGATCTTCCGCTCCTCGTACGGCAATGCCTCTGCCTCGAAGAGCTGCGCGATGCCCTGTCTGCCCTCGACCTCGACCAGGAGGGTGCGTTTCCCCTCGGTCGCGAGGGCGAGCGCGAGTGCGGCGGCGACCGTGGTCTTACCGGTCCCGCCCTTGCCGCTGACGACCTGGAGCCTGCTCACGTATTCGAGACTAACCAGTCCGCGCTCGGCATACGCGGGAGGCTGTGGACAACCTGTCCCGGCCCGAACTGTGGACAACGCCCTTTTCCGCCTCTCCCACCGGCCCGGGTCGGCGCCACGAACGGCGCTGGGCCGTGGCGGAACCCGTGCCGAGCCGTGGCCGGGCAGCGGATAAAGTCGGCCGCATGACCAAGTGGGAATACGCAACCGTACCGCTGCTCGTCCATGCCACGAAGCAGATTCTGGACACCTGGGGCGAGGACGGCTGGGAGCTCGTCCAGGTCGTGCCCGGGCCGAACAACCCCGAGCAGCTCGTGGCCTACCTGAAGCGGCCCAAGCCGTGAGCGCCGTCGAGGCCAGGCTTGCGGAGCTCGGGCTGAGCCTGCCCGCGGTGGTCCCGCCGCTCGCCGCGTACCAGCCGGCCGTACAGACCGGTGTGTACGTGTACACATCCGGGCAGCTGCCCATGGTGGACGGCAAGCTGCCCGTCACCGGCAAGGTCGGCGCCGAGGTCACCCCCGAGGAGGCCAAGGAACTCGCCCGCACCTGCGCGCTGAACGCCCTCGCCGCGGTCAAGTCGGTGGCGGGCGACCTGGACCGTGTCGCACGCGTGGTGAAGGTCGTCGGCTTCGTGGCCTCGGCGTCCGACTTCACGGGCCAGCCCGCCGTGTTGAACGGCGCGAGCGAACTCCTGGGCGCCGTCTTCGGCGACAAGGGTGTCCACGCGCGCAGCGCGGTCGGCGTGGCGGTACTGCCGCTGGACGCGCCGGTCGAGGTGGAACTCCAGGTCGAACTGGTGGCCGCCTGACCACGGGGTGAGGTGTCAAGATCGCGGAGGCTCACTCGAACATCCGCCTGTGAGGAGTTAGCCTCCGCCCATGGCAAACGGGCAGTGGTACCCACCCGAGTGGCCGGACCGCATCCGCGCGCTGGCGGCCGGCACGCTGACACCGGTGACCCCCAGGCGGGCCGCCACCGTCATGCTGCTCAAGGACACGGCCGACACCCCGGTCGTGCACATGCTGCGCAGACGCGCCTCCATGGCCTTCGCCGGAGGCGCGTACGCGTATCCGGGCGGCGGTGTGGACCCGCGCGACGAGGACCACCGGATCCGCTGGGCGGGCCCCACGCGCGCGTGGTGGGCGTCCCGGCTCGGGGTCGACGAGACAGACGCCCAGGCGATCGTCTGCGCGGCCGTCCGGGAGACGTACGAGGAGGCGGGCGTCCTGCTGGCCGGCTCCAGCTCCGAGACCGTGGTCGGCGACACGACCGGCGACGACTGGGAGGCCGACCGGGCCGCGGTGACCGCCCGGGACCTGTCCTTCGCCGAGTTCCTGGAACGCAGGGGACTGGTCCTGCGCTCCGACCTGCTGGGCGCGTGGGCCCGCTGGATCACCCCCGAGTTCGAGTCCCGCCGCTACGACACCTGGTTCTTCGTCGCTGCCCTCCCGCAGGGCCAGCGCACCCGCAACGCCTCCACGGAGGCCGACCGCACGGTGTGGATCCGCCCCCGGGACGCGGCGGAGGGCTACGACAAGGGCGAGCTGCTGATGATGCCGCCCACCATCGCGACCCTGCGCCGGCTCGCCGAGTACGACACGGCCGCCGCCGCGCTCGCCGCCGCGCCCGGTCGTGACATGACCCCGGTCCTCGCCGAGGCTCGCCTGGAGAACGACGACGTGCTCCTCTCCTGGCCGGGCCATGACGAGTTCACCAAGCGCATACCAGCCGGCGGAGACCCCACATGACGGACGCGGCAGCTCTTCCCGGACAACCGAGGGGCGGGGTCCTCTCGGGCCCCGCCACGGCGCGCGCGGTCAACGTGCTCGCGCCGAACGCGTCCGTGATGACCCTCGACGGCACCAACACCTGGATCGTGTCGGAGCCGGACTCCGACCTGGCGGTCGTGATCGACCCCGGCCCGCTGGACGACACGCATCTGGGCCAGGTCGTCGCCACGGCGGAGAGCGCCGGCAAGCGGATCGCCCTGACGCTGCTCACCCACGGCCACCCGGACCACGCGGAGGGCGCCGCCCGTTTCGCCGAGCTGACCCGGACGAACGTACGGGCCCTCGACCCCGGGCTCCGGCTCGGCGACGAGGGACTGGGCGCGGGCGATGTCATCGCGGTCGGCGGCCTGGAGCTCCGCGTCGTTCCCACGCCCGGCCACACCGCCGACTCGCTCTGCTTCCACCTCCCGGCCGACCGGGCGGTCCTGACGGGCGACACCGTGCTGGGACGCGGTACGACGGTCGTGGCCCACCCCGACGGCCGCCTCGGGGACTACCTCGACTCCCTCCGGCGCCTCAGGTCCCTCACGGTCGACGACGGCGTCCACACCGTCCTCCCAGGTCACGGACCCGTCCTCGACGACGCCCAGGGCGCGGTCGAGTTCTACCTCGCCCACCGCGCGCACCGGCTCGCCCAGGTCGAGACGGCCGTCGAGAACGGCTACCGCACCTCCGGCGAGGTCGTCGCCCACGTCTACGCCGACGTCGACCGCTCCCTGTGGCCGGCCGCGGAACTCTCGGTACGCGCCCAGATGGAGTACCTGACCGACCACGGCCTGATCTGACCCAGCGGCTCTCTCCGGGCCCACTGCCGCGCCACCGGACTCAGAGGGCCTTCCGCGCCTCTTCGGCCTCAGCGGCGCGCCTGAGGGCCGTCTGAGGCGGCCGGAGCGTCTCAGCCTCCCCCGGGGCCCTGGCGGTTCCCATGGCCCTGAGCGGGCTCCGTCCCTGAGTGGGTCTCCGTCCCTGAACGGGCTCCGTCCCTCAGGGGATCTCAGTCCCTCAGGGGGTCGGGGGGCGAGGCGCTTTGACGCCGTGCACGCGCGCGTACTCCTCGGCCAGCCAGGGCCCGAGGTCGTCCACGTACGACCGCAGGACGGTGTCCTGGGTGCCCGGTTCGGCGTCCGGCTCGTATCCGGCGGCGGCCGCCGCGCGCATCTGGGCGGCGCGTTCGGGGTAGTACGCGCCGAACGCCTCCGCCATCTCGCGCAGATCGCTGGTCCAGCCGTTCCAGCGGGGCATGACGAGGGTGAACCCGGTGCGGACGAGGCGACGTGAGTAAGCACGGACGAGCGACCGGCGGGCGTCGTAGGTGGAGGCTTCCGCGATTCGCTCACGCCAGCGCGGCAGGTGCAGCGCCAGGTCGCCGTTGGTCTCGCGGGCGAGGAGGGAGTCGGGCCGGTAGCGGGGCAGGTCCTCGGCCAGGTCCTCGCCCAACAACGGCGTGCACAGACACGCCACGAACCAGCCCAGGTCGTACCGCTCCAGGTCGCTGAGCACCTGTGCCCGGCTGACCAGCAGCGTGCCGGCCCCGTCGATCTGCGGGAACTCCTTGTCCAGCGCCTCGTCCAAGGCCCGCGCCTCGGCCCGGTCCGTCTCCGTCGGCTCCGCACGAAGTACCAGCAGCAGATCGAAGTCACTGCGCCCCGGCCGAGCGGTCCCCCGGGGAATCGACCCGTAGAGATACGCACTGTGCAGCCCTGCCCCGAACACCTCCAGCACCCGGTCCCGAGCCACCGCCACCACCGGCCGGAAAACATCGGAGACCTGCCCGAGCGCCCCCTCCCGCTCGATGTACCCCCGACTGTCCAGCCCTCTTCGACGCCATGTTTCGGCCATGGAACCACTGTGCACCGGGGGCGCGTGAGGGGCAGGCGGATTGCGCGGGAGGGGTGGGATCGACCTCGCGCCCCTGCTTGCAGGGGGCGCGGGGAACTGCGCGACCAGCCCCCACCCACCCGCACCCGAAGAACGCACCCAAGGGGGTCGAAGGGACACAGCCTCTGGGGATGAACGGGTAGGGGCGGCGGGGCGAAAACAAACGGGGCCCGCCCCGCGAACGAGACGAACCCCATCGACATACGAGCCGCCGCACGCCCTGCTCCGCCGCACGCCCCCGGCGCACGCTGTGCTCCGCCGCACGCCCTGCTCCGGCGCACGACCAAGCGTCAGCGCGACCGCTTCGCCAGCCGCTCCACGTCCAGAAGGATCACCGCACGGGCCTCCAGCCGCAGCCACCCCCGCTGCGCGAAGTCCGCCAGAGCCTTGTTCACGGTCTCGCGGGACGCCCCGACCAGCTGCGCCAGCTCCTCCTGCGTCAGGTCGTGCACCACGTGGATGCCCTCCTCGGACTGCACCCCGAAGCGCCGGGAGAGGTCGAGCAGCGCACGAGCCACCCGCCCGGGCACGTCCGAGAACACGAGGTCGGACATCTGGTCGTTGGTCTTGCGCAGCCGCCGCGCGACGGCTCGCAGCAACGCCGCGGCCACCTCGGGCCGCGCGTTCAGCCACGGCTGGAGGTCGCCGTGTCCGAGGCCGAGCAGCTTCACCTCGGTCAGCGCCGTGGCGGTGGCCGTCCGCGGACCGGGGTCGAACAGCGACAGCTCGCCGATCAGCTCACCGGGGCCCAGCACGGCCAGCATGTTCTCGCGGCCGTCGGGCGACGCGCGGTGCAGCTTGACCTTGCCTTCGGTGACCACATAGAGGCGGTCACCCGGATCGCCCTCGTGGAAGAGAGCGTCACCGCGCGCGAGGGTCACCTCACTCATGGAGGCGCGGAGCTCCGCGGCCTGCTCGTCATCGAGCGCCGCGAAGAGCGGGGCGCGCCGCAGAACGTCGTCCACGAGTTCTCTCCTTGTCGACCTGCTCAGGGGATCTTGCTCCCCCGTACTACCAGGGGACCGTGTTCCCCATCTTGCCGGACGGACCTAACAGTGTGATCTGTCACAAGGATGCCGCACACATGTCCCGTGGTAAGCGTCAGGGGTCCAATTGGGGGCCGATCTTCTGGCCCCGGGACGGATGTCGGTGCCGGGCTTTAGGCTGGCCGGGTGTCCAAATCGCCGGTGGAAGCACAGGCCAAGGGGGCTGGGCGGGTGGTTGTACGGCGCGATTCCGCTGTGGGCGAACAGGGCCTCACGGGGGCGAACAAAACGGCAAAGGCGACGAAGGTGTCCGATCCATCAGCAGCGGAGAAACCCGCCCGGAAGAACACGACCACGGCGGAAGAGACGGCCCCGGTGAAGACGACGGCAAGCAAGGCGGCCGCCAAGAAGGCGACGGCGGCGCGAAAGCCGGCCCTCCCCGAGAAGGCCGCCCCCAAGCCCCCCACGACCACCAGGCCCCGCAAGCCGGAGTCCCGGACCGCTCTCGTCCGCCGCGCCCGGCGTATCAACCGCGAGCTCGCCGAGGTGTACCCGTACGCCCATCCGGAGCTGGACTTCGAGAACCCCTTCCAGTTGATCGTCGCGACGGTGCTGTCCGCCCAGACGACCGACCTGCGGGTCAACCAGACGACACCCGCGCTCTTCGCGCGGTACCCCACCCCTGAGGACCTCGCGTCGGCGAACCCGGAGGAGGTCGAGGAGATCCTGCGGCCGTGCGGGTTCTTCCGGGCCAAGACGAAGTCGGTGATAGGGCTTTCGAAGGCCTTGGTGGAGAACCACGAGGGCGAGGTCCCCGGCCGTCTCGAAGACCTCGTCAAACTGCCCGGCGTCGGCCGCAAGACCGCCTTCGTGGTGCTGGGCAACGCCTTCGGTCGGCCCGGAATCACCGTGGACACGCACTTCCAGCGACTCGTCCGGCGCTGGCGGTGGACCGAGGAGACCGAGCCGGACAAGATCGAGGCGGCCGTCGGCGCGCTCTTCCCGAAGAGCGAGTGGACGATGCTGTCGCACCACGTGATCTTCCACGGCCGCCGCATCTGCCACGCCCGTAAACCGGCCTGCGGTGCCTGCCCCATCGCCCCGATCTGCCCCGCGTTCGGCGAGGGCGAGACGGATCCGGAGAAGGCCAGGAAGCTCCTGAAGTACGAGAAGGGCGGCTTCCCCGGCCAGCGCCTCAAGCCCCCGCAGGCGTACCTGGACGCGGGTGGTGTCCCGGCCCCGCCCCTGGGAGCCGCCGGATGACGGCGCGCGCACAGCGAACGGGCGCGACCACCGGCGCGCACCCCCGCCACCTCGCGGCGAGCCACCCACAAGAGGGATGCGGGGCGAGAACGGAACGATCAGCGGTCTCCCGGGCGTTGGGACCGGAAGAGCGACGGGGGTGGCTATGACGCACGCGAGCCGGACGGACGGCGGTACGGACACGGATCACGGAAAGCACATGTGGGACGGGCGCCTGGGCCTGGACAAGACGGGCCTGCCCGCCTGGCTGGACCCGGTGGTGTGTGCCGTGGAGTCGGTCGAGCCGCTGCAGTTGAGCAGATTCCTGCCGCCGGAGAACGGCTCGGGGCGGCAATCGGCGGTCCTGATCCTGTTCGGGGAGGGCCCCCGCGGGCCCGAGCTGTTGCTCATGGAGCGCGCCGGCTCGCTCAGATCGCACGCGGGCCAGCCGTCCTTCCCCGGCGGTGCCCTCGACCCCGAGGACGGAGATCCGCAGTCCGACGGCCCGCTGCGGGCCGCCCTGCGCGAGGCCGAGGAGGAGACCGGACTGGACCCCGCCGGCGTCCAGCTCTTCGGTGTGCTGCCCAAGCTGTACATCCCGGTCAGTGGTTTCGTCGTGACGCCCGTCGTGGGCTGGTGGCGGGAGCCGACGCCGGTCCGGGTCGTCGACCCGAACGAGACCGCCCGCGTCTTCACCGTCCCCGTGGCGGATCTCACGGACCCGGCGAACAGAGCCACCGCCGTACACCCCCGCGGCTACGCGGGTCCGGCATTTCTGGTCGAATCGGCCCTCGTGTGGGGATTCACCGCCGGAGTGATCGACCGTCTGCTGCACTACGCGGGCTGGGAGCGTCCCTGGGACCGTGAGAAGCGGGTCCCGCTCGACTGGCGCTCATGACAGGGTGTCTGCCGTGCTGCGTCTTCTGGGGCTTGTTGCGGCCCCCTGTCGCCGCGCGGCGGACCGGACCCCGGCCGGCCTGTAGTGATCGCGAAGTGACGAGGCGAGGCTTGAAGCGGTGAACGTGCTGGACATCCTGTTGCTGGTCGCCGCTGTCTGGTTCGCGATCGTGGGCTACCGACAGGGCTTCGTCGTCGGCATCCTGTCGGTGATCGGCTTTCTCGGCGGTGGCCTCGTCGCGGTCTACGCCCTGCCCGTCATCTGGGACTGGATGACCGACAACTCGGAGGTCAGCACGGCCGCCGCCGTCGTCGCGGTCGTCATCGTGATCGTCTGCGCCTCCGTCGGCCAGGCCCTGACCACCCATCTCGGCAACAAGGTGCGCCGTTACATCACCTGGTCCCCGGCCCGCGCCCTGGACGCCACCGGCGGCGCCCTCGTCAATGTGGTGGCGATGCTCCTGGTCGCCTGGCTGATCGGTTCCGCACTCGCGGGCACGACGCTGCCGACGCTCGGCAAGGAGGTCCGCAACTCCAAGGTGCTGCAGGGCGTGGCCGGGGCACTGCCCAACCAGGCCGCCACCTGGTTCGCGGACTTCTCCTCGGTCCTCACACAGAACGGTTTCCCGCAGGTCTTCAGCCCGTTCTCCAACGAGCCGATCACCGATGTCCAGCCCCCCGACCCGGCCCTCGCGTACAGCCCGGTCGCCCAGCGCGCCAAGGCGTCCATCGTCAAGGTCATGGGTACCGCGCAGAGTTGCGGCAAGGTTCTCGAAGGCACCGGCTTCGTGTTCGGCGAGCGCCGCGTCATGACCAACGCGCACGTGGTCGGCGGAGTCGACGAACCCACCGTCCAGATCGGCGGCGAGGGCCGCAAGTACGACGCCAAGGTCGTCGTCTACGACTGGGAGCGCGACATCGCCGTCCTGGACGTGCCCGGACTGAAGGCGCCCGTGCTGAAGTTCACCACCGAGGACGCCGTCAGCAGCGACGACGCGATCGTCGCAGGCTTCCCGGAGAACGGCGCGTACGACATCCGCCCCGCGCGCGTGCGCGGTCGCATCACGGCCAACGGCGCCGACATCTACAAGCGCGGCACCGTCCACCGCGATGTCTACTCGCTCTTCGCGACCGTCCGTCAGGGCAACTCCGGCGGCCCGCTGCTCACCCCCGAGGGCAAGGTGTACGGCGTGGTCTTCGCGAAGTCCCTCGATGACCCGGAGACGGGTTACGCGCTCACCGCGGACGAGATCGAGGAGGACATCGCCAAGGGCCGTACCGCCAACCAGCAGGTGGACAGCGACAGCTGCGCGCTCTGAGGCCGAGCTGGGCCGGTGTGGTGAAGTCCTGTGCGGGTCGCCCCGTACGGGTCAAGGACGAGAATGGCGCAGCCGGGCCGAGACCCAGCGGGCCCGGCGGCGCAGGATGCGCGGAATACCCAGCCGGGGATCCGTGCCCGGCATCGGCGGGGCGCCCCTCTGGTGGGAGCTCGGGCCCGTGGCCGAGCGGCGGTTGCGTGCTGCGTCACTGTAGTCGTGCGTCCAGCCCATACCCCGACGTGTGCCCCCGCCCCAAGGTCGATAACCGCCCCCATGCCCCCCAATTGGCCTATGCGCCGGGCAAGTGGCTGTCCGGGGAACAGGTGTTCAGCGGTCGGGCTCCGGGTCCTTGAGCCAGTTGATGAGTTCGGACGAGAAGGCCACCGGATCCTCCTCGTGCGGGAAGTGCCCCAGGCCGTCGAACAGCCGCCACCGGTACGGTGCTTCGACGTACTCCCCGGACCCGGCCGCGCTCCGCGTCCGCATCACCGGGTCGAGCGAACCGTGCAGGTGCAGAGTGGGCACGCGCACCGGCCGCTTCATCCGGCGGTTGAACTGGATGCCGTCAGGGCGGGCCAGGGACCGCACCATCCACCGGTACGGCTCGATCGAGCAGTGTGCCGTCGACGGGATGCACATCGCCCGCTGGTAGGCCTCCACGGCCTCGTCGTCGGGCAGGCGCGGCCCCGACCAGTCCCGGATCAGCCGGCCGACCAGCGCGCCGTCGTCGGCGGTGAGTTGACGCTCGGGGATCCAGGGACGCTGGAACCCCCAGATGTAGGAGCCCGCCGAGGTCTGCTTGACGTCCGAGAGCATCGCCGAGCGCCAGCGTCTCGGGTGCGGCATGGAGGCCACCGCGAGCCGTCGTACCAGCTTGGGGCGCATCACGGCCGCCGTCCACGCCAGATAGCCGCCCAGGTCGTGGCCGACCAGCGCGGCGTCGGGTTCGCCGAGGGACCGTACGACGCCGGTGATGTCGAGGGCGAGGTTCGCCGGGTCGTAACCCCGGGGCGTACGGTCGCTGCCGCCGACCCCGCGCAGATCCATGGCCACGGCTCGGAAGCCCGCGTCGGCGAGGGCGACCATCTGGTGTCGCCAGGTCCACCAGAACTGCGGGAAGCCGTGCAGCAGCAGCACCAGCGGCCCGTCGCCCACCTCGGCGATGTGGAAGCGCGCGCCGTTGGCGGCCACGTCCCGGTGGATCAGCTCCTTCGCGCCGGGCACGTCGAGCCGTACAGGAGACGCGGGCTGGTTCGAGGGGGCGGCCGGGGTGGCGGCGGGGTCGGTCATGACGTCGAGCGTGCCACAGCCTCGACGGCGTCGTCGGCCGGGGCGGGCCTGCGGGGGTGGGGCCTCGCGTTCTGCAGCACGCCCGCCGTCTGCTTCATGGAGGCGGCGACCTTCTGCGGGCCCTGTCCCCTCTTGGCCTTCTTCGAGAAGGCGACGCCGATCAGTGCCAGGACGACGGCGACCACCACGTTCGCCGCGAACGACAGCAGGAAGCAGATCGCCAGGTTCCAGTCGCTCCAGGTGCGGATGCCGTACGCCAGGGCGAAGCTCAGCATGGGCAGGGAGAAGATCAGCACCGCGCCGGCCGCCGTGAACGCGCCGCCGCCGACCATGCCTCGCTTGACGTCCTGCCGGAGCTGGGCCTTGGCCAGCGCGATCTCGTCGTGCACCAGCGCGGACATCTCGGCCGTCGCCGAGGCGAACAACTGGCCGACACTGCGTTCGGCTCCGACCGGGCTGCCGTCGGGTGCGCTCATCGGGATCTCCCTCATATGCGTTTGTACGGTCCTGTCAGGTCATGCGGTCCTGTCAGATCATGCCGGACCGCCGTCGCCGTCGCCTGCCCCGCCTGCCACTTCGGCAAGCCTCCGGTGCTCGGCGGCCTTGCGTTCGTAGATCTCCGCCATGCGCAGGTGGTACGCCGGGTCGTCCTGTTCGTAGATGTCGGGGACGCCGTCGAGGTCGTCGTCGCGCTCCTCGGCCGCCCACAACGCCTGGTACTTGGCATTGCGTATCTTCAACAGAACGGTCGCCAGGACCGCCGCGACGAGGGATCCGGTGAGGACAGCCGCCTTGACGCCGTCGGTGAGCGCCTGGTCGCCCTCGAAGGCCAGTTCGCCGATGAGCAGCGACACGGTGAAGCCGATCCCGGCGAGCGAGGCGACCGCGAAGACGTCCGGCCAGGTCAGGTCCTCGGAGAGCGAGGCCCGGGTGAAGCGGGCGGTCAGCCAGGTCCCGCCGAAGATCCCGACCGCCTTGCCGACGACGAGTCCGAGCACCACCCCGAGCGTCTCGGGCTGGGTGAACACCTGCGCGAGCGCGCTGCCCGAGATCGCGACCCCCGCGCTGAACAGGGCGAACAGCGGTACGGCGAGACCGGCGGACAAGGGGCGCACAAGGTGCTCGACGCGCTCGCCGGGGGAGCGTTCCTCGCCCTCGTGCCGGGTGCAGCGCAGCATCAGGCCCATCGCGACACCGGCGATGGTGGCGTGGACGCCGCTGTTGTACATCAGCCCCCAGATAACGACGGCGAGCGGAACGTACACGTACCAGCCGCCCACGCCCTTTCTCAGCAGCACCCAGAAGACGGCGAGACCGGCGAAGGCGCCGCCGAGCGCGGTGAAGTTCAGGCCGTCGGTGAAGAACACCGCGATGATCAGGATGGCGAACAGGTCGTCGACGACGGCGAGGGTGAGCAGGAAGGCCCGCAGCGCGTTCGGCAGGGAGGTGCCGATGACGGCGAGCACGGCCAGAGCGAAGGCGATGTCGGTGGCGGTGGGCACCGCCCAGCCGGCCAGGGAGCCGCCTCCGGTGAGGTTGGTGAGCGTGTAGACCAGCGCCGGTACGGCCATGCCGCACAGTGCGGCGGCGACCGGGAGCGCGGCCGCCCTGGGGTCCCTGAGGTCACCGGCGACCAGCTCGCGCTTGAGTTCGACGCCGGCGACGAAGAAGAAGACCGCGAGGAGCCCGTCGGCCGCCCAGTGCGCCACGGACAGGTTGAGGCCGAGTGCCTCGGGGCCGAAGTGGAAGTGACTGACGCTCTTGTAGCTGTCGTGCAGCGCGGGGATGTTGACCCAGATCAGCGCGGTGACGGCAGCGGCGAGCAGCAGTACACCGCCGACGGTCTCGGTGCGCAGCGCGTCCGCCAGGAAGGTCCGCTCGGGCAGGGAGAGCCGGCCGAGGAACTTGCGGGTGGGGTTCGTGCGGGACGCGGGCACGGTGGGGACCTCCGGTCGGTGGGCATGACGAAACACTCGCCGACCAGACTTCCCGGCACACCTGTTCTTTAGCTTAGCTAAAGGGCACCCGGCGTGCTCGCCGCCGGGTGCCCTTCACGGACGTATGTCGTCTCGCGGGGACGTACGCGGGCTCAGTCCTCGCTGGGCGCCGCCGGCAGCTTGGCCTGGATCAGGTCCATCACCGTGGAGTCGGTCAGCGTCGTGACGTCTCCGAGCTGCCTGTTCTCCGCCACGTCGCGCAGCAGTCGCCGCATGATCTTCCCCGACCGGGTCTTCGGCAGTTCCTGCACCGGCAGGATCCGCTTCGGCTTGGCGATCGGGCCGAGGGTGGCCCCGACGTGGTTGCGCAGCTCGCCGACCAGGTCCTCGGTCTCGGCCGCCGTACCGCGCAGGATCACGAAGGCCACGATCGCCTGGCCGGTGGTCTCGTCGGCCGCGCCGACCACGGCCGCCTCGGCCACGGACGGGTGCGAGACGAGCGCGGACTCCACCTCGGTCGTCGAGATGTTGTGGCCCGACACCAGCATCACGTCGTCGACGCGTCCGAGGAGCCAGATGTCCCCGTCGTCGTCCTTCTTGGCCCCGTCGCCGGCGAAGTACTTGCCCTCGAACCGCGACCAGTACGTGTCGAGGAACCGCTGGTCGTCGCCCCAGATGGTGCGCAGCATCGACGGCCACGGCTCGGTGAGGACCAGATAGCCACCGCCGCCGTTCGGCACCTCGTTCGCCTCGTCGTCGACGACGGTCGCGGAGATGCCCGGCAGCGGCGTCTGCGCGGAGCCCGGCTTGGTCTGCGTCACGCCTGGCAGCGGCGAGATCATCATCGCGCCGGTCTCGGTCTGCCACCAGGTGTCGACGATCGGCGTCACGTCCCCGCCGATGTGCTTGCGATACCAGATCCACGCCTCGGGGTTGATCGGCTCACCGACGGACCCGAGGACGCGCAGCGAGGACAGGTCGAACTTCGCGGGGATGTCGTCGCCCCACTTCATGAACGTACGGATGGCCGTGGGCGCCGTGTACAGGATCGTCACCCCGTACTTCTGCACGATCTCCCAGAACCGCCCCTGGTGCGGGGTGTCCGGCGTGCCCTCGTACATCACCTGCGTCGCGCCGTTCGCCAGCGGCCCGTAGACGATGTACGAGTGGCCGGTGACCCAGCCGACGTCGGCCGTGCACCAGTACACGTCCGTCTCCGGCTTGAGGTCGAAGACGGCGTGATGGGTGTACGACGTCTGTGTGAGGTAACCGCCGGAGGTGTGCAGGATGCCCTTGGGCTTACCCGTGGTGCCGGACGTGTACAGGATGAACAGCGGGTGCTCGGCCCCGAACGGCTGCGGGGCGTGCTCGGTGGACTGCCGGTCGACGATCTCGTGCCACCACACGTCACGGGAGTCGGTCCAGGCGACGTCCTGACCGGTGCGGCGGACGACGAGCACATGCTCGACATTGCCCGCCTTGGCGACCGCCTCGTCCACGGCCGGCTTGAGCGCGGACGGCTTGCCGCGCCGGTAGCCGCCGTCGGAGGTGATGACCACACGCGCGTCGGCGTCCTGGATACGGGTCGCGAGCGCGTCCGAGGAGAAGCCGCCGAACACGACGGAGTGCGCGGCGCCGATCCGGGCGCAGGCGAGCATCGCCACGGCCGTCTCCGGGATCATCGGCATG
Source organism: Streptomyces sp. NPDC012510 (assembly GCF_042955065.1). Classification (NCBI taxonomy): domain Bacteria; kingdom Bacillati; phylum Actinomycetota; class Actinomycetes; order Kitasatosporales; family Streptomycetaceae; genus Streptomyces; species Streptomyces sp. NPDC012510. Next base: position 25,852 of record NZ_JBIBEN010000035.1, read on the forward strand.
TAGACCGCGACCCGGTCGCCCGCCTGAACTCCCAGCTCCAGCAGGGCGTTCGCGGCCTTGCTCACCTCGTCCTTGAGCTGGGCGTAGGTGATGGCCCGGCTGTCCCCGGGCTCGCCCTCGAAGTGGATGGCGATCCGGTCGCCGTTGCCGGCCTCGACATGGCGGTCGACGCAGTTGTACGCGACGTTGAGCTCGCCGTCCTCGAACCACTTGGCGAACGGCGGGTTCGACCAGTTCAGTGTCTCGGCCGGCTCCTTGGCCCAGGTCAGCCGCCGGGCCTGAGCCGCCCAGAAGCCGAGCCTGTCAGCCTTGGCCTGCTCGTACGCCTCGGCCGTGACGTTGGCGTTCGCGGCCAGGTCAGCGGGCGGCGCGAAGCGTCGCTCCTCCTTCAAGAGGTTGGCCAGGCTTTCGTTGCTCACGACATCTCCCTTTCCCAGGGTGTCCGTTGTGTCCCAGGCCACAGCTCATCAGACCCGGCCCCTCGATGACAAGGGCCTTCCCGGGATTGGTTTAGACCTGTGGGCGGGTGGCCCTGCGGCCAGGACGCCACCCGTTCCCACGGACCGGGACGGTATTCGGTTCACGTGCGCGTGTCGTGCAGGACCGTCTCGGCGGGGTCGGCCGATCCGGCTGGCCCGGCCGGCCCGGCCGTTCCCGCCATCGTCCGCACCACTGGTTCCGCTGTCGCCTCCGTCGCCTCCGTCGCCGCCTCCGCCGCGGTCGTTCCGGTGACGCGGTCGAAGACCCCTCCGTCGGAGGCTTCCTCGGTGAGCAGGTACGCCTGCGCCTCGCCCACGTGGAAGTACATCCCGTTCAGTTGGAGCGCGCCCTCGCGCAAGGCGCGGGCGACGGAGTCGTGCGCTCTCAGATGCTCCAGTTGCTGGATGACGTTGGTGAGGCAGAGCTGTTCGACGGCGTCGGCGGGCTCGCGGCCGGCGAGCCGGGCCCACGTCCGGTTCTTGTCGGTCGCGCGGTCCAGGCTCGGCCGGCCGTGCCGCAGCCAGCGCTTGAGGGGTGTCTGCGTGCCGTGCGGATCGGCCTTGAGCAGGGCCTGCATGGCACCGCAGCCTGAGTGCCCGCAGACGGTGATGGACCGTACGTGCAGCACGTCCACCGCGTACTCGATCGCGGCCGAAACCGAGTCGTCGCCGCTCTCCTCGCCGGGAAGGGGCACGAGGTTGCCCACGTTGCGTACGACGAAGAGGTCACCCGGGCCGCTGGAAGTGATCATGGAAGTGACCAGCCGGGAGTCGGCACAGGTCAGGAAGAGCTGCGAGGGCTGCTGCCCCTCACGAGCGAGCCGGGCCAGCTCGTCGCGCACCAGAGGTGCGGTATTGCGTTGGAACGCGCTGATACCGCGCGCCAGTTGATGACCGCTCGGGCCTTCGGCGGCTTCCTCTACCCAGATGCCCGCGGTGGGCGTGGCCGGCGCCTCGCACTGGTGGTTGCGCCACGGTGTCCAAGGCCGGCAACGGCAGCCGGCCGCCGTGGTGCCGACGGGTTCGGCGATATGTGTCCCAGCGCGGCTGGTGATCTCCACGGAGCCACCGCGCGCCCGGTGCGCGTGCTGCCAGTCCTGCAGTGACTCGTACGCCGCGTGGTCCATGAACGACCCGTCCAGCTCCACGACGGCGGTGGCCCCCTGGGGGATCTGGTGCAGGGCGCGGCTCAGCCTCGGCACGGCGAGGAACGTCAACTGTCCTCGTGCGTGGACGTGATGCACTCCTTCCCTCTTCTCGTGGGTGATGCGGGTGCGGGTGAGGCGGTGGAGGGCGACCCCGATGGCCACGGCGATGCCGATCGCCACGCCTTCCAGAACGCCGAGGAGAATGACGCCGTGGGTGGTGACGACGTAGACCAGCACCTCACGGTGGCGGGTGACCGTGCGGATGTGGTGCAGGGAGACCATCTGGATGCCGACGGCCATCACCAGGGCGGCGAGTGCGGCGAGGGGGATCAGCTCCAGGGCGGGGACCAGGAGCAGTGTGGCCGCCACCACCCAGACGCCGTGCAGCATCGTGGAGTTCCGACTGGTGGCGCCGGCGCGGACATTGGCCGTGCTGCGGACGGCGACGCCGGCGATGGGGAGGCCGCCGAGAGCGCCGGAGACGACATTGGCCGCGCCCTGGCCGCGTAGCTCGCGGTCGAGGTCCGAACGCCGTACGTCGGTCTGGCCCGCCGCCAGTTTGTCCACGGCCACGGCCCCGAGGAGCGACTGCACGCTGCACACGAGCGTGGTGGTGAGGACGGCCGCGACGAGACCGAGCGTCGGCCCTTCCGGCAGTCCGGCCAGGGCGTGGCTCCGCCAGGACGGCAGTTCGACCTTGGGCAGGCTCAGCCCGGCGGCCATGGCCGCGACCGTGGCGCCCGCGACGGCCACGAGGGCGGCAGGGACGATGCGCAGTTGCCGGCCGACCCGACCGGGCAGCCGGGGCCAGACGAGCAGCAGGACGAGTGTGAGGGTGCTCATGGCGACCGCTGCGGGCTGCAGACGCGCCAACTGGGCGGGCAGGGCCGCCACGTTGGCACTGACCGAGCTCTGCGGGGTGCCGCCGAGCACGATGTGCAGTTGGGCGACGGCGATGGTGACGCCGATGCCCGCGAGCATCCCGTGCACGATCGCGGGGCTGACAGCGAGCGCCGAGCGCGCCACGCGCAGATGGGCCAGGCCTAGCTGCGAGAGGCCGGCGAGGACGGTGATGGCGCAGGTGGTGCGCCAGCCGTACTGGTGGATGAGGTCGGCGGTGACGACGGTGAGACCGGCCGCCGGGCCGCTGACCTGGAGGGGGGAACCGCCCAGGCGTCCGGCGACGAGTCCGCCGACGGCGGCGGCGACGAGGCCGGCCTGGAGCGGGGCGCCGGTGGCGAGGGCGATGCCCAGGGACAAGGGGAGGGCGATCAGGAAGACCGCGATGGAGGCGGACAGATCGTCGGCCGAGACATGGAACCGGCGGCGCGGTTCCACCGGGGGGCTGTGCGGTTGGTGATCACCCTCCGTAACGTTCGAGTCCGGGTCGATGGTGGGGGTGGGGGCGCAGGTGGACATGTTCTCCCGTCTCCTCCGGGGCTGCGCGGTCGCGTGGTTCGCGGCCGTGGGTCACGGCTTCTTAGTGGCGGGATTTCTCAACGCTCAGTAAACGAATCGTAATGCAGAGTAAAGGGTATGCAAGGACATTCCTGGCAAATGGGTGATCAGATCACTCCTGAGGAGGAAGCAGGCTTTTTATCGGCTTGTCGTATTAATCGAGATCGCACTTCTGTGTGACTGTGTCCGCACTGCCTCTGAGCCAAGGAAGAAGGTGGGCGGAAGATGGCCGTCACCCAGAGGATCGCCGTGGGTGTCACGCTCGCCGCGACCTGCGCCGCGGCGCTCGCCGGCTGCGGGATCGGCGACACGGGAACCGTCGGCTCTCCTGATGTGAGGACGCGGGAGAAGGAGGGCCGACAGAGCGGGCAGGGTGCGAAGAAGGGGGCGCCCGCCGAGGAGGAGGGCGTCCCGGCTCCGCCGAAGGCCGGGGTCCGGCTGATCGGCGACGGCTCCACCGCCTACACCGGTGCACAGCCGCATCTGTCCCGACCCGAGCGGATGAGGCCCGGTCAGAGGCCCCCGCAGTTCGTGGTCTTCTCCTGGGACGGCGCGGGCGAGGACAGCCAGCGGCTCTTCTCCCACTTCCGCGAGGTGGCCAGGGCCAGCGACGCGACGATGACGTACTTCCTCAGCGGCGTCTACCTGCTCCCGGAGGAGAAACGGGACCTGTACCGCCCGCCCCAGCACTCACCGGGCCGGTCGGACATCGGCTTCAACGATGTCCGCGGCGTCAGGGACACCGTCGACCAACTGCGGGGCGCCTGGCTGGAGGGCAACGAGATCGGTACGCACTTCAACGGGCACTTCTGCGGCGCCGGTGGTGGAGTCGGCGAGTGGTCAGTGGAGGAGTGGAAGAGCGAGATCGCCCAGGCCAAGGCGTTCGTAAAGACATGGAGGACCAACACCGGCACGAAGAAGGCCGAGCCTCTGCCCTTCGACTACGACAAGGAGCTGATCGGCGCCCGCACCCCTTGCCTGGAGGGTCAGCGGAACTTCATGCGGGCAGCCCGCGAACTGGACTTCCGCTACGACACCAGCGGTGTACGCAAGCAGGTCTGGCCCGAGAAGAAGGAAGGGCTCTGGGACCTGTCGATGCAACTCGTCCCCGTTCCGGGCCGGGAGTTCGAGACGCTGACCATGGACTACAACTTCTACATGAACCAGTCCGGTGCCCGGCCGGGCCCCTTGGCCAAGCGGGAGTACTGGGGCGATCAGTTCCGCGACGGTCTGCTCGCGGGCTTCGAGCGTGCCTACAAGGGCAACCGCGCGCCCCTGATCATCGGCAACCACTTCGAGTCCTGGAACGGCGGCGTCTATATGCGGGCCGTCGAGGAGACCATCAAGGCGGTCTGCGGCAAGGCCGAGGTCCGCTGCGTCTCCTTCCGTCAACTCGTCGACTGGCTCGACGCCCAGGACCCGGAGGTCCTGGACACGCTGCGCACCCTGAACGTCGGTCAGTCCCCCAAGAGGGGCTGGAGGCGCTTCCTCTCCGCCTCCGCCGAACCGGCACCGGCTCCGAAGGGAGTCCCGGGCGCCCCAGCGGCCAGGCCGAGGGGCTGAGCGAGGCGGAGACGGGCCGAAGGGGCAGTGGGCGCAAGAGGTGGCGAAAGAGGGCAGGGCGTGCGGGCGGAAGGATGGAAGGGCGGAAGGGCGGACGGGCGAAGGGGCGAGCGAGCGGAGGGACGGACCGACGAAGGGGCGAGCGGCGCGGACGTCAGACCCGGGCCGCGACCTCCTCGGCTAGCACGAAGTCGGGGTCGATCTGCGCGGCAAGGTCGGCCCCCATCCGTTCGTTGCCCCAACTGGTCGCGTTCTTCAGGTGGAACTGCGCCATCTGACGGGTGTAGCGCTCCCAGTCGCGCAGTTCATAGGTGGCGTCGGCGGCGTCGTGCAGTGTGCGAAGGGCCCGGCGGTTGGGCTCCTCCAAGTGCCCGAAGCGGGGCGGCCGGCCCTTCTCCAGGGCGCGCACCCAGTCCGAGTGCCCGAGGGTGACCAGCAGGTCGTCCCCGACCTCGGCGCGCAGGAAGTCGAGGTCGTCCTGACCGTGCACCTTGTTGCCGACCACCTTCAGGGCGATGCCGTAGTCACTGGCGTACTCCTTGTACTGGCGGTAGACGGAGACGCCCCGCCGGGTCGGCTCGGCGACGAGGAACGTCATGTCGAAGCGGGTGAACATGCCGGAGGCGAAGGAGTCCGAGCCGGCCGTCATGTCGACCACCACGTACTCGTCACGGCCGTCCACCAGGTGGTTCAGATACAGCTCCACCGCTCCCGTCTTGGAGTGGTAGCAGGCGACCCCCAGGTCGGCGTCGGTGAAGGGGCCGGTGACCATCAAACGGACGGCCCCGCCGTCGAGTTCCACCGGGCGGGCGCAGGCGTCGTAGATCGCGTTGGGCTCGCAGATCCGCACCAGACGCGATCCGTCGCCGGGCGGAGTCGTTTTGATCATCGTCTCGGCGGAGGCGATCCGGGGGTTGGAGCCGCGCAGATGGTTCTTGATCAGTGACAGCCGATCGCCCATCGCGGGCAGTTCGGCGGCCTCCGACTCGTCGAGGCCGAGGGCGGCGCCCAGATGCTGGTTGATGTCGGCGTCGACGGCGACGACCGGCGCTCCGGAGGCGGCGAGATGGCGGATGAACAGGGAGGACAGCGTGGTCTTGCCACTCCCGCCCTTCCCGACGAAAGCAATTTTCATGTTCACTAACGGTAGTGGGATGAGCGCCGATCGTGTTCGCGAGCGGTGAAAGACCACTCCTTCGAGGGGTCGACCTCGGGTACGCGTAGGGTCGAACTCATGAGTACGACAGGTGCGGCCGCCGATCCGCTAGCGGCCCTCGGAGAGCTTCCCGGTGTGGCCGAGTCCGTGGAGTCCGTGCGTAGGGCCGTGGACCGGGTCTACGGCCACCGCGTGATGCGGCGTCGCAGCAACGCCGTCACCTCCGAGGCGGCCCTGCGCGGCGCGCGCGGCTCGGCTGCGCTGTCCGGGACCGACTGGGCCCTGGAAGAGGTACGGCGGCGTACCGACTTCAGCGGTCAGGACGGCGACGACGAGGCCCGCGCCATGGGCGCCGCCCTGCGGTTGACGGCCGAGGCCGGCCAGTTGCTGTCGATCTGGCGCCAGTCACCCCTCCGGGTGCTGGCCCGGCTGCATCTGGTGGCGGCCGGCAGCGACGACGCGCGCGTGGGGCGTCCCCGACAGGACGGCGAGCCCGTGGACGAGCCCCTCGTCGAGCTGCCCCTGCCGGGTGCGGCCGAGGTCGCCGGCCGTCTTGACGGCCTCTCCGAGCTGATCATCGCGGGCAGTTCGGCGCCCGCACTGGTGAGCGCCGCCGTCGTCCACGGCGAACTGCTCGCCCTGCGGCCCTTCGGTTTCCACAACGGTCTCGTCGCGCGCGCGGCCGAGCGGATCGTCCTGATCGGCAGTGGCCTCGACCCCAAGTCGGTCTGTCCGGCGGAGGTCGGTCACGCGGAACTGGGGCGGGCCGCCTATCTCGCCGCCCTCGACGGCTATGTCTCCGGCACCCCGGAGGGGATGGCCGCCTGGATCACCCACTGCGGCAGGGCGATCGAACTGGGCGCGCGCGAGTCGACGGCGGTGTGCGAGGCGCTGCAGCGCGGGGCGGCCTAGCCTGGAAGCCGCCGCTGACGAAGCGGGAAACCCCTGGAAAGGGTTGCGGCGGTACGAGAATTCGTACCGCCGCTGGCATGTTCACCTGGTTACCAAGCGTCCTCGATATGTGCCCATCAGGCCGGGAACTGCGGCCCGTCACCTGGTGCGGCTGGCCCGTAATCGACGGGTCGACGTCGCGTGGGTGCCTGGTGTCCATGCTGGGTCCGTGGGGCCAAAATGAGTTGTTAAAGGTGATCCTCTCGGATGTCCTTTGGTCTCGCGGGCCTTGCATCCTTTCTACTCCAGGACCGGGGCAAGCGGAACCCCTTGATGCGCTTCTTTACTTTTGGGATCAAAGAGGGGCAATCGGCTAGGCGTGTCGACCGCGGGTCACACGGTCGCCACCCGGCGCCGGCTCGCATACCAGACGAGCCCCGCGGTGGCGGCCGCGGCACCTATGGCGGCGGCCGCGAGGAGCGCGGGGCGCGGCCGTACGGCCAGGCGCTGCTTGAGGCGCACCGGGCGGTGGAAGTCGAGAATGGGCCATCCGCGCGCGAGGGCCTCCTTGCGCAGCGTCCGGTCCGGGTTCACCGCGTGCGGGTGGCCCACGGCCTGCAGCATCGGCAGGTCCGTCGCCGAGTCGCTGTACGCGTAGCAGTGCGCGAGGTCGTACTCCTCGGACTCGGCCAGTTCCCGGATCGCCTCCGCCTTGGTGGGGCCGTAGGCGTAGTACTCCACCTCGCCGGTGAAACAGCCGTCGTCGCCGACGACCATCCGGGTCGCCACCACCCGGTCCGCACCGAGGAGTTCGCCGATCGGTTCGACCACCTCGGCGCCGGAGGTGGAGACGATGACGACGTCCCGCCCGGCGGTGTGGTGCTCCTCGATGAGAGAGGCGGCCTCGTCGTAGATGATCGGGTCGATCAGATCGTGCAGCGTCTCGGCGACGATGTCCTTCACCTGTTGGACGTTCCACCCCCGGCACAGCGCGGACAGGTACTTCCGCATCCGTTCCATCTGGTCGTGGTCGGCGCCGCCCGCGAGGAACACGAACTGGGTGTACGCCGTCCGCAACGCGGCCCTGCGGTTGATCAGGCCACCTTGGTAGAACGACTTGCTGAAGGTGAGCGTGCTCGACTTCGCAATGACCGTCTTGTCCAGGTCGAAGAAGGCCGCTGTGCGAGGCAAGGAGTGGTTTTCCACGGGGCCGAGCATATGCGCCCACCATTCGGGCTAGTGTGGGGCGTGTGGGTTTGCCTGAGAGGCCTCTCGGGTACACCATGGAAGTCACGGATCGTTCGCGACCGTGCTAACCCGGTCCGGCTCCTCCCCCCCCGAGTCGGCCGTGGAGACGACCCCCACTCTCCCCCCCGGTGGGGGTCGTCGCATGTCCGGGTGCGTTTTCCCCGCTTCTCCACAGCCCGCGAGGCGCTTGTGCGTCCCTGCGGGCTTTCTTGTGCCCGAGCACAGGATCCATCACTGTCCGTAGCTGCGGCGCTGCGCTGTGGAAGGCGCTCCGAGCCGCCTGTTCGGGTGATGGCGATATCCACAACCATCAAGTTGTCCACAGTTATCCACCAAGATCCACACGTTTTCCGGGATCGATGCACCGTGATTCCAGCGCGTCCCGACAGCGGCGAGTTCATGGCCGCTTCCCTTTCCCGGACGCGTATGGCCGGTTTCCGGCGGCCGCCCTATGGCGGCCGATCGCCGGTTCTTCCATAGGACTTGAGCAGGAGCGCCCGCAACGCCGGGTGCTCCGGACACAGGTACCCCGCAGGCGGGTGCCTTGGAACGCGGGCGTCCGGGCACGGGCGGCAGTCGCGGCGCGCCGCAGGGTGTACCGCGGGGCTCGTGCGGGACGCGCGTCGAAAGGGGGCTGGAGATCATGGCGGGAGCCATCACCGACGACCGGCCGTCCGCCGCCGAGGGGCGGCAGGGCAGGCCGTTGATCGTCACCGAGGACATGGAACTGCTGGACGACCTGCTGCGGCTGTGCGCTGCGGCCGGCGCCAGGCCGGAGGTCCACCACGGCGTGCCACAGGGCCGGGGGAGGTGGGAGACGGCGCCGCTGGTGCTCGTCGGGGACGACGCGGCGCGGCGGCTGCGCGGGGCCGCGCGCAGACGAGGCGTGGTGCTCGTGGGCAGGGACCAGGACGACTCAGGGGTCTGGCAGCGGGCCGTGGAGATCGGCGCCGACCATGTCCTGATGCTGCCGGACGGCGAGCAGTGGCTCGTCGACCGCATCGCCGACGTGGCCGAAGGGGTCGGCAGGCCCGCGCTCACCGTCGGCGTGATCGGCGGCCGAGGCGGCGCCGGGGCGTCCACGTTGGCCTGCGCCCTAGCGGTCACCTCGGCGCGGCAGGGCAGGCGCACGCTCCTCGTGGACGCCGATCCGCTGGGCGGTGGCCTCGATGTGCTCCTCGGCGGCGAGGGTGCCGAGGGGCTGCGCTGGCCGGCCTTCGCGGCCTCACGCGGCCGGGTCGGCGGTGGTGCCCTGGAGGAGTCGCTGCCCGCGCTGCACTCCCTGCGCGTCCTGAGTTGGGGCCGGGGCGACTCCGTCGTGGTCCCACCCCAGGCGGTACGCGCGGTCCTCGCGGCGGGCCGGCGGCGCGGCGGCGCGGTCGTCGTGGACCTGCCGCGCCGCATCGACGAGGGCGTCGCCGAGGCCCTGGCCCAGATCGACCTCGGTCTCCTGCTCGTCCCGGCCGACCTGCGGGCCCTCGCCGCCGCCTCCCGAGTCGCCTCCGCCTTCGGCATGGTCCTGCGTGACCTCCGTGTCGCGGTCCGCGGTCCGTACGCCCCCGGCCTCGACGACCGCGAGGTGGCCCGCCTCCTCGGTCTCCCTCTCGCCGGAGAAGTGCCCACGGAGGCCCCGCCACCGGAAGGAGGCAAGCCCCCAGGAGGGCTTCCACGCGGAGCCCTCGCACGGTTCTGCGAGGGCTTCTGGGAGCGGGTGGCGGCCGGGGGTGAGGGGCGATGAGCAGGCCGGCTGACGACGGGCTGTTGGACGGCGTGCGGCAGTGGCTCGTCGAGAGTGGCGCCGAGCCGACGGCCGCGCGGGTGGCGCAGGCGCTGCGGGAGCGAGGACGGGTGCTCGGGGACGCCGAGGTGCTCGGAGCGGCGGAGCGGTTGCGTTCGGAGCTGGTGGGGAGCGGGCCCCTGGAGCCACTGCTGGCCGATCCGTCGGTCACCGATGTGCTGGTCTCGGCGCCGGACCGGGTGTGGGTCGACCGGGGCGGCGGCCTGGAACTGACCGGGGTCTCCTTCCCGGACGCGGCAGCCGTACGACGGCTCGCGCAGCGCCTGGCGGCCGTCGCGGGCCGCAGACTGGACGACGCCCGGCCGTGGGTGGACGCCCGGCTCCCGGACGGCACCCGGCTCCACGCGGTGCTCCCACCGGTGGCCGTCGGCTCCACGTGCCTGTCCCTCCGGGTCGTACGTCCCCGTGCCTTCACCCTCACCGAACTGGCGTCGGCCGGCACGGTGCCGCCCGGTGGCGACCGTATTCTGCGGGCTCTGATCCGCTCACGGTTGTCGTACGTCATCAGCGGCGGGACGGGGACCGGCAAGACCACGCTCCTGAGCGCGCTGCTCGGTCTGGTCGACCCCGGGGAGCGGATCGTGCTGGCCGAGGACTCGGCGGAGCTGCGGCCCGACCACCCGCACGTGGTGCGGCTGGAGGGCAGACCCGCCAACCAGGAGGGCGTGGGCCTGGTCGAGCTCCAGGACCTGGTACGCCAGGCCCTGCGGATGCGCCCGGACCGGCTGGTCGTCGGCGAAGTGCGGGGCCCCGAGGTCGTCTCACTGCTGGCCGCTCTGAACACGGGACACGAGGGCGGCTGCGGAACTCTTCACGCGAACGCCGCGGGACAGGTGCCGGCCCGTCTGGAGGCCCTCGGCACGGCCGCGGGGCTGGACCGGGCCGCGTTGCACAGCCAGTTGGCGGCCGCCCTGTCGGTGGTCCTGCACCTGGTTCGGGACCGGGACGGGCGGCGCCGGATCGACGAGGTGCATGTGCTGGAGCGGGACGAGTCGGGGCTGGTGATGACGGTGCCCGCGCTGCGCTGGGGCACGGAGGCCTTCGCATACGAACGGGGCTGGGAGCGGCTGCGGGGGTTGCTCCGGGGCGGGGTGCACGGCCGGGGCGACGGGCCTTTCGGCGGGGTGCACGGGCGGGATGCGTCCCTGGGCGGGGTGCACGGTGACGGGCTTCCTGAAGGGAGTGAACGGCGGTGACGTGGGTCGGGGAGATGTCCGCCGGGGTGGTGGCCGTGGTGTGTGCCGGGGTGGCGGCCTGGATGGTGGCTGACGGGCGTGGCGCCGCGAGTCGGCGGGCGCGGTCGCTGTTGGACGGTGGCGGGGCTGTGGGACCGCCGGTCTGGATGCGGGTGGCCGGTCGCATGCGCGGGCTACGGGCGGAGTGGTGGGCGCCGGTGGCCGGTGTGGTGATCGCGGTGCTGGGGGCCTCGGTGCTGCCGTTGCTCGCGGGGGCGGCCGGGGTACCGCTGCTGAGGCGGGTGCGGCGGGCGGCGGAGGAGCGCCGGTACCGGGAGAGGCGGGGCGATGCGGTGGTCGCGCTGTGCGCGGCGCTCGCCGGGGAGGTGCGGGCCGGATGGCAGCCGGGTGAGGCGTTGACACGGGCCGCACGGGACTCGGGCGGGCTCGGTGAAGCCCAGGCCCTGGTGCTGGCGGCGGCGCGGTTCGGCGGGGACGTGCCGGGCGCGCTCGCCGACGCTGCGCGGCAGCCCGGCGGAGACGGGTTGCTGGGGCTCGCCGCGTGCTGGCGCGTGGCCGTGGACCGGGGCGCGGGCCTCGCCGCCGGGCTCGACCGCCTGGAGGGCGCCCTGCGCGCCGAACGGGACCAGCGGGCCGACCTGCGCGCCCAGTTGGCCGGTGCCCGGTCGACGGCGGTGATGCTCGCCGGGCTCCCGGTGCTGGGCCTCCTGCTGGGCACCGCGCTCGGCGCCGACCCGCTGCACGTGGTGCTGCACAGCATGGCAGGGCTGGGCTGTCTGTTCGTCGGCGCGGCACTGGAAGGCGGCGGCCTGTGGTGGGCGCTACGGATCGTTCGGGGAGCTGAGGCGGCGTGAGCGGCGAGGCTGTCCACAGGCTGGGGGTGGCCGTCTGCGCGGTCGGCGCCTTGTGGTGGCTGGCCCGGTCGCTCGACGCCGCGCGACGCGAACGGCGTCTGCGCATGCGACTGGCAAGGGTGCTCGCCCTCACGGCCGCACCGCCCCGGCGGCACCTGGTGTCACGGGGAGCCGTACGGCGAGGGCTGCCGGTCGCCGGAGCCGTCTGCGCAGGCTGGGCGCTCGTCGGCGGCCTCCCGGGGTTGATGCTCGGGCTGGTCGCCGGGGCCGGAGCCTGGTACTGGCTGCGGAGGGCGCGGCGCGCGGTCGGTGACCCGGAGACGGCCTACGCCGCCGCCGACGCCGCTCGGCAACTTCCGCTAGCCGCCGATCTGCTGGCCGCTTGCATCACGGCCGGGGCGAGCCCCGTGGTGGCCGCGCAGGCTGTGGGAGAGGCCTTGGGCGGGCCTGTGGGTGAGCGGCTCGCCAAGGGCGCGGCCGAGGCACGGCTAGGAGGAGAACCGGCCGAGGCGTGGCGCGCGTTGGCCGCGCTTCCCGGCGCCGGAGCCCTGGCGCGCCTCCTGCAACGCGCCGACGAGTCCGGCGTGCCGGCCGCCGACCCGGTCGCCCGTCTCGCCGCCGAGGCCCGTGCCGAGTGGGGACGTTCGGCCACGGAACGCGCCCGCCGAGCCGCCGTACTGGTCACCGCACCGGTGGGCTTGTGCTTCCTGCCCGCCTTCATCGCGGTAGGGGTCCTGCCGGTGGTGATCGGGCTGGCGGACGGGTTGTTGGGAGGGGGTGGGTGAGGGGCGGGCCGGGGCGGGGCGGGGCGGAGGTGAACGAGCGAAGGGGGTCGGTGAGTGGAAGCGAACCAGCGATGGCCAGTGACGACCAGCAATGACCAGCATGATCAGAAATGTCCGATGATCAGCAGCGATTCGTCGGTGATCGGCGGGCGGACGGAACAGAGCCTCATGGGGGTTGAGATGTACAAGGCAGTGTGGGAAACGGTGCGGGTTCGGGCCGGACGGGCCGCGATGCGCCGGGTGCGGGCGGCGCGGAGGGACGCGGGGATGGTGACCTCCGAGTACGCGGTGGGGATCATCGCGGCGGTGGCGTTCGCCGCGGTGCTTTACAAGGTGGTGACCAGTGGGCAGGTCCAGGCGGAACTGCAGGAGATCGTCGCGCGGGCTCTCAATGGCGGGGCGTGAGCCGCGTGGGCCACGGCGACGCCGTGGGGCCCTGAGCGGCGACGACGGGTTCGTGACGGCCGAGGCTGCCATGGTCCTGCCCGTGATGCTTCTCTTCGCGTCGGCCCTCCTGTGGGCCCTGTTCGCCGCCTGCGCGCAGATCCAGGTCGTGGACGCCGCCCGGGCCGGTGCCCGGGCGGCAGCCCGGCAGGACCCGTCTCCCACGGTTCTCGCGGCGGCCCGGCGTGCAGCGCCGGACGGGGCGGAGGTGACCATGGGCCGGGAGGGCGACCTCGTGCGGGTGCTGGTCTCCGCCCCGGCACCCGGGCCGAAAGGACTCGGGCTCGACCTCAGCCACACGGCAGTGGCGCTGGCGGAGGAGACGGTGGGGGCGGGGGAGGTGGGGGCCGGGTGAGCGACTCCTCATGGCCGGCCGGCCTGCCACGGCCCGCTCGCTCGGCGCACCGCGCCGTCTTGGTCCTTCGCGCCCTCACGGTTCGCCGCGTCCTCTTGACCTGTCGTGCCAGCATGGCTCGCGGTGCCCTCACGGTTTGCCGCGCCCTCTCGGTCCGTCGCGTCCGCTCGGCGCGCTACGCGCGCTCGGACAGAGGCTCCGCGACGGTCTGGGCGGTCGGTGTGATCGCCGTGTTGTGCGTCGTGTTCGGTGCCGTACTCGCCATGGGACAGGTCTACGTGATCCGTCATCGGGCGGCAGCCACGGCCGACCTCGCGGCCCTTGCCGCCGCCGACCACTGGATGAAGGGCGGCGAGGGCGCCTGTGCGACCGCCGAGCGCGTGGCGAGGGCCCAGGGCGGCCGCATCATGCGATGCGAGGTCGAGGGAGAGATCTCGGACCTCACGGCGGCCTCGGGGACGGGCCCGCTCACTGCCGAGTCCAGGGCACGGGCGGGCCCACCGGGCCAGGAGGCTCCCCGGAGCGTCCCGCGAGGGGTGCGGGGAACTGCGCGATCAGCCACATACGACCGGCAGTCGCCAGATCCCCAGGGAGCTCCCGAGCTCTGCGGCCCCCGGCCCTCGGCCCCGGGCCCTTGTGACCCCGTAGACCCGGGGCTCAAGGCACCCGAGCCCTAAGGCACCCGGTCCTCCCGCGGAGCGCCGCGCAGCAGTTCGGTCAGCAGCCGCACGGCCCCCCGCTTGTGCAGCGGATCGTTCCCGTTGCCGCACTTGGGGGACTGGATGCAGGACGGGCACCCGGCGTCGCACTCGCAGGAGGCGATGGCCTGGCGGGTGGCGGTGAGCCAGTCACGGGCGGTGTGGAAGGCGCGCTCCGCGAATCCCGCGCCGCCGGGGTGGCCGTCGTAGACGAAGACGGTCGGCAGCAGGGTGTCCGGGTGGAGCGGGACGGAGACGCCGCCGATGTCCCAGCGGTCGCAGGTGGCGAAGAGGGGGAGCATGCCGATGGAGGCGTGTTCGGCGGCGTGCAGGGCACCGCCGAGGATCTCGGGGCTGATCCGGGCCGCGTCGAGCTGGTCCTCGGTGACGGTCCACCACACGGCGCGGGTCCGCAGCGTACGAGGAGGGAGATCGAGCTTGGACTCGCCCAACACCTCGCCGGTGATGAGGCGGCGGCGGAGGAAGGAGACGACCTGGTTGGTGACTTCGACGGAGCCGTAGCACAACCGGCCGTCACCCCAGGGGACTTCGGTGTCGGTCTCCAGGACGGAGATGGCGGTGGTGTCGCGGGCGACCGTCGCATAGGGCGGGTCTGCCTGCTGGACGAGGGCGACGGAGTCCTCCAGGTCCAGTTCGCGCACCAGGTAGGTGCGGCCCTGGTGCAGATGGACCGCGCCCTCGTGGACGCTGGTGTGGGCGGCGCCCGCGTCGACCGTGCCGAGGAGGCGGCCCGTGCCGGTCTCGACGACCTGGACGGGGCGGCCGCCCTGGCCCCGGATGTCGGTCAGGTCGGCGGCTCGTTCGCGGCGGGTCCAGTGCCACGCCTTGGCGCGCCGACGGAGCAGTTTCGCGGCCTCCAGTTGCGGCAGCAGTTCTTCGCAGGACGGGCCGAACAGGGCGAGGTCCTCGTCGGTGAGGGGCATCTCCTCCGCCGCGGCGCAGAGGTGCGGGGCGAGGACGTACGGGTTGTCGGGGTCGAGGACGGTCGATTCCACCGGTTGGTCGAACAGGGCCTCGGGGTGGTGGACGAGGAAGGTGTCCAGCGGGTCGTCGCGGGCGACGAGGACGGCGAGGGCGCCCTGGCCGGAGCGTCCGGCTCGGCCTGCCTGTTGCCACAGGGAGGCGCGGGTGCCCGGATAGCCGGCGATGAGGACGGCGTCCAGGCCGGAGATGTCGACGCCGAGTTCGAGGGCGGTGGTGGCGGCGAGGCCGAGGAGTTCACCGGAGTGGAGGGCGCGTTCGAGGGCGCGGCGTTCCTCGGGGAGGTAGCCGCCGCGGTAGGCGGCCACGCGGCGGGCGAGGGAGCGGTCCACCTCGGCGAGGCGTTCCTGGGCGATCACCGAGATCAGCTCGGCGCCGCGCCGGGAGCGGACGAAGGCGACCGAGCGGACGCCCTGGACGGTCAGATCGGTCAGGAGGTCGGCCGTCTCGGCGGTGGCCGTACGCCGGACCGGTGCGCCCTTCTCGCCGTGGAGCTCGGTGAGCGGGGGCTCCCAGAGGGCGAACACCAGTTCACCGCGGGGTGAGGCGTCGTCCGCGACCTCGATGACCCGCAGGCCGGTGAGACGGCCGGCGGCAACTGCGGGTTCGGCGGCGGTCGCGGAGGCCAGCAGGAAGACGGGTTCGGCGCCGTACCGGGCGCACAGGCGACGCAGACGGCGCAGGACCTGGGCGACGTGCGAGCCGAAGACACCGCGATAGGTGTGGCACTCGTCGACGACGACGTACGTGAGGGCGCGCAGGAAGGAGGACCAGCGGGGGTGGGAGGGGAGGATCCCCCGGTGGAGCATGTCGGGGTTGGTGAGGACGTAGTTGGCGTACTGCCGGATCCACTCGCGTTCCTCGACGGGGGTGTCGCCGTCGTACACGGCCGGGCGTACGGCGTTTCCCAGAGGTTGTGAAAGTTCCTTCACTGACCGGCACTGATCCGCCGCGAGCGCTTTGGTGGGGGCCAGGTAGAGCGTGGTCGCCCCCCGGCCGTTGGGGGCCTCGGCGCCGTCCAGGAGGCGCGACAGCACCGGCATGAGGTAGGCGAGCGACTTGCCGGAGGCGGTACCCGTGGCGACGACGACCGAGTCGCCGTCCAGCGCGTGCTCGGCGACGCGTGCCTGGTGGGCCCAGGGATGTTCGATTCCCGAGGCCTGTACGGCGGCGACGACCTCCGAGCGGATCCGATCAGGCCAGACGGCATGGCGGCCCGCGCGCGGGGGCACATGCTCCGTATGAGTGATGCGCGAAGCCCGGCTCGGGCCCGACGCGAGGCGGTCCAGGACCGTGCCCGGCGAGGGGCTGGGGGCGGTGTCCGTCGAGGATCGATCGGATCGGTGATTCTTGGCCATCGGCATCGAGTGTGTCACCGGCGTGACGGACAATGGAGCCAAGGCGTCGTGCACGCCTGCCGGTAAGTGATTGAATGCCATCGCGGCTGGCGAACCGTCCCGGGGGCTTTCAAGCCGAGGTGTCCCGAGGGGCGAACGCTCGATAGCAAGGTGCTGGAGGATCCGTGGACCTGTCCCTGTCGACCCGTACCGTCGGCGATCGTACGGTCGTCGAGGTCGGTGGCGAAATCGACGTTTATACCGCGCCCAAGCTGCGTGAGCAGCTGGTCGAGCTGGTCAACGACGGGAGTTTCCACCTCGTCGTCGACATGGAGGGCGTCGACTTCCTCGACTCCACCGGGCTCGGCGTTCTGGTGGGCGGCCTGAAGCGAGTACGGGCCCATGAGGGCTCGCTGCGCCTGGTGTGCAATCAGGAGCGGATTTTGAAGATCTTCCGCATCACCGGTCTGACCAAGGTGTTCCCGATTCACACCTCGGTCGACGAAGCGGTGGCGGCCACCGACTGATCACGCCCGCCCGGGCCTCGTGCCCGGAACGGCAAGAGACAAGTGAGAGTGAGGGGGACCGGGTCCGTGGCCCGGCCCTCCGACAGCACGCCCGTAGTTCCGAGGGGGATGCATGGCCACCGTTGAACTCCGCTTCAGCGCGCTGCCCGAGCACGTCCGGACCGCCCGACTGGTGGCGGCAGCGGTGGCGCGCAGGGCCGGAGTGGACGAGGCCGTCCTCGACGAGGTCAGGTTGGCCGTCGGCGAGGCGTGCACCCGCGCCGTCGGACTGCATCAGAGCAGCGGTATCTCGGCGCCGGTGCGGGTGTCGCTGATCGAGGAGGAGAAACAGTTCTCCATCGAGGTGGGCGACGATGCGCCGCACACCGTCCCCGGTGCCAGGACATCGGGCGCCGGCGGCGACGCGGACGTCGACCTCGAGGAGGACGACATGGGTCTCGCGGTCATCAGCGGCCTCGTCGACGACGTCGAGGTGTCCGCCGGAGAGAACGGCGGGGTGATCAGGATGACCTGGCCGACGACACCGTCGGTCGCCGTCCTGCCCTGAGACCTGATCCTGATCTCACCACTTCAAGTAGTACCGCGAGGGCCCTGCTGAGCAGGGCCCTTCGTGTTTATTCGGCATTTATTCCGATCACCGTTCATCAGGTTGCCGGAATTCGTGAAGGAATTCACGATCAGCACTCCATAATTTGATCAAGCGTCAATGCCTTTGAGGCGTTACTTCTTTCGAGTAATCTGGCCGCGTGCGGATCATTTGCTGAAGAGCATGCGAAGGTCAATTCTGTTTGTCGCGCACTGTTTTGATCAGGGTCCGCTCCCTACAATCCGTCCACATCTTGAGCTCAGCCCAAGCGTCAAGGAGGACGAATGGCGGGGCTTTCTACCCCTCAAAGGTTTGACCACACCACGAACTTCGCAGCAGCGGTGCTGACCGACGACAACCGGATCATCGTTCTGGTGATCGGTGTCGTGGCACTGGCCGCACTTGCCGTCGCCGGGGTCCTGGTCCGCCAGGTGCTCGCGGCGGGCGAGGGCACCGAGAGCATGAAGAAGATCGCGGCGGCTGTGCAGGAAGGCGCCAACGCCTATCTGGCACGGCAGTTGCGCACGCTCGGTGTATTCGCCGTCGTCGTGTTCTTCCTGCTCATGCTGCTGCCTGCGGACGACTGGAATCAGCGCATCGGACGATCGGTGTTCTTCTTGATCGGCGCGGCGTTCTCGGCGGCCACCGGTTATATCGGTATGTGGCTCGCCGTGCGAAGCAATGTGCGCGTCGCCGCGGCGGCCCGGGAAGCGACACCGGCGGAAGGCGAGCCGGAAAAAGATCTCACCGCCGTCTCGCACAAAGCGATGAAGATCGCATTTCGCACCGGCGGCGTCGTCGGCATGTTCACGGTGGGGCTCGGCCTCCTCGGCGCGTCCTGCGTGGTCCTCGTGTACGCGGCCGACGCGCCGAAGGTGCTGGAGGGCTTCGGCCTAGGGGCCGCGCTCATCGCCATGTTCATGCGTGTCGGCGGCGGCATCTTCACCAAGGCCGCCGACGTCGGCGCCGACCTGGTCGGCAAGGTCGAGCAGGGCATTCCGGAGGACGACCCGCGCAATGCCGCGACCATCGCCGACAACGTGGGCGACAACGTCGGCGACTGTGCGGGCATGGCGGCCGACCTGTTCGAGTCGTACGCCGTCACGCTCGTCGCCGCGCTGATCCTCGGCAAGGCGGCGTTCGGCGACGCCGGTCTCGCGTTCCCGCTGATCGTGCCCGCGATCGGCGTGATCACCGCGATGGTCGGCATCTTCGCGGTGGCCCCACGCCGCAGCGACCGCAGCGGCATGTCCGCCATCAACCGGGGCTTCTTCATCTCCGCGGTGATCTCCCTGGTACTGGTGGCCGTCGCCGTCTACGCCTACCTGCCGTCGTCGTACGCCGACCTCGACGGGGTCACGGACACGGCGATCGCGGGCCACGGCGGCGACCCCCGGGTCCTCGCGGTCGTCGCGGTGGCCATCGGCATCCTGCTGGCCGCGCTGATCCAGCAGCTGACCGGCTACTTCACCGAGACCAGCCGGCGTCCCGTGAAGGACATCGGCAAGAGTTCGCTCACCGGCGCGGCCACCGTCGTCCTCGCCGGTATCTCCATCGGTCTCGAATCGGCCGTCTACACCGCCCTGTTGATCGGCCTCGGCGTGTACGGGGCGTTCCTGCTCGGCGGTACGTCGATCCTGCTCGCGCTGTTCGCGGTGGCGCTGGCCGGCACCGGTCTGCTCACCACGGTCGGCGTCATCGTCGCCATGGACACCTTCGGGCCGGTATCCGACAACGCGCAGGGCATCGCCGAGATGTCCGGCGACGTCGAGGGCGCGGGCGCGCAGGTGCTCACCGACCTGGACGCCGTCGGCAACACCACCAAGGCCATCACCAAGGGCATCGCCATCGCCACGGCCGTCCTCGCCGCCGCCGCGCTCTTCGGTTCGTACCGGGACGCGATCCTCACGGCCGCGAACGACGTCGGCGAGAAGGTCGCCGGTGAAGGCGCGCCCATGAACCTGATGATGGACATCTCGCAGCCCAACAACCTCGTCGGGCTCGTGGCGGGCGCGGCGGTCGTCTTCCTCTTCTCGGGGCTGGCGATCAACGCGGTCTCGCGGTCGGCGGGTTCGGTGGTCTACGAGGTGCGGCGGCAGTTCCGCGAGCACCCCGGGATCATGGACTACAGCGAGAAGCCGGAGTACGGCCGGGTCGTCGACATCTGCACCAAGGACGCCCTGCGGGAGCTGGCCACTCCGGGTCTGCTCGCCGTCATGGCGCCGATCGCGATCGGGTTCACGCTCGGGGTGGGCGCGCTTGGCGCCTATCTCGCTGGTGCGATCGGGACCGGGACGCTGATGGCGGTCTTCCTCGCCAACTCCGGTGGCGCGTGGGACAACGCCAAGAAGCTTGTCGAGGACGGCCACCACGGCGGCAAGGGCAGTGAGGCCCATGCCGCGACCGTCATCGGCGACACGGTGGGCGACCCGTTCAAGGACACGGCGGGACCGGCCATCAACCCGCTGCTGAAGGTGATGAACCTCGTCGCGCTGCTCATCGCGCCCGCGATCGTCCAGTTCAGCTACGGCGAGGACAAGAGCGTCGGACTGCGCGTCGCCATCGCCGCGGCAGCGATCGCCGTGATCGTCGGGGCGGTGTACGTGTCGAAGCGACGCGGAATCGCCATGGGTGACGAAGGCAACTCCGAGCGGGTGGCCAAGTCGGCGGACCCGGCGGTGGTTTCGTAGGGGGTCCGGCGGCAGGGCTCACGAGGGCCCAGCTCAAGGGGCGGGCGGTCGGCGCGTGTTGACGTGTCGGCCGCCCGCCCTCTGTGTCCCCTCGGCGCTCTTCGTGAGCGAATCTCTCTTGGTGCGAATGGTTATAAAAGGCTGCACGGAGGGTGCTCGGCACACAGGTGTCGTGCATCCGGCGTGTATGTTCCGGGGCCGAGAGCCACGGAAGGGACCAATCCGGTGAACAAGAAGCTCGCGGCCGCACTGTCCGGCGGTGCGGTACTGGTACTGGCGCTGTCCGGCTGCGGCGGCGACGACGAGACGAACGACAAGCTGAACTCCTGGGCCAAGGAGGTCTGCGACTCCGTGCAGCCGCAGATCAAGAAGATCGCGGCGGCCAACGCCTCGATCCAGAAGGAGACCTCGGACGACAGCGCACCGGAGGACGTGCAGAAGGCCGACTCCCAGGGCTTCCAGGACATCTCCGACGCCTACAAGGCCATGGCGACGGCCATTCAGCAGGCCGGGGCGCCGGATGTCGAGGACGGCCAGAAGAAGCAGAAGGCCGCGGTCGCGGAGCTGAACCAGTTGTCGACGGCGTACGCCGATCTGAAGAAGAAGTCGGACGCGCTGAACACGAAGGACCAGGCGAAGTTCGCGGACGGTCTCGAAGGCGTGGCCACGGAGCTGGAGAAGCTGAGCAAGACCGGGAGCGACGCGCTCAAGGAGCTGGAGAAGGGGGAGGTGGGGCAGGCGATGGCCGAGCAGGAGAGCTGCAGGTCCGCGACCACGTCCGGCGCGGCGTCGGCACCGGCTGTGCCTACGAAGAGCTGATCGGGTGGCCCTCGGCGGTGGGGTGACTGGGCCGGGGCTCGACCGGGCGCCCACTGTCGCCGCTGGCCGGGGTGGGCCGGGGGCGGATCGTGCGCCCGGCGGTGGGCTGGGCGCGGTCGGGTTCCGCGCTCGGCGGTGACGAGGTGCCGCTGCGCCCACCCGTGCCGCACAGCCGTTCCCAGCCGCCCGCAGCCCGGAACGGCTGTGCGGCGGGTCGGTGGCGCGGTTGTCCGGCGGCTGGGAACGGTCGTGTGGGAGGCGGCGGCGCTGTCGTCGCGGTTGGGTGGGGCGTCGGGGCTGCCCGGCTACGCTGAGCGTCGTGAGTAACTCCAAGCTGTCGTCCTTGCCCTCCACCGACCGGACCGATGTCACCGTGCGGCTTCGGGAGGCGTTGCTCGGCGCCGACTTCACCGCGGACGGGCTGCTGGAACTGCTCGGGGCGTCCGCGTACGCGGCCCTGGCGCGGAGTGAAGTCGTGCCGGCGCTCAGGGCGACGCGCGGGGAGACGGCGCTCGAGGCGCTGGTGCGGCTGTTCCTTTTGCAGCAGCCGGTGACACGCACGCGCGTGGAGGCTGTGTTGCCCGTCGACGCGTGCGTGGAGAGCGGGTGGCTCGTGCGCGTCGGTGAGGACGGTGACGAGGTCGCCGCCGCCGTCGATGTGCGGCCGTACGGCGGGCCGGGTGGTGAGGACTGGTTCATCGTGTCCGACCTGGGGTGCGCGGTCGGCGGTGCCGGGGGTGTCGGGAGCAGGGACGAAGGGGTCGTGCTCGGGGTGGGTGGGGCGTCCACGACACTCGCCGGGATCACCGTACGGAGGCCTGTCGCCTCCGCCCTCGACCTCGGCACCGGATCCGGCATCCAGGTGTTGCACGCCGCCCAGCACGCCACGCGCGTGACGGCGACCGATCTCAACCCGCGCGCGCTGCACATCACGGCGCTCACGCTGGCGCTCTCCGGGGCACCGGCGGCCGAGCTGCGTCAGGGCTCGCTCTTCGAGCCGGTCCCGGAGGACGAGAGGTACGACCTCATCGTGTCGAATCCCCCGTTCGTGATCTCGCCCGGTGCCCGACTGACCTACCGGGACGGCGGGATGGACGGGGACGATCTGTGCCGCACGCTCGTGTCGCAGGCGGGGGAACGGCTGACCGAGGGAGGGTACGCGCAGTTCCTCGCCAACTGGCAGCACGTGGAGGGGGAGGACTGGCAGGAGCGGCTGCGGTCGTGGGTGCCGCGCGGGTGCGACGCGTGGATCGTGCAGCGGGAGGTCCAGGACGTCGCGCAGTACGCGGAGCTGTGGCTGCGGGACGCGGGTGACCACCGCGGTGACGTGGCCGAGTACCAGACGCGGTACGACGCGTGGCTCGACGAGTTCGAGGCGCGGAAGGTGAAGGGCGTCGGGTTCGGATGGATCACGCTGCGGAAGTCGGCCGCCGCAGAGTCCGCGCCCTCCGTCACCGTGGAGGAGTGGCCGCATCCGGTCGAACAGCCGCTCGGTGAGACCGTGCGGCAGCACTTCTCGCGCGTCGACTACCTGCGGGCGAACGACGACGCGGCGCTCCTCGCCGCACACTTCCGGCTCACCGCCGAAGTTGTCCAGGAGCAGGTCGGGCTGCCGGGCGCCGAGGATCCCGAGCATGTGGTGCTGCGTCAGAACCGGGGTATGCGCCGGGCCACGAAGGTGGACACGGTCGGCGCGGGATTCGCCGGCGTGTGCGATGGCACGCTCAGCGCGGGCCGGATTCTGGACGCCATCGCCCAGCTCGTCGGGGAGGATCCGGTGGCACTGCGCGACCGCACCCCGGTCCAGATCCGGCTCCTCGTCGAACAAGGCTTCCTGGAACCGGCTCCCTGAGCCGTCCGGCGGCGGGAGCCGGCCGTGCTCCGCCGCCCGGTGACGATTTCCGCCCGTGACGATTTCCGCCCGTGACGATTTCCGCACGGTGCGGTGACCGTACTGGTACCGCGCCCGGCGCCCCTGAGCGTGACACCTGGGGCACATGCGCATGGCTGGGGCGCATGTGCCCCCTCTGTCTGGATTGGTCGGTAAAAGGACTCCTGTCAGTGGTGCGTGCGAAGCTATTTTCTAGAGACGGATTCGACGTGTCCTCGGGGGAGGCACGCGCTGTCTCTGGGGGATCGGGGGATCGCGATGGCGGGGGATACGCCGGAGCAGGGCCAGGGAAGGATCATCAACGGCCGCTACCGCCTGCTGCGCACGCTGGGCGCGGGCGGCATGGGCAAGGTCTGGCTCGCCCATGACGAGGAGTTGGCCTGCGAGGTCTCCATGAAGGAGATCTCCCTGCCCGACGTGCCGGTGTCCGCGGCCGAGCCTGCCCAGCGCATCGCCCGCGCCCGCAGCGAGGCCCGGCACGCCGCGCGGCTGCGTGGCCATCCGCATGTGGCGACGGTCCATGACGTGGTGCTGCACGAGGGCCTGCCCTGGATCGTCATGGAGTACGTGCCGGACGCCGTCGACCTTCAGGCGGTCCTGCGGCAGCGGGGGCCGCTCCCGCCCGAGCAGGCCGCCCGGATCGGGCTCGCCGTCCTCGACGCGCTCACGGCGGGGCACCGGATCGGCATACTCCACCGCGATGTGAAGCCGGCCAACATCCTCCTCGCGGCCGACGCCTCGGGAGACCCCTACGCCCGCGTGCTGCTCACCGACTACGGCATCGCGCTCCAGCCGGAGTCCCACGAACCCCGGCTCACGGCCACCGCCGGCATCCTCGGCACCCCCGGGTATCTGGCACCCGAGCGCGCGCGGGGCGAGCCGCCCACCCCGGCCGCCGACCTGTTCTCGCTCGGCGCCACGCTGTACGCGGCGGTCGAGGGCCGAGGCCCCTTCGACCGCCATGGCGAGTACGCCACGCTCACGGCCCTGCTCGGCGAGGAGCCGGCGCCCCCGGTCCACGCCGGTGAACTGGCCCCCGTCCTGCACGGGTTGCTCATCAAGGACCCGGTGCGCCGCCTGTCGCCGGAGGCGGTGGCACGCGGCCTGGGGCGGGTCGCGGACACGGGCGGCGTGTCAGCACCGCCGGGCTGGGGAGCCACCCCCGCGTCGGCGCCGGAGGGCTTCGGACCGGCTCCCGGCACACCCGTCACGCCCGGCGGCCAGGCGAACGTCGGCGCACCCCCCGGATATGTGGCGGGCGCCCCACCCGGCTATGTGGCCGCCGGACAGCACGGCATCGCGGCCACACCGAACACACCGGGCGCGCCCCACACGCCGTACACACCGCAGACCCCGGGGGTTCCGAACACTCCGGGGGCGGCCGCGGCGCCGCACGTCCCCGGGGGGCCCGCGTCACCGAACACCCCGCACACCCCGACGGGCGGTCCGTCCACTCCGGGCGCCGGTCCGGCCACCCCCGCCGGATCGCCGGGCGGTCCTTCGCCGTACGACCCCTGGCAGCAGGGGCAGCGCGGCCCCTACGACGGCTACAACCCGTACGGGGGCGGTCGGCCCACGCCCTACGGGGGCGCCGCCGGAGGCCAGTCGCCGCCGCACGGCGGTGCCCCCGGCCCCCGGCCGGCCCCGTACGGAGGTGGCGCGGGCGGTCAGCCGTCGGGGTACGGCGGCAGGGTGGGCCATCAGTCGCCGTCGTACGCGGCCGGTCCGTCGACGCCGTACGCGGCCGGTGGCGCTCAACCGCCGGGGAACGCGGGGTTCGCGACCGTCACGGCCGCGGGTCTGCCGCCCGGTGGGCCGAAGCGCGGGACGCCCGCGGCTGCGATCGTGGCGATCGTCGTCGCCGTCCTGCTGGTGGCGGGCGGCGGGACGTGGGCGGTCGTCAACTGGACGGACGGCCCGTCAGGTCCCTCTCCCTCCCAGACGCCGGGGGCGCTGGTGTCGCCGCCGGGGTCGGAGTACCCCTACGGCGAGCAGGCCGCCCTCAAGAAGGCGCTGCAGGTGGGGGACTGCGTCAAGGCGGTCTGGACGGGGACGGCGTTCGAGTCGGTGCCCGACCTCGGCGTGGTGGACTGCGACGAGGACTGGCCCGACGGCCAGGTGGTGGCGATAGAGACGGCGTCGGACCACGCGGACGCCGAGGCGGGCGGCGCCCAGCGCTGCGCCGGCCAGGCCGGCCCGGTGGCCGAGGCCCTGCCCGACGCGGGGGTCTACGCGCTCGTCCCGACGGCAGAGGGCTTCACCGCCGCCAAGGGCGGTACGGCATGTCTCGTACTCGGCAAGCACGTCCCGATCGGCGGCGAGGTGGGCCGACTCCGTGACGCGGGCATGAAGCTGTGGCCCACCCAGATGGCCATCGGTGACTGCTGGGACTACACCACCAGGGAGGAGGGGTACGACGCCCCACTGACCGACTGTGCCCAAGCGCACACCGACCAGGTGGTTGGATCGGTGCAGGCCCCGGACAGCATGACCTTCAAGGGCGCCCTCGACGAAGGGGGCAAGCTGTGCACCAACAGGTTCGAGTCGACTTGGGCACCCGGAGCTGACCTGATCGTGTCGGGCTGGATCTCCGACAAGACGCAATGGGAGAAGGGCTTCAACAAGGTGGTGTGCACGGTGCGCAACGCCGATGTGTCGAAGACGACCGGGAAGATACCCACGCCCGGATCGGTCTGAGGTCCCACTCCTGGTGTTCACCCCGGGTTCGCGCGCCCGCTTCCCGTCCGTGCCAGTCTCCCGTCCCGGGCGGTCGAGGGGTGGGAGGACGAGACATGGAGAGCGGGCCGGCGATCTTCGTGGGGGTGGTGTTCGCCCTGTTCGGGGGCGGGCTGCTGCTCTGGACCACGACCCGGTTGCGCCAGGGCGAGCCCGTCGCCCACGGAGTGCGTCCCGTGACATCGGCGACATTCGCGAGCGTCGTGGCGATCACCTCCCTGGTGCTCGGCGCCTGGTGCTTCACCTGGCTCTGAGCGGGCTCCGCAAGCCGGGACAGGGTAGCCGCGGTAACGGAGAGGTGACCCTCCGCATCGCCCCGAACGGATCGATGCACACGCCGGGCGGCAGGAATGGCGGTAGTCGGGTTACCGTTCGAGTGGCCGTTGCGGGCTTTTCCCGTTTGACACGGGGGCGGGATGTACCGTCACACTCCGCAGCGTCAGCATGACCCGACCCCCGGGCCGACCGCCGAGCCCCGTGCGAGGCACCGGCTCCAGGGGGCGCCCGCCCCGGTGCGCAAGCCTGGGGGAACCCAGCGTCGACCGGAGAGAAGAGCGAAGTTGTCCCCGACCAGCGAGACCGCGAAGGGCGGCCGCCGACTCGTGATCGTCGAGTCGCCTGCCAAGGCGAAGACGATCAAGGGCTATCTCGGCCCCGGCTACATCGTCGAGGCGAGCGTGGGGCACATCCGCGACCTTCCCAACGGCGCCGCGGAGGTGCCCGAGAAGTACACCGGCGAGGTGCGCCGCCTCGGCGTGGACGTCGAACACGACTTCGCGCCCATCTATGTGGTCAACGCGGACAAGAAGGCCCAGGTCAAGAAGCTCAAGGATCTGCTGAAGGACTCCGACGAGCTCTTCCTCGCCACCGATGAGGACCGCGAGGGCGAGGCCATCGCCTGGCACCTCCAGGAGGTGCTGAAGCCCAAGGTCCCGGTCAAGCGGATGGTCTTCCACGAGATCACCAAGGCCGCGATCCAGGCCGCCGTCGCCAACCCGCGCGAGCTGAACCAGAAGCTCGTCGACGCCCAAGAGACCCGCCGCATCCTCGACCGCCTCTACGGCTACGAAGTCTCGCCGGTCCTGTGGAAGAAGGTCATGCCGCGCCTGTCGGCGGGCCGCGTCCAGTCCGTCGCGACCCGGCTCGTCGTGGAGCGGGAGCGGGAGCGAATCGCCTTCCGCTCGGCCGAGTACTGGGACCTGACCGGCACCTTCGCCACCGGCCGCACCGGTGACGCCTCCGACCCGTCGTCGCTGGTCGCGCGCCTGCAGTCCGTCGACGGCCGCCGTGTCGCCCAGGGCCGTGACTTCGACTCGCTCGGCCAGTTGAAGGGCGCGAACGTCCTGCATCTGGACGAGGCGAACGCCCGCGCGCTGGCCGCCGCTCTGGAGAACACCCGGTTCGCGGTCCGCTCCGTCGAGTCCAAGCCGTACCGCCGCTCGCCGTACGCCCCGTTCCGTACGACGACGCTCCAGCAGGAGGCCTCGCGCAAGCTGGGTTTCGGGGCCAAGGCGACGATGCAGGTGGCGCAGAAGCTGTACGAGAACGGCTTCATCACCTATATGCGTACGGACTCCACGACGCTCAGCGACACCGCTGTGGCCGCCGCCCGCGCCCAGGTCACTCAGCTCTACGGCGCCGACTACCTGCCGGCGCAGCCGCGTACGTACGCCGGGAAGGTCAAAAACGCGCAGGAGGCGCACGAGGCGATCCGCCCCTCGGGTGATCGTTTCCGCACGCCTGCCGAGACCGGGCTGACCGGCGACCAGTTCAGGCTCTACGAGCTGATCTGGAAGCGGACCGTCGCCTCCCAGATGAAGGACGCGACCGGGAACAGCGTCACGGTGAAGATCGGTGGCACCGCCGCCGACGGCCGGGACGCCGAGTTCAGCGCCTCCGGCAAGACGATCACCTTCCATGGCTTCCTCAAGGCCTACGTCGAGGGCGCCGACGACCCCAACGCCGAGCTGGACGACCGCGAGCGCAGGCTGCCGCAGGTCGGCGAGGGCGACGCGCTCGTGGCCGAGGAGATCACGGTCGACGGGCACGCCACCAAGCCGCCGGCCCGCTACACCGAGGCGTCGCTGGTCAAGGAGCTGGAAGAGCGGGAGATCGGCCGCCCGTCGACGTACGCGTCCATCATCGGCACGATCCTCGACCGTGGCTACGTGTTCAAGAAGGGCACGGCCCTCGTGCCGTCCTTCCTGAGCTTCGCCGTGGTCAACCTGCTGGAGAAGCACTTCGGGCGGCTCGTCGACTACGACTTCACCGCCAAGATGGAGGACGACCTCGACCGCATCGCGCGCGGCGAGGCCCGGGCCGTGCCGTGGCTGAAGCGGTTCTACTTCGGCGAGACCGCGGCCGACGCCCACTCCGTCGAGGGTGCCAACGGCAGCGCGGCGGAGGCCGGCAACGGAGACGGGGACCACCTCGGTGGGCTGAAGGAACTGGTGACGGACCTGGGCGCGATCGACGCCCGCGAGGTGTCGTCGTTCCCTGTCGGTAACGGCATCGTGCTGCGCGTCGGCCGCTACGGCCCGTACGTCGAGCGTGGTGAGAAGGACGCCGAGGGCCACCAGCGCGCCGACGTCCCCGAGGACCTGGCGCCCGACGAGCTGAGCATCGAACTGGCGGAGGAACTGCTGGCCAAGCCCAGCGGCGACTTCGAGTTGGGCACCGATCCGGCGACCGGACACCAGATCGTCGCCAAGGACGGGCGTTACGGGCCGTACGTCACGGAGGTCCTCCCCGAGGGCACGCCGAAGACGGGCAAGAACGCGGTCAAGCCGCGTACGGCCTCGCTGTTCAAGTCGATGTCCCTGGACACGGTCACCCTGGACGACGCGCTGAAGCTGATGTCGCTGCCGCGTGTCGTCGGCGCCGACGCCGAGGGACAGGAGATCACCGCGCAGAACGGGCGGTACGGGCCTTATCTCAAGAAGGGCACCGACTCGCGTTCGCTGCAGTCCGAGGAGCAACTCTTCACGATCACCCTCGAGGAGGCGCTGGAGATCTACTCCCAGCCCAAGCAGCGGGGGCGGGCCGCGGCCAAGCCGCCGCTCAAGGAACTGGGCGCCGACCCCGTCAGCGGGAAGCCGGTCGTGGTGAAGGACGGGCGTTTCGGGCCGTACGTCACCGATGGCGAGACCAATGCGACGCTGCGGTCCGGGGACAGCGTGGAGACGATCACGCCCGAGCGAGGGTTCGAACTGCTGGCGGAGAAGCGGGCGAAGGGGCCCGCCAAGAAGACGGCGAAGAAGGCGCCCGCGAAGAAGACGGCGACCAAGACCGCCGCGAAGAAGGCCGCGCCGGCCAAGACGGCCGCCGCTGCGAAGAAGACGGCTGCTTCGAAGACGGCTGCTTCGAAGACCGCCGCGGCCAAGAAGGCGGCTCCGGCGAAGAAGACGGCCGCGAAGAAGGCGACGGCGGCCGGGGAGAGCTCCTAGCAGCCCGGAGGTTCGGGCGGCGGCTCGGCGGATCGGCGACTCGGCGGATCGGCGGCTGCCGGTCGGCTGTGGCTGGCCGCGCAGTTCCCCGCGCCGCGGGTCGGCCGTCCTTCGACGTGGCTGAAATCTTCACCTCTCCTTCGCTGAACGTGCGCGATTTACGCGACTTGGTGTGGAGCTGTGCGTGCGTTCGGGCGCTGCTCGGGGTGTCGGTGGGTGCCGATAGGCTGAAAGCATGATGCGAGCCGAGCAGCCTACGGCCCACGACCCGGCCCCCGACGACGCCCTGGCAGCCGACTCCAGGGAGCGCGCCGTACGGGCGCTGCTGCGCCTGCCTCAGCTGAAACGGTTGTGGAGCGCCCAGCTGGTGGGCGGTGTGGGCGATGTGCTCGCACTGTTCGTGCTGGTGCTCCTCACCTTCCAGACGGCGATCGCCGAGGCCCCCTTCGGCGGCGGCTACCGAGGCGTCGCCCTGACGGTCGCCGTCGTCTTCGGCACCCGGGCACTCGCGACCCTGCTCTTCGGCGCCGTGCTGCTCGGGCCGCTCACCTCGCTGACCGCCCAGGAGGGTCCGCTCGACCGCCGTTGGACCATGGTCGGCGCGGACGGGGTGCGGGTCCTGCTGCTGATCGTGGCGCCCCTGTGGATCGACTGGACGCCGGACAACGCGCTCGCGGTGCTGCTGGTCACCGTGTTCGTGACCGGTGTCGCCGAACGGTTCTGGACGGTGTGCCGGGAGAGCGCGGCCCCCGCCCTGCTGCCCGCTCCGCCGCTGGAGGGCGCGACCGTACGACCGCTGCCGGACCACATGGACGCGCTGCGGCGCCTGGCCCTGCGCACCGGATTCGTGGCGGTGCCCCTGGCGGCCACCGTGCTCGTCGTCGCCGCGCTCCTCAACAACCTGCTCGGCGCGGGCGTCGACTGGTTCGGTCAGCACCAGGCCGCGCTCGCCTCGTACGTCGCCGCCGGGCTCTTCGCCGCCTCGCTGTCCTTGGTGACCTTCCTGGAGCTGCCGAAGACGCGTACGCCGCGCGCGCGGTCACCGCTGGAGGGGCTGCGCCGGCCCAGGACCGGGACGGGTGTGGACAAGGGCCGTACCGGCGCGATCCCGATCCTGGTGCCGGCTTGTGGGGCCGTCGCCGGTGCGGTCGCCGCCGCCGTGGCCGTCGCGGTACTGCACGCCAAGGATCTGGGTGGCGGACCCGTGTTGTACGGGCTGCTCGTCGCCGCGCTGACGGGTGGCGTCGTTCTCGGGATCCGTCGGGCGCCGGCCGTCCTGCCCTCGCTGTCACGGCGCCGGCTGCTCGCGCTGGCGATCGCTTTCACGGGTGTAGCGCTGCTCGCGGCCGGCCTGGTGCCGGATGTCACCAGCGTGCTGCTGATCATGGGCCTGGCGGGAGCCGGCGCGGGGATCGCCGCGAACACCGGGCACACCCTGCTCGACCAGGAGGCAGAGGACTTCCGTCGCGGCCGGACGACCGAGCATCTGCACGCCGTCGTACGAGTGTTCGTGGCGTTGGCGGTGCTCGTCGCCCCGCTGCT
This sequence comes from Streptomyces sp. NPDC012510, assembly GCF_042955065.1. Lineage (NCBI taxonomy): Bacteria > Bacillati > Actinomycetota > Actinomycetes > Kitasatosporales > Streptomycetaceae > Streptomyces > Streptomyces sp. NPDC012510. Next base: position 56,501 of record NZ_JBIBEN010000035.1, read on the forward strand.
CGCCGCCGTCATCGGGCCGCACCGGCTGGAAAGCGGCAAGTTCGTGTTCGCACACGGGGGCGCGGCGTTCACGCTGATGCTGGTGGGGGCGTTGCTGCTGCCGGTGGCCGCGCTGGTGCTCGCCAAGGTCGACGATCGGTCCGGAGTGCCGCTGCGGCAGGATCTGCGCGATGCCCTGCTAGGCGGCGACGATCCGGAGCAGGCGCCCGCCGGGACCGGCTTCTTCATCGCCGTGGAAGGCGGTGACGGTGCGGGGAAGTCCACCCAGGTCGAGGCGCTCGCCGAGTGGATCCGGGCCAAGGGCCACGAGGTCGTGGTGACGCGGGAGCCGGGGGCGACTCCGGTGGGCAAGCGGCTGCGGTCGATCTTGCTGGACGTGTCCTCCGCAGGCTTGTCGCACAGGGCGGAGGCGCTTCTTTACGCGGCGGACCGTGCCGAGCATGTGGACACCGTGGTGCGGCCCGCGCTGGAGCGGGGCGCGGTGGTCATCTCGGACCGGTACATCGACTCGTCCGTGGCGTACCAGGGAGCCGGGCGGGATCTCTCGCCGACCGAGATCGCGCGGATCTCGCGGTGGGCGACCGATGGGCTCGTGCCTCATCTGACGGTGCTGCTGGATGTGTCGCCGGAGGCAGCGCGGGAGCGGTTCACCGAGGCGCCGGACCGCTTGGAGTCGGAGCCGGTCGAGTTCCACGAGCGGGTGCGGGCGGGATTCCTGACGCTGGCCGCGGCGGACGCCGGCAGGTACCTGGTGGTGGACGCCGGGCAGGACCCCGAGGCGGTCACGACGGTCGTCAGGCATCGGCTGGATGTGATGCTTCCGCTGTCCGAGGCCGAGATCGAGGCGCAGGAGGAGGCGCGGCGCCAGGCCGAGGAGGAGGCGCGGCGCAAGGCCGAGGAAGAGGCCGCGCGGAAGGCCGAGGAGGAGCGCCTGGAGCGGGAGCGTCAGGAGGAACTCGCCCGGCTGCGTGCCGAGGAGGAGGAGCGCAAGCGGCGCGAGCTGGAGGAGGCCCAGCGGCGCGAGGCTGAGCGGCAGGCCGAGGAGGCCCGGCGGCGGGCCGAGGAGGCGCGTCGTCGTGCCGAGGAGGAGCAGGCGCGGCTCCTCGCGGAGGAGAAGGCTCGGGCCGAGGAAGAGGAACGGCGGAGGGCCGAGGAGGAACGGCGTCGTCACCAGGCCGCGGAGGAGCAGCGGCTGCGGGCGGAGGCGGAGACGCGCCGCCTGGAGAAGCAGCGGAAGGCCGAGGAGGCGTTGCTCCGGGCCGAGGAGGCTCGGAGGGTGGCCGCGGCGGCTGAGGCCGAGCGGGTGGCGGCCGAGCGGGCCGCGGCGGCTGAGGCTCAGCGGGTGGCGGCCGAGAAGGCCGAGGCGGACAGGGCGGCCGCGGCGGAGCGCGCTGCGGCGCACGGCAGGGCGGCTGGGACGGAGAGGGCTGCTGGGGGAAGGGCTGCCGCCGAGCGGGATGGCCAGGGCTTCGGCGGAGGCGGGGCTGATGAGGCCGTGACGGTGCCTACGCCTGTGGTGACGCCGACGAACGCGTCTGGTGGGCCGGTGGACGAAACGGCTGTGTTGCCGCCGGTGCCGCCAGTTCCCCCGGGGCGGTCGGGGAGGTCCGGACGGTCCGGGCGGTCCGGTGGGGATTCGGCGGATTCGGAGACCACGGCGAAGTTGCCGAAGCCGCCGGTGCCGCCTCAGGAAGCGGCTTCGGGCGGGGCTTCCGATGATGAGACCGCGGTGTTGCCGCAGGTGCCTTCGGAGGCGGCCGACGAGACGGCTGTACTGCCTCCGGTGCGGGAGGATCGGGTGCCACCGGGGTACTTCCGGGATGAGCGGCCCGCGTCCGGGCCCGGGCCTGACGGGACGGAGGATCGGACGCGGGAGCTTCCGCAGGTCGATGCGGAGGGGGTTCCGCGGCGGCGGCCCCGGTCGGACTGGGCCGAGGAGACGCCGCTCGACGATCTGCCGACGTTGGCGGACGAGTTGCTGGGACCGCATGGCGAGGACGACGGTGATGAGGAGCGGCGCGGTTGGGGGCGGCGTCGGCGCTGAGTCGGCGGGTGACGCGTCCGTCGGGATCGTTCGCGCGGTCCCCCGGTGAGCGACACCAGGCTTTGCACAGCCCCGGAGCCGGGGACCTGGCCCCAGCAGGGCCACCTGGCAGCGAGGCGGGCGTGTCACTGAGCCTCTTCCGCCCAGCTCACCTGGCGCCGACGGTCGTCCTGCGTCGGACCGGATTGTCGGTGGGGTCGCGCACAATGGGGCGCGGAAAGCCAGGTGGAGGTCGTGTGGGACGGAGGACTGAGGGTGGTGTGTCATGGCCGTGTGGGACGACCTGGTGGGGCAGGAGAGGCTGAGCGGGCAGCTTGACGCGGCCGCTCGGGACGCGGATGCCATCGTCACGGCGGCCGGGAAGGGGACGACGCCCCCGGAGGCGTCGAAGATGACGCACGCGTGGTTGTTCACGGGGCCCCCGGGCTCGGGGCGGACGACCGCGGCGCGGGCGTTCGCGGCGGCGTTGCAGTGTGTGAGTCCGGACCGGGCGCTCGGGGGGAGCCCGGGGTGCGGGTTCTGCGACGGGTGCCATACGGCGCTGGTGGGGACGCACGCGGATGTCACGACGGTCGCGGCCGTGGGCACGCAGATCCTCGCCGAGGACATGCGGGACACGGTGCGGAAGTCGTTCACGTCCCCGGCGAACGGGCGCTGGCAGGTGATCCTCGTCGAGGACGCCGAGCGGTTGAACGAGAAGTCGGCGAACGCGGTGCTGAAGGCCGTGGAGGAGCCCGCTCCCCGAACGGTCTGGCTGCTGTGCGCGCCCTCACTGGAGGACGTTCTGCCGACGATCCGGTCGCGGTGTCGGCACGTCGGGCTGCTCACGCCGTCCGTGGACGCGGTGGCGGACATGCTCGTACGCCGGGAGGGCATCGAGCCGGAGGCCGCCGCCGTTGCGGCGCGCGCCACCCAGGGGCACATCGAGCGGGCTCGGCGGCTCGTCACCGATCCGCGGGCTCGGGAGCGGCGGGCTGCCGTGCTGAAACTGCCGTTGCGGGTCGAGGACATCGGTGGGTGTCTGAGAGCCGCGCAGGAGTTGGTGGACGCGGCGTCGGAGGAGTCCAAGCAGCTCGCCGAAGAGGTCGACACCAAGGAGACCGAGGAGCTGAAGGCGGCGCTGGGCGCGGTGCAGGGCGGGCGGATGCCACGCGGTACGGCGGGGGTGATGAAGGACCTGGAGGACAAGCAGAAGCGACGGCGTACTCGGGCGCAGCGCGACAGTCTCGATCTCGCTCTGACCGAGCTCACCGGGTTCTACCGCGACGTTCTGGTGCTGCAGTTGGGGTCGAGGGTCGCGCTCGCCAATGTCGAGGTGCAGGACACTCTGGAGCGGATGGCGCGGAGTGGGACGCCGGAGTCGACGTTGCGGCGGATCGACGCGATCGCGGCGTGCCGGGAGGCGCTGGAGCGGAATGTGGCGCCGTTGCTGGCCGTGGAGGCGATGACGATGGCGTTGCGGGCCGGGTGACGGGTGACGGGTGACGGGGACGGGTGACGGGTGGCGGGTGAGGCGGGTGGGGAACGGGTGATGTGGGCGGGCTCGGTGCGGGGGCTGGTGTTCGACCACTGCCTGCTCGGGTGACGGGTGACGGTGACGGTGACGGGTGATGCATTCGGTTGACGGGCGGCGCATTCGGTTGACGGAGTCACTCGTACGAGGAGCTTTCGTAGCCATCGGTGATCGTGGCGTCGCGGATGGTTACTCTCGCGAGATGCACACCAGGTGTACTAACCGGCCGAATCGGTCCCTGCGAGCCGGCGGCGCGTTGCTCGCCGCCGTCGCGCTGCTCGTCTCGGCCTGCTCGTCCGGCGGTTCCCGTACGGCTGCCACGGCGGCGGCCACGGCTGCCGACGGGGGGCCCGCCCTCGGCGCGCTGCCCCGTGCAACACCGGCGGCGCTGACCTCGTACTACGAGCAGAAGCTGAGCTGGCACGGCTGCGAGGTCCCCGGCTTCCAGTGCGCCACGATGAGGGCGCCCCTCGACTACGCGAAGCCGGGCGAGGGCGACGTGGAGCTGGCGGTGTCTCGGAAGAAGGCGGCCGGGCCGGGTGAGCGGATCGGGTCGTTGCTGGTCAACCCCGGCGGCCCGGGTGGGTCGGCGGTCGGATATGTGCAGGGGTACGCGGGCGTCGGCTACCCGGCCAAGGTGCGGGCGCGGTACGACATGGTCGCTGTCGATCCGAGGGGCGTGGCCGGGAGCGAGCCGGTCGAATGTCTCACCGGGCGCCAGATGGACACGTACACGCAGACCGATCTCACGCCCGACGACACGGGGGAGACGGCCGCGCTGGTCGCCGCGTACAAGCGGTTCGCGGAAGGGTGCGGGCAGCGGGCGCCGAAACTGCTGCGGCATGTCTCGACGGTCGAGGCGGCCCGGGACATGGACATTCTGCGGGCCGTGCTGGGCGACGAGAAGCTGACGTACGTCGGCGCCTCGTACGGGACGTTCCTGGGCGCGACGTATGCCGGGCTGTTCCCGGAGCGCGTCGGCCGACTGGTGCTGGACGGCGCGCTGGACCCGTCGCTGCCCGCCGACCGGCTCAATCAGGAGCAGACGGCGGGCTTCGAGACGGCCTTCCAGGCCTTCGCCGAGGACTGCGTGCGGCGGAAGGACTGCGCGCTGGGGAGCACGCCCGCGCGGGTCGGCGACAACCTGCGCGCCCTCTTCGAGCGACTGGACGCGCGGCCCCTCCCCACCGGTGACGCCGACGGCCGGCGGCTCAGCGAGTCCCTGGCCACGACGGGCGTGATCTCGGCGATGTACGACGAGGGCGTCTGGCCGCAGCTGCGCCAGGCCCTCACCGCGGCGGTCAGGGACGGCGAAGGCGCGGGCCTGATCGCCCTCTCGGACCGCTACTTCGAACGCGGCCCCGACGGCAACTACTCCAATCTGATGTACGCCAACGCCGCCGTGAACTGCCTCGACCTCCCGCCCGCCTACAACAGCCCCGAGGAGGTCGAACGGGCCCTCCCCGAGTTCCGGAAGGCCTCCCCGGTCTTCGGCCGGGCCCTGGCGTGGGCGTCCCTGAACTGTGCGTACTGGCCGGTCAGGGCGACGGGTGAGCCGCACCGTATCGAGGCCGAGGGCGCCGCACCGATCGCCGTCGTCGGCACCACGCGCGACCCGGCCACCCCCTACCGCTGGGCCGAGGCCCTCGCCTCCCAGCTCTCCTCCGCCCGCCTCCTCACCTACGACGGCGACGGCCACACCGCCTACGGCCGCGGCAGCACCTGCGTCGACTCCACGATCAACGCCTACCTCCTCCGAGGCACACCCCCGCCCCAGGGAAAGCGCTGCTCGACACCCTGACCGCCGACCTGCCCGGGCGCCTCCGGGGTGCTCCGCCCCTTGGTCAGGAGCACCCCGGAAACTGTGTAGACTTACCGACGTTGCTGATCGCACCATAGTGTGGGCAGCGCGCCGCCTTAGCTCAGATGGCCAGAGCAACGCACTCGTAATGCGTAGGTCTCGGGTTCGAATCCCGAAGGCGGCTCTGTGGTGAACCCCAGGTCGGGCCTTTGACCTGGGGTTTTCCTTTTTTGTTGACCTTGGATATCCGGCGAATCGGGCACTGCTGGTCTGCGCATCGAAATGCGTAGGTCGCCGATTCACAGCTTGTGTCCGGCTTTCGGAGCGCCGCTGTGACCTGCGAGTTCATGGTCCTGAGGGCTTCTGCATCGAATCTCGGAGTGATCGCCGGTGGCCATCCGGTGGCCATTTGTGCAGCGAGAGTGCAAGGAGCATCCGATCTCGGCCTGCAGGTGCTGTCTCAGGTGCCCCTTCTCTTGTGCAGTCTGAACAGTGGAGAGACTTGCCTGGAGTCCTCAGCGCCGGTGTGAAGCGGCCCGGTCGCAGGTCGCGTTACCGCTCGTGCGGCACGGTTGTGGCCCTGCGACACCCAGCCAGGGGCCGTCGCAAGATCTGCACCCGATGGCATTCGACTCAAGGGTGGGTTGACCAGCGCCACCCGTGACAATGCGCTACGGCATATGCGTTGACGCTTGGCCTGTTTCTGCTGTGCCGTGTTGCCTGTCTCTCGTGAGCTTTAGTTGAAGGTTAAGGAGCTCATCGAGGTGGGGCAGCCCTGCTGTGGCTGTGGGGGTGTTTGCTCAAGCGGTCGTTGAAGAGTGGCGTGTTCTGTGCGTTTGACCTTCGTTCGCCTGCGGAGCGTGAAGATGTGCGGCGTTCGAAGGTTCGCCCGACTGGTCGGTAATCGCCCGCTGTCGTCCCAGCTCAGAGATGGGTCGACAGTTAGATTTATGACGCAGATCACGTTGACGTCGGGAACTGAGGCCGCGTTAGATCGCGGGATCTATGAAGGTTTTGTGACTACGGGGTGGGTTCGTGGGGTTGAGGCGGGGGCGTCGCCATGTTCAGATGCGAAGAGGTCGTTCGCATCGTGTAGTCGGTGGGATCTCGGCTGCGGCGACGCTGTTGTCGCTGTTGCCTGTCGTGTCGCTCGCGAGCGTTGGTGATGCGGCGGCGGCTCCGAATGCGGTGCTGACCGAGCAGTCGGCCTCGGAGCGCGCAGCGGCGACCGGCGAATCGGTCGAAGTGCCGTCCGAGCGGACCGAGTACACGACGACCGTGGCGAACCCCGACGGCACCTTCACCCTCACGCAGTCGACACAGCCGCAGCGTGCCAGGGCCGAGGACGGTACGTGGCAGGACGTCGATGTCACCCTGGAGGAACGTTCCGACGGGACGGTCGGGCCGAAGGCCGCCGTGGTGGACATGGCTTTCTCGGGCGGCGGTGCCGGATCAGGACTGCTGCGGCTCGGGCGGGACGGCCAGGAGCTGAGGATGGGCTGGCCCACTTCGCTCCCCGAGCCCACGCTGGACGGTGCCACGGCGACGTACGCGAACGTGCCCGTCGACGGTGTGGACCTGCAGATGACGGCGACCGCCGAGGGCTACCGCGAGGTGCTCGTGGTCAGGTCCGCCGAGGCAGCTGCCAGCTCCGAGTTGGAGCACATCAGCCTTACGGCCACAGGGTCCGGCCTGAGCGTCGTACCCGGCGAGGGCGGTGGACTGCGGGCAGTCGACGCCGATGGCAACGTGGTGTTCCGGGGGCCTGCGGGACAGATGTGGGACTCGGCGGGAGACGACGCGGAGGCCGGGCCGCAGACCCAGCTCCTGTCCACGGCCGCTGCGGAGGAGTCCGGGACCGAGGGAGTCGCCGATGATCTGTCGCACCCCGAAGAGGGGGACGCCACGGCGGAGCTGCCGGTGGCCGTCGGCGACGGCACTGTCTCCGTGAAGCCGGACCTGGATCTGCTCCGGGGGCAGGAGACGGTCTACCCGGTCTTCATCGATCCGCCCGTCGGACTGGGTGTGTCCGAGTGGACGAAACTCTCGTCGGACGGCGACAAGTTCTGGAAGTTCACCGAGCCCAAAGGCGTCGGCCGGTGTGGTGTCGCGGACGGCTACGCCTGCGGTTCCGGTTACACGGACCGGATGTACTTCGAGTTCGGCCCCGGCAAGCTGGCCGGCAAGCACGTACTGGACGCGACGTTCCGGGCGAAGGAGACCTGGTCCTTCAACTGCACTCCGTACTGGGTCGACCTGGAGCGCACCGACAACATCTCGGAGGGCACCCGCTGGCCGGGCCCGAAACAGCTGGATCAGATGGGCGACAGGTACGTCTCAGCGGGCCGCGGTGACCTGTGCAGTCCTGAGCAGCCGAACGCATGGGTCGAATTCAACGACAACCCTGCTGAGGCGGACGAGAATCTCGCCTCCACCGTGCGGGCGTTCGCGGCGGGCAAGTTCCCCCGGCTGACGCTGATGCTGCGGGCCAAGGACGAGACCGAGCCGCGCGCGTGGAAACGGTTCGACAACAACGCGGAACTCAAAGTCTGGTACGTGCACAAGCCGGGTGTGCCGACCACTGTGGGCGCGATCCCGGGTACGGGGAACAAGTCCGGGCCATGCCGCCCCTTGTCGGACCCGCTGACGGTGACGGTGACGACGCCGACTGTCCACGCAAGGGTGCAGACCCTGGTGCAGCCGGGTGCGGATGAGACGACGCCCGCCCTGCAGGCGGAGTTCGTCATGCAGCGTTCCAGCACTGACACGTCCAAGGGCACCTGGGCGCAGGTGTGGAGCGGGTACAGACCGGCTGAGGGGTGGGCCACGGACGGTGACCTGCTGTCGATCAAGACGACCAACCGGGCGGACGGAGGACTCTATCGGTTCCGCGCACGGACCCAGTCTCATTGGAGCTATGACGGTCGGTCCGGTGATCTGTTCTCGCCGTACTCCTCCTGGTGTTACCTGAGGATCGACTCGACCGCACCCAAGGTGCCGACCATCGTGTCCGGGCAGCCGTACACCGAGTGCACGGTCGATGACTGTGCTCCCCATGGTGCTCCCGGAGTGGCGGGTACGTTCACTTTCCGGCCGAACGCCGCCGACAACGATGTGAAGGCCTACCGCTGGCGGTTCCTCTCCACGGGCGCGGGCGCCACCAAGCAGGTCAATGCCGCCATGACCAACGCGCCGGTGACACGGAAGGACATCACTCCCGGTCTGCCCGGCACACAGACCCTGTCGGTGGAAGCCAGTGATCTCAAGCTGGACAAGGATGGGCGTGTGCGCTGGGGACCGCCGGCGGAGTTCGTCCTCAAGGTGGGGCTGCCGGCAGGCCCGACGGGCCGCTGGCGCTTCGACGACGGCACGCCGGAATCGGACGCGACTGATGCCCAGGACACCGGCGAGGTCGGGACACGTCACAAGGCTGTGCTGCGTGACACGGCCGGGACCGGTTGGTCGACGATGGCACGCCGTGGCGCCGGTGACTACTCGCTCTGGCTCAACGACAGCTCGGACCCGGCCAAGCAGAGCGGCTACGCGTCGACCGACGGACCGGCCGTCAACACCCAGGACTCCTTCACCGTGTCGGCGTGGACGTACCTCACGGACGCCTCCGCGAACAGGACGGTACTGTCCGCGCCCGGCGACCGGGGGTCGGCGTTCACGCTCTACTACTCGTCCACGTACAGGAAGTGGGTGTTCAACCGGACCGACCAGGACAAGGACAGCCCCGTCTACATCCGCTCGGTGGCCGATGAGGCCAATCCTCCTCTGCGGGTCTGGACCCACCTGGCCGCGGTCTTCGATGCGAAGAAGGACGCCGACAAGACCAACGACACGATCCAGCTGTACGTCAACGGAACGCCGCAGGGCGATCCGGTCGTGCTGTCCGACGCCGCGTCGACGTACACGCCCTGGGCGGCGGACCGGAACCTGATGTTCGGAGTCTCGAAGGTCGGCGGTGCGTACGGCGAATACTTCCGCGGACGGGTGGACGAGGTTGCGGTGTGGCAGGAGGCGCAGCAGCCTGAGCAGATTCGCGAGGAACACCAGTTGAAGATGGACGATGTGCCGACCAATGAGCTGGTCGCCCACTGGGACGCCACCATCTCGTCCGGCACGAAGGTCTCGGAGAGCCCGGAGGACCCCGACAATCCGGCGAGCACCTCGTTCCCGTACCAACGAGGCGGTCTGACACTGGCAGGCCGCGCCGGACTGGCCGGCGAGGACGCTACGGCTCTCGTGCTCAACGGAACTTCCGCATACGCGTCGAGGACGGGCCCGGTGGTGGACGAGACAGGATCCTTCACCGTGTCCGCACGCGTACGGCTCAACAGGGCACTGCTGCAGTCGAAGCCGGACGGCTACCGAGGACTGGTCGCTGCGCAGGCGACTCCGGCGGGCAAGGAGTCCTCTTGGGCCCTGTGGGTGGAGAAGGCTGCGGACGGCATCTATCAGTGGAAGTTCGGCCGGACGGCGGTCGACTCCACCGGAAAGGTGGTCGACAGCGCCCTCGCCGTAGCCCAGGAGCCCGTCGGGGAACACGAGTTCGGCACATGGGTCGATGTCACTGGTGTTTTCGACGCCGTGAAGCCCTTCAGTGCCTCAGACGGGACAGAGGGTTTCGGAGCGTCCCAGCTGTACGTCGGTCAATTTCCCCAGCAGAGCGAGGAAGACGACGGCTTGGAGGCCGCTCAGCAGGGTTCGGGTGAACTCTCGGTCGGTCGGGGTTCGGCGGGTGGCACCACCGGCCACTATCTGCCCGGTGACCTGGCGAAGTTCCGTGTGTGGTCAGGTGCCATGCCGAAGGAACGGGTACAGAGCCAGATCGCCGAGCCGTCCACGTAGATCGCGCGGGCCTGCCCCAGCGAGCCCCTTGCTCTCTCTTCCATTGACCTTCAACGGTGCGCGGCCGTTTCAGCGGAGCTGCCGCCGCAAGGAGACTTGTCATGACCAAGTTCGGCCCAGGCTCGTCCGGAGTAGGGACAGCCATATCTGGCAGACGCGTCTGGACGAGGCGCTTCTCCTCGGTGGTGGGCTTCGCGATGCTGCCCGGCCTGCTGACACCGGTGGCGTTCGCGGATGAAGCGGATCCGCTCGGCAGGCCCGATCTGCAAGCCCCGAAGGCAACCAAGGTCTCCCCCTGGACAGTGAAGACGAACAAGAAGGTCGCGGCGCTCGCCGAAAAGACCGAGGTCGCCAACCGCGCTGCGGCGAAGCGCGCCGGTCAGGACCGCGCCCGAAAGGTCACCTGGCCCGTCGGCGGCTCCGCGACACTCTCCTTGGACGGATCGGGCCAGGTCCAGGGCACCCCTGGTTCGCTGCCGGTCTCACTCACCGAACCGAAGGCGGCCAAGGCCAAGAAGCGGCCGCGCACCGCCGATTCGGTCAAGGTCGAGGTCCTCGACCAGAAGACTGTCAAGAAGCTCGGCATCAAGGGCGTTGTACTCAAGGTCACCGGACCCAAGACGGGCGGACAGGCCCGACTGGATGTCGACTATTCGGCGTTCGCCTCCGCCTACGGAGGCGACTGGGCCGGTCGGCTGAACCTGCTGAAGTTCCCGGGGTGCCTGCTCAGTGACAGCGACACGGGCAAGTGCCGTGCTCCCAAGCCTTTGGTCTCGGTCAACGACCGTGCCGAGGAACACCTTTCGTCGACGCTGACCTTCAAACCCGCTGCGTCTCGCGCCGAGACGATGGTCCTCGCTCTGGCCGCAGGCACCCAGTCCGGCGGAGGCGACTACAAGGCGACCCCCCTGGCCTCCTCCTCGACCTGGGAGGCGGGCGGCTCGGCCGGCACCTTCACCTGGTCCTACCCGCTGCGCACGCCCCCGGCCGCGGCAGGGCCCGCTCCCGGGCTGTCGATCTCGTACGACTCCGGTGCCGTGGACGGCCGTACCGCCAACACGAACAACCAGAGCAGCCAGGTCGGTGAGGGTTTCGACCTCACGTCCTCGTATGTCGAGCGCAAGTACGGCTCCTGTGACGACGACGGGCAGGACGACAAGTTCGACCTGTGCTGGAAGTACGAGAACGCATCTCTCGTTTTGAACGGCAAGGCCACCGAGCTCGTCAAGGACGACACCACCAAGCAGTGGCGCCTGAAGAACGACGACGCCTCCACGGTCACGCACTCCGTCGGCGCCGACAACGGCGACGACGGTGACGCGAAGACCGACACCTCGGCGGGTGACAAGGGCGAGTACTGGACGGTCGTCACGGGCGACGGCACCAAGTACGTCTTCGGCCTGAACAAGCTCGAGGGTGCGGGCGCGAGCGATCGTACGGAGTCGGTCTGGACCGTCCCCGTCTTCGGCGATGACTCGGGTGAACCCGGCTACGGCAGTGGCAGCGGCTTGTCCGGCCGTGAGAAGAAGCAGGCGTGGCGGTGGAACCTCGACTACGTCGAGGACAC